>DATAUG010000112.1:0-2304 GCA_036268355.1 Sporichthyaceae bacterium
GACCCCCTTCGCCAGGGCCCTCGTGCCGTCCGTCCAGCAGACCATGCACTGTGTCGACCAGGCGCTCGGCACCGGCAGCCGGTTCGACCCGGCCACCAGCCGCCACCGGTTCCGCATCGACGCGACCGACTACGCGATCTCGGTGCTCGCCGAGCCGCTGCTGCGCCGGATGGCGGCGGCCGCCCCAGGCATCGGGCTGACCTTCAACGCCATCCCCGAGAACATGCACGAATCCGAGCACGGGCTGCGTAATTGCGACGCGCTGATCGGGCCGCTCGGCTTCGGGTTCCCCGGCTCGCAGGAACCCCTCTTCCGCGACCGGTTCGTATGCGTCGTCGATCCCGCCAATGGGCGGCTGCGGGACGGGTGCCTGACGCTCGAGGACCTGTCCGCCATGCCGCACGCGGTCCGCATCTGCGGGTCCACCCACGTGACGATGCCGGACCGGGCCCTCGACGAACTGTCGGTGCGACGGCGGATCCAGGTCGCCACCGCCGGCTTCCTCGCCCTGCCGTACCTGGTGGCGGGCACCGACCTGGTCGCGATCATCCCCGAGCGGCTGGCGCTGCGGGTCGCGGTACCGCTGGGGCTGGTGGTTACCGAGCCTCCGTTCGGGCGGGTGGAACTGATCGAGACACTGTGGTGGCACCCCGATCGCGCCTCGGCCCCCGAGCACGCCTGGCTGCGGCGGACCCTGACCGAGGCGGCGGCGTCGTTGCCCCCCGTCGCCGCGGACACGCCCGTAGCACGGGTGCCGCGGGCTCCCATCGCCGTCTGACCGCGCCCGGGGATCCGGCCGGCCCATGCCCGCGAATACCTGGCATGCGCAGAGCCGATCGCTGCGGCCGTGACGGCGGACGGGACGGCGTGCTTCGATGAACTGCCGATCGGCCGGCCCGCGCCGGCCAAGCCAGCCGCCGGCGCTCTTGGCGGCCGGCGTTTCCATCTTCGATACCGTCCCGGAGCCCCGCTGTGCCCACCGTTCCCCGCCGGGTCGTGACCGGGCATGACACCCGCGGCGTGTCCGTGTTCGCGTCCGACGGGCCGGTGCCCACGGTGCGCACCGCGCCCGACGGCGCCTACTTCTTCGAGATCTGGGGGACGCCGGCGGCGCCCGCGCCGGTCGGCGCGGCCGAACCCGACCCGACGGAGGGCTCGCTGACGGTGCCGCCGGCCCCGGCGGGCACCAAGATCAGGATCAACGAGTTCCCGCCGGGGGTGGTGTCCCCCGTGCACCGGACGCAGTCCGTGGACTACGGGATCGTGCTCTCGGGCGAGGTGGTGCTGGTGCTCGACGAGAGCGAGACGGTGCTCCGGGCCGGCGACGTGGTGGTGCAGCGGGGAACCTCGCACCGCTGGGAGAACCGGTCGGACGCGACCGCGCGGATGGCTTTCATCCTCGTCGACGGGGCGTTCACGCCTGAGCTGCTCGGCCTGCTCAAGGAGGACGTGCTGGCCGGGTTGCTGCACGACCCGATGCGCCCGTCTGGCGCCGAGGGCACCACCGCTGACCGGGAGGCGCACGGACCATGAGGTACGGGATCGCCGAGCGGACCTTCGTGGTGACGGGCGCGGCCCGGGGTCAGGGGGCAGCCGAGGCGCAGCTCCTCGTCTCCGAGGGGGCACACGTCGTCGGCTGCGACATCCTCGACGACGAGGGCCACGCGCTCGCGGAGCGGCTGACCAGGCTTCAGCCGGGGGTCATGGAGTACCGGCACCTGGACGTGGCCGTCGAGGACGAGTGGGCGGCGCTGGCGGATCACCTGGCATCGTCCGGCGCGGCCGGCGGCCTGGTGCACGGGCTGGTCAACAACGCGGGCGTGCCCTACCGCAAGCGGCTGATGGACATGGACGTCAACGGGTGGAACCGCGTCATCGGCATCAACCTGACCGGCACCATGCTCGGGATGCGGGCGCTGGTGCCGCTGATGCCCTCGGACGGCACCGCGTCGATCGTGAACATCGGCTCCATCGCCGGGCTGCACGCCCACCACGCCCTCGCGTACACGGTCTCGAAATGGGGACAGCGCGGCCTGACCAAGGTGGCGGCCCTGGAACTGGCGCCGCGCGGCATCCGCGTGAACGCCGTTCATCCCGGACCGATCGACACGCCGATCTCGGCCGGCGCGGATCCGGTCTTCCTCAAGGTGACCGTCGAGCAGACGCTGCTCGGCCGGGAGGGCAGGCCGGACGAGGTGGCGGAGCTGGTGGTGTTTCTCCTGTCGGACCTGGCGTCCTACATCACGGGCGCGGAGATCCCGGTGGACGGCGGGCACACCTCCCACGGCGGCACCAAGCCGATCG
>DATAUG010000113.1:0-29756 GCA_036268355.1 Sporichthyaceae bacterium
GCCGTCGGCGCCTGTTTCGACGTCCCAGCCGCCGTGGTGTATCGCGTCGTGGTGCCGGCCGCAGACCAAGGCCAGGTTCTCAAGATCGGAGGGGCCGCCGTCGGCCCAGTGCCGGAGATGGTGAGCGTCGCACCAAGTTGCCGGTCGGTCGCAGTTCGGGAATACGCACCCGTGGTCGCGAACGATGAGGGCGAGCCATTGTTGCGGGCTGACGGTCCGTCTGGTGCGGCCCATGCTCAATGGGACGCCGTTGGTGTCCAGGCGGATGGCGGTGAGGTCGGCGTCGCAGGAGATCCGCCGGACCGCGGCGGTGGAGAGGTGTTCGCCGGTGGCGGTGATCCCGAGCCCGCGGCCGTTGGTGAAGGACTGCTGGGTGATGGTGATGATCAGGTGGGGGCGGGCGCCGCGGGAGGTGGGCAGGTCGCCGTGCCGCAGGACCAGTGCGACGAGGTCGGCGAGGGCGTCGGCGCGGCGCACGGCCGCGTCGCGTCGGTCGGGTTCCCCGTCGGGGCCGGGCTGCGGGGCGGACAGCGGTTCGAGCGCCGCTTGGAGGTGGGCCATCTGTTCGTCGGTGTCGGTCCACTTCAAGGTGGTGGTCCCGTCCCCGTTCGGGCGCAGGTGCGCCGCACGCTTGCGGCGCGCGGTCTCCTCGCGTGGCTCGGCGCCGTCGGGGTCGAGGTAGGCCGCCATGACCTTGTCCATCCGCCGCAGGTCCGTGGCGTTCAACTCCGCGGCGGACTCCAGCATGATCTCCTCGACCTCGGCCTGCTCCTCCAGCGAGGCGACCGGCGGCAACCCGGTGACTACCTCGACGATCGCCTTGGCCCGCTCGCGGCAGATCGCACCGGCGGCCAACGCCGCACCGGTGTCGACCAACCGGCCACCCAACGCCTCGGCCAGCTTCATCGTGACCGTGGCCTCCGCCGGGGACATGGTCAAGGCACCCATCAGGTAGGCACGCGGATTTACCGCGCCGACCTCGGCCGGGATCCCGCGCGAGATCACCTCGCGGACCAGGTGCAGCTCGAGCGACTCGACCTGCGCCCGGAACCGATGCATCTTCAGGAGCAGATCCGAGACCTGAACACCCGCGCAGGACCAGAGATCATTCTCCACCGATTTCCGTGCAGCGGTAATAGCGGCCTCGAGTTCCGAGACCACCTCAACCACCGCGTTCTCCATACCGACAATATTAACCGAACCCACCGACAAAACTCACCCGGATGCAGAAACCCCCACAACCAATTCAGGGGCCCCGAGTCAAGATTTTGGCCGGTGTCCTCGTGGGTCGTGGGAAGAACCGGACGCATAAACTTACCTGTGACGGGCGGTGCACTCCCGCCCGCCGAAGGAGCCCGTCGCGGCCGGTTCTTCAGGGTCCCACGACCCACGAGGTGGGTAAAATCTTGTTCCCTGAAGGGCCAACCCACGCAGTTGACCCCTCGACAGCTTGGGCCCCGTCGAGGCCGACAGAACCCGAACCTCGATGGCGGCAGGTCATTACGCACGGCCCGCTCGAACCCGGTCAGGCCCCGACAATAACTTCAGTAGCAGTAGGATTCCTGTACTCTCTACTACGATCTGGAGTAATTGGCTCGCGTGGCCTCCATGTGTCGGGAATTCGGTGCAAGGCCCGTCGAGGTGCCCGCTGTGGTTGCGGTCTTTCCAGGGGAAATGGATCAGATGAATGAAATCGATCAGATGAATTGAGTCGGGCTGGTGTCGCGGCAGCGGTTGCTAAGCGAAGTGAAACACCTCGGTGCCGGCGGGTGCGCCGTAGCGGGCCACGACTTTGTTCAGTTCGTCCTGCAGGTAGAGCACCCCGACGCCGAAGCAGAGCCACATCAGCACGGCGGTGGGCGGGTCGCAGGTGCGGGGCAGGCCGGCGGCAACTTGGGCCTTCTCGATGCGGGCCGCGGTGTTCTCCATCGCCAGGAACTGTGGCACCCCGAAGGGGGCGCCGAAGACGACGGCCGCCGCGGACACCGCCGGGCGGCAGCGGATCCGGTTGTCGAAGGCTCGTAGCTCGCGGTTGATCGCGTAAACCCACCAGACCCAGTACAGGCCCAGGGTGAGCAGGCCCAGCGCGCACACGCGGTAGGGGTTCCGGTACCGCGGCAGCTTGCCGACGGTCAGCGTCTCGCGCGCCAGCAACTCGGCGAGGTCCTGCGACGTCAAGCCAATCACCCCCGGGGCCAGCGCGCTGCCTCAGCAAGGTAGGCACGCGGCTGCCCGGCCCGCGCCGGCAATGACCCAAGCGGGTGGTGCGGGGGTGTCAGTCCAGCGCCAGGGTGCGGGCCTTGGCCGCGACGGCCAGGTCCAGGTCGTGGGTCGCCATCACCACGGTTCCGCCACGTTCGGCGTAGCCGAGAAGGATCTCGGCCAGCACCGGGCGGAAGCCGGCGTCCAGGCCGAACTCCGGGTCGTCCACCAGCAGCAGTCGCGACGGGCGGCAGAAGGCCGCGGCCAGCGCCAGACGTTGCCGCAAGCCCTGGGAGAGGGTCAGCGCCGGGTCGGCCTCCCGGCTCTCCAACCCGAAGGCCTCACAGACTCGCGACGGGACCGGCCACGTCGGGTCGTCGAAGTCGGCGGCCATCCGGGCCAGTTCCAGCACCTGGAGCACGTTGGCGCCCGGCTCCCACTCCGGTTCTCCGGCGGCGAGTACCACATCGCGGGCCAGTGCCGGGTCGTCCGGGGCAAGGTCCAGCACTCGCACAGTGCCGCTGCTCGGGGGCACCAGCCCGGCCAACACCCGGAGCAGCGTGGACTTGCCCGCGCCGATCCCGCCGAGCACCGCCACCGTCTCGCCGGGCGGTACCTCGAGGTCGATGCCGCTGAACACCGGATATCCACCCAGCCGGACGCCCAGCCCCTGGGCCGAGATCACCGCACTCACAATGCCACCTTAGGGAGCATCAGATGACACCCTGCTCCCGCAGTGCCACCACCGCGTCCGGCGGATGGCCCAGCTCGGCCAGGATCCTGGCGGTGTGCTCGCCGAGCTCAGGGACGGCGTCCATCCGAGGCTCCAGGCCGGCCAACGTGATCGGCGGCAGCAGCGCGGCCAGCTCGCCCACCGGGGAGTCGATCGCTCGCCAGCGGTCCCGGCCGACCAGCTGCGGATGCGTCAGGAGCCCTGCGACGTCGTTCATCCGGCCGTTCGCGATCCGGGCGCCGTCCAACCGCCGGGTCAACTCGCTCACCGACAGGGCCCCGAGCGCCGCGTTCAGGGTGGTGGCGAGTTGGTCGCGGTTGGCCACTCGGAGCGAGTTGGAGGCGAACCTGGGGTCCGTGGCCAACTCCGGCCGATTGAGGACCCCGGTGCAGAACGAGGCCCACTCGCGTTCGTTCTGAATGGCGATCACCACCTCACCGTCGGCGGCGGTGAACGGTCCGTAGGGGGCGATCGCCGGGTGCGCGGCACCGAACCGGGTGGGCTGGGCCCCGCCGTAGGCCGTGAAGTAGAGCGGGTAGCCCATCCATTCGCTCAACGCGTCGAACAGCGAGACCTCCACGGCGCGGCCGCGTCCGGTCCGACCCCGTTCGATCAGCGCGGCCAGGATCCCGGAGAACGCGTACATGCCCGCGGCGATGTCGGCCACCGGGATGCCGGCCTTGGCGGGTTCTTCGGGTGTCCCGGTGATCGACAGCACGCCGGTCTCCGCCTGGATCAGCAGGTCGTAGGCCTTGGCGTCGCGGTACGGCCCGCTGCTGCCGAACCCGGAGATCGAACAGTGCACCAGCTTGGGATGACGCTGCGTCAGTTCGGCGGCGCCGAGGCCGAGGCGGTCGGCCGCGCCGGGTGCGAAGTTCTGCACGAACACATCGGCGGAATCGAGCAACTGGCAGATGACTTCCAGCCCACGCGGATCCTTCAGGTCCAGCGTCAGGCTCTCCTTCGACCGATTCAGCCAGACGAAGTGGCTGGACATGCCCTTCACGGTCTCGTCGTAGGCCCGGGCGAAATCGCCGACCCCCGGGCGCTCGATCTTGATCACCCGGGCCCCGAGGTCGGCCAGGTGGCGGGTCGCCAACGGTGCCGCCACCGCCTGCTCGCAGGAGACCACGGTGATCCCCGAGAGCGGCAACTCAGCACCGCCCGCGTTCATAGCGCGCCCCCCTCTGCATCTTCTGGCGTGTCGCGCGCCCTTCGCCGCCCTTCAAGGGCGCGGGACACGCCAGAAGATGGGGAAAAGGCGGGACCCGGGGTCAGAGACCGATCGCGATCGTCTTGGTCTGCGTGTAGCCCAGCATGCCCTCGAAGCCCTTCTCCCGGCCGTAGCCGGACTTCTTCCAGCCGCCGAAGGGAAGTTCCACGCCGCCCGCGGCGCCGTAGGTGTTGATGAATACCTGACCGGTCTTGATCTTCTTGGCCATCCGCAGCGCTCGTCCGGCGTCCCGCGTCCAGATACCGGCGACCAGGCCGAACTCGGTGGCATTCGCCAACCGGATCGCGTCGGCCTCGTCGGTGAACTTCGTGCCGACGAGCACCGGGCCGAAGATCTCCTCCTTGAAGAGATAGCCGCTCTCCGGGACGTTGGTGAAGAAGGTCGGCTCCATGAAGAAGCCACCGCCGTGACCCTCGGCGCGCTTGCCGCCGACGACGAGGTCGCCCTCGGCGAGCTTGATGCCCTCGGTGACCATGCCCGAGACCGTGTCGAGCTGCTTGGCCGAGACGACCGGGCCCATGCCCGGGTCGGTCATGCCGTGGCCCAGAACGATCTTGCGGAACTCGGCCGCGATCAGCTCGTTGACCTCGTCGTAGCAGTCCTCGTGGATCAGCACGCGCGAACCGGCCGAGCAGGTCTGCCCGGCGTTCTGAATGATCGCGTTGACGACCTGCGGAATCGCCTCGGCCATGTCGGCGTCCGGGAAGATGATGTTCGGCGACTTGCCGCCGAGTTCGAGCACGACCGGGATGACGTGCTTCGCGGCGTTGATCGCGACCATCTCGCCGACCGGGCGCGAGCCGGTGAACGAGACGTGGTCGATGCCGTCGTGTGCGGTGATCGCGTTGCCGACCGTGGAACCCGGGCCCTGCACGACGTTCCAGACGCCGGGCGGAACGCCGGCCTCGAGCGCGAGCTGGGCGATCACGCTGGCGTTGACCGGGGTCAGCTCGGCCGGCTTGAGCACGCAGCAGTTGCCGGCGGCCAGCGACGGGGCCAGTGTGCGGGCGACCATCTGCAGCGGGTAGTTCCACGGCGTGATGTGACCGGTGACGCCGAACGGTTCCCGGATCGTCATGGCGAACACCGCGGGGGAAGTCTGCAGGGTGTCACCGTCGAGGCACTCGACGATGCTGCCGTAATACTCGAAGTACCGGGCGACCGCGATGACGTCCTTCTTGGCCTGGCTGATCGGCTTGCCCACGTCCCTGGTCTCGAACTCGGCGATGCGGGCGCCGTCGCGGATGATCAGGTCGGCGAGCTTGCGCATGAGGCGGCCGCGCTCGACCGCCGGGGTGTCCGACCAGCCGTTGTCGTAGGCCGCGCGGGCGGCCTTGACGGCGAGGTCGACCTCTGCCTCACCGCATTGGCCGACCTGCGCCCACTGCTCTCCGTTGCCCGGGTCGAGCACCTCGAGCGCGCCGTGCTGGCCGTCGATTTCCTTGCCGTCGATGATCGAGGGTACGTGATGCACTTCGGTGCCTCCGGATGTGCTTACTGGCAGGGAAAGTGACGCTAAGTCAGATAATCTGTTCCGTCCGCGCCGAGTCGGCGTCAGATGCCGCGCCCGCCGTCGATCGGCAGTACCACGCCGGTCAGGAATGACGCCTCGTCGGAGGCGAAGTAGACGGCCGCCTCGGCGATGTCCTCGGCGGTGGCCAGTCGGCCCAGCGGGATCGAGGCGATGAACTTCGCCTTGCCCTCCTCGTAGTTGTTCTTGGCTCCGATGAAGGAGGCGAGCATCGGGGTGTCGGTGGCCACCGGGGCCAGGCAGTTCACCCGGATGTTGTCGGCGGCAAGTTCCAGGGCCAACGTCTTCGCGAGGTGGTTGGAGGCGGCCTTCGACGGCGCGTAGGAGCTGAAGCCCGGGCGGGCACGCTCGCCCATGATCGAGCCGACGACGATGATCGAGCCGCCGCCGCGCTTTCGCATCGCCGGCGCCGCCGCCCGTGCGCCCAGCCACGGGCCACGCACGTTGACCGCGAACACCTTCTCGAACAGGGCCTCGGACAGTTCCTCGAACGGGGTCGGGTCGTGCGCCAGGCCGGCGTTGGCCACCAGCACGTCCAGCCCGCCGTAGGTGGACACCGCGAGGTCGACCGCAGCCTGGTTGTCCGCGGCACTTGTCACGTCCGCGGCGATCGCGATGGCCTGCCCGCCGTCGCCCCTGATCTCCTTGGCCACGGCCTCGGCCTTGGCGCCGTCGAGGTCGGCAACCACGACCGAGGCTCCCAGCGCGGCTGCGAGGAGGCTGGTCGCCCGGCCCATGCCGGAACCTCCGCCGGTGACGATGGCTACCTTGCCCGACAGGGAAACCACGCGAAGCTCCTTAAACCGAATATTTGGGACGGACCGCCGTAGGCATACCCACCTGCGGCCCGCCGGATTCCCGGACGTCGTACCGTTCCGGGACGGTGGTGACTTGTCCTGACAAAGAACTTTAGGTCGCGCTATTGGGCGACATAAGGGCCACGACGTGTGGTACCGGGCACTACGCCTGCATCAGGTGGCGCCGCAGCCCACGTTCCCCGCACCGCATCATCCATGCGTGATTCGCCTGGAGCGCCGGACGGGCCACCGCCAGCCGCCGCAGCAGCGGCCGCTGTGCCTCGACCTCCTCGGTGAACTCCACCCGGGTGCCGTCGGGTTGGCGGATCAGGCGCCATCCGCAGGTTCCGACCAGATCGTCGGACAGACGCGCGGCAAGCACGCCCTCGGCAGGATCCGCACGGAGCCGGTGCGCGGTCACCCGCAGGTCGTACGGGAGCACGGAGCGCACCACGAGCCGGCAGGTGTTGTCGTCGATCCGCTCGGCAGCGCGGACCTGACGCCACCACATCGGGTACCGGTCCAGCCGTTCCAGTTCGGCGAACACCACATCCGGCGGCACGGGCAGGTGCCAGCTGCTGGCGAATGTGTACCGGTGGGGCATCGCACCAGTGTGCCGTCCGCCCGCGCTCGCTTCAGCGCTGGTCGGTGACCCGAACGGCGCAATGGCCGCGCGGGACGAGACGGATTTTGCGGAAGCTGGGGTCGGAACCGGACGAGACATGGCTGCGTCTCAGAGTTGGCTCAGCTCCCGCAAAGGCTGCGCTCCTAAAACGAACAGCAGACGTGCGGCGGGCATAACCGGCGCACGGCCAGGAGTCCGAAAGACAGTGATTGAGGTCGCGTTCGGACCGCCCCGGACGTGATTGGTTGGAGGGACCGCCGTGAACTGGAACGCCCACCTGGATCGGTTGCAATCGGCCTGCGGCACCGCGGAGCCGGAGCCCGCCGCCGACGCCGTGGCTCAGGTCATCGACACGGTCACGGATCTGGTCCAGCTCCATCTCGACCTGCCGCGGCGCGCCTTCCTGGATCCGGCCACGCGCCGGGCCCTGGAGATCGCCGACCTGCACCTCGCCCTGGCCCGGGAGCACGTGGCCCCGCTGGGACCCTCGGCGGTCCCGGGCGACCACAGCGTCCACGCGGTGCTCCGCGACTCCGCGGCGCTGCTCGACGCGTTGTTGCGCACCGGGGCGGTCGCCGCGTGCGACGGCTCCCGGGATCGCTACCTGCACCTGCGGGCGGCCGTCCGGGCGCTGCGCGGCCAGCCGCTGATTCCGGCCCAGCGCCGAAGTGGCTCAGCCCCGGCCTGACGTACCGTTCGCCGTGGGTCGGCGAGGCGCCGCTTATCGTGGTGGCGTTCGGCAACTGACCTGCGGGGGGACACAGCGGTGAAGCGGCCGGGCGCCGTGCCCCTGACTGCCGCACTGGCCCTCGCCGGGACGTTGCTGGGTTTGCTCGGCGGCTGTTCGTCCACCGGTTCGCTCGCGCCGACCAGCGGCGACGAGGGCTTCGTCGGTGGCACGGGGGCGGTCACGATCATCCCGGCCGACCAGCGCGGGGAGCCGATTGCGTTGGCGGGCGCCCTGGTCGGCGGCGGCGATTACGACGTCGCGGCGCACCGGGGCACGGTGTTCCTCCTGAACGTCTGGGGGTCGTGGTGCGCGCCCTGCCGGCGCGAGGCGCCGGAGCTGGCCCGCGCCTGGGGCGACGTGCCGCACGACACCGTCCAGTTCCTCGGCATCAACACCCGCGACGATGCCGACGCCGCGGCTGTCGCCTTCGAGCAGCGCTTCGACGTCACCTACCCGAGCCTGCGCGACCCGGACGGGCGACTGCAGCTGACATTTCGCACCTCGCTGCCGCCGCGCGCGATACCGAGCACGCTGATCCTCGACAAACAGGGCCGGGTGGCCGCCCGGGTGCTCGGCGCCGGCACCGAGCGGACGTTCACCCAATTGGTCGAACAGATCCGAGCGGAGGTCTGATCTTCCTCGGGCCCTGGTATGGCGCCAGTAAAGCTTTCGCGGGTGGATCGTCGGGCCGTGGGAGGTTTCGGCCGGACCGGTGTGGATCTCGGTGGAGTGCCGACAGTGGGCAGGCTCGCCCCGGAACGCCGCGCGCGTTTGATTCCGGAAGGTCCTGGTTTGCTCTCACCGTATTGGAGCAACCGCAGGCAGTAACCGTTCCGGGACCCCCAGTGAGCTTGTTCAATGACGGGAACCGCGGGCCGTCGGGCGCCCGTCTCAGCCGGGAAACAACGAGACGCCGAAAAACGATCAGGAACTTCCAGCCGGGGGGCTGGAATCCGGACCGGGGCGCCTCGCCGCAGACTCCTCGAGGGGGAACACCAAACATGTCCGGTCGTCACGCTGGCCAGTCCGCCACCCGTAAGCGCATCGTCCGCATCGCTACCGTCTCCGCCGTCGCCGCGGTGCCGCTGGGCGTCGCCGCTGCCGGTGCTGCCTCCGCCGACACCACGCCGCTGCCCGTCGACACCTCGTCGGTCACCGGCCTGCTCAGCCCCGTCACCAACCTGCTCGGTGGCGGCGGCGACAACGGCGGCATCACCAGTGCCGTCACCAACGCCTTGTCGGGCACCCCGGCTGCCGGCGTCCTGAGCACCGTCACCAGCGCCGCGTCGGACACCCCGGTTGCGGGCGTGCTCGACATGGCCTCCGGCAGCGACGCGCAGAGCGCGGTTGCCGACAGCCCGGTCGCCGGCCTGCTGGGCACGGTCACCGGCGCCACCGCCAACACCCCGGTCGCCGGTGTGCTGGGCACGGTCACCCACGTGCTGTCCTCCGGCAACCCGGTCGACGGCCTCGGCGGTGTCGTGAACGGCCTCGGCCTGCAGGGCGTCACCGACACCCTGAAGCCGGTGACCCAAACGGTCAACGGCCTGCTCAACCCGATCCTCGGCAACGGTGGCCTGCTCGGCGGCCTGACCGGTGGTCTGCTCGGTGGCCTGCTCGGCGGCAACCAGCCCGGCGACAACGGCGTCACCACCAGCCAGCCGGCAGCCTCGGACACCGGCGACGAGGTCTCCAACACCGCGCTGCCGCACACCGGTGGCAACTCGGACATGACCGCGCTGCTGCTCTGCTCCGGCCTCGGCCTGGCCGGCGGCGGCGTCACCCTGGTGGCCCGTCGCCGCGGCGGCGTCGGCGCCTGACGCAACCCGCACGACCGTCCTGCGCCCGTCACCGCTTCGGCGGTGACGGGCGCAGCCGCGTCCGGCCATCGTCGCCGGGCCCGTATGCACGGGTGGGCACCGACGTGCCCGGCCGTAAATGCCTGTGGGCGCAGGGGGTGCGGGTGCGGTTGTGGCAGAAGTGTCGGTGGTGGGTGAGACGCTCCGCGAGTGGGATCGCGACAGGCCCCGGATGCGAATGACAGCGCTGTTGTTCGGGCATACGATGGCCGAGTCGCCATCTGAGAACACGGAGGATGCCCGATGGAAGCCAGCAGCGTTGCGACCCTCGTTCCAACCCAGGCAGGGGAGCCGATTCTCAGTCGGCTGTCCGACCGGGAAGCGCGGATTCTCGATTTCGAGCGGCAGTGGTGGCGCTACGCGGGCGCCAAGGAGAACGCGGTTGCCGAACTCTTCGGTATCTCGGCCACGCAGTACTACCAAATTCTCGGCGCCCTGATCGATCGGCCGGAAGCCCTGGCCCACGACCCGATGCTGGTCAAGCGGTTGCGGCGGTTGCGCTACGCCCGGCAGCGCGCCCGCTCGGCACGCCGCCTCGGGCTCGATGCCTGAGGTAACGGCGCATGGGTAGCGGAGGGTATCGGGGTCGTCGCCCGGGCGCGCTCGGTGTGCTGGGTTCCTCGGCCGCCGCCTCGCTCGCGGTGATCGCCCTGGTGGGCGTTCTGCTGCTGATGTTCGGTCAGCGGGCAGAACGAATGGATCGCGTCGTGGCCCAGAACACGACCACGACTGCGTCACCGCAGCCGGCCACTCAGGCGCCCATCGCGGTGGCCCCGGCCCCGCGCCCCGTGCCCGCCACGGCGCCCACGCCGACTGCCGGCGTCCCGGTGGTGCCACGGGCGCCGGTCGGGTTCCCCTCCGCCCAGCCCGCCCAGCGAGCCCCGGTGGTCCTCTTCGACCAGAGCCGCCGGCACAGCCTCGTGCTGCAGTTCCGAAACGCGTTGCGGGCTGCCGGGTGGGACGTCGACGGAACCGGGCCGTGGGTCGGGAAGATCCCGGTGACCACGGTCTACTACCCGCCGGGCATGGAGGCGGCCGCCAGAGCGCTGATGGCTGCATTCCCGACGGTCACGCGTAGCCTGCCCGCGTTCCCGGGCGTTCCGACCGACGAGCTCACGGTGATCATCTGCAGCGATTTCCGGCTGAACTGAGCCGTACCGAGGGCTTGCCCGAGGCACGGCCAGGAAGCCGGAAAATGTGCACCGCGGCTGAACTGAGCCGTACCGAGGGCTTGCCCGAGGCACGGCCAGGAAGCCGGTGATGTGCACCGCGCCTGAGCTGACCGCGGCGGGCGGGGCTTGGTCGGCGGCGTTGGCCGCCCACCCGGAGCGGGCATTGGTGGCGTTGGACTACGACGGCACCCTGGCCCCGATCGTGGTGGACCCGTCGCGGGCCCACCCGCAGCCCGGCGCCCGGGAGGCCCTCGGCGCGGCTGCCGCGGTGTTCGGCACGGTGGCGATCGTCAGCGGCCGGGCCGCGCTCGGGGTCGTGGAGCTGCTCGATCTGGCCGCCCCGGACGCCCCGGCGGTGGCGGTCGTCGGGGTGCACGGCCGCCAGATGTGGTCGCGGGCTGCCGGTCTGCAGCCGGCTGCGCCGCATCCGGGGTTGGCATCGGCGGGGGCCGGCCTCGGCCGACTGCTCGCCGGCCTTGCGCCCGGCGTCCGGATCGAGGACAAGGGCCATTCGTTGGCGATCCACTTTCGGGCTTGTGCCGATCCGCAGGTGGCGTCGGCTGCCGCGCGCGAGCCTGTCGTCCGCCTGGCCGAGGGCTGCGGCCTGGAGGTGCTGTCGGGGCGGCTGGTCCTGGAACTGCTCGGCCCGGGGCCGGACAAGGGCGTTGCGTTCCGGGAGTTGGCGGCCGGGGCGCAGGCCGTCTGCTTCATCGGCGACGACCTTGCCGACCTGGCGGCCTTCACGGCGATCGACGCCCTGCGGAAGGAAGGTGTGCCCGGCCTGAAGGTGGCGGTTGCGAACCCGGAGTCGTCGGCGCCGGCAGCGGCGGCGGACCTGGTTCTGGAGGACCCAGCCGCAGTCGTGGAGTGGCTCCTGACGATCACAGCGGTCGCTTCCCGGGGCGGGTGAGACCAGGGCGACGAACCGTGGGAAGGATCTTGCCAACCCCAGGATCACCGCGGAGCCGCTGCGCCGGCCCGGACGATAGAACGGAACAATGCCCGCCGCGCCGCACACCTGCCCGCTCTGCGAGGCAACCTGCGGCCTGCTCGTCGGCATCGAGGACGACGGGACGCTCGGGGAGATTCGCGGCGACCCGGACGACGTCTTCTCCTCCGGATTCATCTGCCCCAAAGGGGTTGCGCTCAAGAGCCTGCACACCGATCCGGACCGGCTCCGCACCCCGATGGTCCGCCGCGCCGGCCAGCTGCGCGAGTCGTCGTGGGGCGAGGCGTGGGCCGAGTTGTCGGCCCGGCTGCCACGGATCGCGGACACCTACGGCCGGGATGCGATCGCGGTGTTCACCGGCAGCGGAGCGATGGGATCGCTCGGCGCCCGGCTGTACAGCCAGGCCCTGACCCGTGCGCTCGGTACCCGCAACGTCTACTCCACCGCGTCGTTGTTCCTGCGGCCGCGGCAGGTCAGCGCCGCCCTGCTGTACGGCGACCCGACCTCGATCCCGGTGCCCGACGTGGACCGCACCAGCTACCTGCTGCTGCTGGGCACCAACCCGGTCACCTCCAACGGCGGCCTGATCACCGCGCCGGACCTGCGATCGCGCCTGCGGGCCCTGCGCCGCCGGGGCGGTCGTTACGTGGTCGTCGATCCGCGCCGGTCCAGCACCGCGGACGGTGCCGACGAACACGTCCGGATCCGGCCGGGCACCGACGCGGCGTTGCTGTTGGGAATGATCCACGTCCTGGTGGCCGAAGGCCACGTGAATCTGGGGCGGCTGGCCGCGTTCACGGTCGGGCTGGCCGATGTGGCGGCGCTGGCGGCCGACTTCACCCCGGAGCGCGTCGCGCGCCACACGCAGGTCGATGTCGGGGCGATCCGGCGAATGGCCCGAGACCTGGCCGGCGCGCCCGCCGGTGTCGTGCACGTCGGAATGGGCCCGTTGACCACTGTGCACGCGACCGTGGTCAGTTGGTTGGTCGACGTGCTCAACGTGCTGACCGGCAACCTGGACCGGGCCGGTGGCGCGATGTTCCCGCGGCCCGCGCACGTCAGGACTCCGGCTGCGAAGTCGATCGGTGGTGCCGGACGCACCCGGGTACGCGGGCTGCCGATCATCTGCGGGGAGGCGCCGGCCGCCGCGTTGCCCGAGGAGATGGATACCGCCGGTGCCGGCCGCGTGCGGGCGCTGCTCACCATCGGCGGCAACCCGGCCCGCTCGTTGCCCAACTCGACGCGATTCCGGGCCGCGGTGCGCGACCTGGACCTGCTGATCAGCGTCGACACCTACCTGAACGAGACCACCGCGTTGGCCGACGTCGTCCTGCCTGTCCCGTCGCCGCTGGAACGCTCCCACTACGACCTGGACCGCTACGCGCTGGCCTGTCGGAACACGGCCAAGTACGCAGCCCCGGTCCTGCCGATGCCGCTGGGCATGTACCCGGAGTGGGAGACGGTGACCCGGTTGACGCTGGCCGCGCTCGGGCGCAGCGTGGAGGAGATCGACGAGTTCGACGACGCGGTGGCCGAGGAGTTGGCCGCGCAGTTCGGCATCGAGCTGACCGACATGCCGGTCAAACGGCGTGGACCGGAACGACTCCTGGACATCCTGCTCTGCACCGGCCCGTACGGGTTGACGTTGGAGGATCTGGAGTGCAACCCGCACGGCGTCGACCTGGGCGAGTTGGAGCCGCGACTGCCCGAGCTGCTGACCACCCCGGGCCAGGCGCTGAACCTCGGCCCGGCCCCGCTGCTGGCTGCGGCCGCGCAGGTCCGGGCACAGCTGGAGGCGCCGGCCGACGAGGGCCTGCGGCTGGTGGGGCGCCGGCACCTGCGCTCGGCCAACTCCTGGCTGCACAACCTGCCCGCGATGGTCTCCGGGGCGCGTCGGTGCACGCTGCGGGTGCATCCGGACGACGCTCTTCGACTGGGGCTGCGCGACGGCGGGCTGGCGACGGTCAGCTCGGCTTCCGGTGAGGTGGTCGCGGCGGTGGAGGTGACCGACGACGTGTTGGCCGGGGTGGTCTCGTTGCCGCACGGTTGGGGCCACGACGAGCCCGAGGCACGCCTGCGGGTGGCCGCGGGCCGGCCGGGCGTGAACGCGAACCTGCTCACCGACGACGGCCAGGTCGACCCGCTCACCGGCAACGCGGTCTTCAACGGGATCCCGGTAACGGTGACCGCGCACGTCGGCGATGCCCCCGATGCCGAGGCGCCGGCACCGGATCGCCGGGCCGGGCTCGAGCGCCGACGTGCTCCGCGCGGCCCGGGGGGCCTCGGACCGGACTCGTTCGGTCCGGCCTGACGGTCCGTCAGGCCGATCTGAGGCTCCGTCAGCTCGAGCTGACGGGCCGTCAGGTCAGCGAGCCGGAATCGCCTCCAGAGCCGTGAGAAGCTCGGTGAACCAGACGTCCGGTGGACATTGGGCCGCGGCCTCGACCAGGCGAACGCTCCTGGCTGCGCGTTCGGCGGGGTCCATCCGCAGCGCGGTGTCCAGCCCGCGGGCCGTCCCGGAGACGTCGTAGGGGTTCACAGTCACCGCGTGCTCCCCGAGGCTGTCGCAGGCGCCCGCCTCGCGGGAGAGGACCAGCGCGGCGTCGCGGCGGGAGACCACCGGTGCCTCCTTGGCGACCAGGTTCATCCCGTCGCGTACCGGATTGACCACGACCACGTCGGCCAGGCGATAGGCGGCCAGCGAGCGCGGGAAGTCGTCGTCGGTGAACAGCAGCAACGGCCGCCAGCTCTCCGTGCCGAACTCGTCGTCGATCTCGCGTGCGATGCGTTGCACCGTGGCCGTGTACTCGCGGTACTCGGGAAGTTCGTGGCGGCTCGGGTAGGCGATCACCAGGTGCACGACCCGGCCCTGCCAGTGCGGCGCCTGGCGGAGCAGTTCACGGTAGGCGTGCAGGCCGCGCACGATGTTCTTGGACATCTCGGTGCGATCCACCCGGACGATCACCGCGCGGTCGCCCACCTGCTGGGCAAGCGTGGCCTCGTGCAGCGCGACGTCCGGGGCGGCGGCCCGCTCCCGCAGCGAGGCGACGTCGATGCCCAGTGGATGGACCCGGATCCGGGTGGTGTGTCCCTCGTGGGTGACGGTCATGGCCTCCCGGTCGACCTCGGCGGCCAGGCTCATCTCGCAGCAGTCGAGGAACCCGCGGGCCCAGCGTGGGGTGAGGAACCCGGCGTGATCGGCGCCGAGCACCCCGCTCAGCACCTGCGTCCCGACCTCGTCGGGCAGCATGCGGTAGTAGTCCGGCGGCGCCCACGGCGTGTGGCTGAAGTGCGCGACCCGAAGGTCCGGGCGCAGTTTTCGGAGCAACGCGGGCAGCAGGGCCAGGTGGTAGTCCTGCACCAACACCCGGGCCCCGGGTGCGGCGTCGGCCGCCAGGGCATCGGCGAAGGTCGAGTTGTAGGTCTGGTAGTCGAGCCACGCGCGGCCGAAGCTGTGGTCGAACTCGGGGCTGCGCGCCACGTCGAACAGCAGGTGGTGGACGAACCAGAGCACCGAGTTGGCGACGCCGTTGTAGGCGTGGCTGAACACGGTGGGATCGATGGGAAGCATGCGGACCTTGCCCCGCACGGCGTGGCCGGCCAGGTCGAGGCGACCGTTGGGTGCGGTGTGCGCGGCGGTGCGGTCGGCGTCGGACAGGGCGGCGCACACCCAGGTCACTCGCTCGGCGATGCCGGAACGGTCGAGTCCGGCCACCAGTCCGCCCGCGCCCCGCGTCGTGCTCAGGCGCCCGTCCGGTCCGACGTGGAAGCTCAGCGGACCACGGTTGGAAGCCAGGAGGATGTCCGACGGGGCTTCCGACATGGCTCCACGCTATCCGCCGGCGCCGGCGTCCATTCTCAGGCCTCGGCCGCGCACGGCGTCGATCACGGCCTGCAACTTCTCCGGCGTGAAGTGGTTGGCGTGCATGAGGATCACTCCGCCCGCGGACACCGGCGGGGTGAACGAGTTGCCGTAACGGACGGCCTCGGCCATCTGGTCCGGGGTGGACCCGGCCCAGTCGCGGGTGTCGACGGTCCAGCGGCAGGTCGCGTAGCCGTCCTCGGCGACCAGATCGACGACCCGCGCGGCCTCGGCGCCCGCGCCGTACGGCGGACGCAGAAGCAACGGTGCCCCTGCGGTGGTGGGTGGCCCGCCGCGGACCTGTTCATGAATCTGACTGTCTGTCAGATCGTTCATAGCGAGATGGTCCCGGGTGTGGTCCTCGATGATGTGTCCGGCACTTTCCAGGATCCGCCGCACCTGCGGCGAGACGTGGTTGAGGAAGAACCGGCCCCTGGCGTGATTGCGCCCGAGCACGTCGACCAAGGAGTGCGCGACCTCGACCGAGGGCACGAAGTCGTCGAACGTCAGCCACACCGCCGGTCCGGGATTGCCGCACGATTCGATTCGTGCACTCGCGGCCGGATCCACCGCCGCCGACGCCGGTCCCGAGGTGCGGAAGTGCACCGCGGGTGAGGTGAGCGACACGTGGCTGCCGTCGGCCACCGCCCAGTGCGCACGGCCGCTGAGCTCGATATGGGTGATGCCGGCGGGGGCGATGAGATAGCAGGTACGCGAAATCGTGTGCCGGACAGGGTTTTCCCAGGTATCCCCGCAGTCCGTCACCCGGCTGGAGTCCGAGGCCGTGGCCTCCAGCGAGTCCGCGGGCAACCGCGCGGGTGGGTTGTGCACGGTGACGATGACCGGTACGCGGGCGCCGGGCGCGTCGTACAGCGGGGCGGTGAGCGTGACCTGGGCGTTCACCGGGCTGCCGACCGGGGCGGCCCACGTTGCCGGTGGCCGGGACGGATCGGCCGGCTGACGGACGGCAATGTCCTGGCCGGCGGCGGCCTGACCCGTGGCGGCCGTGCATCCCGCCAGCACCAGCAACGAGGCGGCGAACGCGCTGCAGCGGGTCACCATTCGCCCATGGTCGCACCGGAGCGCACGCGTCGGTTCCTACGCGAAAGTCAGATTTGGTGGGGAGTTGGGGAACCGCTGAAGGTTGGCATTGCCTACGTAAAGGGGATTGAGGAGGCAAATCCCGAGTCGGGGTCACCCTGCCCGCCAATAGGTTGACAACGCCGGATTGGGCAATGTGCCTGCTCATTCCGCCGGAGATTGCCCGGAGCCAAAGGCGCCGCGACGGCGCGGACGTCGGAGGGGACAGTCATGAACGACGGACAGCGGCCCAAGTCCGCCATCGGCGACGAGATGTCGCTGTGGTTGCAGGCCATCGCAGGTACGGCGCGGGAGTTCCAGCGGCGCCGCGAACTGCGCCGTGTGCAAGACGCGCCCGCGGCGAAACCGACACCGCGCCGGGCCGGTCCGGCGCGCGCGATCCACCTGGCCCGGATCACGTCCTTGGGCGGGACCCACCGGTCGGCGACGATGATCGCGGCCGTCGTGGCGGCCGCCGCGGTTCCGGCCTGGGCGATTGTCAGCGCGATCTCGGCGCCGCCCGCACACGACCCGAAGCTCGCCACCCAGCAGTTGACCGTGTCGGCAGCGGGCAGCGGGCTGCAGGCCGCGGCTGCGCCGGCCCCGGCGGCGGCTGCGGTCCCCGCTCCCGCTCAGGCTCCTGGGAAGCCGGCGCCGGGTACGGCGTCGGGTGGGAACCCGGCGCTCGCTCAGTCCGGCGCGACCGTGGCGGGCACTTCGGCCTCGGCTCAGGCTCTCGCACGAGCTCAGGCTCCCGCGTCGGTTCAGTACCCGGCTGCCGGTCAGGCTCCAATGACCGGTCCGGTTCCGGCTGCCGGTCAGGCCCCAGCGCCTGGTCATGTTCCGGCGGGGGCTGGTCCGGGTCCGATGGCCGGGCAGGATCCGATGGCCGGGCAGGGTCCGATGGCTGGTCATGTTCCGGGGGGGGCCGGTCAGGTTCCGGCATCTGGTCATGTTCCGGCGGTGGCCGGTCAGGCTCCGACGGGTCGTGCCCCGGGGACTGTTCAGACTCCAACCGGGGCTCATGGCCCGGTGACCGGTCCGGTTCCGGCCACGGGTCATGGCCCGGCGACGCGCGGCGCCGGCGGTCCGGCGGCCGCCGCCCCCGCGCCGGCGACCGGTCGGTCGTCGGCATCCTCCTCCGCCTCCGCGCCCGCCCCGGCGAATTCCGGCTCCTCGACCCAGGTGGCCGGTCCCAGCGGATCGACGTCCTCCGGCGGTGGATCCGGCGACCCGTCGTACTCCTCCGGCAGCACCGTGATCACCACCGATCCCGGCACCGGTCGCCACCGGAAGTCCACCGACCCGCGGCAGAATGCGTCCGGCTCCGGCAAGCCGGCCAACCGGCACCACCGCGACGCTCAGTCGTCGGACCAGTACGCCCCGCCCGGCGTGGTGGTCGTGCAGCCCGACCAGCCGTATCAACAGCAGCCGTCGCAGCCGCACCAGCACTGGCCCGCGCACCAATCGCAGCCCGGTGAGCAGCCCACGGCGCAACAGCCCGCACAGCAGCAACCGGCACAACAGCAGCCTGCTGCGCCACAGCAGCCTGCTGCGCCACAGCAGCCCGCTGCCCCGCAGCCGGCACAGCCTTCCCAGCCCGAGCCGCAGCAGCCGCAGGAACCGGCCGAGACCCAGCCGGCCGTGCAGGAGCCCGCGCAGTCGCAGTCCCCGGACTCCGGCCCGCAGCCGCCGACCACGACGACCACGGCGGCCGACCCGGCGGCGCCCCCGGCGGGCGACCGCACCGGCAACCTTGGCCGGCACCGGATGGCCCCGGCGGCGCAGGCCGGGCAGAACGCGGACCAACCGAACGGCGCAGCGCCCGGCCCGCAGGCGCAGACCACGCAACGCCAGCCGGCCCAGAACCCGGGACCGCAGGACCAGTCCGACGCGCAGGCCCCGGCCGTCCAGCGGACCGCGCCGGAATCGGCTCCGGGCGGCCAACCGGCCCCGCAGGCTCACTGACCCGCATCGCGCGTGGTCTGGCCGCCGTTCCGCCCAGCACGTCCGGAACGGCGGCGCACCCTTGGCGAACTTGTCCGATCGAGCCCGCGCCCGCAGTGGATTACACTTGTACCCGGTCCGCCAAGGACCCACAACTGAACCAGCTCATCCAGAGGGGCAGAGGGAACGGCCCGACGAAGCCCCGGCAACCACCCGTGCATCTCACCGATGTCGGCTCTCGAACCAGCCATGTCGGGGCGCGGGAAACGGTGCTAACTCCGGCCCGCGGGCAACGCGTCTGCGGGTAAAGATGAGGAGGAACCTTCCCGATGACGTCTGCCCCGGCCACCCGAGCGCGCCTGCTCGGCTCGGCAACCCATCTTTCCTGTCGCGAGTGCGGCGAGACCTACGAGATCGGCCCGCTCTACGCCTGCGGCGAGTGCTTCGGCCCGCTCGAGGTCTCCTACGAGTTTCCGGACGTCACCCGTGAGTCGATCGCGGCCGGCCCGCGCAACATCTGGCGCTATGCCGATCTGCTGCCGGTCCCCGTGCACGTCGCGTCGACGCCGAACCTCGAGCCGGGCTGGACGAAGCTGGTGAAGGCCGACAACCTCGCCCGCGAGCTGGGCATGCGCGCCCTGTGGGTCAAGGACGACAGCGGCAACCCGACGCACTCGTTCAAGGATCGCGTCGTCGCGGTCGCGCTCGCGGCCGCCCGTGAGCTCGGCTTCACCGTGCTGGCCTGCCCGTCCACCGGGAATCTGGCGAACGCGGTGGCCGCGGCCGCGGCCCGGGCCGGGATTCGCTCGGTCGTGATGATCCCGGCGGATCTCGAGCAGCAGAAGATTCTGACCACCGCCGTCTACGCGGGCACGCTGCTGGCCGTCCAGGGCAACTACGACGACGTCAACCGCCTCGCCTCGGAACTGGCCGGCGAGGAGGAGGACTGGGCCTTCGTCAACGTCAACGTCAGGCCGTACTACGCCGAGGGCTCCAAGACCCTGGGCTACGAGGTCGCCGAGCAGTTGGGGTGGCGGATCCCGGCGCAGACGGTCATCCCGATCGCGTCCGGCTCGCAGCTGACGAAGGTCGACAAGGCGTACACCGAGTTCGCGAAGCTCGGCCTGGTCGACGGCACGCCGTACAAGATCTTCGGCGCCCAGGCGACCGGGTGCTCGCCGGTGGCCGCGGCGTTCAAGGCCGGTCGCGACGTGGTCGCTCCCGTGCGCCCGGATACGATCGCCAAATCACTGGCGATCGGAAATCCGGCCGACGGGCCGTACGTTCTCGACGTCTGCCGGCGGACCGGCGGATTGGTGGAGGACGTCAGCGACGACGAGGTCATCGAGGGCATTCGGCTGCTGGCCCGAACCGAGGGGATCTTCGGGGAGACCGCCGGTGGCGTCACCATTGCGACGTTGCGCAAGCTGTTGGCGGCCGGGCAGCTGGACCCGGACGCCGACACGGTGGTGTTCAACACCGGCGACGGGCTGAAGACACTGGACGCGATCGCCAACCACGTCGGCCCCACCGCCACCATCGCGCCCACTCTGCGTTCGTATCGCGAAGCCATGCAGGGCTCCTGACCCGCGGGGCTCCTGACCTGCGGGGCGCCTGACCTGCCTGAACTGGCCATGAGATGGGCCCGCGCGATCTGTTGTCTTCTGGCGTGTCGGGAGTTGTAAGGTCGGCCCCGGTCGAATGTTGCGCACGTCACACCAGTCGGGCGTCGACTGTCTCGTTCAGGACCTGGTGGTCCCGGTGTACGAGTACGACCCGGGCTCGCGCGGTGCGGGTTCGAAGCCTCCGGTCGCGTGCGGACGCGGGCCCGGCGCCCAACCCCCGACACCCGCCCGGACGAAACGGCACAAGTTGCCGGCCCCGGGAGAGAGCAATGCCTCAGGGCACCGTCAAGTGGTTCAACGCGGAGAAGGGCTACGGCTTCATCGCGGTCGACGGTGGCGCGGACGTGTTCGTGCACTACTCGGCGATTCAAGCAGACGGGTACCGCTCGCTCGACGAGGGGCAGCGGGTTGAGTTCGAGATAACGCAGGGTCAGAAGGGCCCGCAGGCGGACGCGGTGCGCCCGGTCTGACGCAATTTCGGCCCGGCCCGAAAGCCGACCCGATTCCGCGCGGATCGGGTCGGCCTTCGGGCTTCGCGCGGGCGATCGGGTGAAATCCTCACGTCCGCCCGCGTGCAGGAAGTAACCTCGGCGACGTGAGCGATGACGGGCGGCTGTTGCCGGGTTCCGACGGCGAGCACCGGGTGCAGGAGCAGTGGGATTCCGTCGACCGGGCCGAGACCTTCTACGACCGGCAGGTGCTCGACCACCTGAACCGCAGGATGCGCGAATTCCTGGCTCGCCAGCAGATGATGTTCATCTCCACCGCCGACGCGCGGGGCGAGTGCGACTGCTCGTTCCGTGCCGGTGAGCCGGGCTTCGTCACGGTGCTCGACGAGCGGACGATCGTCTACCCGGAGCTGCGTGGCAACGGTGTGTACGCGAGCCTGGGCAACATCTCGGAGAACCCGCACATCGGGCTGTTGTTCGTCGATTTCTTCACCGACCTGATCGGCCTGCACATCAACGGCCGGGCAGGCGTCATGGAGCATGAGCACCTGCTCGCCGACGAGCGCGTCACCGTGGGAGTCCTGGAGATGCTGACCCGGCAGGGCGGCCGCAGGCCGGAGCGCTGGGTGGTCGTGTACATCCACGAGGCCTACATCCACTGCTCCAAGCACATCCCGCTGCTGGCCCGGTTGGACAAGCAGGTCGACTGGGGTACGGACGACATGAAGCGCAAGGGCGGCGACTACTTCGGGGTGACCGCCGAACGCGCGCCGGGCGGGTTGCCCTCGCCGAGCGCCCCCGCCGGGAGCTGACCCGAGGCCCCTGGCTGTTCGCGACAGGCCACGACGGCTATCTCGAAGTACCTGCCGTGGTGGCGGCGACCTGCGGTGAAGCCGACGTTCGGCTTGCACTCGTAGAGGTCGAGTGCTAAGCATGGATTAGCACTCCCGGGCAGGGAGTGACAGTACTCAGGTCGGCCGGTGAGGCCGGGCGGTCGGCGGCATGGGGTCGCCGGGCGCGCGGTCGTCCGTCGCGGGCGCCGTTTCGATCCGCAGAGCAATCTCCGCTGGGAGGACCTTCAGCAATGTCCAAGATCATCGCCTTCAACGAGGAGGCGCGGCGCGGTCTCGAACGCGGCATGAACGCGCTCGCGGACGCAGTCAAGGTCACGTTGGGGCCCAAGGGCCGCAACGTCGTTCTTGAGAAGAAGTGGGGAGCGCCGACGATCACCAACGACGGTGTCTCCATCGCGAAGGAGATCGAGCTCGAGGACCCGTGGGAGAAGATCGGGGCTGAGCTGGTCAAGGAGGTCGCCAAGAAGACCGACGATGTGGCCGGCGACGGCACCACCACGGCGACCGTGCTCGCCCAGGCGCTCGTCCGTGAGGGCCTGCGCAACGTGGCCGCCGGCGCGAACCCGATGGCCCTGAAGAAGGGCATCGAGGCCGCTGTGGAGCGGGTCTGCGAAGAGCTGACCAACATGGCGAAGCCGGTCGAGACCAAGGAGCAGATCGCTGCCACGGCTTCCATCTCGGCCGCGGACAACACCATCGGCAACATGATCGCCGAGGCGATGGACAAGGTCGGCAAGGAAGGCGTCATCACCGTCGAGGAGTCCAACACCTTCGGCCTCGAGCTCGAGCTGACCGAGGGTATGCGCTTCGACAAGGGCTACATCTCGCCATACTTCTGGACCGACCCGGAGCGGATGGAGGCGGTCCTGGAAGACCCCTACATCCTGCTCGTCGAGACCAAGATCTCCTCGGTCAAGGACCTGCTCCCGCTGCTGGAGAAGGTCATGCAGTCCGGCAAGTCGCTGGTGATCCTCGCCGAGGACGTGGAGGGCGAGGCCCTGGCCACCCTGGTCGTGAACAAGGTCCGCGGCACGTTCAAGTCCGTGGCCGTCAAGGCCCCCGGGTTCGGCGACCGCCGCAAGGCCATGTTGCAGGACATCGCCACCCTGACGGGTGGTCAGGTGATCAGCGAGACCGTGGGTCTGAAGCTGGACAGCGCCGGGGTGGACCTGCTCGGGCGGGCCCGCAAGGTCGTTGTCACCAAGGACGAGACCACGATCGTCGAGGGTGCCGGCGACGCCGACCAGATCGCGGGCCGCGTCAACCAGATCCGGGCCGAGATCGAGCGCAGCGACTCCGACTACGACAAGGAGAAGCTGCAGGAGCGGCTGGCCAAGCTGGCCGGCGGCGTCGCGGTGATCAAGGCGGGCGCGGCCACCGAGGTCGAGCTCAAGGAGCGCAAGCACCGCATCGAGGACGCGGTGCGCAACGCGAAGGCTGCGGTCGAGGAGGGCATCGTCGCCGGCGGCGGCGTGGCCCTGCTGCAGGCCGGCAAGACCGCCTTCGAGAAGCTCGACCTGGAAGGCGACGAGGCGACCGGGGCGAACATCGTCCGGGTGGCGCTCGCTGCGCCGCTCAAACAGATCGCGATCAACGCCGGGCACGAGGGCGGCGTCGTGGCGGAGAAGGTGGCCAACCTCGAGATCGGTTGGGGCCTCAACGCCGCTACGGGTGAGTACGTCGACCTGATCAAGGCCGGGATCATCGACCCGGCCAAGGTCACCCGTTCCGCGCTGCAGAACGCAGCCTCGATCGCGGGTCTGTTCCTGACCACCGAGGCCGTCATCGCGGACAAGCCCGACAAGGGTGCCGACGCGCTGGCCGCGGCTGGTGCCGGCGCCATGGGCGGCATGGGCGGCATGGACTTCTAGTCTCCGCGCAACTGCGAAAGAGAACGGCCCCGGCGAAAGCCGGGGCCGTTCCGCGTTTGCCAGTTGCCGGGCTCAGACGGTGCCGCAGGTGTCGATGACGATCTTGCCCTTGGTGCCGCCCGACTGACTGCCGAGCGCTTCGATCGCCGTCACGACGTCCATGCCCTCGGTTACCTCGCCGAAGACGACGTGCTTGCCGTCGAGCCAGGGCGTCAGGACGGTGGTGATGAAGAACTGCGAACCGTTGGTGTTGCGCCCGGCATTCGCCATGCTCAGCAGGCCGGGCCGGAGGTGCTTGAGGTCGAAGTTCTCGTCGGCGAACTTCTCGCCGTAGATGCTCTTGCCGCCGGTGCCGTTCATCCGGGTGAAGTCGCCGCCCTGCAACATGAATCCCGGGATGACCCGGTGGAACGGCGAGCCCTTGTAGCCGAAGCCGTGCTCGCCGGTGGCGAGTTCGCGGAAGTTCTTGGTGGTCTTGGGGACGACGTCGTCATAAAGCTTGAAGGTGATCCGGCCCAATGACTTCCCGTCCACCGACACCTCGAAGTAGACGTTCTCGCTCACGCTTCGACCTCGCAAGCTCGGTCTTCAGCGTTCGCGCTCGCTGCCGTACCTATTGGTTCGCTCGCAAGCTCGCTCACTGGAACTCCTGTTGACGATCGGGGTTTTGGACTGTCCCACCCTAGGCGCGTCGGGGAGGTGCACTGCCGGCGCCTGGGCCGGTCCCGGGCCGGACGGGACGCCGGCAAGCTCGTGGGGGATGGTTCGGGGAAGTATCCGGTTCTGCCAAATGTCGTGGACCGGACGAATCCATTGCTTATCCTCGCGACATGGCGATCCTGATCGACCCGCCGCTGTTCCCGGGCCACGGCCGCATGTGGTCGCACGTGTCCAGCGACACCTCGTTGGCCGAGTTGCACGACTTCGCCCGACTGGCCGGGATCCCCGAGCGCGCCTTCGACCGCGACCACTACGACGTGCCGTCCGGGTGGTACGAGCAGATGCTCGACGCCGGAGCTCGCCCGGTGTCCTCGCGCCACCTGGTGGCCGCGCTGCGTGCCGCCGGCCTGCGGACCCCGAAGCCCACGGCGCACCTGCGCGCCGCTTCCTGACCCCATCCTCGTAGCGTCCGGGTAACCGTGACCTATAGGTGACGATTACCCGGACGCTACGGGTGTTCGAGATGGGTGAGTTCGGCGGTGAGGTTGGCACGGGCGGAGGCTTCCCAACGGGTCCGGCCGATGGGGGTGCGGAACAGGGTCGGCTGGGTCAGCAGGTCGCGGAGGATCGCGGCGCGGCCGGCCCGGAAGTCGGCGTCCCCGATGTGGGCGTACTCCGAGCGGACGGCGGTGGCGTAGCTGGCGTAGCGTCCGGCGTCGGCAGCCAGGATCGCCAGGTCGGCGTCGCAGAGCACGGCGCCGTTGCGGTCGGCTGGCGCCGGATTGTGATGGACCGTCAGCCGGACCAGGCGAGCCACTTCGGCCACGAGACCTCCGGACAGGCCGACCGCGGCGAGTTCGCGTTCGGCCCGGGCAGCGCTGCGTTCCTCGGCCGCCGGGGCGCCGTCGTAGACCGCGTCGTGGTACCAGGCGGCCAACTCCACCACGAACGGGTCGTCGGCCCAGTCGGCCAATTCGTCGACGCCGGCCAGCACGTTCTGAAGGTGCGTCAGATCGTGGTAGCGGCGATGCGGTTCGGCCCACGAATCGACCAGCGCGCTGCCGAGGGCGGCGACTCGCCCGGGATCGGGGCAGCGGCGTTCGACCCGCTCCCAGCGGGCGGCCAGGTCGGCGCGGAGTGACTCCACGTCAGTTCTGCTCCAGCACGTCCTCGGCGTCGAGGATCGAGTAGGCGTAGCCCTGCTCGGCCAGGAAGCGTTGCCGGTGCGCGGCGAAGTCCTGGTCGATCGTGTCGCGCGCCACGATCGCGTAGAACCGCGCCGCTCGGCCGTCGGCCTTCGGGCGCAGCACCCGACCGAGGCGTTGCGCCTCCTCCTGCCGGGAGCCGAACGTGCCGGACACCTGGATGGCCACCGCCGCCTCTGGCAGGTCGATCGAGAAGTTGGCGACCTTGCTGACCACCAAAGTGGCGATCTCCTTGTTGCGGAAGGCCTCGTAGAGCCGTTCCCGCTCCCGCACGGTTGTCTCGCCCTTGATCACCGGGACGCCCAACCGCTCGCCCAGGTCGTCCAACTGATCCAGGTACTGGCCGATCACCAGGATCTGCTCACCGGCATGGCGGGCGACCAACGCCTCCACCACCTTGGCCTTGGTACGGGTCGTCGAGGCCAGCTTGTAGCGCTCCTCTGGTTCGGCGGTGGCCACCGCGAGGCGCTCGTGCTCGGTGAGGGTCACCCGCACCTCGACGCAGTCGGCCGGTGCGATCCAGCCCTGCGCCTCGATGTCCTTCCACGGGGCGTCGTAGCGCTTGGGTCCGATCAGCGAGAACACGTCGCCCTCCCGGCCGTCCTCGCGGACCAGGGTGGCGGTCAGCCCGAGCCGGCGACGGGCCTGCAGATCCGCGGTCATCCGGAAGATCGGTGCGGGCAGCAGGTGCACCTCGTCGTAGAGGATCAGCCCCCAGTCGCGGGCGTCGAACACCTCCAGGTGGGCGTAGACGCCTTTACGTCTGGTGGTCATGACCTGGTAGGTGGCGATCGTGACCGGCCGGATCTGCTTGCGTTGGCCGGAGTACTCACCGATCTCGTCCTCGGTCAGCGAGGTGCGCTTGAGCAGCTCGGTGCGCCACTGGTGGGCGGAGACGGTGTTGGTCACCAGGATCAGGGTGGTCGCCTGAGCCTTGGCCATCGCCGCGGCGCCGACGAGGGTCTTGCCGGCGCCGCAGGGCAGCACGACCACGCCGGACCCGCCGTGCCAGAAGCCCTCGACGGCCTGCCGTTGGTAGTCGCGCAACGACCAGCCGGTCTCGTTCAACGAGATCGGGTGCGCCTCGCCGTCGACGTAGCCGGCCATGTCCTCCGCCGGCCAGCCCAGCTTGAGCAGGGTCTGCTTCAGGTGTCCGCGCTCGGAGGGGTGCACCTGCACGGTGTCGGGATCCAGCCGGTTGCCGACCAGCGGCGCGATCTTCTTGCTACGCAGCACCTCCTCCAGCACCGGCCGGTCGGTGGTGACCAGCACGAGGCCGTGGTTGGGGTGCTTCTCCAGCCGCAGTCGGCCGTAGCGGGCCATGGTCTCGGCGATGTCGACCAGCAACGAGTGCGGGACGGCGTAGCGGCTGTACTTCAACAGGGCGTCGACCACTTGCTCGGCGTCGTGCCCGGCGGCTCGCGCGTTCCACAGCCCCAGCGGGGTGAGCCGGTAGGTGTGCACGTGCTCGGGGGAGCGCTCCAGTTCGGCGAACGGCGCGATCGCGCGGCGGCACTCCGGGGCCGCCGGGTGGTCGACCTCGAGCAACAGGGTCTTGTCCGACTGCACGATCAGGGGGCCATCGGTCACTGGTGCACCATCGTCTGATGGTGCACGCTGAATCCGGTGTGCACTGTGACATCGGTTCGCTCGTTCACACACCCATTGTCGCCCATCAGGATGGGCTCATGCGTGACGTCGGCATTCCGTTCGAGATCCGGGTCGATCCGGCGGCGGTGGCCGACCTGCGGGCCGCCCTGACCAGGACCCGGTGGCCGGAGCCGGAGACCGTGTCGGACTGGTCGCAGGGTGTCCCGTTGGCGTTGGCGCACCAGATCGCCGACCACTGGGCGAGCGACTACGACATGTACCGACTCCAGAAGCGCCTCAACGTCCATCCGCAGGCGATCGTCGAGCTCGACGGCTGCCCGATCCACGTGCTGAGTGCACGCTCGCCGCACGCCGAGGCGCTTCCGCTGTTGCTCACCCACGGTTGGCCCGGATCGGTGGTGGAGTTCCTGGAGATTTTGCCGCTGCTGACCGATCCGGCAGACCCGGCCGACGCGTTCCACGTGATCTGCCCGACGCTGCCCGGGTTCGGCTGGAGCGGCAAGCCGACCGCGAACGGCTGGTCGGTGGAGCGGATCGCCGGCGCCTGGGCGGATCTGATGGCCCGTCAGGGAATCACCAGGTACGGCGCGGCCGGCGGGGATTGGGGTGCGTTCGTCACGGCCGCGGTGGGTGCCCGCGACCCGGAGCACGTGGTCGGCATCCATCTGACCCTGCCCCGTGCGCCCGAGGTGCCGGGTGCCCCGATCACCGCCGCCGAGCGCGCCGGGTTGGCGACCACCGCTGAGTTCCGGTCCCGCGGCTCCGGCTATTCCGCCATCCAGTCGACCCGGCCGCAGACCGTCGGATACGGCTTGGTCGACTCGCCGGTCGCGCAGCTGACCTGGATCCTGGACAAGTTCTGGGACTGGACCGACCACGACGGGGACTTCGAGTCCGCGGTCGATCGCGACCGGGTGCTGGACAACGTGATGACGTACTGGCTGACTGCCTCCGGCGCGTCCTCGGCGCGGATCTACTGGGAGAGCTTCCCGCGCCACCTGGGATCTGACCCGGTGTCAGTTCCCACCGGGGCCTCGATATTTCCCAAGGAGATCGCGAAGATCCCGCGGTCGTGGGCGCAAGCACGCTTCACCGACCTGCGGTACTGGAACGACGACCTGCCCCGGGGCGGCCACTTCGCCTCGCTGGAGGTGCCGGAGGTCTACGCCGCGGAGTTGCGAAAGTTCTTCCGGCTGGTGCGCTGAGCGCAGCGCCCCGAGCCGCACTCAGGCGTCCGCGTTTTCCCGCATCTTCTGGCGTGTCACGCGCCCTTGGCTACGGCCGAAGGGCGCGCGACACGCCAGAAGATGGGATTGGTGCGGGGGTCAGGCGTCGGCGACCGCGCGGATGTGCGAGACCTTGAAGTAGCGCACCTTCGCCATCCGGTGGTCGTAGGCGCAGAGCAGGCCGCCGTCGAGGGTCAGCGGGTCGACGATCCGCTCGGTCGCGGTGCCGTCCTCGCCGACGTAGCCCAGCCAGACCGAGGAACCGGCCGCCGCGGCGGTGCGCAGTCGCTCCAGGGTGCTGGTCAGCGAGGTCCCACGGCCGATGGGATCGGGCGCGCCCGACGCTGCGGCGGCCGCGGACGCCTCGGCCGCGCGCCGCCCGACGGCGGCAGCTCGGTCGCCGGCCCGCAACGCCCGCACCGCGGCCAACGCCAACCCGGGTGCGGCGACCGGTCCGGCCGACACCGGCCGCGGCGGCAGCCGTTGGCCGGTGCGCCGCACGTGGGGCCGCGTCACGACGACCGCGCCGTTCGCCGACTCGGTCATCGGCGCGTAGCCGAGTTCGCGCAACTTGCCGAGCAGGGACTCGGGGCTCGCCTCGGCCGCGACGACCGTGGGCGCCAGCCGTCGCAGACCCAACCGGGCGGTGCCGCGGTGGGCCAACAGTTCGGTGACCACTGCCGTGTCGTCGCATCGCAGGTAGCTGGCCGCGGTGCCGACCCGGATCCGGCCGTGGCGGCGGGCCACGTCGTGTACCAGGTAGGTCAAGGGCTGCGGCACCGGTGTGCGGGAGATCCGTTCCAGAAACTCGTGGACCTCGGCGGCGCTGCGTCCGGCGTCCAGAGCACGCCGGACGGAGGCCTCGGTGAAGCGGAAGACGGTGGCCGCCCCGGTCGACTCGACCTCGGCGGCCAGGCCCAGTTCGGCGGCCAGTTCACGCCGCAACGGCCCCGGGGCGACGGCCGTCAGGTCGGCCTGAATCAGCACCTGGTCCACCGGTTCGGGGAGCCCGGCGGCCAGCCGGGCGGTGGCCGTGTCGGCGTGGCCGTCCAGGATCGCGCGTCCGTACGACGTCAGCGCTCCTCGTCCCGTCGCCCCGATGACAGCCGCCTCGGCCAGAGTCGCCCGGACGAAGACCTCGTGCAGCACCCCGGTACGCCGCGGGGCCCGCCAGGCGAGTCGGGCCAGCACGTCGGCGACCGGGGTGGTGGCGCCCGCGGGCAACCGGGCCAGCTCGGCGAGCGTGGCGACGCGCAACGTGGGCGCCCAGGCCCGGTCCAGGTCGGCCCCCAGCGCGGCCAGCGGTCGGTCGCGGGTGTTGCCCACGTCCGTGCGCGTGCCGACCAGCGCGGCGACCCGGCTGGTGGCCAGCCAAGCCTGGCACAACGTGGTCCACCGGTCCGCGGTGTCGGTCGCCGACCAGCGATCGTAGGCGGGGGTCGGGATCCACAGCCCGGCGTCGTGGTCCTCGGCGGCCACCAGGCCGGACACGTAGGCCAACTCGACGACCAACGCCGCCTGCACCGGATCTACG
>DATAUG010000114.1:0-27563 GCA_036268355.1 Sporichthyaceae bacterium
ACCATCGAACGTGGCTTCAACATTTTCAAGCAGTGGCGCGGATTGGCCACCCGCTACGACAAACTCGCCCTGACCTACCGCGGCGGAGCCGTCCTACGCGCGATCATCCTGTGGCTGCCCAACTAGAGAGACACGGCCTAGCGCGCGTATCGGTCAGAACGGCTCCGCCTCGCCGTCGAAGGCGCGCAGGATCCACCGTGGGAGTCGTCCGCGCAAATCCTCGGCCGCGGTGGTGAGCATGTGGTCGCTACCGGGCAGCACCACGACCTCGCCGGTGCCCGCGAAGGTGCGAACGGTCTCGCTGGCGCCGACGGGGATGATGTCGTCCTGGTCGCCGTGGATCAACAACAAGGGACGGGACCCGAGCAGCGCGGCCTGTTCGCAGCCCGCCGACTGGGTGGCCAACGTGGCCACGCCCACGACAAGGTCGGGCAGGTTCACCGCGGCACCGATCGCCACCGCGCCGCCGAAGGAGTGCCCGACGACCATGAAGCGCGATCCGCCGGCCCGGTGGGCCAGGTCGATCGCCACCGCGACGTCGAGGATGCAGGAGCTCAGATGTCCGGGGATCCGGTAGTCGACCCGAATCGTGCACACCCCGACCTCGGCAAGCACCGAGCCAAGGTGGTGGTACAGACCCTCGGCCGGCCCGAGCAGGCCGCCGAACGCGCCACCGCACAGCACGAGGACGCGCCCGTCGTCCGGCTCGCCGTGCTGGAGCAAGCCGAGCAGGCCCCGGCGGTCCACGATCTCGGTGTGCCGCAAGCTCGGCGTGACGGTTACCGCGGTGTGCCGCAGGACCTGGAGCAGGTCCAGCGGCCGGCCGCCCGGCACCGGTCCGTCAGTCGACATATGCGGCCAGGTGCTCGCCGGTCAGCGTGGATCGGGCCGCCACCAGATCGTGCGGGGTCCCCTCGAACACGATCCGCCCGCCGTCGTGCCCGGCGCCGGGGCCGAGGTCGATGATCCAGTCGGCGTGCGCCATCACCGCCCGGTGGTGCTCGACCACGATCACCGACCGGCCGGAGTCGACAAGGCGGTCCAGCAGTCCGAGCAACTGCTCCACGTCGGCCAGGTGCAAGCCGCTGGTCGGTTCGTCGAGCACGAGGATCCCACCCTTCTCCCCCAGGTGCGCGGCCAGCTTGAGACGTTGCCGTTCGCCGCCGGACAACGTGGTCAGCGGGCGGCCGAGGGTCAGGTGGCCGAGCCCGACATCGGCGAGCCGGTCGAGGATCGCCTGCGCGGCAGGCGTTTTCGCCTCGCCGGCGGCGAAGAACTCGCCGGCCTCGCCGACCGACATCGCGAGCACCTCCGCGATGTTGCGCCCGGCCAGGCGGTGCTCCAGCACGGAGGCGTCGAAGCCCTTGCCCTCGCAGTCCTCACACGTGATCGCGACGGCGGCCATCATCGCCAGGTCGGTGTGGATGACGCCGAGGCCGTTGCACGTCGGACAGGCGCCCTGCGAGTTCGCGCTGAACAACGCGGGTTTGGTGTTGGTCGCCTTCGCGAACGCCTTGCGAATTCCCTCGAGCAGTCCGGTGTAAGTGGCCGGGTTGCTGCGCCGCGAACCCCGGATCGGGGTCTGGTCGACGGCGACGACGCCCTCCCGGTCGGCCACCGATCCGGCGATCAGGGAGCTCTTGCCGGAGCCCGCGACGCCGGTGACGACGACCAGCACACCGAGTGGGATGTCGACGTCGATGTCGCGCAGGTTGTGCGCGTTCGCCTCGCGGATCGCCAATGTGCCGGTCGGCTTGCGCACGTCGTCCTTGACGCGGGCCCGGTCGTCGAGGTGTCGACCGGTGATCGTCCGGCTCTTGCGCAGCCCCTTGACGTCACCGGACCAGCAGAGCGTGCCGCCGTCCGACCCGGCTCCGGGGCCGAGGTCGACGACGTGGTCGGCGATCGCGATCACGTCCGGCTCGTGCTCGACGACCAGGACGGTGTTTCCCTTGTCCCGTAGGCGAATCAGCAGGTCGTTCATCCGGGCGACGTCGTGCGGGTGCAGGCCGGCGGTGGGCTCGTCGAACACGTAGGTGACGTCGGTGAGCGGGGAGCCCAGATGGCGGATCATCTTGGTGCGTTGCGCCTCGCCGCCGGACAGGGTGCCGGTGGAACGGTCCAGCGACAGGTAGCCCAGGCCGATCTCGACGAACGAGTCGAGACTGTGGCGCAGCGCGGCGAGCAGCGGCGCGACCGAGGGCTCGTCGAGACCGCGGACCCACTGCGCCAGGTCGCTGATCTGCATCCGACAGGCATCGGCAATGTTGATGCCGTCGATCTTGGACGCCCGGGCGCCGTGCGCCAGCCGGGTGCCGTCGCAGTCGGGGCAGGTCGCGAACGTGATCGCGCGGTCGACGAAGGCGCGCACGTGCGGCTGCATCGAGTCGACGTCCTTGGACAGCATCGAGGACTTGATCTTCGGAATCAGTCCCTCGTAGGTCAGGTTGATCCCGTCGACCTGGATCCGGGTGGCCTCCTTGTGCAGCAGGTCGTGCAGTTCTCGCTTGGAGTAGTTGCGGATCGGCTTGTCCGGGTCGAGGAATCCGCAGCCGCGGAAGATGCGACCGAACCAGCCGTCCATGCTGTACCCGGGGATGGTGAACGCGCCCTCGTTGAGCGACTTGCTGTCGTCGTACAACGCGGTCAGGTCGAAATCGCTGACCGACCCGCGGCCCTCGCAGCGCGGGCACATGCCCCCGGTGCGGTTGTACTCCGCACGGACGGCGCGGCGGTCGCCCCGGTCCACCGTGATCGCGCCGGTGGCCCGGACCGAGGCGACGTTGAACGCGAAGGCGCTCGGCGGCCCCAGGTGGGGTTTGCCGAGTCGGCTGAACAGGATGCGCAGCATCGCGTTGGCGTCGGTGGCGGTGCCGACCGTGGACCGCGGGTCGCCGCCCATCCGCTGCTGGTCGACGATGATCGCGGTGGTCAGGCCGTCGAGCACGTCGACCTCGGGCCGGGCCAACCGCGGCATGAACCCCTGGACGAACGCGCTGTAGGTCTCGTTGATCATGCGCTGCGACTCGGCGGCGATTGTCCCGAACACCAGCGAGGACTTGCCGGAGCCGGAAACCCCGGTGAACACGGTCAACCGGCGCTTGGGGATGTCGACGCTGATGTCCTTGAGGTTGTTCTCCCGGGCGCCCCGAACCCGGATCAGGTCGTGCGTGTCCGCCGGGTGCGAACGCACGCGCTCACTCACGCCGCCGGCCCCCTCCGTAGCGTCCGGGTAACCGTGACCTATAGGTCGCGGTTACCCGGACGCTACGCCGTCGATGCCGTCGACGCCGGTCAGGTGAAGGCGGAGAACCCGGTGATGTCGCGGCCCACGATGAGGTTCTGGATGGTCTCGGTGCCCTCGAAGGTGTGCACCGCCTCGATGTCGGCCATGTGCCGGGCGACGTGGAACTCCAACAGGATCCCGTTGCCACCGAGCAGGTCGCGGGCCTCGGCCAGCACCTGGCGGGCCGTGGCGGTGTTGTGCGCCTTGGCCAGCCCGGCCAGGGTCGGCTCGACCCGCCCGGCCAGCGCCAGGTCGGCCAGCCGGCGGCAGTACAGCTGCATCGCGGTGACCTTGCCGAGCATCCGGACCAGCCGGTCCTGCACGATCTGGAAGCTGACCAACGGCTTGCCGAACTGGACCCGCCGGGTGGTGTAGGTCAGCGCCGCGTCGTAACCGGCGACCGCGTGCCCGAGCGCCATCCAGGCGCAGGCGGCGCGGGTGGTGACCAGCACCGCCGCGGTGTCCTTGAACGACCGGGCGCCAGGCAGGTGGTTCTCGGCGGGGACCCGCACGTCGTCCAGCGCGATCTCGGCCTGCCACACCGCGCGGACCGAGAACTTCCCCTCGATCACCCAGGCCCGGTAACCCGGTGCGCCCTTCTCGACCAGGAAACCCTTCACCTGACCGTCGGCGACGTCGCGGGCCCACACCACCACGACATCGGCGATGCTGCCGTTGCCGATCCACTTCTTGCGTCCACGCAGCACCCAGGAATCGCCGTCGCGGGTGGCCGTGGTCTCCAACGCAACCGAGTCCGAGCCGTGCTCCGGCTCGGTCAGCGCGAACGCGCCGATCTTCTCCAGCCGTGCCATCGGTGGGAGCCAGTGCTGTTTCTGCTCCTCGGAGCCGAGCATCGCGATCGAGCGCATGGCCAGCCCGGCCTGCACCCCGAGGAATGTGCCCAGGCTGCCGTCGCCGCGGCTCATCTCCATGTGGATCAGGCCGGCGGACAGCGCGTCGATCGGCGGACACCCGTACCCCTCGATGCCGTCGCCGACGATGCCGACCGCACCGAGCTTCTCGACCAACGGCCACGGGAACTCGGCGCGTTCCCAGTAGCCGTTGATCACCGGCAGCACTTCCTGCTCGACGAATGAGCGGGTGCGGTGCAGGTAGTCCAGTTGGGTCGGGCTGAACTCCTCGGCGAGCAGGAAGTAGTCGGTGCGCAGCGACTCGCCGATCCGGGTGTCGAGGTCCATGGCGGAGGCTACCGCCACGCCCTGCGCGATGGCTGGGCACCGAGGGCCACGCCTCGCCCCGGAGCTACGGTGTCGAGGTCGGCCTGGAAGACCTCGACGATGCTGCCGACGCGGTCGGGGCCGGTTGCAGCGGGTCGACGAACGGGCCCTGCTTTCCGCCGTGCACCCAGGCCAGGTAGGCGTCGATGAACGCCTTGGCCTTCGCCGTGTCGGTGGTTCCCGGCGACGCGCTGCCGGGCTTGTTCACCGAGTACACGGTCTCGCCCGGGGCGTCCGTCGAGGCGTCGCGCGCCACCAGGTCCGGCGCGCCCAGCCCGACCTTCGAGGAGTCGTTCCACAGGTAGAAGCTGTTGATCCCGTCGTCCTTCGCCGCCTTTATCTGCGCCGCGACGTCGTCGGCGGAGTACGGGATCGGCCAGCTGAAGTTCTGCAGCCACGGCACGATCCGGCAGTTGGTGCCGATCACCAGGCGGTTGAAGTCCATCAGCGACCGCTTGACGATGTCGTACGGCTGATTGACCGGGGAGGCCACCGAGTACTCGCCCTTGTTCCAGTGCGACGGATAGACCATCGGCGAGATGAAGTCCAGGAACTGGGCCATTCCCGGGATGTCCTGCGCCACCAGGGTCGGGGCGAACGCGGAGATGCCGAACACCGCGGCACCGGCCGTGGCGCCCGCGGCGTGAATGCGCGCGGCAGCAGCCTTCACGAAGTCCACGATCGCCTGCGCCGGGGTCCGCGAGCCGATGCCCGGATAGACCTGACCCTGGTTCTCCGGCTTGCGGATGTAGTCGTACATGATCCCGTCGAATCCGGCCTTCGCCGCCTCCTCGCCCAGGGCGATGTTGTACTCGATCACGTCCGGGCTGGCGAAGTCGGTGAACGACGCGGTGCCGTATGTGCCCGCGTTGTAGGCGCCACCGGTGGTGTCCTGGATGACGTAGTCCATCTTGCCGTTCTTGACGGCCCAGCGGGCCAGCCGCGGGTCGCGGAAAGCCACGATGCGCCCCACCACCTTCGCGCCGAGCGCGTGGATGGTGCCCACCGCCTCCTTGATGTCGAACCGCTTCATCACGGTCCCGGCCGCAACAGCCAGCGGGACCTGCGAGTCGTAGCCGACGATGCCGTCCTCGTCCTTGATGTCCAATTGCACGGTGTCGAGCTTCTTCTCCTTGATCAGCTCCAGGACGGGATCGCGCAGCGCCGGTTCGGCCCAACCGAACGAGGTGATGTGCGCGGCGCGCACCCCGAAGGTGGCGGGCCCCGAGATCGATCCGGTGATGCCGGCGGGGCCGGACGGAGTCGGCGTCGCAGTCGGCATCCCAGTCGAGGTCGGGCTCGCACGCGGCGCCAAGGTCGCGGCCGGCGCCGACTGCGCACCCTTCGACAAGCTGCACGCCGGCAACGGGGCGACGAGCGCGGCGACGAGCAGCAGCGTTCGGCCTCGGCTTCCGATCGCCGCCCGCCGAGTCCGCTTGCCCGATTGCGCACCGCGTCGCGGTGCCGCGCTCTCGTGCGTGGTCATGTCCGACCCCCTGTCCTGCCGTGCGACGCACCCATTGCGACGCACCACGGTGCGGCACCTCGAGGTGAGCACCCGGCCGGCGCTCCGGCGGCATTACCGGATCGTTGTGTGATCTTCAGTCCGACGTCCGTGCGGACACGGACGACGGGGCACCGACGGCGCGATCACGATGACCGGATGACCTTGCGCGTCCTGCTCGTCGACGACGACGCGCGCTTTCGCGCCGCGGCGTGCCGGGCGCCGGCCGCCGACGGCGTGGACGTCGTGGCCGAGGTCGGCAACGGCGGCGACGTCGTCGCGGTGACTGCGCGGTGCCGGCCGGACATCGTCCTGCTCGGCATCGGTCTGCCGGACAAACGAGCTGGTCTCGGCGCCGATGTTCTGCGGCGGCCGCTCCCCTGCGGGTGCCGTTCCCCAGGGGCCGGGGTGGCCGCTCGTGCGCGTGATGCTCGTGGAGGACGCCCGGCTGGTCCGCGCCGGGATGGCCCGCCTGTTGGCCGATGCCGACATCGAGGTCGTCGCCCAATCGCCGCACGACTAGCGGTGACCGAGCGCACGGTGGAGACCAACACCGGTCGGATCTTCGCCAAGCTCGGCCTGGACTCCGACCCGGCGACCCACCGCCGCGTGCTCGCGGTGCCGGCCCGGCTGCGGGCGAGTGCTACGCCGCTGACCTGACGTCTCGTCACGTCACGCGCCGTCAGTTACGTACACCCAATGGCGTCGGACGCGATCTGCGCCCGGCGCTCGCCATCGAACATTCGTCCTGCCGCGGACCGGCCCGCAGCGCCACCTCGCGGGTCGCCTCAACCCGCGAGGTAGGACAGGCCGTCACGCGGGCGGCCGAGCGGCCGCCCGTACGTTGCTCCGTGACCGTCGCGGAGGCGCTAGTAGACGGCCTTGCCGCCTCCCTCACGCTTCGCGGCCGCGGCCACCGCGGCGGCGCCGGTGTCCTGGCTGGTCTTGTGCATGAACGAGTTGGCGTCGTCGTCGCTGACCACCGGCGCCTGCGACTCCTCGTGGTCCTTGTGCGTCATCTTTTCCATGAGTCCACGTAACTTGCCCATCGATCACTCCTTGTCGAGGGCCCGCGCAACTTCGCGCGAACGAACTGGAGAACGGTCGGGCAGATCCCGCCGCTCGCTGCCTGGTGGAGTTCCTGGCGCTTTTTCTCCCCGGTAGGCAGACCGGGGTCCGGATGTGCCGCGCAAGCGCCGCGCCTGCTTGCCCAGCTCGTCCGGATGTCCGCCGGCACGCGCACCGGCGAGATTGTCGGCTCCTGCGCCCGGTTGCGCCTTCCAACCCGGGCGCCGCGCAGCCAATATCAGAACGGTCGTCGCCACGGCAACTACCTCCGCGGGTGAGTCTTCTCCCCCGGACGGGTTAATCGCAATGGTCTGCGAACACAATCGCTCGGCGTATCGCTGTCGGCGGTTGCGGGGCGCCGGTATTCGGCGACAACAGGTTCGCCGACCGAATACCGGAAACCGTTTCGGGGCTACCGCGCCATCGCCTGACAGCTGAATGAGTACTGGTGGCAGACCTGCAAACCATCGGGCCGTCAGGATTCTGACGACCAGTCACTTGCGCTGATCAGCCCCGGCGGGACGACCGCCGGGGCGATCCGGCCGGCACCCCCGAACACGGAACTCGCAAATGCGCTCCCCTGCAAGGCGGGCCCGCTCTGCGGCCTGGTGACCCCTGCCCGGCATTTCGGCGCAGCGCTCGGACATGCGCCCCGCCCATCGGGCCTACCGCACCCGGAACAGCTTCTCCAGCCACGTCCGTCGGATCTCCGGCAGCCCGCGATCGCGCAGCTCGCCGATCAGCCGCAGCTGGGCGTCGCTCGGCGAGCACGAGAGCGTCCGGTAGAGGGCCACATGTCGGCGCAAGCTCTGAGCATTGTTGACGTGCGGGTTTCCGTCCGCGGCGTCCAACACTTCGAGCACAACGACGGCGTCGGGCTCCGTGACCGGTACGTCGGGCGGACGAACATTCCACTCCATGATCGCTCCCATGACCATTGACGACCATGATCCCGAGCGCCGTGCGGCACGGTCGGCGAATTGTTCGTTCAGCCGCCCGCGCACCCAGACACCGCCGATCAGCGTCGCGGAGGTGGCCGTCACTGCGGCCGAGGAGGCAGTGATCCAGTCCGTGGTCGTAGACACGAGGGCAAGGCTAGGCGCGCTGGTCGCGCCGTGTCCGCCACCGGGTGGTGGCGTGGCGCACAGCTGCGCAGCAGGCCGCGGCGAGCTCGCAAAAGCTAGGGCTCCCTGTCTCCAGCCGCCTTCACCGCGGCGCAGCGACTACCGCGCGGGCCGCCGTTGGTGCCGGACCGTTCCGGATGACAGTTCTGACGAGCCGTCAGGCGCGGCCGGTCATGGCCGCGTTGCTACGTGCACCGGGCGCCGATCAGCTCCGCGTGGCCCGCTGCCCCAGTCGGGTCCGTAGTTTGATCGCACTACGCCGTGCCTGTTTGGCCGTCGCCCTGTCCGGCAGCCTCGCTCCGAGCACGTCGAGGATCTCGCCGAGCCGTGGGTGGTCGCTGCGCCAGATCTCGTCCAGCAGTTCCCCGCGATCCTGCCCCGCATCGCCCTCGAAGGCGGCGACCAACTCCTCCTCGCCGCCGGCGTCCAGGCTGAACGTGAGCATGTCGAGCAGCGCGCCGAGCATGCGCTGCGGCGTGGCCTGCGCGGGATCGACGGCGTCCCGGTCGAGCAGCCAGCTCAGCGCGATCCCGTCGCTGGGCCCGCCGAGCAACGCGCGCACGGCCTCGACCGCGTGCAGCTCGGCGGACTCCTCGACAGCCGTGATCGCCAGCACGACCGGTATCGGTCCGCGCTCGGCGCCGGCCACCGCCAGCAGCAGGGCCCGGCCGGCTCCGGCCGGGTCGGACTGCGCGTCCAGCCACTGGCACAGGTCGTCCTGCCAGTCCTCGGGGTGGCCGACCCCGGCGAGCTCGGCCAGTTCGGCCGCCGTCGCACCGACCGGGTCCGGGCGCAGCGGGACCTCCACTCCGAGCGCTCGCAGCAGGTCGAGGGCCGGCCCGACGCCGGCCGCGCTCAACGCCACCGACCAGTGCTCGGCATCGCAATCCGCGCAGGGTTCGTCGTCCGACCAGGTCTCGATCATGCCCAGGTCGTCGAGCTCGTCGAGCACGCTTTCGGTCCAGTGCAGCAGGAGATGTTCGCCAAGTTCGGCCAACCCGGGAAGCCGATCGAGAACGAACCCGGCGAACAACTCGGCAACATCGGAATCGTCGAGTCCCTCGGGACCCGCGTGCAGCAGGCCGGCGAGCAGGATCGGCTGGGCCTCGGCCAGCACCCGGTGCACCTGATCCAGGAGTCCGAAGGCGGGACGGTGACGTTGCGGGGAAAGCGCGGCGTGGACGATCTCCTCGTGGGCGGCGAGGTCGTCGAGGCCGGAGAACCGCGCGATGGCCACCAGCCTTCCGCCGTGTCGGCGCACCGCGCCGGCGTCCAGCGCGAGGGCGAGTACCCGGTCCAGGCCGGGCAGGTCGGCCGCCGAGCGCAGCTTCTCCACGTCGTCGCCGGTCTCCAGAACCATCACCAGCCGAAGGGCATCGTCGCGCCGCAGGTTCCCGGTCCCGGTGAGTTCGAGGCCGGGCTGGGCGCAGTCCTCGGCGAGTCCGCGCACCCACTGCAGCATCGGGGTCGTCCGCACCACCTCGAGCCGACGTTGCGCGTCGGGCAACCGGACCGGCGCGAACGTGGTGGGCAGGCCGGCCGCTTGCCGGTGGACCCGATCCACGGTGGAGTCGAACGCGGCCGGGTCGAGGCCGTTCACGCCCTCGATCAGCTCGGCCAGGCCGGCGGCGTCGAGGCCGCGACCCGGATCGATTCCGCCGGCCGCGGCAAACAGGCTCTTGGCTGTTCCGTAGTTTTCGAGGTCGGCCACCTCCTCGCCATGGTCGGACCTCATCCGCACGCTCGCGGCAGGATCACTCGGCCCAACCGGGGCGGGGCGAAGCCTGGCAGGCCGATTCGACATCCGTCCTCCTGACGTCCGACACGGGGGCTACGGCGTTCGCTGCGCTCATTCTGCCGGAGCTGCTCCCTCCGCCCGGCGCCGTCGGTTGTCGGACCTCGCGGCGAGAGCGGCATTCCGACGCATCTGGCTACATTTGTCGGCCCGCATTCAGACCCGACCGGGTATTCCCGTTGTCGACCAGGAATAACGCCGTATCCCGCCGGCATTCCCTGAACTGCGGCGCGGCACGGGCCGGCGTGGCCGGCCAAGGCGCCTGCAGGCGCACCACCTCGATACCGATCGACGAAGCCGGGAGAGCGGTCACATGTACCCGATGGGACCGGAGGAGTTCGAGCTCGAAGTCGCGCGGGTACTGGAAAATCTGCCGCAAGCGCTGTCCGAGCGCATTGCCAACGTCGCGTTCGGGGTCGAGGACGGTTTGGCACGGCCGAACCTGCTCGGCCTGTACGAGGGGATCCCGCTCACCCGCCGTGGCATGCAGTACGTGTTCGCGTTGCCGGACCGGATCACGATCTATCGCCACCCGATCCTCGTCAGGTGCTCGACCTACCAGGATGTGTCCCGGCTCGTCGAGGTGGTCGTCAAGCACGAGATCGGGCACTACTTCGGCCTCAGCGACGCGCGCCTGCACGAGCTCGGCTGGGCCTGAACGCCCAGCGTCCGGACGGACGTGGACGGGCGGAACACCCGAAGTGCCGCCCGGCCGGCCGCGCTGCGGCGATCGGCGAGGTCGGTGATCGTCGTCGTCATGATGGGTCCGGCTTCGACGTCCACGCCCGGGCGGTTCGCCGGGCGAAGTCGGCGAACGTGATCGGGGGCGCTCCGGTGACCGCCTCGACAGTGTCGTTGGGCCGGGAGCCCATTCCCGAGGCGATGGTCTCGGTCAACATCCGCAGCATCTCGCCGTACTCGGCGGGCACCCCGGCCGCGACGGTGCCCTGGATCCAAACGTCGCGGTCGATGTCGTTGTGCTTCACCGATTCTCCGATGAACAAGTAACCGGACCACGGCTTCGCGCACTCTCCGATGTTCCACGGCGCGACAGAAGGCGGCCGCCGCTGCGCCTACGCCCGGGACGGATCCGTCAGCGCGTCCGTCAGCAGTCCGACGAGCGCCTCGAGTTGCACGTCGGACGAGGCTGTTCCCGCCTCGCCCGCGCCGTCGAGTGCCCGAGCGGCCAGTCCGGCCTTGCTGTCGATCAGCTCGGCGATGCGCGCGTCGATGGTCTGGGCGGCGATGATCCGCCAGGCGGTAACCGGTTCGGTCTGTCCGATGCGGTGGCAGCGGTCGATGGCCTGCGTCTGTTCGGCGGCGGTCCAGGACAGCTCGGCGAGCACGATGTTCGAGGCGACCTGCAAATTGATCCCCACGCCGGCCGCGGTGAGGGAGCAGACCGCGACGGCGACCTCGGAGTCGTTGACGAAGGCGTCGATCTCCTTCTGTCGCACACGGGAGGTCTGGTCCCCGCGGATCGAGGAGTACCGGACGCCGGCCTTGGCGAACGTCTCCTCCGCGGCGTCCATCACGTCGACGTGCTTGGCGAAGAAGACGACTTTCCCGGCACTGCGGGCCAACTGCGTTGCGTAGTCCGCGGCGAGGACCGCCTTGGCCTGACCGATCTTGCGCAGCACGCCGAAGACGTTGCCCTCGGTCTTACTGTTCGCCGCCTCCTTGCGCTCCCGGGTGGCGATGGTGCGCACGAGGTCGTGGTCGATCCCGTCATCGACAGCGGAGGTCCGGCTGCCGCTCTCGCCGGCTGCGGCTCCGACCGTGCGCATCTCCAGCGCCGCCCGGTAGCGGGACAGCATCCGCTTGGCGAGCCGCTGCTCCGCCTGGCGGATCGACCGGCCGAGCTTGTCGTCGAGTTCGACGGGCAGGTCGGCGACGCGGCGGGCGGGGATGTCCGCGGCAACGTCGACCTTGCGGCGCCGCACGATGCCCAGGTCGACCACGCACTGGCGCGCCGCCGGGTAGAACTCGCGGTCGATCGGGGTCAGGCCGGTCTCCTCCAGCGCGTGCATGAGCTCGGGGCGCGGCTTCTTGTCGTCGATCCAGCCGAGGAACTGCCAGATCGCACGGAAATCTTCGATGTCGTTGATCAACGGGGTCCCGGTCAGCGCCATGAGCAGGGGCCGGGCGGTGAAGGAGCGGATGCGCTCGGAGAGTTCCAGCACGTGCTGGGAGCGCTGCGAGGTCTTGTTCTTGATGAAGTGCGCCTCGTCGACGACCATCCCGCGGAAGCCGAACCCGCCGATCCAGCCCACGTGACGGTCGAGCACCTCGTAGTTGACGATCACGACGTCGGCGAAGCCGTCGATCGACTTGCCGTCGCCGTGGATCACGGTGGCCGATCGGGTGGGCACCCAGAGGCCGACCTCTCGCGCCCAGTTGGTCTTCACCACGTTCGGCACGACGCACAGCAGTGGGTAGGCGTTCGCCGCCTGCGCCGCGAGCAGCGCCTGCGCGGTCTTGCCCAGGCCGGGTTCGTCGGCAAGCAGGAAGGTGCGGTGGCCGGACGTGGCGGCGGCGACGACCCGCGCCTGATGCGACATCAGTTCCAGACCGGTCGAGGCACGCCGGGGAGCCGGTTCGGGCAGAGCCATGCAGGCGGGCGCGCCGGCGGGGGCCTCCGCGAAGGCGCGGAACAGCGGCTCGAGCAGCTCCCAGGTCGCCAGATGTCGCGCGGCGGCGACGGGCGGCCGCGCGGCGGAGAAGTCCGGGGCGAGGAACGGGTTGGCCAACTGGCGCGAGACGACACTCTGGGGCACCACCCGCCGCGGGGCCTGGGCCTCGGTGGTGACGGGTGCCGGAGGGGCGAGGACTTCGGGTTCCGCCTCGATCCCGGCGCCGCGCAGCATGTTCTGGATCGCGGACCTGGCCGCGCCGGAGACGACGGCGTCCTCGCTGAGCAGCGCGAGCAACGAGGTGTCGCGGGCGGCGGTCTGGGCCAGGATCAACGCGATCCCGTCGAGGCGCTTCAGCGCCTCGGTCCGCTCGAACTCGCGGATATTCCCGTCGCCCCGAACCCGGGTCCGCTCCTGGCGGGCCAGCAGCGCGACGGCCTGGAACTTCGCCTGGACCGACGGCAGCCGCGAACCGCGCTCGATCGCCGCCTCCACTTCGCGCACGGTGCGGGCGAGGACCGGGAGGATCCCGTCGTTGTCGCGGTCGCGAGCGCCGCGCCGGTTCCGCGTGCCCGTAGGACGCGGTTCCGGTCGGCGCCGGGCGGGTTGAGCCAACAGTGCTCCTTCAGCGTTGGTCGCGGTGCAGTGTCGTGCATCAGCCGGGTTGGCCCCGGCTGCGCGGTGCCCCCGGCAGATTCGCACCACCGATACCCGCTCCACCAGGACGGTCGCCAACATCGACCCTGGTCGTCAGCAGGCGACGGTGGTTGCCACGTTTTCGACTCCGGTCGTCTCTGGTTGCTGTGCCCGCCGCGTCGTGCCCACGTACATTCCTACGGCGAGTCAGGCGACCTGTCCGCCGTCCCTGATCCGGGCGGGGCTTTCTCTGGGAACGATACGACAAGGTGGCGGTCGCAGGCGTCGGCGAACCGGGCCAGGTTGCCGATCGGTTCTTCAGCCCGGCTCCGTCCGGTCGGCCCGGAACTTCTCATCGCGTGGACCCACGGGTCGCGGTCGCCGTCCAACTCCGCATCGGTCGCCTCGGCCAACGCTCGATGCGCCCCCCGCAGGTCGTTCGGGCTCGCCGCCCGGCAGACCGCCGGGCCAGGTCGTCCGGCAACACGGTCTTGCCGATCCCCGCCTCACCGCGCCGGACCAGAACCTGGCTACGGCCGGCCCGCGCGCCCGCCACCAGTCCGTCGAGCATGTCGCACCCGGCGAGGCGGCCGGTCAACATCGGCCCCGGGCCATGACCTGCGGCGGCGGCGGGCGAGGGCACCGAAGAGCCGCGGGAACTCAGCCCAGCTCGCGACCGAGTCGGCGGACGAGGACGGGCCGGCCGGGGCCGGAGAGCTCGGACGTCGCCGCGTGTCTGCCGGCGATCGCCAACAGGAGCGCCTCGCCCGGGCCGCGCAATTCCGGGCCTCGGCCGGATGTCCAGTCCAGGTCGGTGGCGATCAGCCGCAACCCCCGGGCGCGCCAGAACGCTCCGATGGGTGGGGCGATCAGCGCGAACGACAGGGCGACTCGGAGCCGTTCAGGCGCGATGATCCGCGGCATACCCAACGATCGCCGGATGTCTTGGTGATGAATGAGGCCGTCGACCAGCGCGATCCTCCCGCCGAACGCCGCCGGCAATCCCCGTGGACACAAGTGCCCGTTCAACAGCATGAGCAGTCGCTCAGGTTCGTAGGTGCTGTATTCGGCCACCCCGAGCGCGTTGGCACGGTCGGGCAGGAACCGCGCCCGCACGAAGCGGGTGATCAGGCCACACAGGTCCAACTCGTCGTAACTGAGCACGTGGGCGACCACCTCGCGCACGCGCCAATCGCGACACAGCGTGGCGTGTTCCCACTGCCCAGGCCGCAGCGTGGCCAGAAACGCAGCAAGATCCGCACGCTCCTGCTGCGCAAGGCGTTTGGTTTCCGTCGCCATCCTCCGTTACCCGGACCGGCCTACCTCGACCTAGGTATTCAAGCGGCCGTCATCCCCGGAGTCGCACGCAGAGGTGGTGCCCTCGGCGCGAATCGAACGCTCGGCCCCCGCTGCAGGGGGCCGGGCCACACCATCGGCCCCGGTCGTCAGCGGTCGACCGTGGCCTCAGCACGGTCGGTTCTGATCGACTGTGGCCGGCCTGATCGACGGTGCTTCATGCCACGTTTTATGTCGACAGCGCCACCAGATCTGACGAGCAGTCAGTTTTGGGTAGGATGAGCCGGCAGGACCCCAGGCCGGTAGGTGCCGATCGGCCCACGCTGCTGCTGTGCAGGACGCCGGTAAGCGTGACGACGACCGCGACGGTGCGCGTACGCGACTGCGATGACGGCGAGAAGTATGACGGTTGGCCCACGAGCCACCGGGCCGCGCCGGCCGCGCCTTACGCCGCCGGTACACCAGGAACAGGACAGCCCACATGGCGAGCGGACAGGTGCCGTTGACCGCAGTCCCAAGGGAACGAACCCACGAGCGCCGCGGGTCACGGCACAGGTCGCCGTTCCAAACGCGGTCAGCGCCGAGCCCTTACGCCCCGAGTGGGGATTGCGCCGTTCGTTGCGATCACGTCCACGGGCGTTGCATCGTGGTGCGTGCCCACTGTGTCGACCGTGTCGAGTTCGTCGCGGTTGCCGGTGGCGTGGCCGCGCCTGGCTCGGATGACCGGCGGTGGTCTGCTCGGTGGAGCCTCCCGGATTTCCTGGCTGCCGGCCCGTCGCCGGGCGGGTCCACGCAGGTAGGTCCCGCGCCGGCGCAGCGATGTATGATGTATGGGTGCACCGAACGAATATCTACTTGGATGACCGGCAGCTGGCCCTGTTGCGCCGGCTCGGCGCGCAGCGCGGTGAGCCGGTCGCCGGGCTGGTCCGCCAGGCCGTCGATGAGTGGCTGGAGCGGCGTGGGGTCCGGGAGCTGGACCCGGACGAGTGGCAGGCCCGCTTCGACGCGTTGCTGCAACGTCGGATGAGCACCACGGAGTCCGGCGGCGCGGACCAGGGGCTGGCCGAGGCCGACGTCGCTGCCGCTGTGACGGCGGTGCGAGCCGAACGCGGCCGTGCGCGCGGTCGTTGACACCAACGTCTGGGTCTCCGGCCTGATCAGGCCCGACGGTCCACCGGGCCGGATCCTGGCCGCGGTGCGCGACCGGCGCATGGTCGCGCTCGCCTCCTGGGCCTTGGCTGAGGAGATCATCGAGGTGCTGCGCCGCCCGGCACTGGCCCAATACGGCCTGACCGAGGCCGATGTCGAGGACGTCACCCGCCTGCTCGGTCCGCTGCTGCCGACCGTGGAACTCGAGGTCGCGGTCCGCGACCCCGACGACGCCCCGGTGATCGCGGCCGCGGTCAGCGCAGCTGCCGACACGGCTATTACCGGCGACGCCGACCTGCTCGCCGATCCCGTCCTGCGGAGTTGGTTGAGCGAGCGCGGCATCGCGGTCCTCACCCCGGCGCAGGCGCTGACCCGCCTCGACGCCTGACCGCCGCGACGCCCGGCTCAGCCGACCCAGCGGCCAGCGCTGTCGGCGTGGCATCGGCCATGACAAGTCGATCCTCTCTGCTGGAATCGGTGGCGGCTTCGCCGGCGAGCATCATCTGCCGGCTTGCCCGACGATCCAGGCCGCTTCGCCTCCCGGCTCGGGCAGCACGGTCCCGCCCTCGACGGCGCCATGGGCCGGGCTGTTCTCGATGACCACGAGGACGTGCTGCTTGGGCACCCCGGTGAGGCGGCTGCAGGCGTCGGCGATCTCCAGCGCGAGACGGGTCGTTTCGGCTGCCGGATGACCCTGCCTGACCCATCCTTTGACCAGCAGCGGCCCGGCCGGTACCGAGTCGGTCCACAGGTTCTCCGCAGGCACCTCGTGGAAGACCACGTTGATGTAGGCCGACGGGACATGGTTGATCTCGGCGTGGATCCGGGTGATCTCGGCAGCCAGGTCCTTCTTGCTCCGGGCGTCGAGGGTCGCCGTGGTCGTGGTGCAGGTGTAGATCGGCATGCGGTCTCCTTCTGCCGATCGGTAACCGGTCCGGTTCAGGTGGACTCCTCGACCAGCATCGAGTCGGCGGGGCGTACCTCGGCCCGTGCGGGCGGCCCGGGCACCAGAACCGGCTGCGACTGGCGTCGATGCGTTGGGCGCGCAGGCGTGTGATCAGCCTTCAGGGAACAGATGGCGCGCGGCTTGTGGTGCCAGCACAAGTTGAGGGGCCGGTACTTGGGTTCCACCCCGAAGATGATCACGGCCGATTCGGGGACGATTCCGTGCTGATGGGCCCTGAGAGCGTGTGCACACGGTGGGCCGAGGCCGCCGTGATCCGCGGGCTGTCGGGCGAGAGCGCGCACCGTGCGACCGACGCGACGTCGAGAGCCGGCAGGCGCCGCTCACCGTGGAACCTGCGTTTCGTGGCCCACCCGGCCCGCACAACCGCCCCCGGGGACACCCCGAAGGAGTCGACATGAAGCCCCTGTCCGAACAGCTCAGCGATCTGCGCGGGACGAGGAAGGTGGGCGAATGCTGATCGTGCCGGGTGACGCCCAGACACTGCCGTCGGAGCTGAACACCGCGGCGACCGGCGAGGTCTGGTTCGATCCGATCCTTCCCAAGACCGACGATGTGGACGTCGGCACCGTCGTGTTCTCACCCAACGGTAGGACGGTCTGGCATCAACATGAACGCGGACAGTTGCTGCAGATCACCTCCGGCTACGGTTTTGTCTGCAAGCACGGCGAGGCGCCGCAGCGGGTGCGCACCGGCGACACCGTCTGGATCGGACCGGGCGAGCGGCATTGGCACGGCGCGACCGCCGGCACGCTGATGTCGCACACCACGATCACGATCGGCGCGACCGAGTTCCACACGGCAGTGACCGAGGCCGAGTTCGACGCGGCTGACGCCGCACCGCACGCCCGGGACGCAACGGGCAAGGCTTGATGCCGTGCGCCACCCCTCCGCAGTTGGCCGACCGGGTCAGTCGGCCTGGGGCGGGGCGCGGGGCCGTACCTGGGCTACACCCAGGCTGTAGAAGGCAAGATCACTCCGGGCTGCCCGCGGCGTCGGCGGCCTCGAGCAGGACGTCCCGGATGACGTCCTGGGCGATCCGGAACCCGTTCAGGTAGTCGGCGATCGGGACCCGGCCGACGCGCCGGGCAGTGTGGCGCCGGCTGAACAACCACGTGTCCTGCTCGATGCGGAATCGCCGGACAGCGCGTCGGGCCGCACCATCGTGCGATCGCTGGGCCGGTGTCATGGCAGCTCGCCGCCGTCGATCAATGTGACGGCCATCCGAGCGCATCGAAGACCGCCACAGGATCGAGGTAGTCGCGCCAGTGAGTGACTTTGCGGTCGGTGATCGTGAGTACCGAGATGTAGCGGTTGGTGTACGGGGCCCCGGTAGCGACCACTCGGCCTTCGGAGGCGTATTCGAGCACTACGACACCGTTCTTGATGTCGTGGTGGACCGCGAGGTCATGACACCGGTCCAGGACGATCGTGGTGCCGTAAGGGCGGTAGAGCTCGGCGACGGCCTTGCGGCCCTCGACGCGTCTTGGGTAGCCGGGAATTGTGATGATGTAGTCGAAGATGACGTCTTCGGCCAGCAGGTCGAAGAAGTGCCCGCCGTCGGCGATGCCGTCGAGGCCCTCGGCGATGATCCGGAAGAACGGGTCGAGGGCCGTGAAGTCGCCGAGGTCGGTGATCGTCGTGGTCATGATGGGCTCCGGTCCAATGTCCACGCCTGCGCGGTTCGCCGGGCGAAGTGGGCGAAGGTGATCGGTGGCAAGAGGGTGGTGGGAGGGGTGCTCGTCATATCTTGAGCGTTCAGGGTCCGTGGAAGCGGATCAATGCGCTCGACGCTCTGTTCATTACTCAGGACGCTCATCCGGTGGATGTTCTGCAGGACACTCTTGAGCATCGCCATGGGTCTGAGCAGTGTGCGCAGTGATCCTCCGTATCCGGAGCACACCCACGCCCAAGCACGTTCGTGCCCTGCCCGCCGCCCTGCTGACTCCCCCGCAGGCGGCTGAGTTCCTCCAGGCGCCCGTCCGCACCCTGGAGGACTGGCATCCAACCGTCGCGGCCCGTCGTACGTGAATGTCGGCGCTCACATCCGTTATCCCGTCGAGTCGCCGGCCGAGTGGCTCGCAGGGCAACACGGTCGCAGCGGCCAGATGACCGCCGCGCCGGAGGCAGCCACTCGGTTGGGTCGGCTCCGGCTGTTCGCCCGATGTGCTCGACCCACCGAACTGCCCAAGCTGGGACGTCACCTACGAACAACGCAAGCACCCGGAGCCCCCCGTGAGCACGTACTTTCGTAAGTCGAAAAAGATCGGCCCCATCCGGTTCACCGCCTCGAAGAGCGGCATCGGTGTCTCGGCCGGGGTGCCCGGCTTCCGGGTCACCAAGCGGGCCGACGGCAAGGTGCAGCGCACCGTCTCGCTGCCTGGCACGGGTATCCGGAACGTTGAGACCATCGGCGGGAAGAGCAAGGCTCCGCAGCGCGCTGGAGGGACAGGGAGCCGCGTTGCGCCGAGTCACACGGAACTGACCATCGACCCGGCGCGTCGGCCCACGATGGCGGACTTCAAGGCTCTGAGGGCTGCGGGCATGAAGCCGAAGCAGGTGCGCCTCGTCATTGCCACGTGGTGGCACGAGCGCGACACGACTACAACCGCCTCCGGGTTCTTCCTGTCGCCGGACTCTCACGCCAACCGGAAGATGCGGGCACGTCGCTTCGCTCGCCTGGATCTGTCGTCTCTCACGGTCGAGGATCACTCAGGCGATACCAATCGGGAGAGCCAATGAGGAAGATCGTCGCCATCGCTCTGACCATGGGCATCGTTGGTGCCGGTGTGCTGATGCCGTCGGCGGCTGATGCGGCAACGGCCAAGACGTACAAGAACTGCACAGCCTTGAACAAGGTCTACAAGCATGGCGTCGGCAAGAAAGGCGCGAAGGACAAGACCAGCGGCAAGCCGGACACGAGCTTCAAGGTCAGCGCGTCGCTGTACAACGCGAACAAGAAGCTGGACCACGACAAAGACGGCATCGCTTGTGAGAAGGCGTGAGGTTCCACCTCGCCTGAGCTGAACTCATCCCCGCCTGATCCGTTCGGCTCAGAGCCGTCGGCCGCTCAGCCCGGATCCACCGGCGGTGGTTTCTGAGCCGGCGTGTTCGGTGGGAGGGGGTTCCGCGCGGGGCTGGGCATGATTGTTTCCCGGTCGTCATTCCGTTGGCTGAGCCGATCCGGGACGAGATGCACCGCAGCGTCGCGTACATTCCTCGGCTACCGGGCGGGCCCGAGCGATCTCGGCTCGTTCGTTCCGGCGTTGCTTGCGGAACGTCGTGAGCAGAACGATCCGCCCGGCACCGGTGAAGCGGTACGTGATCCGTCTACGGCCCGTTGTCTTCGACACCGAGCGAACACGGGAGCTGCCGGGAGCCGGCTCGGGCCCGATCGGGCGTAACAGCGCCAGGGTGTGCGGGGCCTGCTGGTCGGGCAGGACCTCGACGAGATCGAGCCGCTGCTGCTTGGCACCCAACGGCAACCAGTGTGCGACCGACGGGGCACGGTCTGACAGCTCATGGGTGCTGTCACAACCCGATTCGGCGAATCAGCGGTAGGCGTAACCGCCGTCGTGGGCCTACGCGTCGCCCGCCACCTCCTGCGCACGACGCATCGATGCCTTGGCCGGGCCGCGGGGTACCGCGCGTCCGACGGGGAGGGCCGGGCCCCCGGGACAGGTCGCCACCCGGGCCGGGGCCGTGGGAACACGATCGTCCCAACGACATCGTTCCGATAGATTTCGTATAGATTTCGTACTTCATGCCGGAGGCGTGTCGGTCCGTCCGGCTCCGCACCGGCTCAACTGCGATTGCTCACGCCAGGGACGACCGTGGCCTCCCGGAGTGCCGCTCCGGGTCCCATGCAGGCGGACCACCCAGGAGAGGGTTCCATGGGCCTCAAGATCCACCGCCGCACGACGCGCGTGGCGTACTCGATCATCGCCTCGGGGATCTGCGCCGCGATGGTCCTGGCCGCGGGTGCGGCTGCGGGGGCGGAAGCGAGCTTGAGGGAGTTCTCGTTGCCCACGGCGAGCAGTAACCCCTTCGGGATCACCGCGGGGCCCGACGGGGCGGCGTGGTTCACCGAGGTGGCCGCGAACAGGATCGGCCGGATCACCACGGCCGGGGCCGTCACCGAGTACCCGTTGCCCACCGCGTCGAGCCAGCCCCTAATGATCACCCCCGGGCCCGACAGGAACCTTTGGTTCACCGAGATCGGCGTGAACACGATCGGGTGCATCACACCAGGCGGGATCGTCACGCAGCACCCGCTGGCGACCCGATTGAGCGAGCCGGCCGCGATCGCCGCCGGGCCCGACGGGGCGTTGTGGTTCACGGAGCCCACTGCGAACCGGATCGGGCGGATCACCACGGCCGGGGTGTTCAGCGAGTTCTCCGTGCCCACCGCGGGCAGCGGACCATATGACATCACCGCCGGGCCGGACGGGGCCTTGTGGTTCACCGAGAGCGGTGTCGACAAGATCGGGCGGATCACCACGGCCGGTGTGTTCACGGAGTTCCCCGTGCCCACCGCGGACAGTGGGCCCTACCACATCACCGCCGGGCCGGACGGAACGTTGTGGTTCACCGAGCTCCGGGCGGGCAGGATCGGGCGGGTCACCACGGCCGGGGTGTTCACGGAGTTCCCTGTGCCCACCGCGGGCGGCGGGCCGGACGGGATCACCGCGGGGCCGGACGGAACGTTGTGGTTCACGGAGAACAACAAGATCGGGCGGGTCACCACGGCCGGGGTGTTCAGCGAGTTCCCCGTGCCCACCGAGGATGGCGGGCCCAACGACATCGTCGCCGGGCCGGACGGGAAGCTCTGGTTCACCGACCAGGTCGGAAACAAGATCGGGCAGTTGACCGCAGCCGCCACCGGTCCCACCGGCCCGCGCGGGATCGGCAGGGCCGCAGGGCAGGACCGGGCCCACCCGCGGGCCGGGCACCAAGGGTGACCTCGCAGCCACGGGCCCGCAGGGCCGCGGAAGAGCGGGAGAGCAGGGTCAAGGTGAACCATCAGCGGCTCATGCCGGCGCCTGCGACGGTGGGCCGGCACCCCGGGTGGGTCAGAGCGCGCCGCGCTGAGCCGATGGAGCCCCCGCGGCGGCGGGGCAGAAACCAGTCCGGTATCTGAAGCTCCAGCTCGGCGCGATGGCTATCGCCTGAAACGACAAGCACCTCGCAACGCCAGAAAGCGACGACATGGCGGGCCGGCGCCCTCATCCTCACATCGTGGCCGAACCCATGCCACGTTTTATGCCACGCCAGTCGGACGACTGTCCATCGAGCTGGGCAGCCGCCCGTCAGGTTCGCTCGGCCGGTTGGAGTTCGAGGAAGTCAGCAGCCCGGACCAGGCGGATAAGCAGGCGCTCGACCACCCTGACGTCGGCGCGTGTCTCGTCGCGGAACAGGCGTGGTGCGCTGACGGCGATCGTCTGCCGCCGCGTCTGCAGTTCGGCGCCGCCGGCGACCGTCGCAGACCGGGATGGTCGACGCGCGGTCCTCGCCCGAGGCGAAGGTGGCGCTGGACGCGAGCCTGCGGTCCCGCGACTGTGCCCGCCCGTCCTGCGCGATGCGGTCGGACGGGTGCACAGACGGTATCGAAGTCGTTGGGCGATGCTCCGATCACGGGCCGACCGGTCTCGTTGCGTTTGTCGGTGCGCCGGTTCTTCTGCGACGACACGGCTTGCCCGCGCCGGACGTTCGTCGAGCAGCCGATGGATCTGACGCGGCGTCATGCTCGCCGGACCTGCGCGCTCGGCCGGATGCTGACGGCGGTCGCGATCGCACTTGGTGGACGCGCCGGGGCCCGGTTGGCCGACGCGCTCGGCATGAATACCGGCCGGGACAGCCTCTTGCGCCAACGGGCTGCGCACCGATCTGGACGCCGTCACCGCCGGGCCGACCTGCCGCACCACTCCGGACCGGTGGAAGGAACAGTCAACAAGATCAAGATGATCAAGCGTCAGATGCATGGCCGAGCCAACCTCGACCTGCTCCGCATCCGAGTCCTGCACGCCGCCTGACCACGGCCGTCACGGCGCCGGTTCCGGCGCTGGTCGCGCCTCGGCTCACCTCGGGCGGTTGTTCCTCCAGGAACTGGATCACCACGCTGCCCTCGGGTGGCTCCCCACACGATTGCGGCGGTTCATCGTGCCTTTCGAGGTGGCGGGCTGCCGAATTCACTTCCGGTCGACTGGCTTATCCGTGAGGACCGTGCCAACCCCGTGTTAGGAGGCCGGGGCCAGGTACGGATCGCCCTTCAGGCATAGCTGCTACGTCCGCACCGGGCCATCCTGGATGGTGGATCCGAGCTAAACCGCATCGGAGTCGATGGGGAGCGCTCGGGCGAGTTGCAGGCGGGAGTTGATGCCGAGTTTCGTGAAGACCTTGGCCAGGTGGTACTGGACGGTGCGCGGGCTGATGAACAACCGCGCGCCGATCTCGGGGTTCGACAGGCCGTCGCGGGCGAGCCGGGCGACTTGAGCCTCCTGGGCGGTGAGCCGGCTACCGGTCTCGGTGGTGCGTTTGCGGGCGGTCTCACCGGTGGCCAGCAGCTCGCGTGCGGCGCGCTCGGCGAAGCCCTCAGCACCCATGCCGACGAACATCTCGTGCGCCGTGCGCAGCTGTGCCCGGGCGTCGGTGCGGCGCCGTTCGCGGCGCAGCCACTCACCGTAGAGGAGATGGGCGCGGGCCCGCGCAACGCGCAGGCGGGTGCGGCCGAGGCGGTCCAGCGCCTCGAGGTAGAGGCGCTCGGCGGTTTCACCCTCGCTGAGCAGGGCTCGCGAGCGGGCTTCGACGCCCAGCGCCCAGTCGCTGCAGCTGGCGCGGGTGCTGGACGAGAGCAGTTCGAGGGCGCCCACCGTTTGCTCGGGTGCACCGCTGCGCACCGCTGCCTCGATCAGCTCGACCGCCGCCCAGGTCGAGAACAGTTTGTTCGTGTCGTGGCGAGCCCGCTGGGCCGCCGCCAGCGCCTGCTCATAGCGGCCGAGGCTGTTGTGAAGCAGCGCGGTCGCCCACTCGATCATGGTCAGTCCGGCCCCTTCCCCTCGACGGTTCACATCGGTCGTGCTGGTCTCGATCAGCTCGCTGGCCGCAGGCTCCCGGCCGCGGAATACGGCGAGATTCAAGGGGGCGTAGGGCGGTAGCCGGCTCCCGGTGGCCTCGGTGACTGCCTCCACCTCTTCGAGCAGGCAACCGGCAGCGGCGAAGTCCCCTTCGTGCAGATGCAGGCCGGCGCGTTGGGTCAGTGCCATGGGAAGCGTGCTGAGGGCGCCTGCAGCCCGGGCGAGCTGGACGTGCCGGTTGGAGAGCACGTCCCAGCTCCTGACGTCCCAGAGCACCTGGGCGACCGGGCCGGCCAGGTGGAGCCAACGCAGGGCGTCCTCGGTGGACAGGTGTTCGCTGGAGAAGGTGCTCAGGGCCTGTTTCAGGGCGGGGGTTGCCTCCGCATGGCCCTGGGTGGTCAGCAGGGCCAGCCCATCCAGCAGCAGGTCGTACGAGCCCGGTGGGTGCACCGCCACCGGCGCGGCCCGGGCGGCTGCACCTGCCTGCGCAAGAGGGCCGCCGGTCGCGAGACGGCCGGCGTACATGGCGGCGGAGAGCGCTTCCAGGTGGGTCTTGCGGGCAAGCCCGACATCGAGGCCTTCGAGGCGCTTGGCGGCCCTGAGCAGCAACGGCGGGGCGTCGTTACCCTGGTTGGTCGCGAACGCGATCCGCCCCCGCAGCCGGTCCGCCAGGGCGCGCCCGAGTTCGTCGAGCGGCCCCGCCTCCGCCGCCGACAGCAGCCCCAGCGCCGCATCGAAGGCGCCGGCCTGGACCTTGGCGTGCGCCGCTGCCAGGCCTCGCTGCGCCCGTCGGCCCGGCTCGAGGGTCAGCGATGCCGAGCGTTCCAGGAAGGCCGCGGACGCGGCCAGCCCTCCGCGTGCTTGCGCGCGGTCGGCGGAGCGCTCCAGCTCCGACGCGACCTCCTCGTCGGGACCCAGTGCCGCCTGCGCACGGTGCCAGGCACGCCGATCGGGATCGAGCCCGGGATCGGTCGCTTCCGCCAGCGCGCGATGCACCCGGCGCCGGTCCGGCAGCGACGCCGATCGGTAGATCGCCGAGCGCACCAGCGGATGACGAAAGGTCACCCGCGGACTGAACTCCAACAACCCCTCGGACTCGGCCGCGTCGGCCGCGTCGACCCCTATCCCGAGCCGCGCGGCCGCCCCCCACACCAGCGCCGGCTCGCCGAGCGGCTCCGCCGCCGCGACCAGCAACAACAGGCGTGTCGCACGGGGCAATGGCCCCAGCCGCCGCCGGAAGCTGTCCTCGATCCGACCCGAGAGCGCTGGTGCCCCCGGCAGCCCGAAGCCGCCCGCCAACTCCTCCGGGGTCAACCCCCGGGGCAGCTCCAGCAGCGCCAGCGGGTTGCCGCGGGTCTCGGCCACGATCCGATCGCGCACCTGCTCATCCAGCGGCCACCTGATCACCGAGCCCAACAGTGCCCGCGCGTCACCGTTGCCCAGACCCTCGACCAGCAACTCCGGGAGCCCCGCCAGGAGCGGTTCTTCACAGGACTGACGCACCGCGAAAACCAACGCGACCGAATCCGCCGACAGTCGCCGAGCTACGAACTCCAGCGCCTGCACCGACGCCAGATCAAGCCACTGGACATCATCCATAAGGCACACCACGGGGCGCTCATCAGCAACCTCCGAGAGCAGCCCCAGCATCGCGAGACCAACCAGGAACCGATCCGGCGCCGCCCCGGAGATCAACCCGAATGCCGTGCCCAAAGCCTCGCGCTGCGGCTCCGGCAAACGGTCGACGCGATGGAGCATCGGCGCACACAACTGGTGCAAGCCGGCGAAGGCGAGTTCCATCTCGGACTGCACACCGGCGGCCCGGGCCAACAGACACCCCGCGGAGCGCCCAGCCACGTGGTCCAACAAGGCCGACTTGCCAACCCCCGGCTCTCCCCGCACCACCAGCGTCCGGCTCTGCCCGGCACGCACAGCTCCGAGCAGGCCGTCGAGCACCTCGCACTCGCTGCGCCGGCCCAGAAACACCTAATGGCCCGCGGCGATCTTGACTGCGGCACCGAGGGCGGCTCGGCCGCGCATCGCCAACGCGGGAACCGGAACAAACGCCATCCCAGGAGCATAAATCCGTTGCCATTTCAGCGGCACGCACCGAGGGGCCCAACCGGGGCGCCGCGCGTCCCGGGGGTTGGCGAGTGCCCGGGACTGGCCACCGGCGGATGCGAACGCGCCGGAGAGGCCGCGAGACTCGGTGCACGCCGTACCGGCCGGCAGGCCCGCAACTGATCCTCACCGATGGCAACGACGTTCGACAACACGCGCCGAATCAGGCGCCTGGAGGTGTCGGGACCCGATGAAGGCATTTGTCAGCTCGGCGACCGGTCACCTCGGGGGCGCTCGCGCAGCGGGCCGGCCGGCGCCGGGCACACGGTGATCGCCTCGGTGGGCGACGACATTCGCCTTAGACTCTCTTGCGGTAATGGAAGGCTTTCGAGGCGGGCCGCGCCAGCGTAATTATCGCCGCGGATAAATCTTGGCCGCAGCGTTTCCCGCAGGGGTGGAGCCTGGCGCCGCGGCCCGGTGTTTGGCTTGCGCAGGATTGGGCGCCCCACGCAACACCGTGGCCCGATTGGCGGTATGCCCGATAATTGTTGGCTGCTCGGAGCGCGAGGCGTCCGGGGGGGATTTCGGCGGGGATTTCTTCGGTCGTGGCGGTCCGGATGGATGGTTTCGGGCTGGTGTTGTGGGCGGCGAGGTAGTGCTGGGGATCATGGCGATCAAGTCGGGAACCGGGTGCAGCGTCCCGCGCCCTGGCCGCTTTTCGGTGATTTCCGGAGCCGGCGTTCGGCGACGTCGATCGAGGACCGGGAGGTGGGGGTGAAGTGCATGTGAAGGCGGGGACGGTCTGCCGGCCATCGCTTCGACCTCGGCGTGCTCGTGGGTGGGGCAGGCCTCGCGGATCAGGTGCACCCGTAGGCCTTCGAATCGTAGGAACTCGGCGCGCCGGCGCCGGTGCAGGCACTGCCCGATCCCTTTGCCAAGAGGGTTTCCGCCGCCTGCCGGTGGAGATTGATGCGTGAGAATCTTCCACCGCGGCAGCTGGTCGATCGTGTGCCCGACCCGCTGCGCCCCCGGCGCAAGGCCACGACCTGACACGGCGTCAGGCGGCATGGAATGAGGGGCGTCGGGGTCCCGGGCGCAGCGGGCGCTCACCATCGAAAGGGTCGGCGTCCTGCCTTGCCCTGACGGTCCTCGCCGTCAAGGTCGCCCCGCGGGCAAGGCCGCGGTGGCACCCTCGACCACCGCCGAACACGCCCTGAGACCCTCACGCAATCACGCCGGTGCATTCGGGGGGAGAATTCGGCGCCCGATCAGGCGCATTGAATACCACCGGGCATCCGATGGACCCGATGGGGCATGTATAACACCATCAGCGACACCCCGTGCGGAGGAAGTTATCTCGAGGCAACCGGTCGGTAATCATCATCAAGCATTTCCCAGATTCGATGATTTGCGTCCCCTTTCAATTCCTCGGAGGAGCATCCCCATGCGATCTGGTGCAATCTCATCGAGTCGAAAAGTTGCGCGACACGCGATGCTCGGTTCCGCCGCGGCGCTGGTGGCGGCAACCGGGTTGTTCGCCGCTACTGCTGCGTCGGCCAGTGCTTCAGCCGCTCCCGTCGTCGCGACCGTGGTGCCGGTCAAGGACGAGATCGTGAAGAACACCTACTCGCCGATGACGATGACGGTGCCGGTGGGCACGACGGTCACCTGGCTCAACGAGGACGAGGCGCCGCACACGGTGACCACGACCAAGGCGCCGGTGGCATTCGACTCGG
>DATAUG010000115.1:0-8094 GCA_036268355.1 Sporichthyaceae bacterium
CCCGCCCGGCACCCGCCCGGCACCCGCCCGGCACCCGCCCGGCACCCGCCCGGCACCCGCCCGGTTCCTGTCCGGCACCCGTCCGGTCCATGCCGTTCCTTGGGGGTGACACCCCCATCACCGCCGGCGTGCGGTCCGACACGCGAGAAAACTGCGCGGTGGGGGTGTCACCCCACCGGGTTTGGGGAGGTGTCGGCGGCGGCAGGAGATGATTCGGGTTATGGCACCGGGCGGCTACTTCGGACGCGCGCTCCTCGTCGACGTGGCGGGCGAGCGTGTCACGAGCGAGCGCCTGGAGCTGACCGACGAGGTGCTGCGCGCCTACGTCGGCGGCGTCGGACTGGGCACCTGGCTGATGCACCGCCTGGCGCCGGTCGGCGTGGATCCGCTGGCCGCGGACGCGCCGCTGGCGTTCGTGTTCTCCCCATTGGTCGGCACCCCGTTGACCACCAGCGCGAAATTCGCCGTGGTTGCGAAGTCGCCGCTGACCGGGCTGCTGAACGACGCACTGGCCTCCAGCCGATTCGCCATCGTGGGCAAGGGCACCGGCAACGACGCGATCGTGGTGCGCGGGTGCGCCGACCGGCTCTCGGTATTGCTGGTGGACGGCTCCGGGGTACGGCTGGAACCGGCCGAGGACCTGGGCGGGACAAGCGCATCCGAGGCCGAGGCGGCCCTGCGGGCACGATACGGCCGGACGTGGCGTGCCGCCGTGATCGGACCGGCCGGGGAACGCGGCGTCCGCTATGCCACGATCAGCCACGACGGCCGGCACGCCGGACGAGGTGGCCTGGGCACGGTGCTGGGCGCAAAGAACATCAAGGCCGTGATGGTCAGCTCCGCGGAGCAGGCGACGGTAGCCGACCCGGATGCCGTCCTGGCTGCGGCCCGCGACCTGCGTGCCCGCAGCTTCGGTCCGGCCACGGCGAAATACCGGGAACTCGGCACGCTCGGCAACCTGCTGGCTTTCAACGCCCTGTCCAACCTGCCCACCCGCAACTTCACCGCGGGCACCTTCGCGGGCGCCACGCGGTTGGCCGCCGAGGAACTGCACGAGCTGCGCCTCGTCGCCCGCAAGAGTTGCGCGTCCTGCTCGATCGGCTGTGAACACATCTACCGGACCGCCGACGGTGGCGGCCAACGGATGGAGTACGAGAACACCTTCGCGTTGGGCCCGCTGTGCGGCGTCGACGACCCGGACGCCGTCCTGGAGGCCGCCGCGCGGTGCGACTGGTTCGGGCTGGACACGATCTCGGCGGGCGGCACGATCGCCTGGGCGATGGAGTGCGTCGAACGCGGCCTGATCGACGCGCCGTGGTTGCGGTTCGGTGACGGGGCATCAGTTCTGCGGGCGCTGACCGAGATCGGCGAACGCTCCGGGGGTCTGGGCGCGTTGCTCGCAGAGGGCTCGCGCCGCGCCGCGGCCGTGGTGGGCGGCGGATCGGCGGACTTCGCCCCACACGTCAAAGGGCTCGAGATGCCCGGGTACGAGCCGCGGACCATGCAGGCGATGGCGTTGGGTCTGGCGGTCAACTCGCGCGGGGCCGACCACAACCGCAGCGGAGCCTACGAGGCCGACCTGTCCGGCGAGCACGACCGGCTGGCCGGCGGCGCCCCGCACGTCGCCGCGGCGATCGCCACCGAGGACCGGGCCGCGGTGATGGACTCGCTGATCCTGTGCAAGTTCCTGCGCGGGGTGTTCACCGACCCGTTCCGCGAATGGGCGCAACTGCTCGCTGCCGTGACCGGTTGGGACACCGACGCCGCCGAACTGCAGGCCACCGCGGCGCGGATCGTGGACACCAAGCGGGCATTCAACCTGGCGCACGGCGCCACCGCCGCCGACGACACCTTGCCGCCCCGACTGCTGCAGACCCCGCTGACGGTCGACTCGGGCCGGACCGCCTCGCTGACCGCCGAACGGCTGGGCACGATGGTCTCGGCGTATTACGTCGCACGCGGGTGGGACGCGGCCGGGCAACCGCCGCCGCCCGACCTGGTACCGGCCGCGGGATGACGTCCCGCACGGGCGCTTGTCAGCCGGTATGCAGGCTGACAAGCGCCCATACCGGCTGACATTCGGCCAGGTAACGTGCAGACATCCGAGACCTCGCAGAGGGAGCTGACGATCACCACACTGGACGCCCCACCCACCACGTCGACGGTCACGCTGACGATCGACGGGGTCGCGGTGACCGTTCCCGCGGGAACCACCGTGCTGGGCGCCGCCGCGCAGGTGGGTATCGAGATCCCGGTGCTCTGTCACGACGACCGGTACGACCCGGTCGGGGTCTGCCGGATGTGCGTGGTCGACACCGGTGCCCGGGTATACGCCGCCGCCTGCCTGCGCCCGTGCGAGGACGGGATGGCGGTGGCCACGAACTCCCCCGCGCTGGACCGCTCCCGGGCGGTGCTCACCGAACTGCTGATGGCCGACCAACGCCCGCGGGCGCAGGATCCGAAGGACACGACCACCGCGGACAACGCACTGCTGGTGCTGGCCGACCGTTACGGCGTCTCCCGCGAGACGACCGACCTGCCGCTGGGCACCAGCCGGGGTCGCGACTCCTCGAACCCGGTCATCGACGTCGACCACGACTCCTGCATCCTCTGCGACCGCTGCGTGCGGGCCTGCGACGACGTCCAGGGCAACGACGTGATCGGCCGGTCCGGCAAGGGCCACGCCACTCGGATCGCCTTCGACCTGAACGACCCAATGGGGGCGTCCTCATGTGTGACCTGTGGGGAGTGCGTGCAGGCCTGCCCGACCGGGGCGTTGACCAACAAGCCGATCGGCGGGGTGCCGATCCGGCCCCGGGCACAACTCGACGCGGTGCACAGCGTGTGCCCGTACTGCGGTGTGGGTTGCGCGTTGACCTACCACGTCGACCGTGAACGCGGGGCCATCGTGTTCGCCGAGGGTCGGGAGCAACCCGGCTCGCGCAGCCGATTGTGCGTGAAGGGCCGCTACGGCTGGGACTACTCGGCCTCGCCGCAGCGCCTGGTCGTTCCGCTGATCCGGCGGCAGGAGGCTTATCCGAAAGGGCCGTTGTCGGCCGACGTGCGCGGCGACAACCGGCCCGGCCGGGATCGGAAGCGCAAGCCCGGCGGACTGGTCGACTACGCCGAGGTGCTGCCCGCATTCCGCGAGGCGAGCTGGGACGAGGCCCTGGACCTCGTGGCCGGCCGACTGCGCGAGATCCACGCGGTCTCCGGCCCACCCGCGATCGCCGGCTTCGGGTCGGCGAAGTGCTCGAACGAGGAGGCCTACCTCTTCCAGAAGCTGATCCGGACCGGGTTCGGCACCAACAACATCGACCACTGCACCCGGCTGTGCCACGCCTCCTCGGTGGCGGCGCTGTTCGAGGGCGTCGGGTCCGGCGCGGTGTCCACCACCTACGGCGATGTGGTCAACGCCGACGTGGCCCTTCTCACGGGGTGCAACCCGACGGCCAATCACCCGGTCGCGAGTTCGTTCTTCAAGCAGGCCCGGCGGCGCGGGACGACGATCGTCTATGTCGATCCGCGGGCCTCGACGGTGGCCGAGCATGCCGACCTCTTCGTGCAGCTCAAGCCGGGCACCGACGTGGCGTTCTACAACTGCCTGATGCACGAGATCATCCGGCTGGATCTGATTGACCGTCAGTTCATCGCCGCTCGGGTGTCGAACTACGAGGCGCTGGCCGCCACCGTCGCCGACTACCCGCCGGAGCGGGCCGCGCAGATCACCGGGGTCGACGCCGGGTTGATCCGCGAGGTGGCCCGGGTGTGGGGTGAGGCAGGCGCCGCGGTCGTCTACTGGGGCATGGGGATCTCCCAGCACACCACCGGCACGGACAACGCACGCTGCCTGATCGCATTGTGCGCGATCACCGGTCAGGTGGGCCGCCCGGGAACCGGGCTGCACCCGTTGCGCGGGCAGAACAACGTGCAGGGTGCCTCGGACGCCGGGTTGATCCCGATGTTCTACCCCGACTACCAAAGCGTCGACCGCCCCGCGACCCGGGAGCGCTTCGAGGCCGCCTGGGGCGTGCCGCTGGACCCGAAGCGTGGGCTGACCGTCACCGAGATCATCGGCTCGGTCGGCACGCCCGGCGGGGTGCGCGGCATGTACATGCTCGGCGAGAACCCCTTCCTGTCCGACCCGAACATCAACAAGGTGCGCAAGGCGTTGAGCGGGCTGGACTTCCTTGTCGTGCAGGACATCTTCCTCACCGAGACCGCCGAGTTCGCCGACGTGATCCTGCCCGCGACCTCCTACCTGGAGAAGGACGGCTCCTACACGAACACCGATCGGCGGGTCCAACTCGGACGCAAGGTGCTCGACCCACCGGGTCAGGCGCGCGCGGACTGGCAGATCGTCGTCGAACTGGCCCGCCGCGTCGGTCTGGACTGGGACTACGCCGAGCCGAGCGCGGTGTTCGACGAGATGGTGGCGCTCATGCCGGCTTACGCGAACCTGAAGTGGGCCAACCTCGGCGAGACGGGGAAGCTGTACCCGAACGCCGACCCGGAGCACTTCGACGGCACCGTGGTCATGTTCGACGAGCGGTTCAACACCGACGACGGGTTGGCCCATCTGGTGCCCGCCCAATGGCTTCCGCCGAAAGAGCTGCCGGACGGCGAGTATCCACTGGTGCTGAACACCGGTCGGCTGCTGGAGCACTGGCATACCGGGACGATGACCCGCCGGTCCTACGCGCTGGACACGATCGCCCCGACCGCCGAGGTCTGGATGCACCCCAAGGACGCCGCCGACCGCGGTCTGACGCACGGTCAGCTCGCCCGCGTCCGGTCGCGCCGCGGCACGATCGAGCTCGCGGTGCGGATCAGCCATCGCGAGCAGTTGGGCAACTGCTTCATCGCGTTCCACTTCCGTGAGGCCGCGGCGAACCTGTTGACGATCGACGAGATCGACCCGGTCGGGAAGATCCCCGAGTTCAAGTTCTGCGCGATCCAGGTGGAGCCGGCATGACGGAGCACCGCCCGCCGGGTGTCGAGGCCCGGGGCGGACGGTTTCCCGGGCCGTCGCTGATCCCGGAACTCAACGCGATCCAGGGCAGACTCGGTTGGCTGCCCCGCGAGGATCTCGAGCAACTGGCCCGGTCGACGCGGCGGCCGCGCTACGAGATCGAGGGCCTGATCTCGTTCTACCCGCACTTTCGCACCAGCCCGCCGCCGAAGGTCCAGGTGAGTGTGTGCCGCGATCTGCCGTGCTGGCTGCGCAACGGTGGGGCGGACACATTGTGCGAGCCCGCCGACGCGGACGTCGAGATCGTCGAGGTGTCCTGCCTGGGTCGGTGCGACATCGCCCCGGCAGCCGCGGTCAACGAGCATCCGGCCTCGGTTGCCGACCTCCCCGGACTGATGCTCGAGGCGCACGCCGGAACACTGCCGGCCGCCCGTGCCCGTGGTCGTGAGCTGCCCTGGCCGAACGATCCGTATCCGGCCGGCAGCACGCTCGCCGAGCGGTACCGTACGTTGCGTGCTCGGCTGGCGGGCGAACTGACGGACGATCAGATCCTGGCCGCGCTGAAGGAGTCGGGCCTGCGCGGGATGGGGGGCGCCGGCTTCCCGACCGGCACGAAATGGGAACTCGTCCGGGCTGCCGAGGGCACGCCGAAGTACGCGATCTGCAACGCCGACGAGTCCGAGCCCGGCACGTTCAAGGACCGGCAGATCCTCGCGACCCAACCAAATCTGGTGCTCGAGGGCCTGCTGCTGGGCATGATCGTCGTCGGCGCCGAGCAGGGCTGGGTGTTCATCCGCCACGAGTACGCACCTGAGGAACACGTGCTGCGCACGGAGATCGCGGCACTTCGGGCCGCGGGCGTGATCGGGCCGGACGCCTGCGGGTCCGGCCGGACCCTCGAGATCGATGTGTTCGTGTCCCCCGGCGGGTACATCCTCGGCGAGGAAACCGCGCTGTTGGAATGCATGGAGGGCCATCGCGGCGAACCGCGAAACAAGCCCCCGTTTCCTGGCAACTACGGCCTGCACGGCAGGCCGACCTTGATGAACTCGGTCGAGACGTTCGCCGACGTGCCGATAATTGTGCAACACGGACCCCAGGCCTGGCGTGAGGTCGGTATCGGCGACTCCGTCGGCTGGAAATTCGTCGCCGTATCCGGACATGTGAAACGACCGGACGTGTACTGCGTGCCCGCCGGAACCCCGGTCCGCGAGCTGATCGAGTTGGCCGGCGGTGTCCTCGGCGACGCGCGGGTCGCGGCCGTGCAGCCGGGCGGCGCGTCGTCGAACTTTCTCTCCCCCGACCGGTTGGACGTCGGGTTGGACTTCGGTCCACTGGCCGCGGCCGGCTCCATGCTCGGCTCCGGGGCGCTGGTGGTGCTGGCCGAGGGTACGGATCTGCTGGCCGCCGCCACCAACGTGTTGCGGTTCTTCCGCAACGAGTCCTGCGGCAAGTGCGTGCCATGTCGGGTGGGCTCGACCAAGGCGCACGAGATCCTGCAGGCCTCGCTCGAGGCCGGCCGGTCGCTGGATCCCGGCCAACGGGCCCGGATCTTCGAGCTCGAGGAGGTCATGCGGAAGACCTCGATCTGCGGTCTGGGTCAGGTGGCGCTCGGCCCGGTGGTCAGCGTGCTGCACCTGGGCGACCGAACAGAAATATGAGCGGGCGCGAGTTCTTCTCGGTCCGCACCTTGGCGCAGGCACGCGCGGGTTTCCGGCCGCGGCGACGGACCGCCGTCGAATCCGTGACGCTGACCGATGCGCTGCGTCGCGCGCCCGCCGTTGACGTGCACTCGCCGGAAGACCTCCCCGGATTCGCGAGATCGACCGTCGACGGCTACGCGGTCCGCGCGGCGGACACCTACGGTGCCTCCGAGGGCCTGCCCAGCTACCTGGACGTGGCCGGGTCGGTCCGCATGGGCGCCGCAGCGCAGGTAACGGTGGCGCCCGGTCGCTGCGTCGCGGTGCCGACCGGTGGGGCGCTGCCGGACGGCGCGGACGCGGTGGTGATGGTCGAGCACACCGCGCAGGCGATGCCCGGCACGATCGAGGTGAACCGGCCGGTCGCCCCGGGTTCGGGGGTGGTGAGCGCCGATGAGGACGTCGCGGCCGGCGCCGTCCTGATCCGGGCCGGACGGCCGGTGCGCTCGGCGGACCTCGGTCTGTTGGCGGCGGCCGGGGTGACCGAACTGCCCGTGCATGCCCGACCGCGGGTGGTCGTCATTGCCACCGGCGACGAGATCGTGCCTCCCAGCCGTCGAGAACTGACGCCGGGTCAGATTCGGGACGCGACCAGCTCCGCGCTGGTCGGGTTGATCCAGGAGGCCGGTGGGACGGCGGTACAGGCAGGCATCGTCGCGGACGATCCGGGTGCGCTGGTCGAGGCGCTTCGGGATGCGCTGGATCACGCCGACCTGATCGTGATCTCGGCCGGCTCGTCGGTCGGCGCCCGCGACGAGACCGCCACCGCGGTCGCCGAACTCGGCGAGCTCTGGTGCCACGGACTGGCGATCAAGCCGGGCAAGCCGACGCTGCTGGCTCATTGCGGCGACGTTCCCGTTATCGGCCTGCCAGGCAATCCCCTGTCGGCCCTGGTCGTCTTCCGCCTGCTCGGGATCCCGTTGATCCATGACCTGACCGGTTGCGACGTGCCCCCGACGGAGCCGACGCTGCGCACGCGCCTGGCCCGCGACGTGCCCTCCGCGGCCGGGCGGCTGGATGTGGTGCAGGTCCGGCTCACCGACGGCGGGGCCGAGCCGGTCCACGGCCCCTCGGCGCTGTTGCGGGTGCTCACGACGGCCGACGGCTACCTCCTGGTCCCGGAACCGGCAACCGGACTGGCCGCCGGCACCGAGGTCGAGGTCGTGCTCTACCGATGACCGAGCGCAGCGAGGGCGTAACGAGCGCAGTCGAGCACCCCGAGGGCGTAATGAGCGCAGTCGAGCACCCCGAGGGCGTAATAAGCGCAGTCGAGCACCCCGAGGGCGTAATGAGCGCAGTCGAGCACCGCGAGGGCGTGATGGGCGCGACCCAGCACCGCGAGCGAGTCGGTGCGACCGGGCGCAGTCCGTTCGTCTCGGACGTGCCCGCCGCGGCGGCTACGGCGGCCTGGCAGGCGGCGTG
>DATAUG010000116.1:0-2954 GCA_036268355.1 Sporichthyaceae bacterium
CGGGATCGACAACTCCCGATCAGCTATGCATCACTGATCACGCGCAGTGGTTGTAGCCAGCGCACATACTGCCCGCACGAGTGCGGAGCACCTCCGGCTTCTTGACGAACACCATGTTGAACACACCTCCTCTCCTCGCTCGATCTCTTCCCGGCCCAGCGGGATGTCAACGGCCAAGTTGTGGTCCCCGCTGGTGGCCAAGTAAAAGTCCCCACCCCTCGGGTTGATCAGCTCCTTCTGGCGGCTCCTTCCTGGCGGGTTCGGGCTTCGCGCATGCGGTAGGACTCGCCGTCGGTGACCACGACGTTGGCGTGGTGCAGCAGTCGGTCGAGCAGGCTGACGGCGGTGGTGTGCTCGGGCAGGAACCGGCCCCAGGACTCGAAGGGCCAGTGCGAGGCGATGCCCAGGGCGCGGCGTTCGTAGGCGGCGGCGATGAACCGGAACAGCAGCTGCGCTCCGGTGTCATCGAGCGGGGCGAACCCGACCTCGTCGCAGATGATGAGGTCGTTGCGGAGCAGGGTGTCGATGACCCGGCCGACGCTGTTGTCGGCCAGGCCGCGGTAGAGGGTCTCGACGAGCTCGGCGGCGGTGAAGTAGCGGACCCGGTGCCCCGCTTGAACGGCGGCGACGCCGAGCGCGACCAGGAGGTGGCTCTTGCCGGTACCGGCCGGTCCGACCAGGCAGAGATTCTCTGTCGCGGTGATCCATTCCAGGCTGGCGAGGTAGTCGAGGGTCGCGGGTTTGATCGTGGACACCGCGCGGTCGAACTCGTCGAGGGTCTTGACGACCGGGAACGCGGCGGCCTTGGCGCGGGTGCGGGCGTTGGAGGCGTCGCGGGCGGTGATCTCGGCCTCGACCAGGGTGCGCAGCAGCTCCTCCGGTGTCCACCGTTGGGTCTTCGCGGTGGCCAGCAGCTCCGGGGCGAGCTGGCGCATCGCGGCAAGCTTGAGACGGCGCAACCCGGCCGCGAGGTCGGGCGCCAACACCGGCGCGGCCGCGCTCACGACGAATTCCCGGCCGCGGCGCTGCCGGTCGCGGTGCCGCCGAGGGCGTAGTCGGTCAGGGGGCGGGTCGGGACGCGGGGCAGTTCGAGCACGAGGGCGTCCCCGGCGGTGGTGGGCTGTGGTGTTCCGGTGCCGGCGGCGAGGATGGAGCGCACGTCCGCGGCTCGCCAGCGGCCGAACGCGACCGCCCTGCCCAGGGCGTCGAGGAACGGTCGTTCGCCGTGCGCGGCGGCCAGGGTGTTCAGCTCGACCAGCTCGGGACCGAGGCGGGTGTTGCCGGCCGCGGCGGCGCCGGTGATGAACGCCTCCGCGGTCGGGCCGAGCGCGCAGAACGCCTTCTCCTGCACCGTTTTCGGGCGCACCGCTCGGCGCGGTGCCGGGCGTGGCCCACCGTAGTGATCATCGTGGATCGATGCCTCACCGGGCGCGACCAGCAGGTGCTCGGCCACCATGTCACCCTCGCCGGTACCGGCCATGATCGACAGCGTCCGGTCGGCCTCGACGTGCAGGCGGACCTGCTGGCCGATCAACCGAACCGGGACCGAGTAGCGGGCGGACCCGAAGCGGACACAGGCCAGCCGGTCGACCTTGCGGATCACTGACCTGCCGATGCGCGCCCGCAGCGACGGCAACGCGGCCAGCAGTTCCCGCTCGATGCTCAGCCGCTCGGCCGGCACCGCGCGGATCTCCGAGTGCATCACGGCGTTGACCTCGACACACCACGCCGCGGCCGCGACGTTCGCCGCCTCCAGGTCGGTGAACGGCTCCCCGGACCCGCCGACGCCGGGGATCATCAGGTCGGTCTTGGCATAGCCGACCAGGTTCTCCACGATCCCCTTCGACTCCGGATCCGACGCCTCGCAGAAATCGGGACGGAACCCGTGATGGGCAGCGAAGCGCACGTAGTCAGCCGTCGGCACGACCGTGTTCGCGACCACCCCGCCCTTCAGACACCCCATCCGGTCGGCGAGCACCACCGCGGGGACCCCGCCCAACTGATCGAAGCACTCCGCCAGCAGCGCCAGCGTCGTGTCGGCGCGCTCGTTGTCGGCGAAGCGCACGAACCGGACCCGGCACCACGCGAGCACCGCGCAGAACACGTGCAACCCGCCCAGCACCCCCCAGTCGATGACCAGATGCTCACCTGGTGACCACACCGCCGGGCGCCGACCGCGATGATTGTCGTTGCGCCACAACGCTTTCCGCGCCGCGACCAGCCGTCGAAGGTTGCGGGCTGACCCCTCATAGCCCGCGGCGCGGGCGGCCGGCAGGAGGCGCTTCGCGGTGATCCGGCCCTTCGACTTCTCCACCCGCTCGGCCACCAACTCGATGACCGCGTCGTAGTTACGGCCACGCGGCACCCGGGTCGACGCCGCGCCGCCGGACTCATGCCGGGCGATCACCCGCCTCACCGTCTTCGGCGTGGTGCCGCTGATCGCAGCCGCGCCACGATAGCTGCCCACCTCGCGGTAGGCGGAAATGATGTCCATCCGTTCCCTCGCAGACTTCAATGGAGCCCCCTGGGCGGTGCGGTGACTGGTTGGCACCGCCACCGTCACCGCCCAGGGCCCACGCTCCGGGTCGACACGACGAACGAGGGGTGAGGACTTCTATCTGGCCACCAGCGGGGACCTACACCTGGCCATCAGCGAGGACTTTCCCATGGCCATGGACAGACACGCTCGGGGGAGCTTCAGTGCGTGCACGTCGGTCCTCGCTCGATTCAGCGGATACCCAGAAGTGTCGACACGCGCAAGGCCCGACGACGGCCGACCAAGAAAACGGGCCCGGTGCGGTCAAATCTGCCTGAGTGGTACCGCCCCGTCCGGCGCCAGCACAGCAACCACCCGGGCCAGCCTGTTTCCAGCCCCATTACCGCACCCCGCAGGTAGCGGCGGCCCGCTAACTCCAGTTGACGGCCGCCAACCGGTTCCACCGAAGGAAAGGGCC
>DATAUG010000117.1:0-78683 GCA_036268355.1 Sporichthyaceae bacterium
ACATCACCGAGAGCAGCACCTCTTCCAAGATGGCGCGCAGGCCACGGGCCCCCGTGCCGCGCAGGATCGCCTGGTCGGCGATGGCCTCCATGGCGTCGTCGGAGAAGTCGAGATCGACGCCATCGAGCTCGAACAGCCGGCGGTATTGACGCACCAGCGCATTCTTGGGCTCGGTGAGAATCTGAATGAGCGCCTCGCGGTCGAGGCTATTGACGCTGGTGATGACCGGAAGCCGGCCGATGAACTCGGGGATCATGCCGAACTTCAGCAGGTCTTCCGGCATGACGTCGTTGAACACGTCAGTGCGGTCGAGGTCGTATTTGCTGGCCAGTACGGCGCGGAAACCGAGCGCCTTGCGCCCGATGCGGCCCTCGATGACCTTGTCGAGGCCGGCGAACGCGCCGCCGCAGATGAACAGCACATTGGTGGTGTCGATCTGGATGAATTCCTGGTGGGGATGCTTGCGGCCACCCTGCGGCGGAACGCTCGCGGTGGTGCCCTCCAGGATCTTCAGCAGGGCCTGCTGCACACCTTCGCCGGAGACGTCGCGGGTGATCGACGGGTTCTCGCTCTTCCGGGCGATCTTGTCGACCTCATCGATGTAGATGATGCCGGTCTCGGCCTTTTTCACGTCGTAGTCAGCGGCCTGGATCAGCTTGAGCAGGATGTTCTCGACGTCCTCGCCCACGTAACCGGCCTCAGTCAGCGCCGTGGCGTCCGCGATCGCGAACGGGACGTTGAGCATCCGCGCCAGCGTCTGCGCCAGGTGCGTCTTGCCGCACCCGGTCGGGCCGATCAACAGGATGTTCGACTTGGCCAACTCGACGGCGTCCGGGCCACTGCCCTTGGCGGCCTCTCCGGCCTGCACCCGCTTGTAGTGGTTGTAAACAGCGACCGCGAGCGCCTTCTTGGCCACTTCCTGTCCGACCACGTACGAGTCGAGAAACTCGCAGATCTCCATCGGCTTGGGAAGCTCGTCCCAGCGCATCTCCGAGTTCTCGGAGAGCTCCTCCTCGATGATCTCGTTGCACAGGTCGATGCACTCGTCGCAGATGTAGACACCAGGACCGGCGATCAGCTTCTTGACCTGCTTCTGGCTCTTTCCGCAGAAGGAGCACTTGAGCAGGTCGCCACCGTCTCCGATACGAGCCACTCGCCATTTCCCCTCTGCTTGTCGCCTGCCCGCCCGGGTGACGCATGAGCCCATCCACGCGGCCCACAGGCCGTCGGTCAGCGCCTGTACTCGAGGCCGTTCCAGCGACCCTGTGGCCTCGACGTTACCTTCCTCGAACCCGCGCCACACCATCTTCGCCACGCGAGTCGGACGATTCAGCTTTAAGCGGACATCCAGCTACTTCAAAGCTTCCAGCACCCGGATACGGGCTCCGCACGCGGCCCTGCCAGATGAACTCTCGAACCCGGGACTCCGACCGTCTGCGAGCGCAGCGAGCGCGAAGCGGCGCGGAGCGCCGCAATGTAACGACGGTCCGACCCGGTCCGCGCTTTCTGCGGACAGTCCTCCCCTGAGGAACGCGAGCGCAGCGAGCGCGAAGCGGCGCGAAGCGCCGCAATGTAACGACGGTCCGACCCGGTCCGCGCTTTCTGCGGACAGCCCGCTCCTGAGGAGCCTCCCACCTCAGGCCTGGGTCAGCGACAGCAGCGAGGCCTTGCGCGAGCTGATGACGTCGTCGACGATTCCGTACTCCTTCGCCTGCTCAGCCGTCAGGATCTTGTCGCGTTCGATGTCGCGACGGATCACCTCGATGTCCTGCTTGGTGTGCTTGGCGAGCATCTCCTCCAACTTGGCGCGCATCCGCAACACTTCGTTGGCGATGATCTCCACGTCGGATGCCTGGCCGCCGCTGCCCTCGATGGCGGGCTGGTGGATCAGGATCCGCGCATTGGGCAGCGCCAGGCGCTTGCCCGGGGTACCCGAGGCGAGCAGCACCGCGGCCGCGGAAGCAGCCTGGCCCATGCAGATCGTCTGCACGTCGGGTTTCACGAACTGGATGGTGTCGTAGATCGCCGTCAGCGCCGTGAACGATCCGCCCGGCGAGTTGATGTAGATCTGGATGTCGCGATCCGGGTCCATGGACTCCAGCGTCAACAGTTGCGCCATCACATCGTTCGCGGAGGCGTCGTCGACCTGGACACCCAGGAAGATGATCCGCTCCTCGAACAACTTCGCGTACGGGTCGTACTCGCGGTAACCCTGGCTGGTCCGCTCGACGAACCGTGGCAGCACGTAGCGCGACTCGGGCAGCTGAAGCCGACTGTGCTCGTTCATGACGTCCCCCCGGAGCCCGGCACCTGGCGGGCGTTGATCACGACGTGGTCCACGAACCCGTAGTCCTTGGCCGCCTCAGCCGTGAACCACCGGTCGCGGTCGGAGTCGACCTCGATCTGCTGGACGGTCTGGCCGGTGTGCTCGGCGATCTGCTCGGCCAGGCGCTTCTTCGTGTAGAGCATCTGCTCGGCCTGGATCTTGATGTCGGACGCGGTACCGCCCAGCCCACCGGACGGCTGGTGCATCATGATCCGCGCGTTGGGCAGCGCGTAGCGCTTGCCGGGGGCGCCGGCGCACAGCAGGAACTGACCCATCGAGGCGGCCAGCCCCATCGCGACCGTGGCGACGTCGTTCTTGACGAACTGCATGGTGTCGTAGATGGCCAGCCCGGCCGAAACCGAACCGCCCGGCGAGTTGATGTAGAGCCAGATGTCCTTCTCCGGGTCCTCGGCCGCCAGCAGCAGCATCTGCGCGCAGATGGCGTTGGCCATGTCGTCGCGGACCTCGGTACCGAGGAAGATGATGCGCTCGCGCAGCAGGCGCTCATAGACGCGCTCCCCCAGACCACCGCCTTCGGCGCTGTCGCGGGACTGGATCACTTCGAACCTCACCTGCTCGGGCTTGCGGGGACGCGATGGCGATCACTCGCGAATGTCTCGACCTTAACGCGGTGGCCCGACAGGAAGTCCGGCCGGTGGGCATTGTTCGCTCAGGGCGCAGGCCCGCCATGGGCACCCGTGGCGCCGGGGCCTCACCTGCCGCTGCCGTATGGCGCGGACGAGTTGTCCGGTCCGAGGCGGACTCGCCTGATTACGCCGGGGGGATCAGGCGCCGGCCGGCGCCCCGGGGATCGCGATGCTTGCCGCACCCCCGGCACCCCCGCCGGACACCTCGGGGATGACGATGCTCGCCGCACTCCCGGCACTCTCGGCGGGCGCTTCATCAACCGCCGCACTCGCCGTGTCGCCGGTGGGTGCCTCGGGGCTCTCCACGCTGCTCGCCTCCTCCGCCGGCGCCTGCGGAATCGCCGCGCTCGACGCGTCGACCATCACCCGGGGCTCACCGACGGTCGCGACCGGCTCGGTCACGTCGTAGCCGGACGCGTGCAGCGCCTCCATCTCGGACCGAACCAGGTCCTCGATCTCCTCGGCGCCCTCCGGCCGCAGCGCCGCCAGGTCGACCTCCACTCCGGCGGTGTCGGTGACCTTGGCGTCCTTGAGCACGACCGCCAGCGCCTTGCTGCGGACCACCTCGGCCACCAGCATGTTGGCCTGGCCCGCGTCGACCACCTGCTGGGCGAACTGATCGGGCGTCAGACCGCTACCGGAGGCCCGCTGGATCAGGTGCCGGGTCAGTTCTTCCTGGCCCACCGAGATGTTCTCGGCCCGGGCGATCGCGTCGAGCAGGAACTGGGCCCGCATGCCGTGGGCGGACTGCTTGGCGATGTCCGCGTCGAACTCCTCCCGACTGGTTCCCTGGTGGGACAGGTAGTCCTCGATGCTCATCCCGGCCTGCGAGAGCTGACGGGCGATGGCGTCGGTGCGGAAGTGGATCTCGTCGTGCAGGAACCCCTCGGGCAGCGGGATGTCGACCTGCTCCAGCAGCGCCTCGAGGACCTTGTCGCGCGCCGCGCCGCCCTGCATCAGCTTCTTCTGGGCACCCATCTTGGTGCGCATGTCGGCGCGCAGCTCCTCGGCCGTGTCGAACGGCGAGGCGGTCTGGGCGAACTCATCGTCCAGCTCCGGCATTTCCCGGTGCCGGACCGTCTGGAGGGTGACCTCGATGTCCACCTCCTCGCCCTGGTGCGGCCCGGCGACCAGCTCGGAGGCGAATGTCTTGGACTCCCCCGCCGACATCCCGGCCAACGCCTCGTCCAGGCCCTTGACCAGGGACCCGGAACCCATCGCGTATGACAGCCCGGTGGCCTGGGCGTCCGCGATCTCCTCGCCCTCCTTGGTCCGACCCGACAGGTCGATCGACAGCAGGTCGTCGTCCTGGACCGGCCGATCCACAGCGGTGGCCGTGGCGAACCGGGCACGCAGCGAATCGAGCTGGGCGTCGACCTCGGAATCGGTCACCTCCGCGATGTCCACGGCGATCTCGATGCCCTTGTAATGCGGCAGCTCGAACTCCGGGCGTACGTCGACCTCGACGGTGAACTTCAGTTCGGCACCGTCCGCGAACTCCGTCACATCGACCGCGGGATGGCCGAGCACCTGGATCTTGGCGTCGGTCACCGCCTGGCCGTAGAAGCGCGGGATCGCCGCGTTGACCGCCTCGTCGAGCACCGCGGCCCGCCCGAAGCGCTTGTCGATGATCTGCGGCGGCACCTTGCCCTTACGGAACCCCGGAACGTTCACCTGGCCGGCGATCTTCTTGTACGCCGCGTCCAGGCTGGGCTTGAGCTCCGCGAACGGAACCTCGACGGTGAGCCGGACCCGGGTGGGGTTGAGGGTCTCGACGGCACTCTTCACGGTGTGGCTCTCCGATCGACCGGTGCGGGACGCGACGCCAGGAAAGGGGGTGCGGGTGGCGAAGCCCCCGCTCGCGTGGCGAAGCCGCGCAATGATAACGAAAGCGAGCCGTCCGCGTTTTCTGCGGACATGGTTCAACTATCGCTTTCGTCGGGGCGGGGAGACTCGAACTCCCGATCTCCTGCCCCCAAAGCAGGCACGCTAGCCACTGCGCTACGCCCCGTCGTGTCGGGCGAAGTCTAGTGGCCGGATGCGGGAAGGCCGGAGCCCGGCGAGGGGTTGTGGTTCTCCGAGAGGGTGGGCAACCGGGGAGGGTAAATAGTGGGGTACCACGCGGCACCGGAGGGCTGGTGGCAGGAGTTCGTCGCCGCCGACCCGCCGCGAACGGCCAAACTCGCGGTGACGCGCGCCGACGGGGCACCGCACGTCGTCCCCGTCTGGGTGGCGCTGGACCAGACCGCCGACGGCGTCGAGGTGCTGTTCAACACCGGGCTGGACACGGTTAAGGGCCGCGCGATACGGCGGGACCCGCGGGTGTGCCTCTGCTGGGACGACGAGCGGCCGCCGTTCAGCTTCGTCACCCTGCACGGGCGGGCCCGAATCGTCGAGGACCTGGCCGAGGTCCGCCAGTGGGCCGGACGCCTGGGCGGGCGCTACCTGGGCCAGGAGCGGGCGGCCGAGATGGCCGAACGCAACGGCGTGCCCGGCGAATGCCTGGTGCGGGTCCGACCGGAACGCGTCGTCGCGATGCAGGGCCTGTCCGAATGACAACGTTGCACAAGCTGGGCACCCGTTGCCTGCTGATCGCGCTGACGATGTACCTGGTCATGACCGGCGCGACCGTGCCGACCGCGCTGTACGGACTGTGGGCCGCTCGGTACGGGTTCGGCACCCTGATGGTGACGGTGATCTTCTCGGTCTACGTGGTCGGCGTCGTGATCGGGCTGCTCGGGCTGGGCGGCCTGTCGGACGCGATCGGCCGCCGGCCGGTGCTGCTGGCGGCGATCGCCGCCTCCGCGGTCTCCGATGCCGCCTACCTGCATGCCAACACACTGTCCGCGATCTTCGTCGCACGCCTGATCTCGGGCCTGGCAACCGGCCTGGTCGCGGGCACGGCGACGGCCGCGATGGTCGACATCGCCCCGTCCCAACTGCGGGGGGCCGCCTCGACCACCGCTCTGGTCGCCAACGCGGGCGGCCTGGCCTCGGGCCCGGTGCTCGGTGGCGCATTCGCGCAGTACCTGAGCTCGCCGACCCGGCTGGTCTACGTCGCCCACCTGACGCTGCTGGTGGTGGCCACCATCGGCACCCTGATCGCGCTGCCACGCGGCACCCGTCGGCCGGAGGTGTCGCTGCGGCCCCGCGGTCTTGCCGTCCCAGCACAGGTGCGGACGGCGTTCTGGCGATCGTCGACCGCCGGCGGCTCCGGATTCGCGGTGGCCGGCCTGCTCAACGCGGCAATCGGGCTGTTCCTGGTCCAGTTGGCCCACGTCCACGACCTGCTGCTGGCCGGGGTGATCGCCGGGTTGACGTTCGGCACGGTGGGCCTGGGCCAGATCCTCGGCCGGTGGCTGGCCGCCCAGGCGGGCCTGTTCGTCGCATGCGGGGGGCTGCTGTTGTCGTGCCTGCTCAACGCGGTCAGCCTGGCGCTCGGGTCGGTGGACCTGCTGGTGCTCGCCGGCATGACGGCCGGGACCAGCACCGGCCTGGCGATCGGACACGGGATCGCGACGATCAACACGCAGTGCCCGCCGGAACGCCGCGGTGAGACGAACTCGGCGTTCTTCGCGGTCATGTACATCGGGCTGTCCGTGCCGGTCATCGGGGCGGGTGTGGCCGTCGACGCCATGGGGCTGCAATCCGGCGGGGAGCTGTTCAGCGGGGCGGTGGCCGTGATCGTCGCCGGCGTCGGCCTGAGCCTGCTGACCGACATGAGCCGGCATCCGGAGGCCACCGATCCGGGAGCCACCCATCCGAAGGCCACCCATCCGGCGGCGCCGCCGCCCGGGCCCGCCATCCCCCACGTCCCCGCCCCCGCTGTTGCGTCGGTCGCGCCCGCTCCGCCCGCGGCGGCGGAGCAACCGCCCGCGCACCCGCGACACCCCGCACGAGCGGTGCTCCACCTGTAGGCTGATCGCGCACTGCGGGCGTAGCTCAATGGCAGAGCTCCAGCCTTCCAAGCTGGTCATGCCGGTTCGATCCCGGTCGCCCGCTCCAGGACAAAACTCCCAGCTCAGCGGGCACATGAAGCCATCCAGCGAACCCCCGGTGGTGGAGATCACAACCAGGCGGATCGCATCAGATCCGAGTCGCCGAGGTCGTCGGGCGAATTCCGCGGCTGCGGCGAACCGGCCGCGGTAGCCATCGGCGAAGCGGCGCGGACGCGCTCGGTCAGGACCTCCACCACGCAGGCGTCGCGGTTCAGACCTCGCTGCGCGGCGGCCCGGTCCAATTTCTCGGCAACATCTGGTAGTCCCGGATCGGGAAGGCCACCTGGCACCTCCTTCGACATCACCGATGATGTCGCCGCGACCGGAATCCGTCAGGTCACGTCGCGCCACTCGGGGCACCGTGCTACCACACTTGGTATCATCAAGGTCATGGCGATGACATTGCGGCTCGATGAGGTCGAGACGGAGAACCTGCGCCGGCGGGCCGAGCGTGAGGGTGTGTCGATGCAGGAGGTCGCGCGAAAGGCGATCCGGCTGTACGTCAGCGACCGACCGGAACGTCTCGACACGATCGTCACCCAGATCCTGGCGGAGGACGCTGAACTGATCGACCGCCTCGGCTCTTGACCGAATCCGCGATCGAATACCTGACCCTCGACGACCTCGCTCGCATCGCCGCCCGCACAGTGGCGCCGGCGCAACTGCGCGTCCGCGACCTCGGCGCGCTTGCGGCGGCGGCGGACCGGCCCAGGACCATCGTGTTCGGCGACGACGCGTACCCGACGCTCGCGCTCAAGGCCTCAGCCCTGCTGCACTCGATCGTGCGCAACCACCCCCTGGTGGACGGCGACAAGCGCCTCGGATGGGTTGCCGCGCGCGCCTTCTGCGCGATCAACGGTCACGACCTCAGGATCACGTCCGTCGATGACGCGGAAGGCTTCGTAATCGCCGTGGCGAGGGGCGAGATGGACGTGGAGTCGGCCGCGGCGCAAATCGCCGCCGGCCTTCGGCCGAGGCCCAATACCTGATCCACAGCAGCGGAGCCGTGATTCTCCCGGTCGCCTCCGCGATCGGCGGCAGGCTGCTCGTCACGACCGACTACGCGGCCGGCGGCCGGTCGAGGGCAGATACCCGCCCACCCCGGCACGACCAACCCCGGATCGATGTCCCGACCCACGTCCTCGGTCATCTGACGCAAGGTCAGTTTTGTACCGGCCAATCGGCAACGCGATTGGCGGTCACCAGCGGATTCTCAAAAGCAGCCGGTCACAAGCCTGCGCGCCCGGCAGGTCGCGACCCATGGCCGCGGCGACGGTCACCAGCAACGGCACCACCCGGTCGGGCGGGATCGCATGGCGATTGCGGGCGTGGGAGCCGACGAATCCGGCTGCCCGTAACTCACGCAGGGACTCCGGCGGCGACGTTGGCGGTCGACGCTCGCCCAGCAGCAGGCAACCGACCTGCGGATGCCACATCGCTGCCTGCTCTCCGGCCCCGGACCGCCGCAACACATATCTCGACATCGAGGTATATGTGAGCCTTCCGGATGGACCGGCGCATCGTGGAAACCGATCGCCCGAACCTTGATGGAGCCACGCTGGGCAAATGCACACGGGCGCTTGGTTCGTGACGCTTGGTCTTTCCCCGACCCTCCGAGCATGGCCCGACACGCCCGCGAGGTGGTCGGGACGACCCGTCGTCGGGTCGTCCCCACCACGGTCTTGGGCACGGTCGCCGCGGCGGTCGCCACCATCGGTGTGGCGACAGTGCGCCCGCCGCACGGGGCATCCGCCGCCGACGCCTCGGCCGAGATGACCGACGCGAGCACGCAGGCCGGCCCGGTTGCCGCTGCGGAGCAGGTCCTCGACACTGGGCCGGGCCACACCGATCACGATCTGGCGCAGGCCGAGCGGGCCGCGCGAGACGCCGCGCGCCGGCTGCTGGCGGGCCGGATTGCCGCCATCGAGGCCGAGACGGCCGCCAAAGCAGCGGAGGTAGCCGCCAAAGCGGCGGCCGTGGCCCGGGCGCAGTTGCTCGAGCTTCAGGCCAGGTGCGGTTATCACCCCTGGGAGCAACGCCATCCGGACCACGACCGCGACCAACTGCGCAACGCTCGGACGATCATCTCGGTGGCCCGCGCCATGGGCCTGCCGCCGCGCGCCGCAGTGATCGCGCTGGCCGCCGCCGAGCAGGAGTCGAGGCTGATCAACATGCGGGGCGGCGACCTGGACTCGGCCGGCTTGTTCCAAGAACGTCCCTCCGCCGGCTGGGGCACCCACCGTCAGGTGACCGACCCCGCATACGCCACGCGCACCTTCTACCGAGTACTGCTGAAGGTCCCCGGCTGGCAGCACCTGCCGGTCACGCTCGTCGCCCAGGCCGTCGAGGTCTCGGCATTCGGCCGGGCCTACGCCCGGTGGGAGGCGTCCTCGGCCGCGCTGGTCTCCCGCTACTGGCACGTCCCCGTAATTGCGCTGCTGTGCGAGCCGCGACCCGGCGGCCGACACCGCGCTGACCGTAACCACGCCGACCGTCACCACCAGGCGCGCGCCACCGGGTCGGCACACAAGTCCGAGGCCACGCACCGGCGGGCACACTGATTCAGGCACGACAAGAGTTCAGGCACGGAAAGCGAGGGGTCGTCGGGCTCCGGTCGCAGCCGCGCAGCCGGCATCACCGGTGACCCGGGAACGCCGCCTGACTCAGCGACCGCCGTTGCGGTCCGGGAGATATCCGTCCCAGTGCGTCCAGGCGGTGTCCCACGAACCAAGGCGGGTGCGTTCGGCAGCTCGCCGGGCGGCCGACACTGCGCTCCACACGGCCGCCCCGCCGGCCGCCTCGACGGCCAGGCCGGTCAGGGCTCCTCTGACCCAGGCATCGGCCACCGGTGGGGGTTGGTGCCGCAGGCTTCCGTCCGGCGCCAGTCCAACCGGGATCGCCACGCCCGCGTTCAGTCGTGAGGAGACCTTCACGGTGCCGCGGTGCACCTTGCCGGAGCGCTCGCTCCAGGCCACCGGCACCACCCACCGCGGCATCGCGGTGTATCGGTCGGCCGGAAGCAGGAGAGCCTGTCGGGCGGTGGTCGCCGGCACCGTGCGGTCCGGATCGCGCACCGAGTCGAAAACCCACACCCCCACCGCGATCGCACCGGCGGTGGTGCCCAGTGCGGCCGGCCCGGCGAGGGCCCAGGCCGCGATCCGGATCCGCCCGCCGCGGCGGCGAAGCGGGTCCGCGCCCGCCGCCCGACGGAGCTCCGCGCCGTAACGCCGGCCCCGCCACCGCACCGCCGGCCCGGTCCCATGCGCCGATCATCCTCGAACCCCGCGGACACCGCCATACCGCACGAAAGCCTGCGGGCCGCAAGACGGTCCAGCCGCCGGGACGGGCGTTCGAGACGGCTGTCGACGGCACTACAGGGCGGGTGTCGCTTGCGTCCGGCCAACCCGAGGCTATTAGCGACGGGTTGGCCGGACGCAACGGCAGAACGGGGGGGCGTTTGTCCAACTGTTTGCCGGAATGCGCCGCCTCCGGGGCCAACGTGTCGGGCCGGCTAACCCGCGATCCGATTGTCTGTGCGTCACCGGCCGCAGCGGCCGGGAAGGTGTTCGGAAGACAACACCTGCACCGTTCGGGCACAGACGCCCACGGCGGTCGGGACCGGGTAATCCTTTCCACACAAGGGAAGCGGGACGACCCCCTGGCCGAACCGGACCACCAGACCCGGCGACATCGGCGACCCACACATCGGAGGTAGTCGTGAACCGCTCCATCGCCGCCCGCATCGCAGCCGTTGCCGGCACGACCTGCCTGGCCGCCCTCGCTCTCGCCGGCCCCGCCGGCGCCGCCACCGCCGCACCCAGCCCGGCACCGGGCGAATTGGTCGCCTCGGCCGGCTGGGAGCACAGCTACCAGGTCTTCCACGGCCAGGGCTGGACCCCCGACCGCGCCAAGGCAAACGCTCTGTTCAACTGCCGTGCCGACCACCCCTACGCCCAGGACGCCTGCCACATTCTCGACGCCCACATCATCCCCTGAACGGCGCTCAACCCGGATGCCACGTCACGCCGACCCGCGATCGTGGCACCCGGAGCAAGCCCGCACGCAACCAGGCCGACCGGCCACCGATCGCGGGCTGGTGACGATGCGTCAGCCGGCGAGCTGACGCCCCATCACGGGGGCCGCGTTGCTCCCGACTGCAATGCCCGCCGGGCCGCTCGTGGGTCGGCAACTAAAGATCGATCTGCAGGGTCGGTGTCCAAGCCGCGCCCCGGTGACTGCGCCACCACTCGTCGATCACGCGGAAACTCCGATCGAAGTGGCCGCCTCCGGTGATGAAACGGCGCGGCTCGTCGAGGAGGATCTGGCGACGGTCATCGGTCCACAGGGCGATGCGCTTGCGTCCGCCCACCGACTCGACGGTGATGGCCTGGATCCGCGTCCAGCGGACGCTCGTCGACTTTCCGCGACCGTGATGCACCAAGCCTTGGGTGTCCGTGAGGGTGATCCCGTAGCCCCATCGCTCCACCCCGCCGGCTGCGGCGATGGCGAAGTTCAACGCGATCAACGCGTACCAGTTGGGGTTTGCCGGCCCGAAAATCCAGCAGCCGACGCCGAAGGCCAGCGCCAGGGCCGGGTATCCGAAAATCCGCCACCGGTTCGCACGGATCCTGGTCGGTGTGGCGCCGTCCACCGGTGCCACGGCCACACCTCCCCGGACAGCGGACGCCCCGCGTCAGGGAGCCTGCCACAGAGACGTCCGCGCCCGACTGCCCAGGGTCGACAAAGCCTGCGACAGGCGCCGGCCGGCAGCCGGAGTCGTCGGAGTGCTTGCTGCACGAGGTGGTTGCCCTGGCTGGAGGCCGCCGGGACCTCTCAACACCCCGGCCACGCCGTCTGGCACCTGACGAAGCGTCAGGTGCCAGACAGGGCAGGCGATTGGACCGGTCGGTCAGCCGACCGGGGAAGTGCCGGGCAGGGCCGGGGCGGCCGGCACGTTCGGGACTGCCGCGGCCGGTGGCACGCAAGGCGTGCTGGGCGCAGCGGGCGCTCCCGGAACCGAGGGTGCCGACGGTGCGTTCGGAACCGAGGGTGCGTTCGGCACCGGCGGCGCCGGCGGGACTGCCGGGGCCTCGGGCGCGCCCGGGACCGCGGGAGCCTTCGGCACCTGCGGGGCCGAGGCCGGGTTGCACGCGGCAGCAGGCGTACCAGCGCCGGTCGGGGAGAGGGTCGTGGCGCTCGCAGCGCCCGGTACGAGTACCGCACCGAGCAGGCTCGCACCGATGATGGCCGTAATTCTACGCATGAATTGCTCCTTCACTCGCCTCTGAGTGGACGGGCAGGTCCATACGTAGATCGTCGGTGCGGAACAGAACGTTTCACCGATTGCCGAAATAAATCCCCCACGCGCACGGTCCGGCGGCATCGCCGTATGACAGAGCGTCAGTTTCCACAGGGCTGCCGAGGGTGCGTTCAGGGTTCGGTACGCAGCTTCGCGACCTTGTCCATGGCCACCGTGTGCAGGATGCGTTCGATCAGTGAACCGTGGGCCACGGTGATCTCGAGTCCCTCGCCGGCCAGGTCGAACAGGGCCTCGATGCCACGGCTGTCGATGAACCGGACACCGGTCAGGTCGATCCGATGCCCGCCGGGTGGTGCCCCCGACGCACGTAGGGCCGCCACCACGGTGGCGGCACCGACGGCGTCGATCTCCCCGCGTACCACAAGGACTCCGTCGCGCAAGCCGGTAGAGAGCCGCGCATCGTGGCGGTCCGGTTGCGGCCGCGAACCCCCGGTCACGGCCGGCCCGCAGGCAACGCCCACCGTCGGCGCGCCAACGGTTCAAGCCGGCCTCGCGAAATCCGCCACCTCCGGTGCCGGACGCTCGACCACCGTGCGCCCATCCTCGCGCTCCTCCTGCGCGGATGACTGACTACCCGTCAGGAATTAGGGCGCAGCAGAGCCGGGAGGCCCCCGCGCGGGCCACCGCTCCAATCCGCCCGGAGTCTGCCCGTCGCCGCTGCCCACGAAACGCCGCTGTGCCGTCCGTGACCGAGCGCACCGGAGTGGTCAGCCGAATTCGCATGTCTGAGGGCGCAGGTCGGTCGGCCCGGTTGCGGTCGCATTGGTACGGTGCTGATCGTCACCAACGGCAATGAATGGGTTCTGACGACCCGTCAGTGATCCGTCGCGATCCGATCGGGCAGGGCCAGCAGACCCTCGGCGACCTCGACCAGATCGGCACCGCTCACGTCCGGCGGGGCGAAGATCTCCCCGTAGCCGCCTTCCGCGCGCGCGGCCCAACCAGTGAGCAGCCCGGCCCGTTTGGCGGCGTGGCAGTCCCAGGCATGGACGGCCACCAACGCAACCTGATCCGGAGTCAGTCCCAGCCGGGCCGCGCCGTGGTGGTACACCCGAGCGGGCGGCTTCCAGGTGTTGATCTCGGCGGTGGGCACCACCGCCTCGATGTAGCCGGCCAACCCGCACCGGTCCAGGAAGGCCTGCACCGTCGCCCCGCTGCCGTTGGTCAGGCAGATCATCCGCACGCCCGCATCGGCCAGCATCCGCATTGCCGGCTCCACATCCGGATGCGCGGGCAGCTCGGCGAACCCGGCCAGCACGTACGCCACCTCGTCCTCGGACAGCCGGTGACCACTGATGGTGCGCAACGACGCGGCGGCCGCCACCGGGAACGGCACGAAATCCCCGACGACCGAAAGCCCGACGCCGTAAAGCAATGTGCGCGGGAACCAGGCCTGGACCGCCGTGGCCGGCAGTCCCACCGCTTCGAGGCGGGAACCCAGCGGTTCCAACGCGATCAGCGTCTCCATCACGTCGAAGGCCACAGCCGCGGGCGTCATTTCCGGTCCGCCTTTTCCGGCGCGTCCTGGTCGTCGCCCAGGATCGTGTCGAGGTTGCGCAGGACGACGTGCCAGGCGTGTTCGTGCTCCCGTCCCGCGGTTTCGGTGAGGAATCCGGCGTGGGTCAACCGCACGTGGGTGCCCGAGCCGGCGGCGGTGAGTTGGATGCTCAGCACGGTCTCCACGCCGCCGGTGCCGCTGGGCCCGGTGACCCAGGTCATCACGATCCGGCGCTGCGGCTCCAGCATCAGAAATCTGCCGTAGTGCGGATAGCGCCGGCCGTTGAACTCGGTCTCGAAGTAGAACGGCTCCCCCACCTCCGGCCGCATGAGAATCCGGCCCGGCAGGGCCAACCATCGGTCGCAGTGCACCGTCCAGGCCCGGTAGATGGTGCTCGCCGAGGCGAGCATGTGCCGTTCCACGGTGTGGGCGTACGGCCGTCCGGACAGGTCGGGCCACGGAATCGCGTTCTGGTTCACGGATCCACGCCCGCTGCCGCGACCTCGAATCCGCCCGCGCCGACCGCGGCCGCCGGTCGCGCAGGGGCCGCGGGCCCGTTCGCCACGTCGTTGACCGGGTCGATCGCCATGCGTCCCATGAACGCGCAGGGTAGTCCCGCCGGGGAATTGCACCGCACCGACCCGATCGCAGAGTTCCGGCCGCCGGACGATCAGCACCCCGCCGCGACAGGGGTTGCCGGACCCCGATTTGGGAAGAATCCCAGCAGGTGTGCTTGGCCGCTCCACTGGAGGGCCGGCCAGGTCGGAGGGACCACGGTGCGGACGACCGACATCATCCGGATACCACTCGGCAGCGGCGTGCGCGGCGACCCGGCCCAGGGCGCGAGCTTGCTCGAACTGGCCGGCGTGCTGTCCGAGTCGCGGTGGACCGACCGACCGGCCACTGTCCATCCGACGCTCGCCGTGTTGGCGCACACCGTGGGCGACCGCTTGGGGCCGCAGGGTGCGCGCCTGGCCGTGGTGTTCGCACCCTGGTTGTGCGCGACCCGCGCGAAGCGCCCGGCGGCGATGCGTGCCGTTGTGCTCACGTGCGTCAACACCGCCCTGCCGTACGCCGAGGGGCGGCTGCGTACGGGCCTGCTGCGCACCGTCCAGCGCTCCACCGAGCAGCTGGCGACGCCCGAGCCCGATCGGCGACGCCTGCAGCAGGCCTGGTGCGGCGGGCGCGAGAGCCGGGTCGCCGCGCTGACCGTGCGCCGGGCCGTCCGGGTCGTCGCCGACGTCCTGCCGCCCGGGGCCACGCACGACGAGGAGTTGCTGGGGCTGTTGGAGGACTGCATCAACGCCGCCCGCGCGGCAGCGGGCCGCCCGCCGGTCCATCCCAGACTGCCCCGCGAGTGCTGCCCGGACCACATCGACGTGGTGACCGGCTGGATCAGCCACCCGGTGACCGGCGAGCGAGTCCGCAGCTACCGGCCGCTGGACCTCGACTGGGGCAATCGACTGGCCGGCGCGGCCGGCTCCGCGGCGCTGACCCTGGCGCCCCCGCTCGAGGCACCCCGGCCGCCGAGCGGTCGGATCCGCGGGCGGATCAGCAGGTGGCTCGCATCCGATCCGGGGACGTGACGGGAGCCGGCAACGTGTTCGCCCGATACCCCCGGAAGTCCCGGTTCTTTCATCGACCGACGTCTAGCGTTCCGGTCCACCCGCCGGCGGCAGCCGGCCGTCGGGCGGGTCCGGCATCACCGGGCGGGGCGGGGCACAGCGCGCGGGGGCGGCGCCCGCGGGATCGGGCCGGCGCTGCCCGTGGCGTGGCACGTCACATGACCAGGTGGGTGTCCAACCAGGCCAGGGTGCGTTGCCACGCGTCGGCCGCGGCGGCCGGTTGGAACACGGCCGGCCGGTCGTCGCAGTGGAACCCGTGATCGGCGTCGGGGTACCGGACGACCTCGGTGACAACGTCGGACTTGGCGGCTGCGCCGCGCAGGGCTTCGACCTGCTCGACGGGGATTCCCTTGTCCAGGTCGCCGTAGAGACCCAACCACGGGGTTTGCAAGGTGGGTGCGAGCTCGACCAGTGGCGGAAGGCCGAAGCGACCGTCCAGCACGCCCCCGCCGTAGAAGCTCACAGCCGCCCCCAACGGGCGCGCGGCCGCGGCGGCCAGCGCCACGCTGCCACCCATGCAGAAGCCGATGACGGCGCAGCGCCGCGGAGGGAGTCCCTCGGCCCGGAACAAGGCCAGAACAGAGCTGATGTCCATGTCCAGACCCTCGGGCGTGAGCGAGGACATCGCCTGCCGCGCCGAGTCGATATCGTCGTACTCGAAGACCGGTGAGTTCACTCGATGGAACAGTGCCGGCGCCAGGGCCATATGGCCGGCTTCAGCCAGGCGCTCGACAATCTCCTCGATGTGGCGGGTGATCCCGAAGGCCTCCTGGATGACCACGATCCCGCCGCGCACCACAGCGAAGGGCGCTGACCGGTAGGCCGGCATTGCTCCGTCGGCGGTTCTGACCCGCACAGCGCTACCGCTCGACATCCCGCTCGCTCCTTGTCCCCGACCGAGTTTCTTGTCCCCGACCGGTTTCTGGTTCCCGGTTCCGTCGACCGACCATAGTGCTCGTACCAACCAGGAGGTCAGCCGTGTCCGCCTCGTGCCCGTCGCGTTCGTTGCTCGGAGCCACCGGTGTCGCCGCCGGCACGGCCATGCTCGCCACCCGCGCCCGCGGTGCGACCAAGGCGGTGCTGGCATTGGCCGCGGTCGGCGCCGGCGCGGTCGCGGCCAACGAGGCCATCGGCAAGCCGATCCCGGTGCTGCGCTGGAGTTTCCTGCGCCTGATGCTCGGGATCAAGAAGCTCACCACCGATTGGCAGGTGGGCGACGGTCGCGAGGAGGCCGCCGCCGAGTACGTCGCGCGCAACGCGCGCCGCGGCGACGCCGACGACGTCATCGCGACCATCGACCGCTACTGCCGGACCAAGAGTTTCCTGATCAACGTCGGGGACGAGAAGGGCGAGATCCTCGACGCGGCCGTTCGTGCGGTCAAGCCGTCGTTCGTGCTCGAACTCGGCACCTACGTCGGCTACGGTGCGATGCGCCTGGCCCGCGCCGCGCCGGACGCCCGGGTCGTGACCGTCGAGTTCGTTCCCGCCAACGCCGCTATCGCGCGGCGGATCATCGAACATGCCGGCCTGTCCGACCGCATCACCGTCGTCGAGGGGACACTGGCCGACGGCGGGAAAACCCTGGAGCATCTGCGCACCGTGATCGGACTGGGCCCCGGCGGGCTGGACGCCGTCTTCCTCGACCACGCGAAGGACCACTACCTGTCCGACCTGCACCACCTGGAGGACAACGGGTGGCTGCACCCCGGAACCGTGGTGGTGGCCGACAACATCCGCTTCCCCGGCGCCCCGGACTACCGCGCCTACATGCAGGAGCAGCAAGGCCTTCGTTGGCGCACCGTGGAGCACGAGACCCATGCGGAGTACCAGAGCCTCATCAAGGACCTGGTGCTCGAGTCCAGCTACCTCGGCCCGGGACAGTAGACCGACTGGACCTGACACACCGTCAGAAAGCACTCCTGGCAGGGCGCCCGGCCCGCCGGGCGCAGGCGATGCAGGTACGGGCCATCGGCCGAGCGGCAAGCCGATCCGGGTCGATCGGGGCCCCGCAGGCCTCGCAGCCGCCGTAGCGGCCGGCGTCCAAGCGCCCCCGGGCGTCGTCCAGGTCGCGCAACTGTTCGACGGTCGCGTCGATCAGGGACTGGACCTGAGCGCGCTCGAACGCGGTCGTGCCCTCCGGGTCGTGCTCGTCGTCGGTCGCGGTGTCCGACGCCTCGATGATCGCGGCAAGGTCCCGACGCAGACCGGCCAGTCGCGCCCGCGCCTGCGCGGTGGCCTCGTCCAAGGCCGCGGCAACGGTCTGCCCGTCCATCTCGTCCCTTCACGGCGGCGCAGTGCCGTCCCCCGCACCCGACGAACAGCACAGTATGGGCCACGGGAGGTCCGGCAGAGCCAGGCTCAGCCGATCGGCAGGGCGTCGACCGGCGAGACCGGGGCCCCGTCGATGACCACGTCCGACGGCCGGCACACCGTTCAGCGGTCGTCCAGGTCGCCGTCGCGCCGAGCCGGGATCAAGGCCCGGTCGAATTCCGGCCGGACCGCGGTGGACCGGCGGGCCCGGCAGGGCATGGCGCCGAGCACGATCTCGGCGGTGAGTTCCTCGAACCCGGAGCAGATCAGCGCGGCGCCCGGGAACGGCCCGTGGCCGGCGTAGGAATCGCGCACCACCAGGCAGGTCAGACCCGCGGCGCGGGCCGAGGCGAGCCCGACCGCCGAGTCCTCGATCGCCACTACGTGCCGCGGATCGAGACCGCTGCCCTGCAACACGTGCAGGTAAGCCTCCGGGGAAGGCTTGAGCTCGAGGACGTCCTCCGCGGTGATCACGATGTCGAACGTGCCCACGCCGAACGTGGCCGTCAGCAGCGGGCGCACCCATCGGGCGCTGCCGGTGGTGACGACGTGCAGTTCCGCGCCCGCGTCGAGCAGTTGGCGTACCAGCTGTTCGACGCCGGGGCGCGTCGGGATCCGTCCGGCGAGTGCGAGCTCCACGATCAATTCGGTCTTGCGCTCGTGCACCCGGACCGCTGTGTCGCGAGCATCCTGCAGCCCGGTGCCGCAGCAGATCAGGTAGTGCTCGATACGCCGCCTGCCGCCCGGGACGGCCAGCAGGTTGGCGTAGGTGTCGAGGTCCCACTGCACGTCGACGCCGAGCTCGGCGAAAGCCGCGTTGAACGCGACCCGGTGACCCTCGGGTTCGCTGTCGAACAGGGTCCCGTCGACATCGAAGGCCACCGCCACCCGGTCCGCGCAGCGATGCGCCGGCGGGTCCGGCTGTGTCTGCCGGCGACGACCGCCCACCGTACCCGCCCTCCTCGGCGCCGAAACCCCGATCAGAACGCACGGGTGCCGGCTGCGCCCTCACCCCGGTGGCTGGGACGGGGGGTGAATCGCCACGGCACCCCTCTTGCGTCCGGGTAACCAGCACCTATAGGTGAAGGTTCCCCGGACGCAACGCTGTTCTGGGTGCGCCGGCCGGAGGGAGGCGATCAGTTGGCGGTACTCCAGTCCCGGTTGCCCGGGGTGAGCGCGAGGTTCACCGGCAGCTTCTCGGTCTGGCTGTACGGCGAGGCCTTATTCTCGGCGACCCACCGCTTCTCGGCGATCGACTCGAACGGCGGCGGAATCTCACCCTGCAGCGACCAGAGATCGGCCGGCGGCTCGGTGATGGTGAATTCCCAGTCGAAGCCACGCTCGCAGACCCAGGGCGCGATCACGGAGTCGACGTTCTTCGTCCACCACTCACGGATCACCGGCCCGGGCAGCGTGCGCGCCATCTGGTCGATCTGGATCCGCACGAAACCGTCGTGCGCGTCACCGCTGACGAACATGTTCCCCGTCGCGACCTCCTCGAAGATCACCACGACGTAGAACCGCGGGATCGGAACAGCCTCGTAGATGCGAGTGATCGCCTCGGCGAAGTCCTTCTTGTCCTCGGCGGAATAGGCGTTTGCCGGGTGGTGGATCTTCCAGAGCGGCATCTTGCATCCCCTTTCGTCGGTCGTTGGTCACCTCCCCGAAACAAACCACAGATTGAGTCGTGAAACAAGACTCAGTCTGAATTTTGTACTAACTGGATGGGTTCGACACGGTCCACCTGGGCAACCGAGTTGCTAAACTGAACTCATGAAGCAGGAGCTGTCGGACTGGCCGTGCTCGGTCGCCCGCGTCGTGGAACTGTTCGGCGACACCTGGACGCCGCTGATCATGCGCGACCTCTACCACGGGCTGACCCGGTTCGACGAGTTCCAGTCCTCGCTCGGGGTTGCCCGCAACACCCTTTCCGACCGGCTCAACCGGCTCGTCGAGGCCGGCGTGGTGAGCAAGCGCCTCTACCAGGACAATCCGCCCCGCAACGAGTACCTGCTCACCGACAAGGGCCGCGACTTCTTCGGGGTCCTGCTCGCGATGGCCGACTGGGGCGACCGCTGGCTGGACGGCGCGCTCGGCGCCCCGGTCACCTTCCACCATCTGTCCTGCGGGCACGACCTCGGCACCCGCACGATCTGCACCGGGTGCGGGAACTCGGTCGGCTCCCACGAGATCGAGTTCCGCGTCGGCCCCGGCTACCCCGAACAGGTGCCGCAGGGCCGCGACCTGCGGCCCCGGTTGGCCCCGGCCAGTCCGCGGCCCGCGCGCCGGCGCAAGCGAGCCGGCCCGGCGCGCACCGGGTCCGCCATCGGCTGAGGCGCGCCAACCGCGCCGCGGCGCCGGTCGGGACACGACATTTTTCTGACGATGTCTGCGATCGGGGACGGCGCCCCAGCGCTGCGTACCGTGCCGGCGGATCGTCTGAGATCCTGCGCGCGTGGAATCGGTGTTCGACGCGGCCGGCGGGATCTCCGGGCTACAGCGCCTGGCCGCGGCGTGGCACGCTCGGGCGATCGCCGACGAGGTGGTGGGCCACGCGTTCAGCCACGGGTTCCACCCGGACCACACCGCTCGACTGGCCGACTACTGGGCGCAGGCCCTCGGCGGCCCGAGCACCTACTCCGAGCGCCACGGCGACGAGACGTTCGTGGTCCGACTGCACAGCGGCAACGGCGTCCACGAGGAGATGGACCGCCGCGCGATCGCCTGCTTCGACGCGGCGCTGGTGGACGTGGGTCTGGATGCCGACAACCGGTTGGCCCAGGTACTGCGCGACTACTTCGTCTGGGCGACCACGACAACGATGTCGGGCTACCCGCGATCGGCCGCCGACGTCCCGGCGGGGCTGCGGATCCCCCGCTGGTCCTGGGACGGGCCTGCGGCGGCGGACACGTAAGGGCGCTGCCTGACCGGGCACCGGAGTTGCGCGACCGGTCGAACGCGGCCGGCTCAGGGTGTCGACGCGGCCGGTGGCGCGTCGGTGTCCGACAGTTGCGGATCGGTCTGCTCGAGACCCGTCCGGGCGGGCGCAGGCTGCGGCACCGGCGCGGTGGTGGCCGCCTGCTGGGAATCGGTCTGCCGGGAATCGGTCTGCGCGGAATCGGTCGGCCCGGTATCCGTCCGGACGGGCGCCGACTCCTCAGCCGCCCGACGGTGCTGCTGATCCCACTCCTGCTCGCGTCCGGTGTAGATCGCACCGGGTTCCAGGTTCCCGCCGTACAGTTCGCTGACGGTCACGAAGGTGTAACCACGTCTGGTCAGCTCCGCGATTATGCGGGGCACGGCGTCGACCGTGGTCGGGTGGATGTCGTGCATCAGCACGATCGAACCGGGTCGGACGCCGTCGACGGCTCGCCGATAGACCGAGTCGGCGTTGCGGTGCAACCAGTCCAGGGTGTCCACCGACCAGAGGATCACCGGATCGCCCTGCGCGGCGAGCACCGCGCAGACCCGATCGTTGACGGCGCCGTACGGCGGACGGAAAAGCATCGGGTGCAAACCGTCGATCGAGGCCAACTCCTGCGCGGTCCGGTCCACCTGGTCGCCGACCTGGCCGTCGGACAGGCGCGTCAGCTGCGGGTGCGACCAACTGTGGTTGCCGACCTCATGGCCGGCCGCGAGCTCGGCCCGTACCGCATCGGGGCTCTGTGCGGCCATCTCGCCGACGTCGAAGAAGGTGGCCTTGACACCGGCCGACGCCAGGATTCCCAACAGGCGTCCGGTGTCCGCGATCGGACCGTCGTCGAAGGTCAGCGCGACGCACCGGACGACCAGGCAGTTCGGGGTGTCCGGCAGCGGTGCCGGCGCATCGCTGCGATGTGCCAGGGAGACGGCCGCGCCCTGCTCGATCTCGGGGGCCGGCGACTGCGTGGCGACCGGCACGGCGATCGTCGCGGAGGTGACGCCCGCGGCAGGGCTGTACCCAACGGCCGGCCGCGCCGGCGGCGGGCCGACGGCAAGGGCCAGCGAGCCGACCAAGGAGGTCAAGCCGAGCACGGCCAGCGCACGGCGCCCATCCACAGTTCAAGATCAAATTGCCTGAACGGTGCGGCTGTCACCCCGAGACGATCAATTCTTGGCCATTCCCGAGGCCGTCGGGACCGATTGTCACCGGCCGATATCCGGTGGTGCAGGATCGGTTGCGCCCGACCAGCGGCACCGAGGAGGATCCAGCGATGACGGTCCAGCCGATACCGGACGGCTACCCCCGACTCATGCCCTACCTGTCGATCGACGGAGCCGCCGCCGCGATCGACTTCTACCGCAGCGTGTTCGGTGCGCAGGAACGCATGCGGATGCCCGGCCCCGACGGCAAACTCGGCCACGCGGAACTCGCCTTCGGGGAATCGATCCTGATGCTGGCCGACATCTCGCCGATGAGCCCGGCCGACCCCCGCAAGCTCGGCGGCAGCCCGGTGACCGTGATGCTCTACGTTGCCGATGTCGACACCACGTATGCGGCGGCTCTGGACGCCGGGGCGAGCGGCGAATCCCCACCGCAGGACCAGTTCTACGGCGACCGGTCGGCGAATCTGGTCGACCCCTGGGGTCACCGCTGGCACATCTCCACCCACGTCGAGGACGTGGACCCGGAGGAGATGAACCGCCGGATGCAGAACCTGATGCCGGGGGCGTGACCGAGGTGCGCCGACGACGATCTCGTGCTCGGCCGCCGTGGGTGATCAAGCGGATGACGCCCATCCGGAACGAGAAGTGGTGGGGCAGCGCCACGCCGTACCCGCCCCGGGCACCCGTTCCACAAGGCTGCCGCGGAGGTGACGATCCGTCAGAACTGACGCCCGGCGTGGCGAGGCGTGGCTTCGACGTACGGAGGTACCGCCGAGCAGAGCTGAGTTCAGCCTTCGCCAGATCGGCAGCCCGGGTCGGCTGAGTTCGCACCCGCGGGGCGGGGCATTCCGAACACGCACCGGGAACATTCGTCCGGGGAGGAGAACCAATTGGGCATCGCGGAGACCGTCCATCCGGACGCCGCGTGGCACTGGCCCAAGCCCTCTCCACCGGCCCGGCACCTGCCCGGCCGGATCGGATTCGGGCCGGCGGTGACGCTCCTCCGGGAACCCGCCAGGCCCTGCGGCGGCTGCGCGGCCGGACCCTGAACCACAACGCTGTGATGCAACTCACACCATGTTGGACCGAGTCGCCGATCGGATGAGGGATCGGGATTCAGGGGGCAACTCGCCGGTTGCCATCTATTTCTCGCCGTCCAGGTGACAGCTTCGCCGTGCCGTCGCACGGATCGGTACGAGTCGGCACCATTTCGTCGCGTCACCGGTGGGACACGGGCTGCCACCGCGCACCTGTGCGCCGCCCGGGAGGTTGTTCATGGCCGCGTAACTGCCGGGTGACCTGGGGGCAACGGCTCGGCGAATCAATTCGGACAACCACTGCGGGCACAGCCATCGGACGGAGGTCGGGTGCAGATGTTCGACGCCCGTCGGCTGTCCGCCGAGGGCCAGGAGGATCTGCGCCGCCGCGTGGTCGCCGCGGTCGACGCCGGCATGTCTCAGCTACAGGCGGCACGGGTCTTCGGGGTCTCCCGACGCGCCGTCGGCGAGTGGACGCGGGTCTACCGCGCGACCGGTCCGGAGGCGCTGCGGGCCCAGCGCCGCGGCCGCCCACCCGGGCAGCAGTCGCTGTCTCGGCGAACCCAGGCCGAGTTGCTCGAAGAGCTCGCCGCCGGGACGCCGGCTCCCGACGAGGGCAGTGCACTGTGGTCCCGGCGCGCGGTGGCCGAACTCATCGAGACCCGGACCGGACTGCGCCTGAGTCCGACGACCGTCAGCCAGTACCTGCTTCGCTGGGGCATCGGTCCGCTCCCGGCGCCCGTGGGGCATCCGGCCGCGTTGCTGCGCCAGCGCGGCGCCACCGACGAACGCGCCGGCGCGGCGACGCTGCAAGTGGCCTGGACCCGACCGGTCCCGCGTTATCTGGACACCGGCCTGCTGCCCGGCCCTGGATCGTTCGCCGCCGGTCCGCTCCCGGGACGCATCGGCCCGCCGCCGGATCATCTGGAAGTGCTGATGGCGCAATCGGCTCGCGGCGACATGCTGTTCCTGGCCGCGCGCGACCCGTGGCGCCCGTGCGGAGTGATCGAGTTCGCGCGACGGCTGCAGGGAAATTTCGGCCACCCCGTGCAACTGGTGGTCCGGGCCTGGCCCTCCGGCGAGGGCGCCACGCTGCGCGGCTGGGCCGCCGATCCCGGACCGGACGTGCACATCACCATCGTCTGACGCCACGCCGGACCCGGGTGCCACCTGACATCGCCTCAGATGCCTCGCGCGGTGACCCGTAGCGGTGCCCGCAGCCGGCTCACCGGTTGGCGATGAAGGTGCCGATCGCGACGAGCACCGGCGCCAGCGCGGCGACCCCGAGCGCCCGCAACGGGTGTCCGGCATTGGCGGCTCCGACCGCCCCCAGCACGGCGACCACCGCCAGCCCCACCGCGGCCCAGAACGCGCCAGGACGCCGCCGGGACCCGAACAACCCCATCAGCGAAAAGTACTGTGCCCTCGTCGGCGGTCCCCCAGGGGCATCACGGCACCGCAGTTCCGAGCGCCGCGGCGAGAAACTGCCCCGGCGGCGGCACCGGATCTGACTGACGATCACAATCGCGCACCAGGCGATGCACGAAACGCAGCTTCTCGATAACCGCGGGCGCCAGCAGGAACGGGTAGAGATCCCGTCGTCCCATCGAACGGTTGACCTGATTGAGCGCGAAAGTCAACGGCAGCCACGTCTTCACGATCTCGTCGAAGTCGTCCGGCGGGTCCTCCAAGGGGACCGACGCGAGCGGCGCCTCCGGCGACGGCGGGGTGTCGAGATCCGGACCGGCCACGACGACGCCGAACGCGGCCGCGGTCTGCAGGGCATCGCGGATGTGCAGGTAGTGCGCGAACGTCTCGGCCCAGTCCTCCCACGGATGGGCCGTGGCGTAGACCGACACGTGCCGCTGGACCCAGTCCGGCGGTGGTTCCCCCGCATAGTGCTCGCTCAGCGCGGCGGAGTAGTCGAGCCGCTCGTCGCCGAACAGCGAGCGGAATCCCCACAGTGCCGGGGTGTCCGCGACCAGCATCGTCCAGTACCAGTGCCCGACCTCGTGCCGGAAGTGACCCAACAGGGTGCGATAGGCCTCGGCCAGCCGCACCCGCAGACCCTCGCGGTAGCCGTCGTCGCCCTCGGCCAGGTCGATCGTGATCACCCCGTCCCGGTGGCCGATGACGACCGGGTCGCTCGGCGTGCCGTGCCGCAGGTCGAACGCGAGGCCGCCCTGCGGGTCGACGTCGCGGCCGATCACCGGCAGTCGCAGGCCGTCCAACTGGTGGACCAGGCGGCGCGCCGCCGCGGCGGCCCGGGCCCACGCCGCCGCGGCGGTCTCGTCGTCCGGGGGCGGCACGCGGAGCAACGCACAGCAGTCGCAGAGGCCGCCCGGCGCACCGGACCAGGCCAACCAGTTGCACCCGCTGCCGAAGCGGCGCGCACAACCGCCCAACTGGGCGTCCGGCAGCGCGAACGAAGCGGTGTCGCGGCGGTAACCCACCTCCGACCCGCAGGCGAGGCAGCGGGAATTCTCGAAGAACAGCAACGATCCGCAGGCGGGGCAGGCGAACGAATGCATGACCGATCACACCATTCCACCCCGACGGACCCGCAGACCCCCGACCACTTGGCTGCCCGAGGACGGCGTCATGTAAACCGGACGAAACGACCAGGCGCCTAATGTGAAGCCCTCAGTGGCTGCGAAGTGGGGGTGGCATGGCCGTCAAGGTCGCGCTGGAACATCGCACGGCGTACCGCTTCGACCGGACCGTCGAGATCGGGGCGCACACGATCCGGCTGAAACCGGCCCCGCACTGTCGCACCCCGATCAGCGGGTACTCGTTGCGGATCGACGGGGCCGAGCACTTCATCAACTGGCAGCAGGACATCTACGGCAACCACGCGGCCCGGGTGGTCTTCCGGGAACCCACCGACTCCCTTCAGTTCACCGTCGGCCTGATCGCGGACCTGACCGTGATCAACCCGTTCGACTTCTTCGTCGAAGCAGGCGCCGAGCACTACCCCTTCACCTATCCGGATGAGCTGTTCGTCGATCTCGGTCCGTACCTGCGCATCGTCGAGGAGCCGACCGCCCCCGACGGTGCCGGCCGCGGTCCGCGGCTGCGGGAATGGCTGACCGACATCGAGCTCACCCGCGCCAAGGGCGTCCCGATCGTGGACTTCCTGGTGGGCATCAACCAGCACCTGGCGGCCGGGATCAAGTACTCGCTGCGGCTGGAGGAGGGCGTCCAGTCCCCGGACCGGACCCTGGAACTGGGCATCGGATCCTGCCGGGACAGCGCCTGGCTACTCGTCGCGGCGCTGCGCGCGCTGGGGCTGGCCGCCCGGTTCGTGTCCGGTTATCTGGTGCAGTTGGCTCCGGACGAGGAATCGGCCACGGCCCGGGACTTCACCGACCTGCACGCCTGGGCCGAGGTCTTCGTCCCGGGCGCCGGTTGGATCGGCCTGGACTCCACCTCCGGGCTGCTCGCCGGGGAGGGCCACCTGCCGCTGGTCGGCGCGCCGCGTCCCGAGCAGGCGGCTCCGATCACCGGCACCACCGGGTCCGCCGCCGCGACGATGGAGTTCAGCAATCGTGTGCAGCGCATCCGGGCGGACCCACAGGTCGCCCGGCCCTACCGGCCCGAGCAGGTCGAGGCGATCCACGCGCTCGGCCACGCCGTCGACAAACGGCTTGCGGCCGGCGACGTGCGCCTGACCATGGGCGGGGAACCGACGTTCGTGTCGGCGTCCGACCTGGAGTCGGCGCAGTGGCGATTCGAGGCCGACGGGACGGACAAGCGTCGGTTGGGCGCCACGCTGGCCCGTCGGCTGGCGCGGCGCTGGGCGCCCGGTGGGGTCCTGCACCACGGCCAGGGCAAGTGGTACCCGGGTGAGCCGCTGCCGCGGTGGCAGACCACCGTGCTGTGGCGGGCCGACGGGGTGGCGCTGTGGTCCGACCCGGATCTGCTCGCCGACCCGTGGGAGCCCGGGAGCCCGCCCGAGGGCGCGGCGGCCCGGCTGACCGAGACGATCGCGGCCGCCTTCGGGATCCCCGCCGATTACCTCAGCCCACTGTTCGAGGACCCGCTGGACCGGCTGGCCGCCGAGGCCCGCCAGCCACTCGGGGAGCAACCGGCCGGGCTGCCGGTTGTCGCCCAGGCACAGGCCGAGGCCCGGGCGGCGTTGGTTGCGGCGTTGGACGCCGAGCGTGGCGACCCGGTCGCCTGGGCCATCCCGCTTGGCCGCGCCGAGGACGAGTCCGGTTGGGTCACCACGAGCTGGCGGACCCGCCGGGGTGCGGTCTTCCTGCGTCCGGGCACTTCCCCGGCCGGGTTCCGGCTGCCCCTGGACGCGTTGGCCTGGTCCCCACCCCCACCGCCGTCGCCGCGCTCCGGCTACGTCCCGGTGCCCCCACTGCCGGTCGCGGCACCCGAGGCGGGACCGGCCCCGGCCCGCCGGGTGCCTGCCGACCGGGCGCCGAGCACCGCATTGTGCGTGCAGGAGCGCGACGGCCACATCTTCGTGTTCCTGCCTCCGCTGCCCGACGCGACCGCCTGCGCCGAAGTTCTTGCGGTGATCGAGCGAGCCGCCCGGGCGCAGGCCGTGCCCGTCGTGCTCGAGGGCTACCTGCCCGGCGGCGACCGACGCCTGCGATCGCTGTCGGTCACCCCTGACCCCGGGGTCATCGAGGTGAACGTCCAACCCGCCGCCGACTGGACCGAGTTCGCCGACATCGTCGCCGCCCTTCATGCCGAGGCCCGCGCGATCGGCCTGGCCACCGAGACGTTCGCGATGGACGGCACCCCCACCCCGACCGGCGGCGGCGGACATCTCACGCTCGGCGGCGTCGGACCGGCCGACAGTCCGCTGCTGCGCCGACCGGATCTGCTGGTCAGCATGCTGACCTACTGGCAGCACCACCCCGGGCTGACCTACCTGTTCTCCGGCCGGTTCGTCGGGCCGACCAGCCAGGCGCCGCGCGTCGACGAGGCTCGCCACGAGACGCTCTACGAGTTGGAGATCGCCTTCGCCGAGCTGGCGACGCTGGCCGACGAGGCCGCCGGCGCCCGGCCGTGGCACGTCGACCGAGCACTGCGCCACCTGCTGGTCGACGTGACCGGCAACACCCACCGGGCGGAGTTCTGCATCGACAAGCTCTACTCCCCGGACAGCGACCGCGGCCGGCTGGGCCTGCTCGAACTGCGTGGTTTCGAGATGGCCCCGCATCCGAGCATGTCGCTGGTCCAGGCCCTGCTCGTCCGGGCGTTGGTCATCCGCTTCTGGGAGGACCCGTATCGCGGGCCCTTGATCCGCTGGGGCACCCGGCTGCACGACGAGTTCCTGTTGCCGGAGCACGCGTTGGCCGATGTCCAGGACGTGATCGCGGACCTCAACGCGCACGACATCGCCTTCGACCCCGCATGGCTGGAACCGTTCGCCGAGTTCCGTTTCCCGCGCCTGGGTTCGGCCACCGTGGCCGGCATCGGCCTGGAACTGCGCGCCGCCATCGAGCCGTGGCACGTGCTCGGCGAGGAGGTCGCCGCAGGCGGCACGGCGCGTTACGTCGACTCGTCATGCGAACGCGTCCAGGTCAGGGTCACCGGCGCCGTCCCCGGGCGCCACGTGATCACCTGCAACGGGGTCCCGCTGCCGGCCGGCCGGTGCCGGGCCGCGGACACCACCGTGGCCGGGGTGCGGTTCCGGGCCTGGGCGCCCCCGTCCGCGTTGCACCCCACGATCGGGGTGCACTCCCCGCTGGTGTTCGACGTGGTCGACACCTGGAACCGACGGTCCTTGGGGGCTTTCACCTACCACGTGACCCATCCCGGTGGGCTGGCCTACGAGCGGTTCCCGGTCAACGCCGCGGAGGCGGAGGCTCGTCGTGCCGCCCGTTTCCAGCCGGAGGGCGGTACCGGGCGGCAACGCGCGTCCGGTACCTGGAGCCACCCGCTCGCGCCCGGTCCGGAGTACGGCTACACGCTGGACATGCGACGTGCCGTACCCGGCCCGCAACGAAACTGACGTTGCCTCAGCAATGTGCCGGAGTCACCGGAGGTGGGGCCGCGGGGGCCAATTGCCCACCCGACCGTGCTGCGGTGGTGGCGTCGGCTCGGGCCCGGCACCGGGGTTCGGGTCAGCAATGATGCGGAAACCCGTGGCGGGTCCGCCGTCTAGCCGGTCGGCGCTGCGGCCGGGGTCGAACTCGGCGTAGACGCCGTTCACCCGGCAGCGGTCGCCGCCGGCGCTGTGGAACAGGAACAGGTGCAGTGCCCAGTCGGCGGTGTCGGTGAAGTTCGCCACCGAGCCGATCCGGACGGGGCGGGAGAAGCAGTGTTTCGGGTCGTACTGCTGGGCGGGGAGCACCGTCATCCGGCCGTGGAAGTCCGGCTGCGCCCACAGACACAACGATCCGGCCGGGCATCGGGTCACCACCGGCGTCGAGTCCACGACCGGCGCACCGACCAGCGCCACCGGAAGGGCCACACCGGCCAGCAGCGTTGCCAACCACGGCATCGCAGCGCCACCTCCTCGCCGACTGCCCCTGCTGCGGCTAATCCTGGATGTTGCGCCGCCGCGGGACGCGGCACAACACCCAATCTGCGGACGCCCACGCTCGCTGACGCCGAAGCGAGCGTGGGCGAGACAAGTGCGTGAACGGTCCGGCTCAGCCGGCGCCGGTCGCTGAGACGGGCACCACGAGGTGCTCCCAGGGCGTGCCGGCCCACCGGATGTACGGCTGCCCGGTGGACGGATCCGTTCCGTAGGTGCGGCGATCCAGTCGGCCGGTCGGGAAGACCATCACGTGCGGGCCGGTGCGAATCCAATGGCTGCCCGCGGCCGGGTGCTCCGCGAATGGGTCGGTGTTGCTGGCGACGCTGCAGCCCTGCAGCACGTAGGCCAGTCCCGGCGAGCTCAGGTGCGGTGCGCGGTGCTTCATGAAGGCGTCCATCCAGGCCATCCCGCCGGCGTTGAGGCACTGCGGGTCGTCGGTCGGGGTGGTCGGGTCGTCGGGCAGGCAGGACCAGCCGTTGGTGCCGTGCCGCAGCACGGGCATGTCGCTGCCGGGGTGCGCGGGCCAGTCGTAGACCGTTGCGTGGCGGGCGACCGATTCCGGTGCCGCGCTCAGCGCGTCGCGGATCGCTTCGGCGGTCCCCCGGTCGACTTTCCCGCGGTCAGCACCGTGGGCGGGGACGACGGTGAGCGCGGCGACGGTCAGCCCGAGTGCGGCGCCGATGATGCCGGTCGTTCGGTACATGGGGTCTCCTGGGGTGTCTCGGGGGATGTCTCGGCCGGTCGGTAGTGCACTCGCGCGCCGAGGTAGCGCGCCTGCACCTCCGGGTCAGCTGCGATCTCGGCCGGCGTGCCGACGGCCAGGACCTGGCCTTCCGCAAGCACCACCACCAGGTCGCAGGTGGACAGGACGGCCTTGACGTAGTGCTCCACGAGCAGGACGGTCAAGCCGAGATCACTGCGCAGCCGACGCACCAGGTCGAACAGCGCCAACGTCGAGTTCGGGTCCAGGCCGGCCGCAGGCTCGTCCATCAGCAGCAGCCGCGGACCGGACAGCAGGGCCCGGCCGATCTCCACCCGTCGCCGGGCGGAGAACTCCAGGGTCGAGCACCGTTCGTCCCAGTAGCGGTCGATGTCCAGCAGCACCGCCGCCGCCCACGCAGCTTCCTCGGCGGCGCTGACCTGGGCCCAGGCCGAGGGCAAGCCGGCCAGATACACGAACGGGTTCTTCTTGATCTTCTGGTACGCGCCCGCGATCAGGTTCTCCCGGACGCTCAGGTCCTTGACGACCCGGGTCGTCTGGAAGGTGCGGGCCATGCCGTAGCCGGAGCGGTCCCAGACCTCACGGTCCGTCACATCGTGGCCGAACAAGGTGATCCGGCCACGGTCGGGGCGGCGGATCCCGCAGATCACGTCGAACATCGTCGACTTGCCCGCGCCGTTCGGGCCGACCAGCCCGACCATGCTCCCGTTGGGCACGGTAACCGCGGCGTCCTTGAGGATCACCAGGCCGCCGATCTGCACGTCCACGCCGGTCGCGGACAGCGCCACCCCGTCGCCCGGACGCGGTGGCAGCCAGGCCTCCAGCACCCGCACGGCGCGCACCCGGTCGGCCGACAGCTCCGTCAGGGGTGCCCCGGTGCCGTCGCTGGCCCGCAGGGTGGCGGTGTCGAGGCGGACGCGGGCGGTGCGTTGCCGGCGTGGACCGCACTTGATCCGCTGAACGAAGTCGCGCATGCGCCCGCCGATGCCGCGCGAGCCGAATGCGGCGCCGGCCAGCAGGGCGAAGCCGGCCAGCAGGTACGCGCCGATCCGGTACTTCTCCAACGCCACCGGCGCCGTCTGGAAGGCGACCGCAGTGACCACCACGAACCCGATCGAGTCGAGACCGGCCAGCACCGGCAGCGCCAGCAGCACGAGTGAGTACGGCGCCTCGTAGTTCAGGTAGACCGGCGGGTCCACGTAGAGCCAGCAGGCGATCACCCCGCCGAATCCGGTCAACGCCCCGTACAGGGCGAACGTCCAGGCGCGGATCCGCAGCGCCGGGACACCGATCGCGCCGGCCGCCTGCCGGTCGGACCCGACCAGCAGGAAGGCCAGCCCGTACGGGCTGTGCCGGAACCGCACCAGCAGGACGAGCACCAAAGCGAACAGGGCGAGCGAGAAGAAGTAGAAGGTGCCGTCGTCGCTGACCTTGTGGCCCAGGAAGTGGAACGACTTGCTCACGGCCAGACCGATCACGTCCGGGCGCTGGTTGATGATCTCGTTGCCATCCTCGTCGGAACCGCCGAAACCGCCGCTGAGCCACCCCGTGGGATACACCGTCTTCTCGATCAGCACCTGGACGCCGAGGGTCAGCATCACCAGGTAGATCCCCGGCAAGCGACTGGACAGCACCGCCAGGGCGGCCATCGACCCGGCCGCACCGAGGATGATCAGCAGGCCGGCCGGGACGAACCCCAGGCCGACGCCGCCGTGCGCGCGGTTCAACCACCCGAAGCAGTACAGGGCCGAGGCGAGCAGTCCGGCGGTTACCAGCGAGATCTCGCGGCCCCAGCCGACCAGCACCAACAGCCCCAGGCCCGCCAACGCGGTCGGGATGGCGGCGTTGACGGTGTAGACCAGGTAGTCCGGGCCGGACGCCCCCCACCACAGCGCCGCCACGATCAGCACGACGACGCCCGGGGAACTCATCGAGCGCAGCAGCGGGCGCGTGGGCCCGCCCGGCGGGCGCGGGGCGGCCCACCGCGATCGACGCACCGCGCCGAGCAGTCCACCGCCCTGGGCACCCGCCCGCCCGTCGGCCTCGCGCGCCATCACCGCAGCCATGAACGCTCCGCCGCGGGGAGTCGCACGCTGCTCACAGCGCTTTTCGGTCGCTTGTTTCGCTCGCTCGATCCTCGCTCGCTCACAGCGCTTGCCGCTCAAGCAGGAACACCCGATCGCGGCGCAGTCTGGCAACCAGCAGCACGCCACCGAGCAGCATCGTCGAGATGATCAGCTCCTCCATCGGCCCGGGCACGTCGCCGAACACCCCGACGACCAGGCAGGTCTCCGTGATTCCCAGCAGCACCGCGGAGGCAAGCGCGAGCGGCAGGCTGCGCATGCCGCCGACCACCGCCAGCGCCAAGCCGCGCAGGAAGAGGATCACCATGTCGTCCGGGTTGGGCCCGGCGGTGACCGCGATCAGCACCCCGGCGAACGCGGCCAGCAACCCCGAGGCCGCGTAGACCCCGGTGCCGATCAGCTGCAACCGGATGCCGCACCAGACACCGGCCTCGATGTCGTCGGCCAGGGCCTGCACGCACAACCCGGCGTGAGTCGTCTGCAGCCACAGCGCCAGCAGCAGCGAGACGACGATCACCACCAGCACGGTGGCTACCTTGCTGGCGGTGAGGTTGACGTTCGCGATCCGTACGCTGCCGGAGCCGAACGGGCTCGGCGGGGTGACCTCGGGCTGCACGGCCAGGACGCCGCTCGTGCCCAGCAGCACCATCATCGTGCCCAACGAGACGATCGTGAGCGTCAACGGCGATGCGCTCGAGACCCGCCGGGACATCACGAAGGCCCCGTATGCGCCACCGGCCAGCAGGCCGGCGAAGCACACGATCAGCAGGGCCAAGATCGGGTCGATCTGTGGGCGCGTGCCGAAGCTGGTCCCGTCGGACCACACGATGACTTCCTTGGGCAGCAGGGGGTTGTTCACCGCCAGCAGCCAGTAGGTCAACGCGGCAATCGCGGCGATACCGGCGTGGACGAACGCGATCGTGCGACTTATCCGATAGCTCAGCACGATCGAGATCGGCAACAACCCGTAGAGCCCGCCGAGCGCAATGCCGGCGACCAGGGCCTCGCGGAACTGACCAAGATGCACAATCTCACCTCTTGCCGATGTTGCGGGAACATACCGACTAGTCGGTATGATGGTCAACAGTTGTTGGGGGCTTGACGACGCCGCGGGTTCGCATCCCGCGGCGGACTGTATCCGTGTCCCACGACGTGGAGGAGCGGTGCACAAACCCGAGTTGGGCCGTCTCGCCCGGCCGGGGCACCGCACGTTGCTGATCCGCGCCATGCGCGACCTGACCCTGGCGAAAGGGCTGCCTGCCACCACGGTCGACGAGGTGTGCGAGCGGGCCGGGGTCACCAAGGGCAGCTTCTACCACCACTTCGTGGGCAAGGAGGAGATCGCCGAGGCGGCACTGCAGGCCCACTTCGACGATCTGCACACCGCCTTGACGACCGGCGAGTGGACCCGCTCGACCGACCCGACGCACCGTTGGCGGGCGTTCGTGGCGAACGCGGCGCAGGTGTGCGCGGGACCGGTTCTCGCCGACGGCTGCCTCCTCGGGCTGTTCAGCCTCGAGTTGGCCGAGCAGGCTCCCCGGGTCCGGGAGCGGGTAACCGGCATGTTCGACCAACTGCGGTGCGTGGCTCGCGAACTGATCGCGCAGGCCGCCGAGGCGAAGGACCGGCAGCTCGACGTCGACGCCGTTGCCGCGCAGTTCCTGGTCGTGTTGGAGGGGGCCGCCCTGATCGCCAAGGCGCACGACGATCGGGCGGTCGCGTCCGGCGCCATGGCGTTCTTCGCCGCTGCGGTCGAACACCTGTTGGAGTGCTCCCCGTCCCTGCCGGGGCGCCGACCCGGGCCCGTCGCAGACAGGCGACCCACCTGACCTGACGTACCGTCACTTGACGGGTTATGTATTCACACATAAGCCTGCCGGACGGCGTGTCCCCCTCGGTCACCGGGGTCCTGTTCCCGATCGCCCGGACAACCCAGGACGACTTCCGGCCGGTGGCCCGCCGACCGGCTCGGGAGATCACCTACCTCGGCCGGTGGGGGTTCACCGACCTCGGGATCCCCCTGGCCGATCGGGGGAACCGCAGGTAGTGGTCATTGCAGGTAGTGCTCCACCTGCTCGGCCGACCGGACGTGCGCCTGCTCCGGATCCTGGCCGGCGCCGCGTCGGGCCTGCCGTTGCCGCAGCAGGTCCCAGCACTGGTCCAGCGCGACCTCGAGCTCGCGTCGCCGGTCCCCGTGCGCCGGACCTCCCTCACTGTTGTCGAGTTCGTGTTCCTCGGCGATCAGTGAGCTGATCCGCGTCAGGATGTCGTGGTCCGAAGTCATCGGTGTCTCCCTTCCTCGTACCCCATCCAACCCTGGCGGCATCGCCCACCCGCTGCCGGGCACCCGGCGACTGCCTCGCCCCTTCGGATCAGCAGACAGGCGGTGAATCTGAGGTTCGGTCAGATATCTGACGTGACCTTCGGCACCCCCATTGCACCGGGGCCCGGCGGGGCACCAATCACCGGCAACCGATCGGGTCCCTTTTCAAGATCGCGAATTCGCTCGGTCCGCACGAGCGCAGAAATTCCTGCGCCTACGCACATCTGACGGCATGTCAGCGCCGACGAGTCGACTCGCCTGGGCGCGCGTGCGCCGCCGCAATTTCGCCAACGCGACTTCCAGGGAAACCCACACGACCCATTTATAGGGCCCACAGAATCCGTTTCTATGTTGAAGGAGTCAACGAGGCGACCACCGGGTCAGGCCGGTGGAAGCCGAAAGAATCCCACGGAAACGGAGAACGACCATGAAGCACTACTTCCCGGTTCGCTGGCACAAGCCCAAGCCGAAGCGTCACGAGCCGGTGTGGGAGATCAAGCGCCACAAGCCGCCGGTCCGTCGGCACAAGCGTCGGCACGAAGGCTGACCCCCCGACAGCCTTCGGGCTCGGTCCCAGCATCGTGGGGCCGCGCGCCGACCATCACCCGCACCTCCGCCGTCCCGGTGGGGGTGCGGGTGATTCGCGTCCGAGGCCGACCTGCTCGACGCCGCCGTGATCCGTCCGGCTTCCCCACGGCGGGGTGGCCGGCGCGCACAACACCGATCTAGGTTGGGACCATGACTTCCATACTTTTCGCGATCACCGGTTCCGACCACTGGACCCTCGCCGACGGCACCAAGCATCCGAGCGGTTACTGGCCCGAGGAGCTGGTCGTCCCCCACCGCGTGTTCACCGCGGCCGGCTTCGACGTCACGCTGGCAACCCCGGGCGGCGTTCGCCCGGTGCCCGACCAGGCCGGCTTCACCCCGGAGATGAACGGCGGGTCGGCGGAGGCCGGCCAGGCGCTGCGCGACTACATCGACTCGATCTCGGCGCAGATAGACAAGGTCGTCCCGCTCGAGGACGTCAGGCCCACCGACTACGAGGCAGTGTTCATCCCGGGCGGGCACGGCCCGATGGAGGACCTGGCCGTCTCGCAGTCGTTCGGGGCCCAGCTGACGCAGTTCCTCGACAGCGGCCGGATCGTCTCGGCGGTCTGCCACGGGCCGGCCGGGTTGCTCCCCGCGCGCCGCCCCGACGGCGGCTGGCTCTTCGACGGTTACGCGCTGACCGGCTTCAGCAACGTCGAGGAGGCCCAGGTGGGCTTCGCCGAGCGCGCCGACTGGTTGCTCGAGGACAAGCTCACCGGCGGTGGCGGAGTGTTCTCGGCCGGTGACCCGTGGGGCCCCAAGATCGTCGTGGACCGCAACCTCTACACCGGCCAGAACCCGGCCTCGTCGCAGGCGCTGGCCGAGGCGATCGTCACCGCGCTGTCCTGATCGAACCCGTTGCGTCGGGCCCCCGGAGCCCAGGCCTGAGCTCTCGGGGCCCGGCGACGACGCGAGACACCTGGCCTTCCGCACGTCGATGGGGTGACACCCCGACGGAATGCGACTGGCGGCGTGTCCTGGCCTTCCGCACGTCGATGGGGGTGACACCCCGACGGAATGCGACTGGCGGCGTGTCCTGGCCTTCCGCACGTCGATGGGGGTGACACCCCGTGGGGCGCGGGCGCTCGGGGCCGGGGCCGGGCCGGGCCGGGCCGGGCCGCGGAGAGCTGAGCAACGTGCAGCTCGTGCCAGGCTATTCCGCTGAGATACCGCGGCATATGCTAGGCAGCTGCGCCCTCTGGCCCAGTACTTCTGCATCCTGGACCGACCCAGTCGTCGGGCCCGGCAGGCCATCAGGAAGGGCATGCCCGGTGGTCGTCCGGACGGAGGGATCGCGGCTCGCAACCCTTTAATCTGGAGGTCCAACGATGACGTTGACTGCTCCCCACGGCCTGCTGCCGAGCGTGGAGTCCTTCACCCAATCCGACAAGCGCCTGCTCATCGGCGGCGAATGGGTCACCTCGGCATCCGGCAAGACGTTCGTGACGATCGACCCGGCCACCGGCGACGAGATCTGCGCGGTAGCACACGGCGAGGCCGAGGACATCAAGCGGGCCGTGAAGGCCGCTCGCAAGGCCTTCGACAGCGGCACCTGGTCGGGGATGTCACCGCACCTGCGGCAACAGCTGCTCTGGCGCATCGGGGACTCCCTCGCCGACCGCGCCGAGGAGTTCGCCCAGCTCGAGGCGCTCGACAACGGCAAGTCCGCGATGGTCGCCCAGTTCGTCGACATGGCCTGGTCGGCCGAGATCTTCCGGTACTACGCGGGCCTGTGCACGAAGATCGAGGGCCGCACGATCACGCCGTCGGTGCCGTGGGCACCGGGCGCCGAGTGGCACGCCTACACGCTGCGCGAGCCGGTCGGTGTCTGCGGCCAGATCATCCCGTGGAACTTCCCGCTGCTGATGGCCGCCTTCAAGCTCGGCCCGGTGCTTGCCACCGGCAACACCGTGGTCCTGAAGCCCGCCGAGCAGACGCCGCTGACCGCGCTGTTGCTCGGTGAACTGATGATGGAGGCCGGGCTGCCGGCGGGCGTCGTCAACATCGTCACCGGGTTCGGCGACGCCGGCGCCGCGCTGGCCAGTCACGACGACGTCGACAAGGTTGCCTTCACGGGCTCCACCGAGGTCGGCAAGCTCATCGTGAAGGCCGCGGCCGGCAACCTGAAGAAGGTCACCCTCGAGCTGGGCGGCAAGAGCCCGAACATCGTCTTCGCCGATTGCGATCTGGAGAAGGCCATCGAGGGTTCGGCAAACGCCTGGCTGTTCAACAGCGGCCAGTGCTGCGTCGCCGGGACCCGGATGTTCGTCGAGGACAAGATCTTCAACGAGTTCACCCAGGGCGTCGCCGAGTACGCGTCCAAGGTCAAGGTCGGCCCTGGCCTCGACCCCGAGACGCAGCTCGGCCCGTTGGTGTCGCAGGAGCAGTTCGACCGGGTGACCGGGTACATGGCCCAGGGCGCGGCGGACGGCAGCCGGGCACTGACCGGCGGCCACCGGATCGGCGAGCGTGGCTTCTTCGTCGAGCCGACCGTGCTGGTCGACGTCCGCGAGGACATGTCCGTGGTCCAGGACGAGATCTTCGGCCCGGTGGTGGCCGCGATCCCGTTCTCGGAAGCCGACATGGGCCCGATCGCCGAGGCGAACAAGACCCAGTACGGCCTGGCCTCGGGCATCTGGACCAAGGACCTCTCCAAGGCCCACAAGCTCGCCAAGCAGATCAAGGCCGGGAACGTGTGGATCAACTGCTACAACGCCTTCGACACGGCGATCCCGTTCGGCGGCTACAAGCAGTCCGGCTGGGGCCGGGAGCTCGGCATGGAGGCGATCGACGCGTACACGCAGACCAAGGCAGTGAACATCGCCCTGTAGGCACAGGTTGCGGCTGCGGGCCGGGACGACCGACAGGCATCCCGGCCCGCAGCCTTTTTCCGCGGCGCGCGGCCCGACAGGATGGGTGCCATGGGTTTGGCATCGCAGGATCGGGCCGGGTCGATCGCGGGCCTGTTGGCCGGAGCCGGGCTGTTCGCCGACGTGCCCCGGGAATTGCTGGACCGCATAGCGGCGGTGGCTTCCGAACGGACGTTCCGGAAGGGCCAGTTCGTCTTCCAGCAAGGCGATCCAGGGGACTCCTGCTACGTGATCGTGACCGGTTCGGTCAAGGTGTTGACCACCACCGTCGACGGGGCCGAGGTCATCCACTGCACCCTCGGCCCGGGCGACTGCTTCGGTGAGTTGTCCTTCCTGGACGGGCTGGATCGGTCGGCGGCGGTGGAGACGCTCGAGGACAGCCGACTGCTGGTCCTGCGGGCACCGGCCCTGGACGTGTTGCTGGGCAACCCCCCCGCCACGCGCGCATTGCTGGCCTATCAGGGATCGCTGATCCGCCGGCTGACCGAGCAGGCGGCCGATCTGATGGTCCTCGACCTACCCGCCCGGTTGGCCAAATGCCTGGACCGCCTGGCCGCAGCACACGGCGTGGTGTCCCCCGAGGGCATCCGGCTCGAGCTCGCGCTGACCCAGTCCGAGCTCGCTGCGTTGGTCGGCGCGTCCCGCCCGACTGTGAATGCGGCACTGGCCGAGTTCACCCGCCGGGGCTGGATCCGCAGCAGCGGTCGCACCTTGCTGATCACCGACGCGGACGCCCTGCGCCGCCGCCACGACCCGCACCACAAGCCCGGGACCGGGGGGCGTTCCGGCTGAGCCGCGGGAACCGATCCGGCGAGGGATGCGTCAAATCGAGGTCAAGTTCGCACGGACGAAAGGACCGACCTCGTGGCGAAGACCGCCGAAGCCCGGATCACGCCCGTTGGACATGTGGCGCCCACGACGCCACCGATCCCGAAGACGCGCAACGGGGTGCTCCGGCCGTATCTGGTCGCGGTCGAGGGCAAGTACGTGATCGTGCGACTGGGCGAGGAGATCCTGCGCGGAGTTGTCGAGGGCGCGGTGCCCACCTGTCTCACCGCGGGCACTGCCCGGCTGATCCGCAAGGTCAACCACCCCAGCAGGGCGATCGCCTACGTCATCGGGGACGACGACGTCGAGATCCTGGTCCGCCCCTGCCCCTGACTCAGCCCGCGACCGCGGGTGCTGCCACCAGACCGAGAACAGCGACCAGGTCGGCCAGTCGCTCGTCGAGCATTCGACCGACCGCGGCGATGTCCGGGTTGTCGAAGGTTGCGAAGCGCGTCGACGGCTGGTCGACGGCCAGGTGCGTACTGCCGTGTTTGTCCTCGAAGATGACGACGCGCAGCGGGGCGTAGAGCAGAATTCCCGGGTCGTGCCGGAACATCATCTCAGCGAATACGTGATTGCCCATCAGATACGTCGTGCAAGCGGTGGTGTGACCGGCGCGGGCGAAGAACGCGCCGCCGTCCAACCGGGCATAGCGCAGGAAGGCGTGCGGCGCCAGCGCAGCGGTACGACGACGAACGGCTGCCCAGTCCGCGTCCGACGCGAACGCCGCCAGATCGACCTCGGGCACCGCCGCCTCGTAACGGTCCCGGAAGCTCGGGAACGGCTCCGGCGCGACGAAATCCAGACGCATCGTCGGATGAGAAATCCTGGCCGCACCGGCGAACATCTCGAACTCCGACATGACTCCCCGATCCGCGGCGCCGCTGCGTCCCGGTCGACGATAGCCGGCCCTTGGGTCTGCAATGTGTCGGGAAGGAACATCTCGGCGGTCAGCGCGACGGACTGTCCCCGACGACCGCAGGGCGCGGGGATCGGACGCCTGCCCGAACAGCGCCACATCGCCCCGATCCGTACATCCGCCGAACGGAGGACCCACGAATCATCCGTCCGGCGTGAACCCGCATCGGTCGAATGCTCGTCCAAGGTCCTGGACGGCACGATCGGTGAGACTGGGAGTCACATGCGCTACTTGACAGTTGTCGGCGGCGCATTCCTGATGTTCGTGGTGGGCGTCGACATCGCGTTGGCCACCGATCACCACCAGCCCACTGCGGTCGGCACGATCGCCGCGGTCAGCGTCGGGACCCCCTCGGCCGAGCCGACGACCACGCCCGGGCCCACCGACACCGCGACACCCACGCCGACGGACACATCGATCCCGTCGCCCGAACCCACCGACACCCCGACTCCGGAGCCGACCCCGAGCCCGTCGACCGGCAGCCCGGTGACCAGCACTCCGGTGACCAGCACTCCGGTGACCAGGAGCCCGGTGATCCGCGCGCCGGTTCAACCGAGGACGCTCACACCGGTCACCCACGTGACCAAGAAGAAGACCACCAAGACGACCACGAGGACCACGCACAAGGTGGTGGTGGCCCGCTGAGCCGAACGCGGGCTGCCGGCGGTCAGGACTGCGTCAGCGGCTGAACCGTTACGACCCGCAGGTCGACGTCCGGCGGGCCGAGGAAGCTCTGCTGTGTCGAGGTGTTGCCCTGCAGCGTGTCCCAGGCGACGACGCCCAGCATCGGCAGGCTCATGCACAGGACGCACACCGCCAGCGTCCGCCGAAGTCCCATTCCCATGCGGCATTGGACGCAACGCAGCAGCCGGCCGTCGCACAACCATGAGCTGATTCCACGATCATCCGATCGGCCAACGCCCGCGGGCCGGATCGGCCGGGTGTTCCAAGGTGCCTGGCCCGGGCCCACCCGGGAGGGGATCGGGCTGTGTCGAGGCCCGGGCCAGACACCGCAGGCCACTCGGTCGAGAGGACCTTTGCAGCGGATTCCGCTTTGTTCCGTTTTCCTACCACTTACGCGGAGCTTCAACCACTCGATTATTCAAACGTCGAAGCGGGCCGAATAGTTTCCGATTTCACATCATGAGCATTTTGTCCCATTTGTCCTAATTCCGAAGCATGTCCGCTCTCGTCGGCCAGTTCGCACCCGCCGACGTCGGCCGATCGGCCGACAAGGAACTCCTTCGTTCGACGGAACCGGATCCGCTCCAAGCTGCGTCAAAGCAATCACCGACCCCGGTGGCCGGGGCGCGTCTCGTGGTGGTGGCGCGCACCGGCCCCGGCGGAATCGCGGCGGTCCTGCCAGGTGGGCGCCCGGCGCCCGCATCTCTTTTGCACGGGGGTTTGAACCGTCATGATTTTTGTTCTTTCGGCCGGCACGACCGCCCGCGGGCGGGGCGAATGACGACGACTCGGCCGCGCCAGCGATATCGCGAACGACGCTTCGCGTGGGCGCCGCAGGTTCCCGCGACGTCGATGTCCACCGCCCTGGCCGCACCGGTCACGGCGACCGTCCCCGGCGCGGCAACCGACCGGCGCCGCCGGGCGGTGCTCGCCGGCGCGTTTGCGCTGATCGCGACGGTGGGCGCCACCGGCTGGGCCGTCGGCGGCCACGACCCGTTGGTCGGTACGGCGCTCACGCCCGGCCCGACAACCCTGACGACCGCCTACAACTCCGCATGCGGGCTCGCCGGAGGCAACGCGGCGGCGCCCTCGGCCGCGCCCAGCATCAACTGGCAGGACTTCGGCATCACCTCGTTGCCGATCTCGGCGGCCTACGGGCCGGGCCGACGCAGCGCCGCCGCCACCTGGTCGTGCTTCGCGCGGACACCGACCGGAGCCGTGCTGGCCGCCTGGACCATCCCGTTCCGGACCGCCGTCGCCAAGGACTTCGCAGCCGTGGTGCGCGGGCAGACGGTGCCCGGGCCCGCGCAGGCCGCGCTGCTCAAGCAGGGCCAGGCCCCGCACCCGCTGACCGATCGGGTCGAACCGCTCGGGTTCAAGATCGTCGCGTACTCCCCCGACGCGGCCACGGTCAGCTTCCACGTCACCCAGTACGGCCATGATTTCCGCTGCGCGGCCCAGGTCCGGTGGACCGGCGGCAGCACCGGCGACTGGCTGCTCCAGCTACAGCCCGACGGCCAGACGCTGTCCACCTGTCAACGGCTGGCGACAGCCGAAGCGGGCCACTTCGTGCCGTGGGGCCCAGCGCCGACCGCGCGCTGAGCGGACCGGGGGCGGCGCAACTGGAACCGCCGGCGGCGAACACGCCGCCGGATCCCGTCAAGCGCAGTGACGGACCGTCAGATCTCGAAGAACCCGGTTGGCGGCGAGTATCCGGTGCCCCGCCCACCCCCGGCGCCGCACTCTGGTGCACAGTCGTGGCGTGGACGCGGAGTTGGGCACGGACGGTCCGAAGGTGATCCTGGTGGCGGTCGACGGATCGGTCACGTCGCTGCGGGCCGGGTCGTACGCGGGCGGGTTGGCGCGGCGGCAGGGCTCGCGGCTGGTCGTGGCACACGTCGTGCAACCGCTGGGAACCGCCGCCCTGTTGCCGCAGGCCGCAGGTGCCGCGATCGAGGCCGCCCGCGAGATCGTCGAGGATCTGCGGGCACAGATCGGCGAGCGGGCGGCGGATCTCGGGATCGAGGTCGAGTTCCGGGTGACCGAGGGCAGTCCCTATCACGCACTGATGCTGATGGCCGATGAGGTCCGCGCCGAGCTCGTCGTGCTCGGGGCGTCGACGACGCCCGGGCACCGGGTGCTGGGCTCACTCGGCGCGCGGATGATCCGGGCCGGCAGATGGCCCGTGGTCGTCGTCCCCTGATCCCCGGCAGCTACCGCCGGCGGCCGTCCCCGCGACAACTGAGGCGAAGTCGGATCCGGCGACAGCACCGCGGTCGGTCGCGCCACGCCGGCCCGGTCGTCGAGCACAAGCACGGCGCTGCGGAAGGCACGTGCGAACCTGACGGTACGTCACGCGCTGCCCGGGAGGACCCATGAACGACTCGACCGCCGACGCCTGGAGCGCCGACGGGATCAACACGACGGTCTCGACCGGCACCGTGGGCCAGACGCTCGAGCGCCTGCTCGCGGTACTGGACGCGAAGGGCCTGACGGTGTTCACCGTGATCGATCACAGCGGCGCGGCGGCTGCGGCTGGGCTCACCCTGCGGGACACCAAGGTCGTCATCTTCGGCAGCCCCCGGGCCGGAACACCGATCATGGCCGCTGCTCCGCTGAGTGCACTCGACCTACCGCTGCGGGTACTGATCGTCGACGACGCCGGGACCACGCGACTGGCCTGGACCCGTCCGGAGGCGCTGGGCACGCGGCACCGGCTGGGACCGGAACTGGTGGAGCGCATCGCCGGGATCGACGATCTGGTTGCGGCGGTAGCGGTCGGCCCCGCGCCCGGGCCGAGCTGAGCGGCAGCGCAGAGAAACAGCGCGCAGATCAGGACGCCGCAGGCTGGTCCGGGGCGTTCGTCGGGCCGGCGCCCCGCAGTTCCGCGCCGGTGTCGAAGAAGTGGTCCAGGTAGGCCCCGTCGTCCAACGTGCTGCGGCGCGCCAACGCGAAGACCTCCGCGCCGTGGCCGGGTTCGGCGTCCAGCACGAATGCCTGGACCAGGCCCAGCCGGCGCAGCCCGCCCGCGGCGTAGGCGGCGCCCTCCTGCTCGGCCAACGCGATCGCACCCTCGAACGAAGCCGCCTGCCAGATGGTGATCCGTTCCTCGTAGATGGTCGCCGCCTCGCCGTCGCGCTCCCCCCACGCGAACATGCAACGCACCCCGTACCAGCCCAACGCAGACATCGGCCGAACGCTATCGGCCACCCTGTCGGCCGCCGCTCCGGACGGGATTCGGGCCGGTTCGCGGAACTTGCCGGGTTTGACCGGCCTGCCCTTGGGTAGGGGCGGCCTGCCCGGCGATGGTGGGACCGAGGGCGGGGCGGTGCAGTCTCGTCGAGCGGTCACGAGGACCACCGCGTCGGGGTACCGGCCGGAACCCACCCTGGTCACCCGTCGCCCACACCGGTGTGTAATCGGCTGCGGGTCGCCGCACCGGAGGGTTGGTTCGAGCGCCCACCGGCGGCAAGGCGCTGCCGCCAAGGGCACACGGCCGGCGGCTGCGACGGCCGGACCGGGAGACCTGGCCGTCGCAGCCGTGTCCCCCCGTTTGCGCGCGACGGCCGGACCGGGAGACCTGGCTGTCACAACCGCCGCAGCCGTGTCCCCCCGTTGCAGCCGCAGGCCCAGCGGCTTGCGTCCGGCTGACTCGACGCTATTTGCGTCGGGTCCGCCGGACGCTACGAGAAATCGCCGCCGGCGGCACCGTGGGCGCTCACCTGTGCACCGCCGTCGGACGGTGCACGCTGAAGGTGGCGCGCACTGCGACATCGGTTCACTCGGTGCGCTCGCTCACGCCGTGTCCGGGATCGCGAGGGCGTCCAGCGGGCCGACCTGCCACGGGTCGTCGGGGCCCGGCGGGGCCTGCAGCCAGGCCTGCGCGTCGGCCGCGCCGAGGGCGAGCAGCTCGTCGATGTACTCCGGGGCGAAGAACAGGTAGCTGAACAACTCGCCGTGCACCGCCCGCGCGCCGAAGACTCTGCCGAACACGGCGAGCTCCGGGTTGCGCAGGCTCCGGAAGCCTCGGTAATGCTCGTGGAACACCTGTTGGGCAAGGCCGCCGAGCAGGCTGTGATGTTGCGGGGCAACGAATATGTAGGGGACCTGACGGTACGAGGGCTTGCCTCGGGCCCGTCGATACGTGACGCCACCCGGGTCGGAGCCGGCGAAGAAGGAATTCACCACGCCCAGGGCCCGCATGTCCTCCACCAGCGGGTCGACCAGTCGGCTGTGCAGCATGTTCAGCGCCCCGTCGCCGAGGTTCGGCGCGCGGTCGGACCGCGGGGGCCGCTCCTGCGCCGACGGGATCGCGGCCGTGGAGACGACCACCACCCGATCCACCTGCAGGTCCAGGGCCGGCTTGATCGGGGTGTTCAAACGGGTCGAGCCGTCCACGTACCAGCCACGTGCCTCCGGCGGCTCCTCGACCCGCACCGCCGGGAACAGGACCGGGATCGCGGCCGAGGCCCGCACATGGTCCTCACCGATCTGCACCGGCACGTAGTCCAGAAGGTGCGACGCGAAACTCGGCAGCGCGACCTTGCCGTCGCAGAACACCACGGCCCGTTCCCGGCCGACGTCGGTCGCGATCACCGCCAACACTGCCTGACCCGCGTCGATGTTGCGGCGCAACTGCGCCCAGTCGATGCAGCGACGCAGATGGTCTCGCGTCGGCTCCGGGTTCAGCAGGCCCGTCGGGCCGATGCCGGCCGTCGGCAGCAGTCCGGCGATGCCGCGGTTCAACAGCCACCACGCCTGCGCCGGAAGCGGGTTCATGACGTCACGCAGACCCGTCCGGCGCCATTGCTCGACCAGTCCCGCCGCGGCCTCGCGGGCCGGCAGGTGGGCCACCGCGGCCAGGAACGCGGCGTTGATGGCGCCGACGCTGCTGCCGACCAGAACCGTCGGTCGTTCCCCCCGAGCCGCCAGGGCCGGCAGCAGCACAGACAGCGCGCCGGCCTCGTAGGCGCCACGCGCCCCGCCGCCCGCGAGCACCAGACCGGTCACCGAACCCGAGCCCCCCGGTGCCGTACCGCTCACTGGTCCCTCACCCCCACGCCTTGCGTCCGGCAAATCGTGGCCCACCGGACACTATTCGCCGGACGCAGGCGAGATCGAGAGGCGCCCCGGGCTTGCGCGGCCGTTGCCCCGTTTGACCGCACCCGTCCGGGTGATGATCAAGTCGATCATGGCGCGCTGCCGGCAATGGTGTGCCTTGCTTGCCCGGACAGCCGGCCGCCCGCGGGCGCGCCCGGATCGGACCAAGCCCTTGGGGGAGGGTTTCGTGAACCGGAAATTCCGTCGCCTCAGGCACACCGGGGCCGTGGCCGGGTCAACGCTGGGACTGGTGGCCGGGCTCGTCCTGGCCGCCGGGACAGCGGCTCGGGCCCAGGCTCTGATCACCGAGTTCCCGGTGCCGACGCACGGCGCCAACGTCGGCCTGATCACCATCGGGCCGGACGGCGCGCTGTGGTTCACCGAAGCAGCCGGAAACAAGATCGGCCGGATCAGCCTCGCCGGGGTGATCACCGAGTTCGCCGTCCCGACCGCGCACAGCCGTCCGTTCGGGATCACCACGGGGCCGGACGGCGCGCTGTGGTTCACCGAGGTGGGCGCGGACAAGATCGGTCGGATCACCACCGCCGGCACCGTCACGGAGTTCGCGGTCACCGCCGGCAGCCGGCCGGCCGAAATCGCGGCCGGGCCGGACGGCGCACTGTGGTTCACCGAGGACGGCCCGGCGAAGATCGGCCGGATCACCACGGCCGGGACGTTGAGCAACGAGTACCCGGTGACCGGAGCGAGCACCGCGTCGCTCGAGGGGATCGTGACCGGACCCGACGGCGCACTGTGGTTCACCGAGTACAACAACGACAAGATCGGCCGGATCAGCACTACCGGGGCCGTGACGAACCAGTACTCGGTTCCGACGGCCAACGCCGACCCGGACGAGATCACCGTCGGGCCCGACGGTGCGCTGTGGTTCACCGAGGGCGGCAACACCCCGAAGGTCGGTCGGATCACCACGAGCGGGACGTTCACCGAGTTCGCGGCCCCGGTGGCCGGACCACTGGCCGGGATCACCGCCGGACTCGACGGCGCGCTGTGGTTCGTCTCCGCCGGGGACGGCGTCATCGGCCGGCTGACGACGACCGGCGGTTTCGCGACGTTGCCCGTTCCCACGCCGCACGCTGCGCCCTACGGGATCACCGCCGGGCTCGACGGAAACATCTGGTTCGGCGAGGGCGACGGCAACAACAGCGTCAACCAGATCGGCCAGGTGCTGATCACCGGCGCTCCGGGACCCGCCGGACCCGCCGGACCCGCCGGGGGGACCGGTGCCACCGGGCCGGCCGGCGCGACCGGAGCAACCGGCGACGCCGGGCCGACCGGAGCCGCCGGAACCCCCGGAACCCCGGGCGCCATGGGCGCGACCGGAGCCACCGGCCCGGCCGGAACCTCGGGAACTCCGGGGACCCCGGGCGCCGCGGGCGCCTCCGGAGCCACCGGCCCGGCGGGCGCCACCGGCACGAGCGGAACCCCCGGCCCCCGGGGCGCGACCGGAGCCCCCGGTCCCCGGGGCGCAACCGGAGCCACCGGACCTACCGGGCCGACCGGCGATGGCCGCCACCACTACGGGGACGGCGCCCACGAGGAGAAGAAGCTCGGCGGGCTGCTCTAGGCAACTTCAACGGTCCCCCGGAGCTCCCCACAGGAGCTCCGGGGGACCGTTGCGTGAACCAGGCTTCGTCAGGGCTGACGCCCCGGCAAGTGATTCGGTGCAGGCACAAGACACTGCGGTCCCCGGGCCGCCCTTGTGGGCGTTCCGGGGACCGCACGAACATCGCGGTGCTCAGGGTGCGTCGGGGTCCAGCCACCAGTCGTCGTCGGTCCAGTAGTAGTAGCGGCAGTCGCAGTCCCGGCTCTGCCGCACGGAGTGCCGGACCACGTTCTCGTGACGATGGCGCGCGCGCGGGCCCTCGTCCCGGGCGCCCGACTGCGCGCTCCGCCGGACGTCCGAGGTGGCCTTGGCATGCCGGGGTGCCGGCTTCATCGAGCCTTTGCGGGCAGCGGTCGATGCCGACGTTGTCGGGGTGGCGTGGTCGCTTGCCCGCTCGTGCGTGACCGGGGCCGGCAGCGCGACTGTCGGGCCGTACACGCGGGCCGCGCCGACCGGCGCGGACCCGGGAACCGACACCTCGGACTGCGTCGGGTGCGCGAGCCCGCCGTAGCCGGCGTAGCCACTGCTACCGCCCAGCGGGATCGCGGGCGCGGCGTCCGGGTCCGCGGTGGTGTCCTCGAGGGACAGCAGCGACCCGTGCGGCACGATGATCTTCAGGTCACCGGCCTCGCGGCCCATCGCGAGTTTGTGCCCGTGCAGGTCCAGGGTGACCGACGACCCACCGGGCATGGCCACGACCGGCGAGGCGCCCGCGGGAGCCGAGATGTCGGCGCCCAGGGTCACCGTGCGGGTCCCGTCGCTCGCGGCGAGATCGCCGGTCAACGTGCTCCACGAGTCCGCCGTATTGACATCGGCCGAAGCCGGCGAGCCGGACTGCAGTTGCCACACGGCACCGGTCACCCCGGCCACCAGACCGGCGCCGATTCCGGCGTACCGGACGCGACCCAGGCCCGCGGACGCTCCGTGGCGCGACCCCTTGCTCCCGCCGACATACCGTGCCCGGCGCCCACCGGAGGCACCGTGCCGAGACTGCTTGCCCACACCGACCCCCGGAGATTCGTGGCCCGCGGCGCCGTGTCGACCACCGCTCGAACTGCTGAGGCGGACCCGCGTCCCCCTGAGGTCCGGCTCAGGAGGGATCGTGCCCCACCGGCTGTCCCACGGCGTCCGGATCCCGGCCGGATACACCCGTCCGGCCCAGTCCCGAACGGACGCAGGCCTTGCGACGAAAGCCGCAGATGGTCCCTCAGGTGGCGAACCGGCCACCGGAGAGATCAGCTATTCGGGACGACCCGCGCCCCAGTTGGAGTGCGTGCCCCAGCCGTGGGCGTCGTGGAACCAGACCCGCATTCGGTACTTGAACCGATCGCTCAGGTGCGTGAACTCGGCCCAGTGCACGGTGGCAGGCATGTCGCGCCACTGCTCGTGCGCCGGGTCCACCCAGTCCTGCGCGTGCGGTTCGTAGCGGTCCAGTTCCACGCGCACCGCGTCGGTGCCGAGCGGGACGTCGTCCCAGGAACCGGTCAACGAATCGTCGCCTGCCTGCGCCTTCAGGCCGACCGCGCCGGGCACGACGGTGAGGCCGGCGTCCGGCAGGCAGTCGCCGCCGCCGGCGGGCACCACGGCGTGCTTGGGGAGGGCGTCGATCCGGTCCACCCCGGTGCCGAGGTCGTGCGGCCAGGACTGCGCCCCGGATGCCGCGCAGGCCAGCAGTTGGCCGTCCGGTCCGCCGGTGCCCCTCGTGCTGAACTCGACCGAGGGTCCGGTGATGCCATCGCGTCGGACCTGGAAGTCCAGGTAGTTCTCGTCGCAGAACAGCTTGCTCGCGTCGCCCGTGTTCCCCACGGTGCCCAGCCGGTCGCCCGCGGCGACGTGCTGCCCGTCCGTTATCGAGATCACCGACAGGTGCCCGTACTTGGAGACCACACCGGCGCCGTGGTCGACCCAGACCCAGGTGCCGAAATCCGTTGCGCCGCCGAAGCCGCAGGGCTTGCCGTGCGCCTCGCCGATGTGCGCGACCCCGGCACCCATCGCGAACACCCCGGCCGCCGACATCGGTCGACCCTGGCGTTGGCCGGTCGGGATCACGTCGACACCCCAGAACCGGTGGTGGTCCGGGCAGCCCGGGTTGTGCATCGTGCAATCGACCTTCGACTCCACCCGCAGCGGCCACCACACCGGGTCGGAGAACCATTGCCCGGTCGCCTGCACCGCGTCGCTCGGCGACACGGGTAGCAGTCCCAGACACGTGCCGAGCGTCGTCACGAGGACCGTCGCGCGCACCGACCGACGCACCGAACCCCCACATTGGCCGCACCCGCACCGCTCCCCCGATGCCTTCAAGTTCTCCTCGAACGGCGAAACGCAGTCATCGGCCGAACGAGTGAACCGGTGCCGTGATGTTTGCCAGGTGGGCCAATTTATCTGACGCTACGTCAGTTGTCAGCCTCGGACGGCGTCGCCGATCCTCGACCGGGCACTCAGGGCCGGGCCAGAACCAGGAATCCCTCGGCCAGTCGGCCCTCGGGGAGTCCGGCCGCGCGACCCTGGTCCTGTGCCCATTCGCGCATCCGCTCGGGCAGCCCGGCCACGTGCGCGGTCTGGCTGGTGTGCGCCGCCAACGCCGCCAGTTTCCGGTCGAATGTATCGGTGATGTCCACGTAGTGCTCGGCCCGATCGTTCGGGCTCATCACCCAGATCTCGGCGACGTCGTGCGGCGCCAAACCCTCCTGCGTCAGCAACTCGGGGTGCGCCGCGGCGGTTCCGGCGTCGGGGTAGGCGGCCGACATCGCCGCGTCGCCGGCCGCCACGTGATCCGGATGGCCGAGGTAGAGGCTGCGCAGGTCACGTACCGGCGACGGGATCACGACCCGGCCGGGCCGGAAGCGCCGGATCACCCGGGCGATGTCCCGCCGCAGCGGGTAGTCCGCCACCAGTCGGCCGTCGGGACGGCCGAGGAACTCCAACTCGCTCACACCGAGGACGGCGGCGGCCTTGCGCTGCTCCTCCCGACGGGTCGCGCCCACCTGCTCGGGCGGCACCAGTGGGTCGCGGCCGCCGGCGTCGCCGTCGGTGATCACGCAGTACGCCACCGTCAGACCGGCCGCCGTCCAGCCGGCGATGGTCCCGCCGCACGCGAAGTCCATGTCGTCCGGGTGCGCCACGACAACCAGCACCCGATCGCTCGCGGCGTCCACGGCTTGCTTGTGCTCCTCGCTCGTAGATATGTCCACTCAGCCCCCAACGTCCTTGACTTCCGGGAGAATTCCGCGCCGCCGACCGCGGGCGCCTGACGATACGTCAGTTGTCGTTCACGCGGGTCCGGTCGGCGGCGCTCGGGCTTTGTCTCCCGCCGGGGTTGGGTGGGTCACGGCGCGGGTACTTGCTCCGACCATGGACGCGACGGTCGGGTCGAGCGCCGCGGGCGCGTCCGCCGGCGGGCGGATTCAGGTGAACATCGGGCCCGCCGGTGAGGTGATCCCGGTGGGTACCCTCGACATCGGCAACGCCCGACTGCTGCACGCCGCGCTTGCCGACGCCAAGGCCGATCCGGCCCTGGTCGTCGACCTGCGCCGCGTCCGGTACCTGGACAGCGCGGCCGTCACGGTGCTGTTCGCCCATGCGCACAAGCCGCTGCGGATCCTGGTCCGCGCAGGCTCGGCGGTCGCTCAAGTCGTGGAGATCTGCGGACTGTCGCGGGTGGCACAGGTTGAGTTGCCGGCTGCCGTCGACCCGACCCAGCAGGTGTGAACCGGCGGAGACATCCGTCCGCGACGCAGTCCCGATTTGCCCGACGCAGTGCCGATCCGCACGAAACGCGGAGAAAGATCTCCACCGTCCGATGGAACCGGATCGTCCTCCGACGGAGTCGAATGGATCACCCGGCCGGGCGCCATCCCGTCCGCGCCGCACAACCCCGCGCGAAGGAAGGCAGCCCGCGAGATGACCGTCCGCACCCGAGCAGGAGATTGCCGGTGACGACCTCGTTCCACCTCGACGAGAGCGTGCTCGTCGACGGACCGCTGCACTTGCTGCACCCGGTCCGGGACCCGGCCACGTTCGTCTTCGGCGACGTGCACGCATTCGTCAACGAACACCTGGCCAACCTGTTCGCGCACCCGGTCCGCGACGGCGACGCCACCTTCAAGTGGTGCCCGCACTGGGCCGAACATCCGGGTGCACACGCCCGGCTCACTGCGCTCTGGCAGGCCTGGGAGGCCCTGCACGACGGCACCGGCACGGGCCCGTCCGCCTGGTGGCGCGACCACGCCGAACCCACGATGCGCGCGCTGACCCAACCCGAGGGGCCGTTCGCCCGCTGCGGCCCCACCCGCCACCAACTCCCACCGGCCCTGCCCACGACGCACCAGGCCTGTTGAGCGGACCCCGACGCCCGGTGAGGGCCCGTCCGAGGCCCCGGTGGACCGCGCAGACACGCCGTGCGCCCCGGGTTTGCCGGCCGTGCGACGGGGAAGCAACGGCGCAGCGCCTGCACCGGCCGATCGGGGCGCATTCCGTTGATCGGCGCAGGCCGGGACGAGCGAGGTGAGCACCACGCACGGCCAAGGGCAGCTCACTCATGCCGGCCGGGCCGACGGCACCGCGGCCTGGTTCTTCACGTGCTTGGACCTCGGCTCCGGCGAGGTCAAGCTGGCCGAGGCCCGCGACCGGCTGGGGATCTGGCTCGATCGGATCGGGGTCGGGGGCGAGGAGTTCTGGGAGATCCTGACCGCTGCCGGCGAGGCTTGTGCGAACGCCTTCGAACACTCCGGAGCGGCCGCGAGCGGCCCGGGCGGGGCCTGGATCGCGGGGTGGCTCACCGCCGGGCAGCTGAATCTGGTGATCGGCGACCACGGCACCTGGCGGGAGCCGGATCCGCTTCGCAGCCACGGGGACCGGCGTGGACGGGGACGGCTGCTCATGGCACACCTGATGGACACGACAGTGATCCGGCCCGGACCGGACGGCACCATGGTCAAGCTGTCCAAACAGCTCGTCTCACTGCCGGCCGCGACGAGTGCCGAACCCGCCCGCCCGGCAATGCGCCGGCATGCCGGGCGCCGGGCCGCCCGGGCCACCGCGACCTAGCCCGGGTGGGGCCTGTCACCGACGGATCCGATGCCCGATCCGGCCCACCTACTCCGGCGGCGTTCCTGGCACGTTGCCGCGCCGTCGTCATAGGTTGCAGCTGATGCAGCAACGGCACGCGCAGCTGAACGGGGCCATCTTGACCGGGACTCGGACCGACGAACCGACGCACGTGGCGATCCAGCAGGACGTCACCGACCTGCTCCACATCCTCGACTCCCTGTGCAGCGGGCGGTTCTCCGTCCGTCTGGAACCACGGGACGGCCCGCTGGCGTCCGTCGTCGACCGGGTGAACCACCTGGCGGCGCTCAACGAGCGACGCACGCGGGAACTGGTCCGGGCCAGTCGGGTCATCGGTCGCGAGGGCCGAATGACCGAACGACTCGACGAGGTCGCCGCGGACGGCGACTGGGGCGTGGGCGCCGAGGCGGTCAACTCCCTGATCGACGACCTGGTCCGACCGACCACCGAGGTCGCCCGGGTCATCGCGGCCGTGGCCGAGGGCGATCTGTCGCAGCACATGGCCATGGAGATCGCCGGGCAGCCGGTCAAGGGCGAGTTCCTGCGCATCGGCCAGACGGTGAACACCATGGTCGACCAGCTCTCCAGCTTCGCCGACGAGGTCACCCGCGTCGCCCGCGAGGTCGGCACCGAAGGAAAACTCGGCGGCCAGGCCCAGGTGCGCGGCGTGTCCGGAGTTTGGCGCGACCTGACCGAGTCGGTGAACTCGATGGCGGGCAACCTGACCAGCCAGGTCCGCAACATCGCCCAGGTCACCACCGCCGTGGCCCAGGGCGACCTGAGCCAGAAGATCACCGTCGACGCCCAGGGCGAGATCCTGGAACTCAAGTCCACCGTCAACACCATGGTCGACCAGCTGTCCTCGTTCGCCGACGAGGTCACCCGCGTGGCCCGCGAGGTCGGCACCGACGGTCGCCTGGGCGGCCAGGCCCAGGTGAAGGGCGTGTCCGGTACCTGGCGCGACCTGACCGACTCGGTGAACTCGATGGCGGCCAACCTGACCGACCAGGTCCGCAACATCGCGCAGGTGGCCACCGCGGTCGCCCGCGGCGACCTGAGCCAGAAGATCACCGTCGATGCCAAGGGTGAGGTCGCCGCCCTCGCCCAGACGCTCAACACGATGGTCGACCAGCTGTCCTCGTTCGCCGCCGAGGTCACCCGGGTGGCCCGCGAGGTCGGCACCGAAGGAAAACTCGGCGGCCAGGCCGATGTGGCCGGGGTCGCCGGCACCTGGAAGGACCTCACCGATTCGGTGAACTCCATGGCCGGCAACCTGACCAGCCAGGTCCGCAACATCGCGCTGATCGTCACCGCGGTGGCCCGCGGCGACCTGTCGCAGAAGATCACCGTCGACGCGGCAGGCGAGGTCGCCGCGCTGGCCGACACGATCAACAGCCTGACCGACACGCTGCGGCTGTTCGCCGAGCAGGTCACCACAGTGGCCCGCGAGGTGGGTACCGAAGGAAAGCTCGGCGGCCAGGCGGTCGTGCCCGGCGTGGCCGGAACCTGGAAGGACCTCACCGAGAGCGTCAACGGCATGGCGGCGAACCTGACCGCTCAGGTCCGCAACATCGCCGCGGTCACCACCGCGGTGGCCCAGGGCGACCTCTCGCAGAAGGTGTCGGTGGACGTCAAGGGCGAGACGTTGGAGCTGAAGTCGACGATCAACACGATGGTCGACCAGCTGTCCTCCTTCGCCGACGAGGTCACCCGGGTGGCCCGCGAGGTCGGCACCGAGGGCCGGTTGGGTGGCCAGGCGCAGGTGCGGGGCGTGTCCGGAACCTGGCGCGACCTCACCGACAACGTCAACTACATGGCCGCCAACCTCACCGGCCAGGTCCGCAACATCGCCCAGGTCACCACCGCCGTCGCCAAGGGCGACCTGAGCCAGAAGATCACCGTCGACGCCCAGGGCGAAACCCTCGAGCTGAAGTCCACCATCAACACCATGGTCGACCAGCTCTCCAGCTTCGCCGACGAGGTCACCCGCGTCGCCCGCGAGGTCGGCACCGAAGGAAAACTCGGCGGCCAGGCCCAGGTGAAGGGCGTCTCCGGAACCTGGCGCGACCTCACCGACAACGTCAACTACATGGCCGCCAACCTCACCGGCCAGGTCCGCAACATCGCCCAGGTCACCACCGCCGTGGCCCAGGGCGACCTGAGCCAGAAGATCACCGTCGACGCCCAGGGCGAGATCCTCGAGCTGAAGTCGACCGTCAACACCATGGTCGACCAGCTCTCCGCGTTCGCCGCCGAGGTCACCCGCGTGGCCCGCGAGGTCGGCACCGAAGGCCGACTGGGCGGCCAGGCCGAGGTGGCCGGGGTGTCCGGCACCTGGCGGCACCTCACGGAGAACGTGAACCAGCTGGCCGGAAACCTGACCACGCAGGTCCGGGCCATCGCCGAGGTGTCCACCGCGGTGACCCGCGGCGACCTGACCCGAAACATCACGGTCGAGGCCTCGGGCGAGGTCGCCGAGCTGAAGGACAACATCAACCAGATGATCGCGAACCTGCGATCCACGACCGACATCAACGCCCAGCAGGACTGGCTCAAGTCGAACCTCGCCCGCATCGGCAGCCGACTGCAGGGGCAGCGGGACCTGCGCGAGGTCACCCAGATGATCATGAGCGAGGTGACCCCGGTCGTCGAGGCCGCGCACGGGGCCTTCTACCTGGTCGAGTACACCGGCGAACTGCGCCACGAGCAGCCCGTGCTGCGCTTCGCCGCCGGCTACGGCGTTCCGCGGGTGGAGCGGCGGTTCGGCTTCGGCGAGGGCCTGGTCGGCCAGGCCGCGTTCGACAAGCGGTCGATTCGGGTCTCCTCGGTGCCACCGGACTACCTGCCGGTGCAGGGCGGGCTGGGCCAGGCCCGACCGGCCGAGGTGATCGTGCTGCCGGTGCTATTCGAGGAGCAGGTCCTCGGGGTGATCGAGCTGGCCTCGTTCGCCGGCTTCGACGAGGTGCACACCGACTTCCTGATCCAGCTCGTGGAGACCCTCGGTGTCGTGCTCAACACGATCATCGCCAACGTGCGGACCGAGGAACTGCTCTCGCAGTCCCAGCGGCTGACCCAGGAACTTCAGGTGCAGTCCGGTCAGCTGCAACGCACGAACGCCGAGCTGGAGGCCAACGCCGAACAGCTCGCGCTGGCCTCGCGCTACAAGTCCGAGTTCCTGGCCAACATGAGCCACGAACTGCGAACCCCGTTGAACAGCCTGCTGATTCTGGCCAAGTTGCTCGTCGACAACCCCGCCTCGACGCTGACGGCGAAGGAGATCGAGTTCGCGCAGACCATCCACAGCGCCGGCTCGGACCTGCTCGAGCTGATCAACGACATCCTCGACCTGTCCAAGATCGAGGCCGGGAAGATGGACCTGCACCCGGCCGCGGTGGAGCTGCGGATGTTGGCCTCGTTCGCCGACGCCACCTTCGGCGCCGTTGCCCGGCAGAAAGGCCTGGAGCTGGTCATCGACGGCGACCTGGCAGGCCTGCCGGACTCCATCATCACCGACGAACTGCGACTGCAGCAGGTGCTGCGCAACCTGCTGTCCAACGCGATCAAGTTCACCGACAGCGGGAAGGTGCACCTGTCGATCTCGCGGGCCCCGGGCGACGTCGCGCATTCCACGCCCGCGCTGAACACGGCCGAGTGCGTGCTGGCCCTGCGGGTCACCGACACCGGCATCGGCGTCCCGCCGGACAAGCTGAAGTTGATCTTCGAAGCGTTCCAGCAGGGCGACGGGACGACCAGCCGTAAGTACGGCGGCACGGGCCTGGGACTGACGATCTCCCGCGACATCGCCCGCCTGCTCGGTGGCGCCATCGACGTGACCAGCGAAGTGGGCGTCGGCAGTACGTTCACGCTCTACCTGCCCGCGACCTTCCCGTTCGAGTCCGCGGACCGGCTCATCATCGCCCCGCCGGCGGTGTCCGCCCTGCCGCAGGTGCCGATGCTCACCCGGTCGATGGGGATGATCGGGCTGGACGGCGTCGACCCGCTCGACGGGGCCCGGGTCCTGGTCATCGACGACGACGTCCGCAACGTGTTCGCCCTGGCCAGTGCTCTGGAACGGCACGGGATGACCGTGCTCTACGCGGACAACGGCCGGGACGGGATCGAGGTGCTGCACCGCGAGGGCGTCGACCTGGTGCTGATGGACGTGATGATGCCGGAGCTGGACGGGAACGAGACGACGACCAAGATCCGTCAGTCGGTGGACCACCAACAGCTTCCGATCGTGTTCCTCACCGCGAAGGCGATGCCCGGCGACCGCGAGAAGAGCCTCTTGGCCGGGGCCAGCGACTACATCACCAAACCTGTCGACCTGGATCACCTGCTGGCGGTCATGCGCTCCTGGCTGGCCGCCCGCCCCCAGGGTGTGGCGTGACCGGGCCGGGCCGCCGAGCGCCGGGGATGGGGGGCGGGTGATGAGCATGTTCGCCTCCCAGCCGTCGTCGACGATCCTGATGGTCGACGACCGACCGGAGAACCTGCTGGCGTTGGAGGCCATCCTCGCCGGGTTGGGCCACGAACTGGTCCGGGCGGGCTCGGGCGCCGAGGCCCTGAAATACCTGCTGACCAAGGAAGTTGCGCTGATCCTGCTCGACGTCCAGATGCCCGGCATGGACGGCTACGAGACCGCCGCGCAGATCAAGGCCCGCGACCGGACCCGACACATCCCGATCGTCTTCCTCACCGCGATCGACGGGGAACCGAACCAGGCCTTCCGCGGCTACGCGGCCGGTGCGGTCGACTACCTGTGCAAGCCGTTCGACCCGTGGGTGCTGCGCGCCAAGGTTTCGGTGTTCATCGAACTCGGTGAGCGGCGCCGCGAGTTGGCCGCCTACGCCGACCAGGTCAGGGCTGCCCGGGCGCTGGTCGAGAACCCCGAGCTCACCGCGCTGCGGGCGGCCGCCCGGGAATCGGCCCGGCACGCCGAGGCACTGGCCGAGACGGCCGGTGTGCCCGCCGAGTTGCAACAAGCCACGAAGCAGACCCGGCACGCCGTCGAGCAACTGCTCGACGCACTGCCCAACGGACGGACGCCGGCGTGAACGAGCACCGCGAGCGACTGCGACGAGCAACTGCGAGCGACTGCGACGAGCGAGGAACGAGCGAGGAGCACAAGCGAGCAACAAGCACCGCCGAGCGAGGAGCACAAGCGAGCATCAGACACAGCGAGCGAACAAATGTCACGGTGCATGCCATGTTCGGCGTGCACCGTAAGACGAAGGCGAGCCGGTGAGCGTCACCGCGCTGAACACCGAGTTGGCGCCCGCGGAGTTGTCCCCGCGGCGGGCGCGGGCGCTGATGCGGGAGGCGCTGACGGACACCACGTCCGAACACCTGATGGACGACGCCCTGCTGCTGGTCAGCGAGCTGGTCACCAACGCCGTGGTGCACGCGGGAACCGAAATCGCGTTGCAGGCGGCGATCGGCGACGGCGGGATGACCGTCGAGGTGACCGATCGGGGAACCGGCCGACTGGCGCCCGGCCAGGCCGGCGAAACCGCCGGCGGCGGCCGGGGGCTGATGCTGGTCGACACGTTGGCCACCGAGTGGGGCACCCGTTACGGCCGGGCAAGCAAGACGGTCTGGTTCCGATTGGGCGAGGCGACGGCCGACCCCGCGCCGCCTCAGGTCCTGGCCACCGGGCTGGGTCCGCAGTCCCCGGCGGGGTTCGCGGGCCCGCGCCGGGACATTGCCTTCCTGCTCGGGCCGGCCGATCTGGAGCAACGCTGGAGTCCGCAACTGGTGGTGGAGGAACTGCTCCGGCGCACCGTGGAGGGCCTGGACCGGCAGTCGGGTTGGGTGTTGGCCGGCGATGTGACCGACAGCTTCGGCGGGGTCGGCTGGACGATCCGGGCTGCCTACGACAGCCGGCCGGCGCCGGATCCCGAGGCCGTCCGGCGCGGTGCGGTCCCGGCCGACATCGGGGTGCGCGAACCGTTCCTCGGCACGGACGGCGAGCCGGCCGGCGCGTTGCTGCTCACCGGGCCGCCGGCCGGGTTCGACGACGCCTCGCTGGCCCGGCTTGCGGCACAGCGAATCGGGGCGGTGCTGCGCGACGACCGCGCCCGGTCCGCGGCCGAGCGCTCCCGCGGGTCGCTGGCGCTGCTCGTGGAGGCCGCCGAGTTGCTGGCCGGCGTACTGGACGTCCGGTTGGCCGCGACGCTGGCCGCGCGGCTGGCCACCCCCCGCCTGGCCCGTTGGTCGGCGGTGTGGACAACTTTCGGGTCCGCGCCGGAACTGCAGGCGGTGGCGCACTGCGACGAGGAGGCCGTCAGCGGGCTGCGCGACCTGCTGGAGGCCGAACCGCTCGCCGCCGCCGTCGACGAGGCCGTGCAGCGGTCCGGTCGGCGCCGGTACGCCGAGATCTCCGGCGGCGGCGTGGTTCCGTTCGGCGACGCCGAGTTGGGCGAGCTGGGCGATGGCTGGCTGGTCGAGCTGCGCAGCCGCGGCCGCGTCATCGGCCTGGTGGCGGTTGGCGACCTGCCGGCGCACCCCCCGCCCGATGCCGCGCTGCTGAGCAACTTCGCTCGCATCGTCGCGCTGGCGGTGGACAACGCGCAGCTCTACAACGAACGCGCCGAGATCGCGAACACCCTGCAGGCCGCACTGCTGCCGCAGGAGTTGCCCGCCGCCGCGGAGGTGCAGTTCGGTGCCCGGTTCGCCGCAGGTGGGCAGGGACTGGAGGTGGGCGGGGACTTCTACGACGTGTTCGAGGTCGGCGAGGGCGCCTGGGGCGTGGCGGTCGGCGACGTGTGCGGCAAGGGGGCCGGACCGGCCTCGATCACCGGCGTCGCCCGCGAGGTGCTGCGCATCATGCTGCGCGACGGCATCTGCCCGGCCGGCGCCGTGACGCGACTCCATCGCGCGCTGCTCGGCATGGGTGAACGACGGAAGGTGTGCACGGTCGCCCTGGGCCTGGTCAGCCCGGACGCCACCGGCCTGAGTGTGTGCATGTGTCTGGCCGGGCATCCGCCGCCGTTGATCCTGCGGGCCGACGGCACAACCGCGATGCTCGGCTACGGCGGAACGGTGCTCGGCGCGACCAGCTGGGTGGTCCCGCCCGAGGAGAAGATCCACCTGGACCCGGGCGACGCCTTGGTCCTGTACACCGACGGCGTCACCGAGCGCCTCGGGCCCTCCGGCCAATTCGGGGAGGCCGGCCTGGCCGCGGCGTTGCGCGCCGCCGGCGGCGGCAGCGCCGAGGACCTGGCCGAGGCCGTCCATGCGGCGATTCGCTCCCACGGCACCGGGTGGGGCGCCGACGACTCGGCCGTGCTGGTGGTGCGAGCGACTGCGACGAACGAGGAACGAACACCGCGGGCCGCCCCGCAAGCCGCAATCGGCGTCCGGGGCGAATGACTGCGGCGTTCGGCGGTCCGGCGAAACGGTGGCCCCGGGTGCACAGCACCTGGGGGCACGGGCGAGGATGGACGACTTGACGCTCCATCCGCGACGACCGGCGAGGTAACGGGTCATCCCATGAGCGAGCGCAGCGAGCGAATCGATGTCACCGTGCACGCCACATTCGGCAGGCACGGTCAGACGATGATGCACCGGTGAGCAACGACGCCCCGGCCGACCCCGCAGCCGCACGCGCGCTCACCCCGCGGCCGCCATCCGGCACCACCGGACGACCGACTCGACCGGCCGGGATCGGTCACGGACCGGACGGGGAGATCTTGGTCGTCGGTCCGGTCGACCTGAGCACCTCGCGCGCCTTGCGAACTGCTCTGGAGGAGGCGGCCGCGCAGGGCGGCGAGGTTCTGGTCGACCTGCGCGAGGTGCAACTGCTGCAGAGCCCGGGGGTCGCCGCACTGTTCGACGCCGCCGAGTACGGCCTGCGCCTACGCGTGCGAAGCGGTTCGGCCGTCGCGTCGGTGATCCGCATCTGCGGCCTGGACCGCGTGGCGGCGGTCGAACAGCACCCCTGAGCATCCCGCTGCATCGGCGTCCGCCCCAATGGGTTGCCGTTCGTCGGTGGTTGCTCGGCTGACGACCTTGTCACACGGTCAGCCGCTGCCGACGTATGCGTGGCTCACCAATGAGCATTCCTGCGTCGGCCGGCGGCCTCAGGAGATCCGGGCGGCGATCCCGAAGGCGCAGGCAACCAGCACCGGCATCAGGACATCGACCAACATTTCCGGTTCCAACCTCCAGCGGGACGGCCCGCCCCAAGGGATGTCATCCCTTGGGGTTCCAGGACGACGTTCGTCCGCCGGCACCTGCCCGGGGCCTGGGGCGCGAAACCCCCAGGCACCGGCCTTGACGAGGTCCTGACCGGCCCGAAACGCACGCCATGACAACCGCTGCCGGAGCCGCCTGAGGATTTGTCCGGCTTCTTGCCGGACACGCCGACCGCGGGAGTTGGAATATGCCGTTTCCTCACGTTCTGGAGTGTTTTGTGGGTCCTGCCACCGAGCGCCGCAGGTGGCCGGAATCGAAGGAGGATCGGATGCAAACTCTCGGGAAGCTCATCGGCACGACCGTCGCTGCAATCACGATCGCCACTGCTGTCGCTCCTGCAGCGGGTGCGAGCACCATCGCCGCTTCGACCACGCAAACTGCACCAGCCGCGGTCGCGGTGGCTCAGGCTCCCGCCGCACCGGACTGGAGCCCATGTTGGAATCACTGGTACCGCTGGAACCACCCGTACCGCTGCGACGGCGGGTGGGGCTGGCACCACCGCCACCACCACTGGGGCCATTGGGGTCACTGGGGCCACCACTGGCGTTGACGAACGATGATCGATGGGGCGGGTGCGCAACGGCGCTCCGCCCCATTGCATGCGGCCCGGTACCGGCATCGTGGTCGGTGCCGGTTGACCGCCGACGCCCGGTAACGGCCCATCAGATGCCGCCGCACCCGGGCACCTGACGACGAGTCAGGGAGCCGTCGTCCAGGTGACGCAGGCCACGAATATTTCGCCCCGATTGCCCATATCACGGGGAATGAAACCCGGCGGCGCCAGGTTTTCCGTTCATGAACGTGATCGGGAAGCCGAGCAGGCCACCCAGCTAGCGGCCCTGGAGAAGCTCTCGAATCGCCTACATACCAGCTATCTGACGACGCGTCAGCCGATCCGACACCATTCCGAGGTGCTCGGCTGAGATACGCCGCCACAAAACCACTCGGAGGTCATCATGAACGCGAAGGCAATCGACATCGCTCGCGCCGCAATCCACGCCCGCGGCCGCCACGGCTCGGCGAACGTCCCGCAGCAGCGCAAGGCCGACCCGGCCACGGACTTCGGCGCGGTGGCCGTCCACCCGGCTCTGCACGCCCGCCTGGTCCAGCGCCGCCAGATCGTGCTCGAACTGGCCGAGATCATGCAGGACCACGACCTCACCGCCGCGCTACTGGTCGCCCGTGCGGCAGCGGCCTGACCCCCATCGGGGCTGTGGCAAGCCGGTCACAGCCCCGGTGAGGGACGGGTTCTTCCTCTAGTGTCCCTGTCTATGCGGTTGCTCAGGGTGTCCGTCAGTGCGGTTGCGCTCGGCCTGCTGAGCGCCTGCGGGGCCGGCGACCAGCCGCCCGCACCGGTGGTCGAGGCGAGCCCGCTGCCGCCCGCCGCGTTGCTCGCCGCGGCACCGACGGTGACACCGGAGCCGGGTGGTGCATCGGCGGTACTTCTGGCCCACACAACCGTGAAAGCGGCTTGCCGCGTCTACTACGGGCGCAGCCCGGAGGCCGTGGACGGCTGGGCGAGCGACACCGACATGTCCGCAGGCCCGCACACGACCCACAAGGCGGTCATGCTCGGCCTGCAGCCGGCCACCACGTACTACTACCGATTCGTCGGAACCGACGCGACCGGGCGCAGCTACGCCGGGACCGGCGGCACCTTCCGCACCGACCCGGCGCCCAGGCTGCCCCCCGGGCGCAATCTGGCGCCGGCCGCCGGCGTGAGCGCCGTCAGCTCGCAGTACTCCGACGCCTACGCAGCGGCCAACGCGATCGACGACAACTCCTCGACCGAATGGGCGACCAAGGGCGACGGCGACCACGCGTCGATCACCATCGACCTGGGCCGGACGTACGACATCACCGGAGTGGGCTTCCGCCCCCGGCAGATGAGCGACGGCACCTCGATCATCACGGCCGTCGAGATCGTGGTCGACGGGCACCGCTACGGGCCGTTCAAGACCGCCCCGGGCCTGTCCGTGATCCGGCTGAACGCCCGCGGTCGAACCGTGCGGATAGACGCGGTGCACAGCACCGGTGGCAACACCGGTGCGCAGGACATCGCGATCTACGGACGCTGACGAGCACGACACCCCGGCGGTGCCCGAGTTTGTGCGCGGCCGGCGGTGGGCAGTCCAGGTCCGATCTCGGTGAGCGACATTCGGGTGAGCGCCCGGACGGCGGCGCGCCCGAGCCGGAAGGACGTGACGGCCTTGCTCCGTCGACGCATCGGCGCCCTGTCCGCCGTCGCGATCCTGGCGATCGCCCCGTCGGGGCCGGCTGCCGCGGCCGCGGCGCCCGACCCGGCGCAGGTGAACGAGTTCGCCATCCCCGCTCCGAACAGCGCGCCGGACGCCATCACGGTCGGCCCCAACGGGGTGCTCTGGTTCACCGAGCAGCTGGCGGATCGGATCGGTCGGGTGGACCCGGTGACCCACAACGTCCTCGAGTACCCGTTGCGGGCGCCGTCCGCGCCCGCATCGATCACCGCGGGTGCCGACGGCGGCATCTGGTTCGCGGAGTTCGCCGGGAACCGGATCGGGCGCATCGATCCGGCGACCGGAACGGTGACCGAGATCCCACTGCCCGACCCGCGCTCCAAGCCGATCCGGATCACCAGCGGCCCCGACGGCGCGCTTTGGTTCAGCGAACCGATCGCGAACCGCATCGGGCGCCTCGATCCGCGGACTCATGGCATCCGAGAAGTCACACTGCCGACGCCCGGGGCGGCACCGATGGAGATAACCACCGGTCCGGACCGCGCGCTGTGGTTCGCCGAGCAGACGGCCGACGCACTCGGCCGTATCGACCCGCGCACCGGCCACGTCACCGAGTACCGCCTGCCGGCCGCGGCGCTGACTCCGTACGGGTTGACCACGGGCCCGGACCACGCGCTCTGGTTCACCGACTACCTCGGCAACGCCGTCTGGCGGTTCGACCCACACCACGGCGTGGCCGAACGCGTCGGACTGACGCAGCCGAAAAGCAACCCGGCGGCGATCCGGACCGGCCCGGACGGCGCGCTGTGGTTCACCGAGTTCGGGCTGGACCGGCTGGCCCGACTCGATCCGGCGACACATCGCATCACCGAGCTGCCGACGCCGACCAAGGTCAGCGGCCCCGAGGGCCTGGCCGTCGGGCACGATCACGCGCTGTGGTTCACCGAATTCACCGGCAACCGAATCGGCCGGTTCGACCCGGCGCCCACCCCGCCGCCACCGGTCCGCATCGAGCAGCGGCCTCCGTCCGAAGGCGCGCCCTGGACGAACCCGCTGCCGCCGCTGAACTGACGCTCGACCCGCTCGACGCACCCCCAAAATCCGTTGCGTCCGGGTAACCCACACCTATAGGTCACGATTACCCGGACGCAACGAGGGGACGACGACGCAAGTCCCGCCGCCGGGTGGCCTCCCCGGCGGCGGGATCGGAATTGCGACGGGACACTCGGCGAACCCACCCCCCTGACCGTTGGCAGCGGCCCTGGGAGGTCATCTACGCCGGGCAGTTTCGTGCTACCCGCGCCGGTGCCCGGCAAACCGAGGGATTCGCTGCGTTCGCCGTCAGGTGGTGAGCTCCCGGATCCGGTCACCGATCTGCGCCGCCACCGGATCGATGTCGGCCAGCGTGGAACTCCCCGTCACACCCAGTCCGGCCAGCAGGGCGGGCAAGGCCGCCGGGTCGAACCCGGTGATCGCGTTGAGTCGCTCCAGGTCCCCGGACAGGCGGATGCGGCCGGTCAGGAACGCGCCGAGCGCCGCGTTCGGCTTCTGCACCACCAACAGGTCGTAGGCGGTGGCGTAGTCCAGGCTCACGGTCAGGTCCGGGTTCTCCAGCGCTCCCACGTCGAGCACCAGGCCCGGCCCACCGGCATCGGCGTGTGCGTGCACCACGCCGTCCGCGGCGACCGAGTCCGGCGCCCCGGTCACCTGCAGGTTCACCCGCAGCGCGGGCAGTTCGACAGTCGGTAGGTGACCGGCGTACTCATCGCGCACCGCCAGCACCGAGGTGATCCACTCCACCGACAGGAACTCGTGCCCCATGTCTCCTCCGCGCTCGCGACACGCCATCGGAAACCCCTTTCCTACCACGAGTCGGGTTAGTTCCCCAACCATCGCCGTCGAGATGGTGACTATCAGGCCAGGTAGATAGCGGGACGTTCGAAAAATCTGCCGCGGCAGGGTTACAAACCTACTCAACATCGGGTTATTGTGCAGTCCGGTCGGGGTGTCGGTCCAGTGGTTGGGCGGCGGAGGGGCCGAAACGGTCGGGAGGCTGGCATGGCAACCGGCAGCCCGACCGCCGGCGCCGCCCCGGGACGTCGACGCCCCGGCCGGCCGGTCGGCGCCACGACCGGGCGTTCGGTCCGCCGTGAGGAGTATCTCCGCGCGATCATCGAGGCGATCCGCCGGATCGGCCCGGAAGCCACCCTGGCCGAACTGGCCGCCGGCGCCGGGATGAGCAAGCCGGTCCTCTACGACCACTTCACCGACCGCCTCGGACTGACCGCGGCCGTCATCGGCGAACTGGCGCAGACCGTCGCAGCCGACGCCCTGCTCGCGGTGCTCTCCGGTGGGGAGTCGGTGGAACTGCTGGCGAAGGCCTTCGACGTCTTCGTGGCCTTCGTGGAGAACGAACCCCAGATCTACGGCTGGGTGTTGCGCGGCGTCCGCGAACTGCCCGCGGCCGGCATCAGCGAACTGCCGATGGCAATGGCCGCGGGCAACCACCTGTCCACCGTGATCGGTTCGGTGATGCGCGGGGCCGGCGTGGACTCCGGGGCGGCCGAGCCATGGGCGTTCGGGATCGTCGGGTTCGTGCTGTCGGCCACCGAGTGGTGGTTGATCCGCCGCGCGATGAGCCGCAGCGACTTCGTCGACTACCTGGCCCGGTTCGTCTGGGGCGGGCTGTCCTCCAGCGGCGTCGAACGCATCGACATCGCCGGGGTGTTGACCGCACTGCCCGCGCTCATCGAGGCCGCCAAAGCGGTGGTCGACAGTCCTGAACTGCACCAACAGGCTCCCGGGAAGGGACGCCTCCAATGACGCCCGGCATCGCTCCCCCGCCGTTGCCGGACCTGGACGCGCTGGCGAAGGAGTCCGCCTGGGTCGGCGAATGCGACGGCCTGGCTGAAGAACTCGACCGCCTGCGCGAGCACGCCGAGGTGGCAGTGCCGCGGCTCCGCCGGCAGGCGCAGTCGTTGGCCCGGCCGCGGTTGACCCGGGCCACGTTGGTCGCAGTGCTGCGGACACTCGTGCGCTTCTGTTGGTGCTCGTTGCTCGGACTGGCCGACGCCGGCCGCGGGCGCTCGTCGGCCGCGGTGCGCCGGGCGCAGCAGTTGGTCGCCGCGGGCGGTCCGGCCTACGTGAAGGTCGGTCAGTCGATTGCGACGGCTCAGGGGCTGCTGCCCGACGAGTGGGTGGCCGCGTTCGCCTGGTGCCGCGACGAGGTGCCCGCGATGCCGGACGGAACGGCGCAGCGCGCCGTGGAGGCATCGCTGGGTCGGCCGATCGACTCGGTGTTCCGGTGGTTCGACCCGACGCCGCGGGCCGCGGCGAGCATCGCCCAGGTGCACGACGCCGTGCTGCTGGACGGCACCGCGGTCGTGGTCAAGGTGCAGCGACCGGGACTGCGTCGCCGCTTCGGCTCGGACTTCCGGGTGATGTCGGTGTTGGCCACGGTGGCGAACCGGGTGAGCGCCTCGGCCCGGATGAGCAACGCCGGCGAGATCCTGCCGTTGGCCGCCGAGCTCGTTCTGGCTGAACTCGACTTCCGCCTCGAGGCCCTGAACATGGTGCACATCGCAGTGGCCGGTGAGCACGCGGGCACGGGATTCGTCCGGGTGCCGCGCCCGATCCCGGGTCTGGTCACCGGCGAGGTGCTGGTGATGGAACGAGTGCCGGGGGTGCCGTACACGGCGGCCCGCGCCCGCTACGGCGACGCGGTGGACGGCGCGGCACTGCTGCGACTGGCCGCCTCCGGGGTGCTCGAGCATGCCCTGATCTACGGCGTCTTCCACGGCGACCTGCACTCCGGCAACGTGCTGATCACGCAGGCGGGCACGATCTCGCTGGTCGACTACGGCGTGTGCGGCCGCATCGACGCCCGGCAGCGGGCGCTGCTGGTCCGGCTGTTGGTGGCCGCGATGCAGCAGGACTCCCGCGGGCAGATCCTCGCCGCTGCCGAGATGGGCGCGCTGCCGGCCGGTGTCGACATCGACGCCGCGGTCGCCGAGCTGGACAAGTACCAGCCGTTGGTCACCGAGTTCACCGACGCGACCTTCGACTCCCTCGACCTGACTCTGATCACCCGTCAGATGCGTGGCCTGATCGCGTCCCTGCTCAAGTTCGGCTTCAAGGCGCCCAAGGAATTGGTGTTGTTCTCCCGCAATCTGCTGTACCTGAACGGTTTCGCCGCGGCACTGGCCCCGGAGGCCAACATGCTGCGCGAGCTGGAGGCACTGCTGGCCCACATAACCGGCAAGTACCCGCGGGAGCTGACCACGATCCTGCTCGGCGCGATCGTCAAACCGGCCTCGGAGGCCACACCATGACCGGTCGACGCAGTTCCGTCCTTGCGGGTGTTCTCGCTTTCGGGATCGTCACGCTGCCCACCGCGCCGGTGGCCGCACAGACCGCGTTCGTGCCCGGTACCGGGACGTCCTCGGCCGGGGTCGCCCGGGTCGAGCTGCGGTCCTCGGGCGCGGCGATCGGGGTCGGGCTCGGGGTGGTCCGCAGTCGATTCGCCGGTGCGCAGGGCAATGCGGAGGCGGCCGGCGTGGACCTGGGCATGTTCGACACGGTCTCGAAGTCCCCGCTGGCGTGCGGCTATTCAGCCGGTGCGGCCCTCCCCCCGGGTGCGATGCCGGGCCGGGTCACCGTGTCCTCCGGTGACGGGGCGACCGAGAAGCGCACCGCGTCGGCCGGCACCGGTGGCCCGCTGCAACTGGGCAGCCAGTACGGCGCCGCGGCACCCGACGCCTCGGCGGCGGCCGGCGTCGACGGCCTGAGCCTGGACCTACCCGGCGTGGCGCGGTTGGTCGGTGGAACCGCGTCGGCGACGGCGAAACTGGTGCCGGGCAGTCAACGGCAGTCGGCCGCCGACAGTTCGTTCGCCGGTCTGTCGTTGGCCGGTGGCCTGGTCCAGCTGGGCGGACTGCGGTGGACGGCCGACCATCGCAGCGGAGCGCAGTCCGATGCCTCCGCGGGATTCGCGATCGCCTCGATGACCGTCGCCGGCCGGAGCCTGCCCACCGCCGATCCGGGGCAGTTGCAGGCCGCGATCACGGCGGCGAACAGCACGTTGGCGCCCGTCGGTCTGTCGCTCGGGCTGCCCGAGGTCACCCGCGGCGCCGACGGCGTCGCGGTCGGCCCACTGCGGCTGTCCGTGGCGGCAACCCCGGCGCTGCGCGCGGCCCTGGCTGCCACGCTGATCGCCGTCCAACCGATCCGCACGCAGCTGCTCACGTTTGTGACGCCCCTTGCGGTGAGCCCGGACTGCGGGATGGCCAAGGCACTGGGCTTCGGCTACCTGCTGGTCGACCTCGCGACGCTCGTGCTCGGCGACTCCGGAGCGGTCGACCTGGACCTGGGCGGTGCCCGCGCCGGCACCGACGGGACCGCCTACGCCAACCCGTTCGACTCCGGGTACGGCCGGATCCCGCCGGCCGTCGTGCCATCCCTGGACCGGGCGGGGGCGCCGCCGGCATCGCCGGCACCGTCGGCCGTCGGTCGCCCGCTGACTGTCGGCCCCGGCGCGGCAGCGCCCGCGCCACCGGCCGCAGACACCCCGGTGGCACTTGCCCCCGCGGCGCTGTCCTGCCGTTCGTCGCACGGTGGTGGATGCACCACCACCCACGGAAAGCTTGCCGCCGGCCTCGCCCTGCTGCTGATTGTGGCGCTGGCCGCGGCGGACCGGCTGCGCTGTCGAATTAACTGAATACCCGTCAGTTCGCTCATCCGTCGCTGAATCGGAGGTTCCGACCATGAGGCGACCACTGCGCCAAACCCGCCCCCTGGGCCGTTCGCCGCGCCGCCTGCTCGGCGGCTACGGCCCGTTGCTCGCCCTTTCGACGGCATACCTGCTCGTGGTCACGCTGGTCCCGACAATCGCCCGCCAGGAGGTCGTCGTAATCGCGCCGAGTGCCGAGGCCGGTGCGCCGGCCGCCGGCACGACGGTGCCGGCACAGGCACGCAAGTCCACGGCCGCCGCCGCCACGGCGCGCGCACCCATCGCGGCCGGCAAGGCGCGACCGGGCGCCGGGCCGGCGGCCACGGCCGCTGCGGCCGCGGGCGCAGCCGGGCCGTGTGCCGATCGCCGCGTCCAGGTGGTCGGCGATCCGTACTCCCCGCCGTGCATCGCCTGGGCCAAGGGCAAGGACAACGGCGGTGCCACCAGTCCGGGCGTCACCCGGGACGCCGTCCGGATCTCGTTCCGCATGCCGATCGAGGACATCAGCGACTACGAGGGCGTGATCCGCCAACTCACCGGCGACAAGGGCAACGCGATCCCCACGCCCACCGAGGCCGACGTGCGGCGGACCATCCAGGACTACATCACCTACTTCGAACGCAACTTCCAGACCTACGGCCGAAAGATCGAGATGGTCGAGTGGAAGGGCAAGGGCTCGGTCATCAACGAGATCGTCGGCGCGGGCCAGGAGGCAGCGCAGGCCGACGCGATCAAGGCGGCCAAGGAGCTGAAGGTGTTCGCCGACGTCAGCGCGTTCACCCAGCCCTACAACGACGCCCTGGCCCGGCAGGGTGTCGTGGCCATCGGTGCGCCGTACCTGTCGCGGCAGTGGTTCGCCGCCCACCAGCCGTACAGCTGGAGTCCGTTCCCGGACTGCACGTCGTTGGCGCAGACCATTGCCGAATACCTGAACAAGCGGGTGTTCGGCCACCCGGCCGACCACGCCGGGCCCGGTGTGCTCGGCAAGCCACGGAAGATCGCGCTGGTCGCGCCGGACAATCCCGAGTATCAGCAGTGCGCCGACGCGGGCGAGGAAATCATCAACGCGGCCGGGAACAAGGCTGCGCGCTACAACTACACCCTCGACCTGGCCACCATCTCCGACCAGGCGAACAACCTGGCCGCGAAGCTCAAGCAGGACGGCATCACGACCGTTGTGCTGGCCACCGATCCACTGCTGCCGCTGCTGCTCACCTCGCGGATGAGCCAGCAGAACTACTACCCGGAATGGGTGGTCACCGGAACCGCGCTCACCGATCTCGACGTGGTCGGCCAGTTCTACGACCAGGCGCAGTGGAAGCACGCATTCGGGCTGAGCATGCTGGGTGAGCAACAGCCGCAGGGCGCCAGTTTCGCTTACGCGGCAGCAAAATCCGTCGACCCGAACCACGAGCCGATCTTCGGCGCCGAGCTCATCTATTACTTCTGCTACATGGTGGCCACCGGGATCCAGATGGCGGGGCCCGACCTGACCCCGCAGACGTTCGCGGCCGGCATGCGGGCCTATCCGGGCGGCACCGGACCCGCGGGCACCTGGGGCTATCCCAAGGGCGAGTACAGCCCGTACCGTGATTCCCGCGAGATCTGGTGGGACCCGGCTGCGGTGTCCGTGTTCAACAACGCGCCCGGCCGCTACGCCTCGACCAACCAGCGGTATAAGCAGGGCTCCTGGCCGACCGGACCCGCGGCACCACAACAACTGCAGATTCCGGCGAAGGCGACGACCCCACCGGAGGAGCGATGACTGAGCGTCCACGTGACACACCGTCAGTTGTGAGCGCTCGCCTGCGTCGGCTGCCGCCGGGGCCGACGGCTGCGGGGCTGGCGGGGCTGGCCGTGGTGTTGGTGGCGACGGTGGTGGTGCCGGGTCGGGTGCCGTTGGGTGTGGTGTTGCTGGGTGCGTTGATCGGCACCGCGAACGGGTTGTTGGCGGTGGGGCTTGTTCTGACTTATCGCAGTCATCGGGTGGTGAATTTCGCGCTGGCCGGGATCGGTGGGTTGGGTGCGGCCCTGGCGATCGGGTTGCACCTGGGCCGGGGGGTGCCGTGGGCGGTCGCGGTGTGGCCGGGGCTGGTCCTGGGTCTGCTCGGCGGTGCGGTGGTGGAGCGGGTGGTGCTGCGGCGGTTGGAGAATTCCCCGCGGCTGGTGGTGACGGTGGCCACGATCGGGTTGGCGCAATTGTTCGCGGCCGGGCAGGCGGTGACCCCGAAGTTGTTGGGCGGGCCGGTGCTGGTGGGAGCCTTCCGGACGCCGTTGTCCCGGCTGAGCTGGCACGTGGACCCGTTGCTGATCTCGGGCAACGACCTGTTGCTGGCCGCGGTGGTGCCGTTCGTGCTGGCCGGGTTGGGCTGGTTCCTGCTGCGCACCGATGCCGGTGTCGCGATCCGGGGGATCGCGGAGAACGGGGACCGGGCCCGGTTGTTGGGGATCCCGGCGCACCGGTTGTCGTTGCTGGTGTGGACGATCGCCGGTGGGTTGGCGGCGTTGACGGTGACGTTGCGGGCGCCCTCGGAGGGGTTGAACCTGTCGGTGGCCTCCTCGGGTCCGCAGGTGATGCTGCCCGCGTTGGCCGCGGCGGTGGTGGCCGGGTTGTCCTCGCTGCCGCGGGCCTTCGCCGCCGGGGTGGCCCTGGGGGTCGTGGACCAGGTGGTGCGGTGGAACAGCTCCAAGCAGTCGGTTACCTCGGTGGTGCTGCTGGTGGTGCTGGCGGTGGTGCTGCTGGCCCGCCGGGTCGACTCCGGGCGCGCCGCGGCCGCGGCGGCGGAGGGCACCTGGCTGACGACCGGGTCGGTGCGGGCGTTGCCCGCGACGGTCCGGGGGTTGCCGCAGGTTCGGCTGGCTGGCGCCGGCCTGTGGGTGGCGTGCGGTGCGGGCTTGCTGGGTCTGGGGTTGGTGGGCTCGCCGAGCCAGTTGAACATCGCGACCGTGGCGTGCTGTTACGCGGTGGTGGCGGTGTCGCTGGTGGTGCTGACCGGTTGGTCCGGGACGGTCAGCCTGGGCCAGATCGCGGTGCTGGGTGTCGGGGCGACGGTGGCCGGGGACCTGATCGGAAAGTGGAACGTCGACTTCTTCCTCGCCATGCTGGCCGGCGGCGCGGCCGGGGCGCTGGTCGCGTTGCTGCTCGCGGTGCCGGCGTTGCGGGTCGACGGGCAACTGCTCGCGGTGGTCACGCTGACCTTCGCGGTGGCCGTGGACACGTTCTTCCTCAACCCGACCAACTTCGGTTGGCTGGTCCCGGGCGCGTTCGACCGCCCGGTGCTGTTCGGCCGCTGGGACATGCGTTCGGACAAGGTGCTGTACCTGGTCGGCCTCGCCCTGCTGGTGTTCGCCGTCGTGGTGGCCCGCAACCTGGCCCGCGGGCGGACCCGACGGGTGACGGTCGCGGTCCGCGACAACCCCCGCGCGGCCGCCGCCGCGGGGGTGGACGGGGTGCGGGCCAAACTGGCCGCGTTCGTGATCTGCGGGGTGCTCGCGGGCATGGCCGGGGCGGTGCACGCCACCGCGCTGGGCGCGGTTGGCCTGCGCACCTACAACACCGAACTGTCGCTGTTCGCGTTCACCACCGTGGTGATCGGCGGGGTCACCTCCATCGGCGGCGCACTGGCCGCCACCGCCGCGCTGTATCTGCTGATCTACCGGTTCCCGCAACTGCAACTGGTGGCCACCGGCGCCGGGGTGCTGATCGTCCTGCTGGCCCTGCCCGGCGGCCTGGCTGCGGCCGGGGCCCGGCTGCGCGACCGGTACGCGTTGCACGTCGCCCGCCGCCACGGCCTGGACTGGGATCCCGACCCCAACCTCGCCCCCGACCAGGTTGCGTCCGGCCAACCGCAGGCTAATAACGTCGGCTTCGCCGGACGCAACGGAGAGCCGGCGTTGAGCTGCCGCGGTATCGCGGCCGCCTACGGGCCCAACCAGGTGCTGTTCGGCGTCGACCTGGACGTGGCACCCGGGGAGATCGTCGCCCTGCTCGGCACCAACGGCGCCGGGAAGTCCTCCCTGCTCCGCGCGCTGTGCGGGCTGCTACCGGTCACCGCCGGCCAGGCCCACCTCGTCCAGCGCCCGCTCGCCGGGGTCGCCCCCGAGCGGATCGCCGCGGCGGGCCTGGCCATGATGCCCGGCGGACGCGGGATCTTTCCCACCCTGACCGTGAGCGAGAACCTGCGCCTGGCGACCTGGCTGATCCGGCACGACCCCGCCGCGGTGCGCGAGGCCCGGCGCCGCGCGCTGGAAACGTTCCCGCCGCTGGCGGCCCGGTTGGACACCCGCGCCGGGGATCTGTCCGGCGGCGAGCAGCAGATGCTGTCCCTGGCCATGGCCCTCGCGGTCAAGCCGAAAGTGTTGTGCATCGACGAACTGACCCTCGGGCTGGCCCCGGCCGTGGTCGCCCAACTCGTCGAGGTCGTCCACGACATCAACGCCGCCGGCGTCACCGTGATCGTCGTCGAACAGTCGGTCAACGTGGCCCTGCTGCTGGCCCGACGCGCGGTGTTCCTGGAGAAAGGCCGCGTCCGGTTCAGCGGCCCGACCGCCGAACTGCTCGACCGCCCCGACGTGCTGCGCGCGGTGTTCCTCGGCAACACCGCCCAAACCGCCCAGCCGGCCCCGGGCGCGACCGGATCCCGCCCGCGCCCCGCAGCGGAGGCCGTGGCGCTGAAAGCCCGCGGGTTGACCAAACGCTTCGGCGGACTCACCGTCGTCGACCACGTCGACCTCGACGTCCCCACCGGGGCAATCGTCGGGCTGATCGGGCACAACGGCGCCGGCAAGACCACCGTCTTCGACCTGCTCTCCGGCTTCCTGACCCCCGACTCCGGAACGATCACCCTGCACGGCCAAGATCTCACCGCCGCCCCCGCCCACCACCGCGCCCTGGCCGGCCTCGGGCGCTCCTTCCAGGACGCCCGGCTGTTCCCCGCCCTCACCGTCGCCGAAACCCTCGCCGTCGCCCTGGACCGCCACCTGGCCAACCGCGACCCGATCGCCGTCGCCCTGTGGCTACCGGCCGCCTTCGACGTGGCCGACGCCGTCGCCGACCGCGTCGAGGAACTCCTGGAAACCCTGCACCTGACCCGCTACCGCGACCACCGCACCGCCGAACTCTCAACCGGCACCCGACGCATCGTCGAACTGGCCGCCACCCTGGCCCAAGCCCCCGACGTCCTACTCCTCGACGAACCCTCCGCCGGCCTGGCCCAACGCGAAACCGAAGCACTCATCCCCGTACTGCACCGGGTCCAGGCCGAACTGGGCTGCGCCCTCCTCGTCGTCGAACACGACATGACCCTCATGTCCGCCCTGTGCGACACCCTCATCGCCCTGCAGGCCGGACGCGTCATCGCCACCGGCACCCCCGCCCAGGTACTCGCCCACCCCGACGTCATCAGCTCCTACCTCGGCAACGACCCAGACGTCGTCGCCCGCTCCGGCTCGCGGCTCCCGGCCGGGTGACTGCGCTCCGCGGGCGCAGCCGTCGGCGGCACCGTCCGCGACGGCCCCTTGTTGTGTTGGCACAAGTACCAATCGGGGTCCTGCTTGCAGTAGTCAGGCGGCGTCGGGTCGTGGCCGGCGCGCTCCCGGGCCGCACCGTTGGCACCTGACACGATCGCGACCAGGACCAGCCCTACGCTCAGGACCTGCCGCGCAGCAAACGAATTGACCACTTCCTGCCTCCTCCCACAGGAGTCAGATACCAGGCATGGGGTTTCGTCGCGGTTTCGCGGAACTGCCGGTGAGTGCGGAGCACGAGACCGCGCCAACCGGCCCACAAAGCTGAACCCAACAGTTGTGGCCACCGGTGGCACGCCGCCGGGAACGGTGAACTGACGGGAAGTCAGTTCGCGTGCACCAATCGGACGAATCAGGTCCAACCGGGACGAAATTTCGGACATTCGCCGCGTGTCGCACGGCGACCACGACGCGCGCCGCGAGATTTCCTGACGCGGCGACGTGCTTTCCCCTCGACATCAGACCAATCCTCTCGTCGAACCGGCGCCGTCCCGGGCAGCGAGTGTCGCCTGGCTCTCCCGGCCGGTGTGGCGGTACCGTTTTACCGGATTTACCGGTGTGTGAGCGGGAGGTACCCACCGATGAAGTCCGATGCCGCGCGCAGCGTCCCCACCTGCCTGCTGAATCGCCGGATCGCCCTGCACTGGCCGCGTCGGGTGGAATACGCCCACGACGACCGGTTGCGCGTAGGCCGTCAAGCGCAACGACCACGCACATCCCTGGTCGCCTTGATCAACGGCGGCCGCGGACCGAACTGAGCGCGCCGGGACCCGAACGGGTCAGGCGTCCTGGGCCGAGCCCGCGCCGAAGTCCTCCTTGATCATCGCCAGCGCGAACAGCCCAGTGCGCAGGCCGGCCAACTCCGCGGGCGTGATGCGGTCCGCGAGCAGCTCATCGACGGCCGCGATGCCGCGGGCAACGGCCCGCCCGGCGGCGGCGCCGCGCAGGGTCAACGCCAGTTCGACCCGGGTCGGGTCGCCGGAGTCCGGGACCCGTTGCAGATAGCCGCGAAGCACCAACGTGTCGACCAGTTGGGCCTTCCGGGCGGCCGAGACATCCAGCCCGCCCAGCATGTCGGCGGCCGACCCACCGTGGTTGGTCATCCCGCCCAGCACCCAAGGCCCGTCGACCGGCACGTCCTCCAGACCGTCTGCCGCCAGGTACCGCCGAATCGATTTGGAATACGCTCCCCGGGCGGCACGCAGCAAGGCCGGGATCACGATCCCATCGTCGGCCACATCGGCAATGCTAAGCCGCGGCTTGCGGCACCCGCGCCGGTGCGCATCGGACTGCTGGATTCACCCACTCGGCGCTCACCGGATCCGCGTCCGGGGGCGCGTCGTCTCAACACCACGGCGCGCAAGAAGTCGGGCGGGGGGGCGAAACGGGATGGTCAGGGGCAGGTCCGCGATCGTGGCGGGAGCAGCCGTGACGGCAGCAATGACGCTGCCGCACCGGAGCTCCTCGCCGCAGGCCGCAGCCGGCGCCCAGTCCATCCCGGCCCCCGCTCCGACGCCGCCGAGCGCTCCCGCGGCGGCACTTCGCCGACTGGGCCGGGGCCCGGCCAATTGATCTGACTGGCCGTCAGGCCCGCCAGCTCCGCTCGAAAGGCAGCCGCCAGGCGTGCGGCGCGATCATCTGGTGGATCGCGTTCGGACCCCACGACCCGGGTGCGTAGGGCCGGACCGGTGGTGGGTTGGTCAGCAAGGGCGCGGAGGCCGCCCACACCCGCTCGATTCCATCGGCGGTGTTGAACAGCGTGCGATCCCCGAGCATGGCGTCGTGGATCAGGCGCTCGTAGGCCTCGAGCACGTCGTCGGCCATCCGGGTCTGGTCCATCGCGAACTGCATGCTCAGCTTCTCCAGCCGCATGCCCCGGCCGGGTCGTTTGCCGTAGAACGACAACGACAGCTTTGCGGCGTCGGCCAGGTCGAACGTCAGATGGTCCGGACCGTGCGCCCCGACGCCGGATCCCGGTGGGAACATCGAGCGGGGCGGCTCGCGGAAGGCGATGGAGATGATTCGGGCGCCCTCGGCCAAGTGCTTGCCGGTACGCAGATAGAACGGGACACCGGCCCAGCGCCAGTTGTCCAGCTCGACCCGCAGCGCGATGAACGTCTCGGTCTCGGAGTCGGCCGCGACGCCGGGCTCCGAGCGGTAGCCGATGTACTGACCGCGCACGACCTGATCGGCCGTGATCGGCCGCAGCGAACGGAAGACCTTGTTCTTCTCCTCGGCGATCGCCGAGGGCTCCAGCGCCGCCGGCGGCTCCATGGCCATGAAGGCCAACACCTGGAACAGATGCGTGACCACCATGTCGCGGTAGGCGCCGCACCCCTCGTAGAAGCCGGCCCGGCCGCCGCAGTCCAACGTCTCGGGGACGTCGATCTGCACGTGGTCGATGTGGTTGCGGTTCCAGATCGGTTCGAACAGGCCGTTGGCGAAGCGGAACGCGAGGATGTTCTGGGCGGCCTCCTTGCCCAGGAAGTGGTCGATCCGGAAGATCTGCTCCTCGTCGAAGATCTCGTGCAGGGTCGCGTTCAGTCGGCGGGCGCTGGCCAGATCGGTGCCGAACGGCTTCTCCAGGATGATCCTGGACCGCTCCACGAGCTTGGCGTCCGCCAGTCGCCGGACGACCGCGCCGGCGGCGGACGGCGGGATCGACAGGTAGTGCAGCCGCTCCACCACACCGCCGAGTTCGTCCTCGGCACGACCCACCGCGGCGCTCAGGCCCTCGGCCCCCGCCGACTGCGGCACGTAGCTCAGCCGTGCGGCGAACGTCTCCCAGTCCGTGTCGCAGAGCGGGTGGCTGGAGAATCGCTTGCAGGCGTCGTGGGCGAGCTCGCGGAACGCGGCGTCGTCCAACTCGTCCAGCGAGGTTCCGATGATGCGGCAGTCCGGCACGAGACTGGACGCGGACAGCCGGGCCAACCCGGGCAGCAGCTTGCGTCGAGCCAGGTCGCCGGTGGCGCCGAACAGCACGACGACCTGGTGATGCGACAGGTCCTCGGGCCGTTCCGCGTGGTGCACATCGAAGCTGTCATGGGCCAACATGGGCCACCTCCCGCCGGGGGCAACTGCGCAGTAACGCCCGGCGGAGGTTAGCCGCGCGAGGTTTCCTGCTGGTGTCGGAATGTCGCCCGCAGCGTTGCGCGGCGGCCACCAATTCGCAACCGCGGCAGGCCGCGGCGGGCCGGTCAGGGCACGGCTTCACCGAGGTAGACCTCGTCCGGAACCGGCTCGGCCCAGCCGACCGGCCCGGTGTGGACGGCCAGGTGGGTGGCGAAGTAGCCGGGCGCCGCGCCGTGCCAGTGCTCGAGCCCGGCCGGGCAGACGACCGACTCGCCGGCGCGGGCGTCGACTGTCGACCCGTCGCGCTCCATCACCCGCACCACGCCCTCCAGGACGTACAGCACCTGCCCATCGGGATGGGTGTGCCAGGCGGTGCGTGCGCCGGGCGAGAAGTGCACCTTCGCGCACGAGACCGGTCCCTCGCCGCTGTGGTAGGTGTACCAGACATCCCCGCTGAACATCGGCTCCGAGCCCACGCCTGACGGTTCGTCACGGACGAGCTGCATGACGCTGCTCCCTTCTCGGAACTGGCCGCCGGCCGGCTCGGGGGCAAGTCTGCGGCAGAGTGGGAACCGCAACTGACAGCAGGTAGGAACGGGGTGCCGATGAGTCTTGGCCGATTGGTCGTCGAGGAACTCGCCGTGGCGCCCGGGAAGTCCGCCCGGCTGGACGAGCGGCGCACTGATCGCATCACCGCCGATTGGTTGACGGTTTCCGCCGGACAGACCGAGAAGCAGGCGGCGACGGCCCGGCTGGACGACTTCCGGAGCACGCTGGCGGCCCTGCAGGAGGTCCTGCACGCCGAGGGCACCCGGGCGCTGCTGCTGATCTTCCAGGGCCTGGACGCGGCCGGGAAGGACGGCACGATCAGCCACGTGCTGGGCGGGGTCAATCCGCAAGGCCTGCGGGTGGACTCTTTCAAGCAGCCGTCGGCCGAGGAACTGCGCCATGATTTCCTGTGGCGCGCCGTGTTGGTGCTGCCCGAACGCGGGCAGATCGCAGTCTTCAACCGCTCGTACTACGAGGACGTCCTGGTGGTTCGGGTACACCCGGAGCTGCTGGACCCGCCGCCCGCGCGCGGGCACGAATCCAGGCTGTGGACCACCCGGTTCGAGGACATCAACTCCTTCGAACGTCATCTGGCGCACAGCGGCACCACGATCGTGAAGTTCTTCCTGCACGTTTCCGCGGCGGAGCAACGGCGCCGGCTGCTCGAACGGCTGGCCGACCCGAGCAAGTACTGGAAGTTCTCCCCCGCGGACCTGGCCGAGCGCGAGCATTTCGACGCCTACCGGCTGGCGTACGCCGAGGCACTCGCGGCGACGTCGACCGCGCACGCCCCCTGGTACGTGATCCCGGCCGACGACAAGGCGCTGATGCGGGCACTGGTGGCAGGCCTGGTCGTGCACGCGCTGGAGACGATGAACCTGGTCATTCCGGAGCCCGATCCGGCGCACCGCGCCGCCCTGGAGGTCGCCCGGCAACGGCTGCTGGCCGAACCGGGGAACTGAGCGAGTTGATGTTTCTGATCGGTATCGCGGACAGGTCGGCGAGATGTCGAAGAACCTCGCGCTGCCTACCTTGCCGCGTAGTGCGAAATCTCAGGCTCGCGTAATTCTGACTCTACGTCAGCGGTCAAGGACGAGATCGTGAAGAACACCTACTCGCCGATGACGATGACGGTGCCGGTGGGCACGACGGTCACCTGGCTCAACGAGGACGAGGCGCCGCACACGGTGACCACGACCAAGGCGCCGGTGGCATTCGACTCGG
>DATAUG010000118.1:0-2045 GCA_036268355.1 Sporichthyaceae bacterium
GGCGATCCGGTCCAGCCGGTTGTAGACGGTGTTCGCGTGCAGGTTCAGCCGCTCGGCGGTCGCCCGGACGTTGAGCCCGTCCGCGGCCACGGCCAGGACGGTCCGGATGTACTCGCCGCCCTCGGCCAGGTCCTCCTCGAGGTAGCGGCGGACCGCCGGGTTGATCAGCCGGCGGGCGGTGGAGTCGTTACGCAGCACGAGGTAGTCGGCCGGGGACAGCGACGTCAGCGCCAGTACTGCACCGCCGGCGCAGGCTTGGCGGGCGGTGCGCGCCTCGGAGTAGCCGGCCGGCACCTCCGACCAGGCCCGGTAGGTGGTGCTCACGCCGAACGACGCGGCGATCCCGGTCGCCCGCAGCCGACTGACGGACTCCCGCAGCCCGGACTCGATGCCACCGGAGCCGACCCCGGCGACCGGCAGGATCGCGATCAGTTCGGACTGACGCACCGCCTGGATGCCCGGCGAACCGCCCGCGGTCACGCCATGGACCGCGTCCGCGAGCGTCCGCAGCAGGCCGGCGTCGTCCTCCCCGCTGTCCAGCGCGCCGGACGCGACGACGAACTCAGCCCCGTCGGACAGGCCGACCGTTCGCAGCAGACCGATGCGCGGGACGGTCAGCGGCACCCGCCCGGCGATCAGGTCCTCGACCAGGTCGCGGCGCAGTCGGTCCCGGTCGGCCAGTCGGAACTGCTCGGCCTCCAGGTGGGTGGTGGCCGCCGCGACGCTACCCGCCTCGACGACCTGCATGAGCGGGCCGACCACGTCCAGGATCACCGGTCGGAGGGCGGGGTCCTGCTCGGCGGCGGCCCGCAACTGCGCCCACATCGCGCCCTGGCCCAGTTGGAAGGCGCGGATGAAGTCGGCGAGCACGATGCCCTGCTCGACCCGGCGCATCGCGGCCCGCACCGTCATCGGGAAGTCCTCGAGCCGAGCCGGCCGCTGCTCCCGCAGGGTGGTGGCCAGGGACACGAACACCGCTCGGCAGTGCGCCCTGACCTCGGCATGCAGGCCCGGGTCGGGGTTCGCGGCATAGGCGGGACCACCGGCCCAGATGGCGTCCACGGCAGCCTCCGTCGCACCGTCGACCACCCGGTCGACGACGTCGCCGAGCAGCAAGTGCCGATCGGAGGGGTCCATCCGCTCCTCGTCCGTCCACGAGGCGGCCGGCCCGCGCTGTGTCGACCGGCCCGCGCGAGGGACCGTACTCCTGATCGGGGCCGACCGACACGGTCGGGCCTGCACCGATGACCGTCTGTTACCACAGTGTGCTGGGTCACAGTCACCACTGTGAGCCCGTATCTGTCGCGGATCGGCGCAGGCGGGGACAGTCGTCTCCTCGCCGGCCACCCGGGACCCGGCGGACCAGGCCGAGCGACGCCACCCCGTGCTCGTTCCTCGCGGGTGTGGCTCAGTTCAGCCGCGGTGTGCATTGGCCGGATTCCTGACCCACCCGTGCTCGTTCCTCGCGCGGGTGGCTCAGTTCATCCGAACTAGAGGAGAAACCTATGAAGTTGATCGGCAGAAAGGCGGCTGCCGTTCCGTTCGTCGTCAGCGCGGCGCTGGTGCTTGCGGCGTGCGGCAGTTCCGGAAGTTCCTCGTCGGTGGCTCAGGCCCCGGCGGCTCCTGCGGCGGCCCCGGTGGCTGCGGCGGCGGCCCCGGCGCCGGACTCGGGCACGGCGAGCGGGACGGCGAGCGGTTCAGCCTCCACCACAACCAGCAAGTCCACCACCACGGCCGCGGCGGCCAAGCCCGCCGCAGGGTCAGCAGCGACCTCGGCCAAGACCGCGGCCGCCCCGGCCGCAGCCAAGCCGGCCCCGGCCGCGGCCAAGGCCAAGACCGGTAAGACCGAGACCAAGGCCGAGGTGACCGGTGGCTCCGGTGCTGCCTCCGGCGGCGGTGTCAAACCGATCGATGACGCCGCGGGGGCCGCGGCGAACCAGAAGATCTATGACTCCAAGCAGGGCGCCACCGACAACGGGGTGACCAAGGACCAGATCAAGATGGGCACCATCTCCATGCACGGCATGGCGCTGGGCAACGTGCTG
>DATAUG010000119.1:0-1844 GCA_036268355.1 Sporichthyaceae bacterium
TCCGCTCCCGTCACGCGGTCCACCGCGATCGCGTCGACCCGCAGCGGGGCGTAGGCCGCGAGCAACGCGGCCGGATCGCCCAGATCCGACTTGGTCAGGCACAACAGCGGTACGAGGCCGGCGTCGTAGGCCGCGACCAGACACCGGTCGATCATCCGCGGCCGCGGCTCCGGGTCGGCCACCGCGGTGACGATCACCAGCTGGTCGGCGTTGGCCACCAGCACCCGCTCCACCGGGTCGTCGTCGTCGGCGCTGCGGCGCAGCACCGAGGTCCGGTCCTCGACCCGGACCACCCGGGCCAGCGTGTCCGGCTCCCCGGACACGTCGCCGACCAGGCCCACCCGATCGCCTACGGCCAACGCCCGGCGACCCAGCTCGCGGGCCTTCATCGCCACCACCTCGCAGGGTGGTTCGCCGTCCAGCCGGACGGTCACCCGCCCGCGGTCCACGGCCACGATCTGCCCGCCGGTCGCGTCGGAGTGCGCCGGCCGCAGCCGACTACGTGGTCGCGAGCCGCGACCGGGCCGGACCCGCACATCGTCCTCGTCGAGGTGCTCGGTCCGGTCCGAACGCGGGCGGCTGCTCAGGCGACTCGCCCCAGCATTGCCTGCCACATCCCGACGAACCCGGGCAGCGTCTTGTCGGTCGTCTCGACGTCCTCGACCTCGATGCCGTCGACGAGCAGGCCGAGCAACGCCCCGGTGGTCGCCATCCGGTGGTCGGCATAGGTGTGGAACACGCCGGGCCGCAGCGGCCGCGGCCGGATCACCAACGAGTCGCCGGAGTCGGTCACGTCGCCGCCGAGCCAGTTCAACTCCGCCGCCAGCGCGGCCAGGCGATCGGTCTCGTGGCCCCTCAGGTGGCCGATGCCGCGCAGGTTGCTCGGCCCGTCGGCCAGGGCCGCGATCCCGGCGATGGTCGGCACCAGCTCGCCGACCTCGCGCAGGTCCGCGTCGATCCCGTTGACCCGCCCGGTGCCACGCACGAGCAGGCCGTCGGTACGGAACGAGCACTCGGCGCCCATCCGGGCCAGCAGACTGCGCAACGCGTCGCCGGCCTGCTCGGTCGACCGCGGCCACCCGCGCACCAGCACCTCACCGCCGGTCACCAGCGCGGCGGCCAGGAACGGGGCGGCGTTCGACAGGTCGGGTTCGACCGCGAGTTCGCCCAGCGTGATCGGTCCGGGGGCCACTCGCCAGCGGTCCGGTTCCCGGTCGTCGACGTCTATCCCTGCGGCACGCAGCATCGCGACGGTCATGCGGATGTGCGGCAGCGACGGCAGCGGGCCGCCCACGTGGCGCACCTCCACGCCCGCCGCGAACCGGGGCGCGGCCAGCAGCAGTCCGCTGACGAACTGGGAGGACGCCGACGCGTCCAACGTCACCGGGCCGCCGAGCAGCCCGCCCGCGCCGTGGACCGCGAACGGCAGCGCGTCGCCGGTGATGCTCGCGCCCAGGTCGCGCAGCGCGCCGAGCACCGTGCCCATCGGTCGTTCCCGGGCCCGCGGGTCGCCGTCGAAGCGGACCTCGCCCGCCGCCAGCGCCGCCACCGGCGGCAGGAACCGCATCACGGTCCCGGCCAGCCCGCAGTCGACGTCGGCCGGGCCGCGCAACTGCCCGGGCCCGACGATCCAGTCGCCGGATTCGGTGTCGCGGACCGGGACGCCCAGGCTGCGCAGGGCCGTGGCCATCAACTCGGTGTCGCGGGAGCGCAATGGGCGGCGCAGCGCCGCCGCGGACTGGGACAGCGCGGCGAGCACCAACGCCCGGTTGGTGATCGACTTGGACCCCGGGACGTGCACCTGAGCACGCACCGGCCCGGCGGCGCGGGGCGCGGGCCAGTGG
>DATAUG010000120.1:0-2415 GCA_036268355.1 Sporichthyaceae bacterium
GGAGCTCGGCCCGCACGCTCCGACGCTGCTCGATGGGTGGACCACCAACGACCTCGCGGCACACCTCGTCCTGCGCGAGCACGACCGTATAGCCGCGCCCGGCCTGGTCATTCCCGGCCCGTGGGGCCGGTTCGCCGAACGGAGAAGAATTGCGCTGAAGGAAAGGGCATTCGCTGACCTCGTGGCGATCGTTCGAGCCGGCCCGCCACCGGGCTTCTTCCGGACGGCGTGGGTCCGGCGAGTTGCGAACCTCAACGAGTTCTTCGTCCACCACGAAGACGTCCGCCGGGCGAACGGCTTGGGGCCGCGGACGCTCCGGCCAGGTGAGGACGCTGCGTTGTGGCGCAACGTCGCTGGTGGGTCATGGTTTCTCACCCGCCGGTTGCGGGGGGCAGGCCTGCAACTGGCGTGGGCAGGCACCCAGAAGGTGGTCAGGGCACGGCGGGGGCACCCGGTGGCACGACTGACCGGGCCACCCGGGGATCTGCTGCTCTATCTCTTCGGGCGTCGGGAGGTGGCTGACGTCGAGGTCAGCGGCGCGACCGAGGCGGTCGATGCAGTACGTGGGACGCCGTTCGGGATGTGAGGCCGTCCTGGCCGGAGGAATCCGCGAGGGCGCCTGTCGTAGACAGGCGTCTACTTAGTGTCTGCCAGGAGACGGTACTTCCGCGACCGCCGCGGGCACCCACCGGCCGCGGCGGGACTGCCCTTCCTGGGCGGCCCGGGTCAACTGGTCGTGCCATCGGCCCCGGCTGCTTGGGGCCCGCGATCAGCGTCCGCTGGCCGGCTGATCGCCGCGGTGAAGAGGGCGTGCAGGGGGCGGGCCGGCCCGCCGTCGCCGTTGTAGCTGGCGGTGCCGGTACCCGCCACCGTGGTGATGACCGGGGGCGTGGCGGTCAGATCCACCATCTGCACCCGATGGTTGGCGGTGTCGGCGATGTAGAGGTTGCCTGCGCCGTCCACCGCCACCGCGTACAGGTTATAGAGATGGGCGCTGCCGGAAGGCCCGCCGTCGCCGTTGTAGCCGGCGGTGGCGGTACCCGCCACCGTAGTGACGGCCCCGATAGCGACAGGTGGTGTACCCATGAAGGCTCACGTCGTCAAGTTCTGTAAACATTCAGGGAAAACGGCGCACGGATGGGTGATTTCGTCGACCCGAGTCGGCCTCACCTCGCTTGAGAAATTCGGCTCCACCCCGGGCGTCCGACCGCCGTCCGACCGGAGGTGACGGGTGGTCAGGTGTGTACTGAACCCCGGTGATTCCGGAGACTCTGGGCTGCGTGATGCGGGGCCTGCGCGGTGCGGGGGCGGCGATGCGGGCCGGACCGGGCATCCCTGAACGCAGGGTCAGGCCCCGGACGTGGGCACAGTGGGTGGGGATGCCACTGTGCGGGATCGGGTGCCGGATACGTCGGGCGAGCCGACGCGGGTGTGCGCATGTGGCAAGACGGGTCGGTCGCGCAGTTGTCGGTGGTGCGGCCTCACGGGGCGCCGGTTGGCGGTGGCCCACATCAGTGTCATCCCCAGGATGGAGGCGGTGACAGCTAGGAAGACGATCAACGCAGTGCCGGCGGAGAGCGGGTCGTTCATGGTGGTCCTCGCATGTTGCTGCTCTGTGGGTTGCGGGCCGTGTTCTCCCTGGCCCGCGGCATCGATTTCTGGTCGCAGGTCCGGTTCTGAGCGGGCCCGGCCTGCTGGGCACTTCCCCGTACGGGCCCGGCGACGGTCGCCGGGCGAGCGGTCGAGAACTTTCGCCCGGCCGGGTGTTGGGAGCGGTGCTCGGCCCGCGATCGCATCCCCTCGGACCCGAATCAGGGTCGGCCGCGCGGGGCTCCTTGGAGCATTCCGGGGAGACACGGCCCATCGAACGCGGCTGCGGATAAGGCGGCGTTACCCACCGGTATGGAGTGCGTCATGCATTCGGCACAACACCAACGCCAAGGCGTGCGGTCTTGGCCACACAAGCGCCCGTTGCTTCAGAACCCGCACAGTTCACTGCCAGAAAGCGTGCGTCGGATTCACCCAACACCCCGAAAGCACTGCCTTCGGGGTGAGGAGGCAATTGCCTGGTTGCATCCGTTCGCGCGGGTGTTCGCCGACTACGGTGCGCTGCCACACGATACTGCTCGCCGCCGACGACCCACCTCACCAATCCGCCCGTCAGGCCGCCTGCACACTGCCCGATGCCGAACTGCTCGCCTTCCCCGGCGGCGAGCACGACCTGCATCTACAGTTCCCCGGCCGGGTCAGCGCCGCGATCGCGCGACTCGGGTGAGCGTTGTCGCTGTGGGGTGAGTGGCACTGTCAGGTTGACGGGGTGCGCAGTCGCTGGGTGAGGGGCTGGACGAGCATGGGTTCGTGGACGTCACGCCGCGGGACGCGATCTGAGCAGGTCACTGATGTAGGCGGGTTGGA
>DATAUG010000121.1:0-6263 GCA_036268355.1 Sporichthyaceae bacterium
GGTCATGTCGGCCATTCTTGCTCGCCGGCCGCGCGCGTGTCGTTCGGGCAGGTCAAGGGACCACGCCGGGCGGCCCAGACCGTCCGAGCCTCCAGCCGGACGCCCTCTCATCCGAGCCAACCGCCCGAGGGGTGTCACCCCTACCGACGCGAATCGGCCCCGGACACGCGTGGCCGACGGTCCCAGGGGGTGACACCCCTGGGCGGCCCAGACACGTCCGAATGATCGTGTCCCCGACCGGGCGGTGCCAACTCACCGCGCACCTGCCCGAGGCCGTGGCCGCCGCGGCGTACGAGTTCATCATCGGGCCGTTGTCGCAGAACCCGCAGCGGGTCGGACGACCTCTGACCGGTCCGCCGGCCGCGGCACGTACCGGGTCATCACCGCATCGACCAGAGGGCGGGCACGGTCACCGTCCTGGACATCGCCCATCGCCGCGACGCCTACCGCCCTCACTGACCGAAGGCCCGATCCAGCCTCCCGTAGCTCGTCGGACCGGGCGCCGTCGCGGTCGTGGGTCCTCGGGTGATGTCGAGACCCGGGGGGCGACGCGGATGCCCGCGCCGCACGCCCATGACTCCGTGGGGACGAGGGCGGTGGCGAGCACTTGCCACGAAAGACGCACCGGCCCGGTGGCATCAGTGCGCCTTCGACTGGCTGGACACGGTGCTCGTCGCCTGGCCGCGCCCGACGGGTATGCCCACCGGATATGACTGGGGCGCGGCTCAGCTCGCCCGGGCGAGGACCGATTCGATCTTGGCAGCCGTCTCCAGATCCTGGGCGGAAATTCCATCGCCCGCCTGGTCGCCGAGATAGATCATCATCCCGGCGTCGGTGTCGGTGAAGGTACAGCGTTCGAGGTCGGTCTCGACCTGCTGCACCTGCTCCTGCAATACGCCCTTGTGGCCGTCAGTCACCGACACCACCCGCACCAGGAACTCTCCGGCGTGCCGCCAGTTCGGCAGCGCGTCGAGTGCTTCATCGATCTGCTCGGAATCCAACACCTGCTCCATGATCTCTCCCGTCTCGAAAGCGGACCCGGACGACCGGGCTCAACCCCCGCGAACCGTTCGGCCGCAGCAGGACGGGTTCTTGGCTACCCCTGGCCCCCGGGGCCAAACCGCCGCGTCTGCTCGGCCTGTTGCCTGCACCGGCGCCTGACGAGCAGTCAGATCGACGACGTCGCCAGATCTGCGACGTGGCCAGATCTGTGACCGTGGCCGTCCCGCCTGCCCGCGCCGCCTCAGGTCGGGGGGAGGTCGAGTTGCAGGAGCGGGGCGGTCGTGGGCCGGACCGAACCCGGGGCCGGTTCGTCGGTGACCATGAGTCGTTGCGCGGTGCCGGGGCCGGCGAGCAACACCGCGTCGGGACGCTCACCGGCGGGGCGGAAGGTGCCGACCGATCGGAGACCGTCCGGGCCACTCAGCCAGATCTGATACGTCCGGCCGGTGGGAAGGTGGTCGAGGCCGCGGGCCAGGAACATCATCTGGCCGCTGTGCCGGGAGAGGGTGACCGTGCCGGTGATGCCGCCCGCGGTGGTGCTCATGGTGCGGGCGTCCGGGGCGGTGCTCAGCGCCACGGCCTGCCGGTCGCGATCCTGCAGGCCGGTCAGGTCCGAGTGCAGGTGGGCGGCGTACCCGCCCAGCCCGACGCCGATGAGGGCCAGGCATGCGGCCCCGGCCAGGGCCGCCCGGCGCATGGCGGCGCCCGCGCGCCCGGCGGTGCGGAATCCGCGCAGCGAACCGTCCTGGCGGGTCTCGGCGATCCGGGCGATCACCCGGGTATGCAGTTGCGGAGGAGCGGGCGCCCAAGCCGCGGCCCCGAGCAACGCCACTGTGGCCGCCAGTTCGCGTGTCTCCTGCGCGCAGGTGGGGCAGTCCGGAAGATGATCCTCGAACAGGCCGCGTTCCCGGGCCGATATGGCGTCCACGGCGTAAGCCCCGACCAGCGCGTGCACTTCCTCGATCACCGCCGCGCCTCTGTTCGCCTGTGGGGGCCGGATGTGGCATGCACTCTGACATTGGTTCGCTCGCTCACTGGTCGACCCCCAGGCAGTCGCGCAGCCGGATCAGGCCGTCGCGGATACGGGTTTTGACCGTGCCCAGCGGGATGTCCAGCAGCTTGGCAACCTCGGGATAGGAGTGTCCGCCGTAGTAGGCCAGGGTGATGGCCTCGCGTTGCACCTCGGTCAACGTGGCCAGGCCGCGCCGGACGGTCTCCCGTTCGAGACGCAGGTGGACCTCCTCGGCCACCTCGTCGTAGGGAAGCTCGATGTCCCGGTGGGCGACGCGGCGCACCCGTTCGGTCCGGCACTGCTCGGCACGGACCCGGTCCACCGCGCGGCGGTGGGCGATTGTCATCACCCAGGCCATCGCGCTGCCCTTGGCGGGGTCGAAACGGGAGGCGGTCTGCCAGACGGTGACCAGAACCTCCTGGGCCACCTCCTCGGACTGCGCGGGATCCCGCAGCACCCGACGGACCAGCCCGAAAATGGGGGAGGCGATGCGTTCGTAGATCCGCTCGAAGGCTTCGCGGTCGCCGCGGGCCACCTGCACGAGCAAATATTCCAGTCGTTCGGGCGGCGTTGCAGGCGCCGGACTGGGCAGGCGCAATGGCGAAACCGTGCTCATCATCGTCGGTCGAACTCTCCTCGAGCCCCTGGTGGCAGGCCTACGCGGCGGCGTCCCCGGGATGGGGACCGAGCGTCGGACGGGTCGCTCTTGGCAGCCGCCGCCCAGGAGGCGGATGTCGAGTCTCTGCGATCGGGGCTTCCTGCCCCGCTGCCAGTACTTCGTACTCACCGGTACCAATGACGGGCGCAGCGCCGTGTGAACAGGATCACCGCGCGGGCACCAATCCGGGCCCAAGCCCGGATATGGCCGGCTTCCTGTGGCGGTTGGTGCGGTGGGCGGTGGTACGCCAACCCGGCCCGGCCAGGGTGTGCGGCGCGCGGCGGAGTCCGCCCAACGGTGCATCGGCCGCCGCGGCACCTGGACGTGACCTGATGGCACGTCAGTTGTCGCTGCCGGCGATGGGAGCGCGCCGCGGGTTGTCGCGTACCGGACGGGCCTGAGGGCTGTAGTTGAATGGCCGGCAGCCTGCGGACGGTGGAGCGGAGTGTGCGGATGCCCAGGGTCAGCGGTGCGCTGTTGCTCGGCCTCGGCCTGCTGGTCGGATGCACCTACACCGACGTCCCGTCGCCGGGCGGTGTCCTGGACTCCGAAGGTCCGCTGCCGAAGGGGGTGTTCGTCGCCCGCTACGCACACGGGGCCGGTAACACCAGCGGGGGCCAGGGGACGTTTCTGTCGGTGTTCGACGAAAGTTCCGGCAAGCATCTGCGCGACCTCGTCCATCTCGCCGCCGGCTTGCCGGCTCGCCTGGGCGGCTTCTCGCGGTCCGGTGACGGATCGGTCGTCTACGCCCTTGAGAGCGGACCGGAGCACGCCGACAGCGACGGCACCGGAACCCCGCGGCCGGGTACTTGTGGCGGGACGGTGTACCGGCTCGACGCGAGCACCGGCCAGGTCCGTTCGTTGTTCGTCGTCGTGAAGGATCGGATCCTCGGGGCGCCGATGGTGAGCCCGGACGGCACATCGGTGGCCTACCTCAGTGCGCCGTGCCCGGGAGCGAGCGCGCAGGAAGTCGTCGTCCACAACCTCGGCACCAATCGCGAGCGAACGATCCGCGTCGATCGCGCCGCGCCGACCGGCATCGGCTGGAGTGCGGACGACACTCAACTGGTTCTCGCGGTGTCCCCCACCGATCCGGGGCAGCCTGCGGGTTTCCTCGTCGTTCCGGCCGGCGTCGCCGGAACGCAGCCGGAGTCCGCGGTGCATGCCGCGCCGGACGGCGGGTGCGCGGTCGAGGCGGCCGCGTTCGGCGAGACCGGCGTGGAGTTGGCTGAGGGATGTCCGGCCTGGATGGGGGCCCCCGGGCGGCTGCTCCAATTGGTCGGCGCCGGGCCGACCGTGGCGTGGCGGGTGGACACCCACCTGTGCCCGACCGGGATGACACTGGCTCACGACCTGTCCGGGGGGCTGCTGGTGTCGTCGACGGCGGCCTGCGGCGCGGGCGGCGACCCGGTCGACGTCGTGCAGTTGTGGACCGGCCAAACCGCACGTGAAATCGGCAGCTACAGCAATCCGGACCAATTCGTGAACGACGCAAGCTGACGGTCGGCTTCCGCCCGGCTCGGTGATGCCGCCGGCCGACCGGTCAGCACCGCGGTTACGGCGCCGTCAACTCCGCCGTCTGCACCGGCGGCTCACCTTGGTCGGCGATGGGGTGAACTCGGCACCCGTGCCGTGCCGGGCGGCTCGCCCGGCCCTTGTTCAGCGGGTTGTTTCCGCGAGTGCGGTGATGTTCAGCTCGACGTGGATGATGCGGGAGACGCCGGCGAATGGGCGCAGGCCGGGGAACGGCGTTCGGTCGAGGCTGGTGCTCGCGTGGACCACCAGGGTGTTCTCGGTCTGCTCGACCGCCTCGACGGTGAGCCGGATCGGGGCGGCGACGTCCCGCACGACCAGGGTGGCGTCCAGTTCGCCCGGCGCCAGGGGGCCGTCCTCGACACGCAACTGGATTGTCGGGTGCGCTGCGCTGTGCAGGTAGTGCGCGGTGCGCAGGTGCCAGTCGCGGGGCCGCAACCCGGTGTCGATCCGGTCCGCGGCGCTCGCCCCGGTGGCCTGGACGCGGCCGTTCTGGAGTCGGATGGTCCCGGCGACGACCGGCATGAACCCGTGCACCCGCACAATTCCGAAAGACTTGGCGCTGAAACTCAGCCGTGATCGGGCCGGGTCGACGTGATAGGTGACGCTGGTGGGCCCGGTGCCCGGTGTCACGGTGGGCGTGTCGGCCAGGGATCGCTCGTTCATCGTTTCGCTCCTGAGTTTGTGACGCTGTGTCAGTTGTGGGTGCCACGGAGCACCCACCAACCGCCCACCCGGCAGGGCATTAGTTGTCGCATCAACCAACCTAGTCAGATGTGCTTGATGTGTCAACCAAATCTGTCCGGGGTGGCCGCGGCGGACGCAGCGATGCTCGGCGCCGGCTACCTGGCTACTGTGCTGGCGTTCGGTTGTCGAAGTGACAAGGGCCCCGTTCCCTCCGCCGGCCGGCGGACCCTGCAGCGGAACGTCAGCCGGCTCGAAAGGAGATCGCGACGCGATGTACCCGAGGACTGACATGCGACGAACGATCGCCCTCGCAGCCGGCGCGACCCTGCTCGCTGCCTTGAACTTCGGCCTCGTCTCCGGCTTCGCCGGCGATCGCGCCGCGGCGACGCGAGAGGCCACCGGGAAGGCCGAATGTGAGCAGCGCAAGGCGGATCTGTGTTTCTGGGACCAGCCCAAGTTCGGCGGCAAGCTTTCCGTCCTCGTCGATGCGGAACAGACACTGACGTGTGACGATGCCGGGCGTGTCGATCGGTCGGTGTGGTTTCGAACGGCCGGGCCGAAGTATCAGGGCGGCGACTGGAAGCTGTACCTGTTCCCGCAGGCCGGCTGCAAGGGCACCCCGCGGCCCCTGGCCAGGGGGACGGAGATCGCGAACATCAGCGAGCAATCCGTCCAGCTGAGCAGGGGGGTACCCAAGCCGCAGAAGCCGAGCAGTGACCGGTCCAGCTCCGGATGCCTCCCGTGCGCCTCCGTGCTGCCGTGATTCCGGCCTAAACCTGACGGTACGTCACAACGCTGTCGAGAGCATCGCGGTGTGGATGCCGGCGGGCGGTGGCCAAGCAGGACCGCGGGCCGTCGTCCAGGGCGCCCACCGGCTCCAGTTCGAGGACGACCGTGCGGTTGGGTGTACTCGTGCGCATCCTGCTGCGGCGGCGTCCGCCCCCAGTGGTTGTGGTTCCTGGGCGGCTGCTCGACCGACGAACTTTTCACGCGGGCCGTCGCTGCCGACGCCTGGATGGTGCACCGATGAGCGTCCTGCTGCCGGGGCGGCCGGGTTGAGTGCGGTCACGGCCTACGGCGTCGCGGCGGTGGGGTTCATGATGATCATGTACGCGCTCGAGCACCGTGGGTCGGCGTTCGTTCTCGCGTTCGCGCTGGGGTGCGTCCTCTCCAGCGGCTACGGGTTCCTGGCCGGGGCGTGGCCGTTCGGCGTCGTGGAACTTGTGTGGTCGGGCGTGGCTCTTCGCAGGTACGGGGATCGCCGACGTGGGCCGACGGGAACGACCGGGTGACGGACGGTCTGCGCCGGATGCCCGGTCGAAGCACGATTCACGGTGGGTCAGGTGTCGTCGGCGACGACGCGCCGAGGCG
>DATAUG010000122.1:0-1805 GCA_036268355.1 Sporichthyaceae bacterium
CCCACTCCCGAGGAGGGATCATCGTGACCACACCGGCGGATCGGGCCGTGCGAACTGCGCGTTCGATCGAGAGCACCACCAAGGCGCAGGCCTTCGAGCTGCGCGCGGCGGAGATCGTGGCCTGGACCGAGCTGTTGGCAACCCTCGGCCCGGACGACTGGTCGCGACCGACCCCGTGTTCGTTGTGGGACGTCAAGGACATCGTCGGGCACCTGTGCGGGCACGCCGAGGAGGACCTGCGTCCCTGGTTGTTCCCGCTGCGTGATCGGCGCGCGGCCCGCCGTCACCCGCAGATGTCCTACATCGACGCCCACATGCAGGTCCAGGTCGAGGAGCACCGGGGGATGACCCCCGCGCAGGTGCACGAACGGTTCGTACGCGTGTGGCCGCGCGCCAACCGTCGCTTGCGCCGGGTCCCGGGCATCGTCCGGCGGCTGCGGGTGCCCACGGGTCTGACCCAGCCGTCGAAGGTCTCGATCGCCTACCTGCACGACGTGATCCACGCCCGCGACCTGTGGATGCACCGCGACGACCTCTGCCGGGCGATCGGCACGGAGTTCGCACCCGGCCCGCACACCCCCGACGTGGTCGAACAGGTTCTGCGTGACCTCGACGAGCACTGGCCCGGCCCGACGGTGATCCTGGAGCTCACCGGTGCCGCCGACGGTGCGTGGCAACTCGGCGTCGGGGCGCCGGTGGCCACTGTTCGCGCGGACGCCGTGTCATACATGCGTGCTCTGGCCGGGCGCGACAGCGATCCCGCGGCGCAGGTCGTCACCGGCGACCCGTCGGCCGCCCCTCTGGTCACCGCCGCCCGCGTGCTGTTCTGAGCACCCGACCCGAACCCCGATCACATGCCTGCACGTCGGGCCCTGACAACCCCGGGGCGGATGCGTTGACCCGGTACCCCTGGATCGACCAGAGCTCACGAGCTGACGGGACATCAGACGCCCGCTCCCGTGTACGCGGCGGGTTGCCCGCCGCTCTACGAGCCCGAAGCGTTCGAACCCCTGCGCCGCAATGACGAAGTACTGTTCGACCTCGGACTCGAGCCGGTTCCGTTTCCCGTACCGCCCTGGCTCTGACAGCCTCGGGCCTCCTCCGAAGTCACCAAGGGATGCTGGTGATCTGTGCGTCCGGGTCGTCGAACTCGAGGACAAACCCCACGCCCTCGTCTGCAACGGGTCCTAGTCGTTGACCGACGCGCGACGGCGATCCGCGGGGAGTGGACGATCGCCTACCGCAGATGTCCGGCGTAGTGAGGGGGCGTCAGCGTGCGCAGACCCTCCACGATCCGGTTACCGGAATGCCGCGTGGGCGCACCCATGTCGGTGAGCAGTTCGTCGAAGTGCCGGTAGTTGAACGGGGCCACGCAGGCGTTCTTGTACGAGGCCAGGTCCATCGGGCGGTTCTGCCGGTGCCACTGGAGTCGTTCCTCCACCTGACGTTGCATCAGGTCCCGGCTCGGTACGGAGAATCCCCCGGACCAGAGCTCGGCCAGCCAGTGGGCGGAAAGTTCAGCGGACAGCTGGCAGAACAGGCTGGAGTTGTAGCCGACGAAGCCCAACGTTGGTTGCGTCGGGGGCAGGATGTTGCGGTAGAGCCGGAAGTACCCGTCCGCGCCGATGATCTCGCCCTGGGTCGACTCCTCCAGGAACGGCAGGGTGGGCAGGTATCCGGTGCCGTAGACCACGACGTCGGCGGGGACGCGGATGCCGTCGGCGAGCACCACCGCACCGGCGGAGTAGCCCGCCACGGTGCCTTGAAGGGCGCGGATCCGACCCTCGCGGATGGCGTCGTAGTAG
>DATAUG010000123.1:0-45071 GCA_036268355.1 Sporichthyaceae bacterium
GTGAGGATTGGCGGCGTCAGCTGGCGAACGACGGCAAGTCCCGGGCGAATACGCGCAGCGTCGGGGCAGAATTCCTCGAGCAGATCGCCAACCAGAAAGGCCACTAGCTCACCCTGAATGCTGGGCGTAGTCACATTTCGAATGCCGGCTAACGTGCGTCATACGCATAGAGCTGGTCGCCTTGGGATCCGTGGATGCTCGCATTGAAGGAGACGATCACGCGATCACGCGTGCCCGCGTAGGCCATCGCCTGGTGGATCAGCCACGACGGGAACACCACGAGTTGACCGGCAACCTGGTCGACGTCCAGGTGAGGTTGCTGCAGATAAGCGTTGCCCACATCGATAAACGCTCCACCGAGCGTGCTGAAGTGGGGTCCATAGAGCCGCGTCGCCCCGTTCGCGTCGCCATAAACGGGGTGTTTCACGCGCTCCTCGGGCGGGTCGATCGCAACAATGTAGACGCCTGACCACGAGCAGTTGCCATGCGTGTGGACGTCGTGGGACGCGCCCTGGATCGCGGACTGGAACCACACGCCTTCCAAACTGACGGTCAACTCTCGAACGCGCCCCGCCCAGTAAGTCGAATTCACTTCTTCGACCGTCTGCGCGATGCTCTTCACAATGAACTGCACCAGTCGAGTCCACTCCGGTGTCTTGACCCGTTGCAGCAGGTCGTCGTCGCTGGCGAAGAAGGGCAACCCCGCGGGAACACCGCGTTGTCGCTCCTGGTCCACCCGGATCGACTCGAACTCCCTGAGCAGCCGCCTGTTGATCTGGTGGGCCTGCTCGATTCGGTAGATACCGATCGGGGTTGGCCAGAGCAGGTGGACACCAGAGGACAGAGCGCTCATGTGCGGATCCTAATCGGCCTGGATTTTGCGTCGACGCACAAACCTGGGGTGCGCTCAGGTGCTCCGCGGCGGCGCGCACCATACCATACGTCCGCTCGGATGAGCATGAGGTCGCCTGCCCCGGCTGTCCGGCTCAAGGCACTTCTCGTCCGGGTTGACGTCCCCGCCGCACCGCACTTCACGTCGCCCCACGGGGGGCCGGCTCCGCATGCCCGGGTCGGGCCGCAGTTGCTGGAATCAGGGCATGAATTGGGGGTCGACCTACCTGGGCACGTAACCAGTCGGCGAGCTAATCTGTGCGCATGAATGAATCCTTGAAGACGGAGACCACCGACACGGACGTCCCGTGCGACCAGTGGGTCCCGACCTCGGACCACAAGCGCCCCGGGGCCGAGAAGGACATGCCCGAGGGCCGGGTGTGCAAGAACACCGCCATGCTCGGTGTCAAGGGCATGGACGACCCGGGTATGGCCTCCGCGATGATGTCGGAATGGCGGCGTCAGATGGCCAACGAGGGCAAAGCCGCTCCGGGTACGCGCAGCATCGGCGAGGAGTTCGCCGCCCAGATCGCCGGCGAGACGCAGCCGTAGCCCGGTGGAATACCCGACCTCGGTCAACGCGCTGACCGAAACGCTGCTTGGCGCGGGATACATCCCCGACCGCGGACTCGCAACCGCGCTACATGTATCGCTCCACCTGGGCCGACCGTTGCTGCTCGAGGGCGAGGTCGGGGTCGGCAAGACCGAGATCGCCAAGACCATCGCTTCGGTCTTCGGCAAGCAGCTCATCCGGTTGCAGTGCTACGAAGGCATCGACACCAACCAGGCCCTGTACGAGTGGGACTACGCCCGGCAACTGCTGCACATCCGCGCGTTGTCCGAGAGTCAGCTGGTCGACCCGGACTCCGTGGACCGCCTGTTCGGCCCACGCTTCCTGCTGGAACGGCCGCTGCTGGCAGCGGTGCGGGCGGGTTCCGCCGCGGTCCTGCTCATCGATGAGGTCGACCGCGCCGACGATGAGTTCGAGGCGTTCCTGTTGGAGTTGCTCTCCGACTTCCAGATCTCGATCCCGGAGATCGGGACCGTCGCGGCCGCTGACCCACCGGTCGTGATCCTGACCAGTAACCGGACCCGTGAGCTGCACGACGCCCTGAAGCGTCGGTGCATGTACCACTGGATCGACTACCCCCAGCCCGAGCGTGAGATGCAGGTCGTGCTGACGCGGTGCCCGGGGGTATCCGCGGTGCTGGCCGGCAAGGTCGTGGCGGCGGTCAACCGGTTGCGTGAGATGGAGCTCGCCAAGCCACCGGGCGTGGCCGAGACCATCGACTGGGCACGTACGTTGGAGTTCCTCGGCGAGACCGATCTGACCGAGCAGGGCATTGTCGACACGCTCGGTGCGGTGGTCAAGGATCGCGACGACCTCGACATGGTGGAGCGCAACCTGCAGGACGTTCTAGGGCATGCCTGACGCCGGTGTAGAACTGGTGGAGGTGCTCAACGGCTTCTGCCGTGAGCTGCGTAAGAACGGGCTGGCGGTAGGTACCCACGACTCCATGGTGTTCTGCGAGGCCGCGGGCACGTTGGACCCGACCGACATGCTCGACCTCTACTGGGCGGGTCGGACGTCGCTGGTGCACCGCCACGAGGATCTCGAGGTCTATCACGAGATCTTCCGGCGGTACTTCCTCAGCACCATGAACCCGGTCGAGGCCATGATCAAGGTTCGTGCGGATCCGAAGGCGCCGCAGGAACTGGGCGTGATCGCCATTCAGGTCCCCGCGACCGATCCGCGTAACGACGAGAATGATCAAGAACTGGACGAGGCCCCGTTGGGCTTCATGGCCTCGAGCATCTCGAACGTGCGGAGCAAGTCCTTCACCGACTGCAGCGACAGCGAACTGGAAAGCCTGCGCCGGATCATGCGTCGGCTCCGGCTGCGTCCCCCGTTGCGCAACACTCGCCGACCCCGTCCGGCCAACAAGGGCCGGACTCCCGACCTACGGCGAACCATCGGGAACGCGCTGCGGACCCAGGGCGAGATCCTCGAGATCTCGTGGCGGACCAGGCGCAAGCGGCACCGCCCGGTGATTCTGATCCTGGACATCTCCGGCTCGATGGCCGACCACTCGCGCAACCTGCTTCAGTTCGCGTGGACCTCGCGGCGGGCCAGCCAGAAGGTCGAGGTATTCGCGTTCGGCACGCGGCTCACCTATGTGACCAAGGCGCTCAACATCCGCTCGCTGGATGAGGCCATGTCCCGCGCCGGCAAGGAGGTCTGCGACTGGGAGGGCGGGACCCGGATCGGTGTGGCGGTATCCGACTTCGTGGCCGGTTGGGGGCGGCGGGGAATGGCCCGCGGCGCGATCGTGGTGATCTGCTCCGACGGCTTCGACCGTGGCGACCCGGAGTTGCTGGCCGACAGCATGGAAAAGCTGGCACGGCTGGCACACACCATCGTCTGGCTCACCCCCCATGCCCGCTCCGGGGAGAATTTCGAGGCTAACTCACTCGGTATGATGGTGGCCGAACCGTTCGTGGACGTGTTCGGTTCATGTCATGACTTCAAAGGGCTCGAGGACTTCGCAGCGCGTCTGCCGACCTTCGCCTGAGAAATCCGTGCAGAGGGGCTGACTGCGTGATTCGCCTTGGAACGCTTGCCGGTTATTCGTTCGAGGGTCCCAGAGTGCTGGCCGGCTGGGCGCCGCCCCCGGGCGCTGCGGTCTTCGTCATCATGTACAAGCCTCGTCCCGAGGAGAAGCCGAACGACCACGCGGTCCTGTACGTGGGGCATTCCGACGACATGTCGACCGAGGGCTTCCCGTTCAAGCATTCCCGGGCCTCGTGCTGGATCCGTCGAGCCGGTACCAAGTTCAACCTCTACATCGCCACTCTCCAGGTGATGGGCTGGGCCCGGCCGCACCGCGAGCAGATCGTCATGGAGTTGGCTGCCCATTACGACCCGGCCTGCAACGTCGAGAAGTTCGACCAGGGCTGGGACAAGCACTGGATCGGCGACTACCAGGCCCCCAACACGACGGCTCCACTGACAACCCCGCGGCACGTCCTGGACAACACGCGCAAGCCCGGCACCGACGAGAACTGAGCGGCGGCCCGACCCTTTCCAGGGCCGTCCGCGCAGCGAGGGTCGAGGGAAAGCCGCTCCATAAAGGCTGAGCACACGAAGACCCGCGGCCGAGGATGAGATCCTCGGCCGCGGGTCGACGGGCTTGCCCTGCGTGGAATTCGATTCAGTGTCCGTGGCCGGTGCCGGTTCCCGTCGGGTCGTATCCGACGGCTTCGTGCAACCGGCTGCGGCGCTGCCCCATCGCAGGCCGTGCTACGTGGTCGCGCTTCGGGTTCGGAGACACGCCCCTGATGATGCGTTCGGCGAACCCGTAGAGGAGCGGCAAGGCGCCCGCGACGGTTCCGCCGGTGCGGTTGATGTGTTCCAGACCGGGGACAATTGCCTCAGCGTCCGAGTTGATCACGCCGACCAACTCGCTGGCGCCCTCGAGCATGTCCGCAATCTTCCCGAGCTGGATGGACAGCACGACCAGGAAGAACGCCAGGCCTGCAACCAGCACGACGATCAGGACGACCGAGAACACCAGATGGGCGTTGGTGCTGTGCATTTCCTCTGCCGCGAGCAGGTGGTTCATTAGGCTGCCTCAGTTCGCTGCGCTGACGGGGTGTTCAACACTGTTGGTAACACGGGTGAGGAACAGGTGGTGATTGAGACCTTCGGCCAGCACCGCGTCGACACCGCCTGCCGTGGTGGTGATCAGGTCGGTCATCTGGGTGTTCTCGGTGATCGCGGTGAGCGTGTCGCCGATCACAGCCACGTTGCGGTCGATCACCTGAACGAGCCAGACGAGCAGGCTCAGTAGTGCTACGACGGCGACGATGGTCACGACGCCGAGGACGTTCATCACTGTCCACCGGGTGAGTTCGGTCTGGTTGCGAGCCGCAAGGATCAGAGTGTCCACAGGGTCAACCTCCCAGCCGTACTCGGGCCCGATAGAGGCCACTGATGATTTCGGTCGCGTGGTCGATCGTGGTCTCCAGACCGACGAGGCCGGCCGTGTTGTCCAACGAATCCTCGAGCGACGCGTTGATGCCCGGGGCTTGCCTGCCGATCTTGTTGGCCAGCAGGAGGATCGGCACCACGAGCGCCACGACGGCCGCGACCGTTACTCCGAACATGATGAAGCCGATCGTCCAGCCGACGTTGTGGTGGTCGGGACTGGCCGGGATGGTCGCGACGGCGGCCTTGACGGCCCCCGCCCCCGGTGCCGGGGGGGTGGTCTTGTCGACGACAAACGCCACCAGAGTTGAGAACTGAATCATCGTCACACCGTCTCGCACCAGGCGCGCACCGGCGCCAGGCTGTCATTTACCGAGTCGACGACCGGGCCGACCGGCGCGGTCGATACTGCGATTGCGTCCACGCCGCCCTGCAGGGTGGCGAGCATCTTTGTGACCGCCACCAGGTGAATGATCACCTGCAGGAGAGCCAGCGCGATCACAGCGATCGCGATGCCACATTCAATTGCGGTGAACCAACCTGCAACCGGCATGGCTCAGACCTCCGTTCCGACGGCTTCTGCGTTCGAGTGAGCCCCGTGTGACGGCGGGGTCGGCTCCTTGGGAGGTAGGAGCTGTGCCGCGCTGCCCGCATAGCGGATCGCGCCCTGGGCCACCGCGGCCACGGTCTCGTCCGTGATCGCCAGCAGCCCGGGAACCGGGTCGACCTGGTTCATCAGATGGACGCCGCCGGCGAGGATGTCCTCGGTCGCGCGGCGAATGCGGATCACCGGGATCAGCAGCATGTTCAACAAAAACACGACTATGGGTGCCACTACGAGGAGTAACACCCCGTTCGCCACCCACCACAGGGCCATGTGTCCACCGCTCACGGCCTGAATCAGGTCCGGGTGGGCATCGCCTATCGACTCGGCCACCAGCGCCATTTCGCCGCCCTCTTCCTACGACTCGTACCAGGACCGAATGCCGAGCAAACGCCCGACGACGCGCCGCAACGCGATCTTCGCCGCATTGATACCGATCGCGAGACCACTGGTCGCACGAGCCCCGACGAGTGATTCACCGCGTTCCAGCCGACCGATGTTCTCCTCGATGGCGGCGCCGAAGCTCTTCATGATCACGGCCATGACGTCGGCGACCATGCCGCGACCGAACTGAGCGATGGGACCGCTGAGCGTCAGGTCCATCCGGACGCTCACCTTGCTGCCCTTGCCGCTCGGTGACAGTTGGGCGACCAGGTTCACCACTGCGGTGCCCTTGCCCTTGGTCTCAGCACCGCTGGCGTCCACCTCGATGCGCCGTGCAGTCGCGTCGCGGGACACAACTTCGCCCTCGCCGCCGAACTTCACGGTCACCGGGCCGACCTTCGAGGTCACCAAGCCCTTGAATTGCTCACCGTTCAACTCGGTGAGCTCGGCACCGGGGACGCAGGGCACCAGGTTGTTCATGTCGTACAAGTAGTCCCAAACCTTGTCGACAGGCGACGCGATCTCGAACTCGTTCTCGATCAACATGTCTGAGGCACCATCAATCCGTCTTGACCGGCGGCGGGCACGAGACGTCCTGCCGAGTTTGGAGGGCCTGCCAGACCCGGTCGGGCAGGACTGGCATGTCGATGTTGCGTACGCCCGTGTGGGAGATCGCGTTGAGCACGGCGTTCACGAACGCCGCCGGCCCACCGACCGCCGCGCACTCGCCGACGCCCTTGGCGCCGATCGGGTGGTGCGGGGACGGGGTGACCACCTCGTGCAACTCCCAACCAGGCGTCTCCCAGGCGGTCGGCAACAGGTAGTCCATGTAGTTGCCACCGACGATGTTGCAGTCCGCATCGTAGGTCTGGAACTGCATGTTGGCCATGGCGTACGCCTCTGTGAGTCCGCCCATGATCTGGCCTTCGACAATCATCGGGTTGATGCGTATCCCGCAGTCGTCGACGCCGACGAATCGAAGGACGTCCCAGACGCCGGTCTCCGGGTCCACCTCGACGGTCGCGATATAGCAGGCGAACGGCCAGGTGAGGTTCGGCGGGTCGTAGTACGCGTTGTTCTCCAGGCCGGGCTCCATGCCGTCGGGCATGTTGGCGTAGGCCGCCATCGCGCATTCCTGGATGGTCACGCCACGGTTCGGCGCACCGCGGACGTAGAACCGACCCAACTCCCAGTCGATGTCTTCCTCGGAAACCTCGAGGAGGTGGGCGGCCAGCTTGCGGGCCTTGGCCTTGATCTTGCGGGCCACCATCGCGGTGGCCGCGCCGGCCACCGGGGTGGACCGCGAGGCATAGGTGCCCATGCCGAACGGGGTGTGGTCGGTGTCGCCGTGCTCGACCACGATGTCCTGGGCCGGGATGCCCAGCTCGTGGGTGACGATCTGGGCGAACGTCGTCTCGTGGCCCTGCCCCTGGGACTGCGCCCCGATCTTCAGGACGGCCTTGCCGGTCGGGTGCACGCGCAGCTCGGCGGCGTCGAACATCTTGATGCCGAGAATGTCGTACTCACGAGAGTTACCGGCCCCGAGCGGCTCGGTCATCGTCGAGATCCCGATGCCCAACAACCGGCCCCGCGCCGCGGCGGCTTCCTTGTCCTTGAGGAACTGCTCGTACCCGATCGCCTCGAGACCGACGTCGAGGCACTTGTTGAACTGACCGGAGTCGACCAGGAAGCCGTAGCACGTGCGGGCCGGGAACTGGTCGTCGCGCAGCAGGTTGACCCGACGGAACTGCGCCGCGTCCATGCCGAGGTCCATCGCGGCGGCGTCCATCATGCGTTCCTGGAAGAACATCGCCTCGGTGACCCGGAACGAGCAGCGGTACGCGACACCGCCGGACGCCTTGTTCGTGTAATGGCCCTGGGCGGTCATGTGCGCGGCCGGCACGTTGTAGGCGGCGAACGCGGAGTGCAGCAGGCCGATCTTGAACTTCGACGGCTGAGCGTCGCCGAAGAACGCGCCGTTGTCGGCGTCGGCGTGCATGCGCACGGCCATGATTCGGCCGTCGCTCGAGAGCGCCATCTCGGAGTCCAGGTACATGTCGCGGGCGAACCCGGTCGACATCAGGTTGCCGGACTTGTCCTCGATCCACTTCACCGGCTTGCCGGTCAGGATCGAGCCGAGGATTGCCAGTACGTACCCCGGGTAAGCGGGCACCTTGTTGCCGAACCCACCGCCGACGTCCGGGGAGATGACGCGGATCATGTGCTCCGGCAACTCGGCGATCAGCGCCACGGCGGCCCGGATGATGTGCGGGGCCTGCAGGGTGGCCCACAGCGTGAGCTTGCCGGTGACGGCGTTGAAGTCGGCGAGCGCGCCGCAGTTCTCGATCGGCGACGGGTGTGAGCGCGGGTAGTGCAGCTTCAGCCGGGAGACCACATCGGCGGTGGCGAAGGCCCGGTCGGTGGCCTCCTTGTCGCCGACCTCCCACCGGTAGCAGATGTTGTCCGTCTGGCCGACCTTGTCGTCGCGGATCAACGGCGCGCCCGGGGCGACCGCCATCATCGGGTTGATGATCGGCGGCAGTGGGTCGTAGTCGACCTGGATCAGGTCGCAGGCGTCGCGGGCGATGTACATGTTGTCCGCGACGACGCAGGCGACCTCCTGGCCCTGGAACCGCACCTTGTCGGTGGCCAGGACGGCCGCGGTGTCGTAGGACAGCGTCGGTATCCAGGCCAGGTTGCGCTGGGCGGCCATCTCCCCGGTGATCACGCACTTGACGCCGGGTACGCTCCACGCCTTCGTGGTGTCGATCGACTTGATCCGGGCGTGCGCGATCGGGCTGCGCAGGATCTCCAGGTGCAGCAGGCCCGGCAGGTTCACGTCCTCGACGTAGTTGCCCTGGCCGCGGACGAAGCGGGCGTCCTCGACGCGTGGCCGGCTGGCGCCCAGCCCACCGATCTTGATCTCGTCCTGGGCCGTCATGCGTTCGCTCCCGTGGGGTCGAGTTTCTCGGCGGCCCACATGACCGCCTTGACGATGTTCTGGTAACCGGTGCAGCGGCAGAGATTGCCGGACAGCGCCCAGCGGATCTCGTCCTCATCGGGGTGCGGGTTCTCCATCAGCAGGGCGACGGAGGACATCATCATGCCGGGGGTGCAGAACCCGCACTGCAGGCCGTGCTCGATGTGGAAGCCTTCCTGCACCGGGTGCAGTTCGCTGGACGAGGAGAGACCCTCGACGCTGACCACGTCGTGGCCGTCGGTCTGTACGGCAAGCATCGTGCAGGACTTCACCGGAAGGTCGTCCACCAGCACGGTGCAGACGCCACAGTTGGTCGTGTCGCAACCGACGTGAGTACCGGTCAGACCCAGCTTGTTGCGCAGCAGGTGGGCCAACAACATGCGAGGCTCGACGTCCAGCGTCTTGACCTCGCCGTTGATTGTGGTGGTGATACGGCGCAGCTCATCTTCCACGTTTTCGTCCTTGGGCTTGTGTCGGAGGGTCAGGCGGCGAGGGCCAACCGGGTGAGCAGGCGGTTGGTGAAGGTGTAGATGATGTGGCGCTTGTACTCGCTGCTACCGCGGTGGTCGCCACGTGGTTGCGCGGCCTCTGCGGACAGTCGAGAAGCCTCTTCGATCACCGACTGGGTCAACGACTTGCTCTTGAGGTACTCGGCCGCGCCCGTGGCTTCCAGGGTGCGCGGCCCGACGCCGGTCAATGCCAGCCCGGCCCGGGTGACCCGGTCGCCGGTCACCTCGAGCGCCACGGCCACGCCGGCGGTCGCGAAGTCGCCGATGCGGCGTTCGAGTTTCAGGTAGCCGCCCTGCATGCCCTTGGCCGAGGGGAACACCGCTTCGGTGGCGATCTCGTCGAGCGCGAGAGCGTTCTCGAAGGGGCCGGTGAAGAACTCGCTCACCGGAATCTCGCGTTCGCCACGGGCGCTCGTGGCGACGACCTTCGCCCCGCAGGCCACCGCGGCCGCCGCCCAGTCACCCTGCGGGTCGGAGTGGCAGAGCGAGCCGACCAGCGTGCCACGGCAGCGCACGATCGGGTCGGCGATCAGCGGAGCGACCCCGGCCATCGTCGGCTGGTGCTGCGGCAGCAGAGCGGAGCGTTCGAGGTCGCGGTGGCGGCACAGCGCGCCGACCCGGAGGCTGCCGTTCGTGTCGCGGCGGTGGTAGGCCAACCCGGGAAGGTTGTTGATGTCGATCAGCACACCGGGGGAGGCGAAGCGGAGCTTGAGCATCGGTACCAAGCTCTGGCCACCCGCCAGGATCTTGCACTCATCGCCGTAGACGCTGAGCATTTCGAGTGCCTCGGCGAGCGAGGTCGGAGCCTCGTAGCGGAATTTCGCAGGGTACATCGTGCGCCTTTCTTGCGGTGGGGTGGGACGACGCGTCAGCGGAGGTTGTCGCCGCGCAACGGGTCGACGACTGCCACCGGCAAGGATTCGGCGTCCGGGTCGGGCCGCGGGTGCTGGTGCGGCGGCCACGGGCCCTGGACGGGCTGGCCCGCGATCTTCAGCCAGTCCACCATCTCGCTGAACGCGAACACAGTCGGGCTCTTGCCCGGCTCATCCCGGGGTGCGTTCTGAATGAGTTCGTACAGTCGCGGGTTTCCCCGACTCACACCGCTGGATTCAACGCCCACTAGTTGCTCACCGCATCCTTTGCTCTAGACGATCTTCAACCACTGTCCGGCCGTGGGCGGGCGCGCCGGGACAGTGCGGACCGAAGCTACATCCCAAGCTGCGCCGACTCAACGAAAAGACTCGCGGGACTTCTTATGCAACGAACATAAGTCTCGTATGCCCTCCGCGCTAGGCTTGAACTGCGTCGCAATAGCAAGATCCCGCTGCCTAAAACCCTGCTGAGAGATCGTCCCGATCGACACCCCTGCAATTTCAGCCCCCCGGGGAGGTAGCGGATCGCCGGTGAATCGCGGTCCAATCTCAGTATGAGTCGACCTGACGTGCAGGAGCGCGCCCGCGAGTTGCGCAGGGGCAGAGTACCGTTCGTCCACGCGCGGGTGGTCCGCGCCGAGAAGCCCACGTCGGCCCGCCCCGGCGATGAGGCGATCGTCCTGTCGAGCGGGACGATGGAGGGGTTCGTCGGCGGCACTTGCGCCGAGGCAACGGTTCGGGCCCAGGCACTTGCGCTGTTGGACACCGGCAGCACGCTGATGCTGCGGATCACGCCCAACAAGGAGACCGAGCGCCAGATCCCCGAGGACATGGTGCTGGCGCACAACCCGTGCCTGTCCGGCGGAGCCCTGGAGATCTTCCTGGAGGCCGTGGTGCCGCCGCCGTTGGTGGTGATCCACGGCGAGGGGCCGGTCGCGATGGCGTTGCACGCCTTGGGCAAGCCGCTGGGCTTCCAGATGGACACGCTGACGGAGACCCAGTCGCTCAGCGACGCCTCCGCGGTGATCGTCGCGGCGCACGGTCGCGACGAGGAGGGGGCGTTGCAGACGGCGCTGGCGGCCAACGTCCCCTACGTCGGCCTGGTGGCCAGCCCGAAGCGTGGCAAGGCCGTGCTCCAGATGCTGAACCTCGAGGGTGAGGACCGCAACCGGGTACACAGTCCGGCCGGGATGGACATCGGGGCGGTCACCGCGGAGGAGGTCGCGCTGTCGATCCTGACCGAGATCGTGGCCCTGCGACCGCGACCGAGCGGGAAGATCCCGAACAGTGCCAATCCGGCGCCGGAGACCGACGGGAAGTCCGCCGTCCACCTCGACCCGGTCTGCGGGATGTCGGTACAGGCGACCAACACGGCCCTGCACCTGGACCATGGCGGGGAGCGCTACTGGTTCTGCGGCAGCGGCTGCCTGCGCGCGTTCTCGGCCGAGCCGACCAACTGGATCAAGGAATCGTCGGTGACCGGGGTGAACGGATCGGCGGCCGCGAAACCCAACGGTTCGCTGAAGTTGGCCACCGACGTGGTGTGCGGGATGTCGGTCGCCAAGGTGCCGGCCTCCCTGCACCAGGACGTGGACGACGAGCGTTACTGGTTCTGTGGCCCAGGCTGCTTGGACGCCTTCACGCTCGAACCGACCAGGTGGATCAAGCCCGCGGTGAACGGGGTCGAGGCCGTCACCGGAGTGAACGGGGTCAACGGGATGAATGGCTCGGCGGTCGCAAAGCCGAAGACGTCGGTGCAGTTGGCCGTCGACCCGGTGTGCGGGATGTCGGTCGCGGAGGTGCCCGCGTCGCTGTACCTGGACCTCGACGCGAAGCGCTACTGGTTCTGCGGCAGCGGCTGCCTGAATGCTTTCTCGGCCGAGCCGGCGGCGTGGGTCAAGGCCTGATCGCTCGTCCGGTGGTCGGCGCGACCGGCTGCCTTCGCCGAGGCCAGGCGATTTTCTTTGCCTGTCCTCAGCTGGGTGTTCACCCAATCGGACGCGTTCGCGTTTCGGGTGGACACCCCGCCAGGACGCGGTGAGGGTCGCGTGACGCCAGGTCGGACCGGAGGCGACCGTTCGCGGGGCTCCGCCGGCACCGCCGCCGCGAGGTCGCCGGTGTCGCCTGCGCGGTTGAGCCGGAGCTTTTTCGACCGCCCGGTGCTCGAGGTTGCCCCGGAACTGTTGGGTGCGGTCCTGATGCAGGGGTCGGTTGCCGTGCGGCTGACCGAGGTCGAGGCCTACGACGGCACCGACGATCCGGCCTCTCATGCTTTTCGTGGGCTGACCCGACGCAACGCGGTGATGTTCGAGGGCCCGGGCCTGCTCTACGTCTACTTCACGTACGGGATGCACTACTGCGCCAACGTGGTGTGCGGACCCCGTGGGCGGCCCTCGGCCGTGCTGCTTCGCGCCGGAGAGGTGACCGACGGGCTGGCGGAGGCCAGGGCGCACCGCCCCGGCATTGCGCCGGACGCGGCGTTGGCCCGGGGGCCGGCGAATCTGGTCCGCACCCTGGGTCTCGGGCCGCAGGACAACGGTCGTGACGTGTGCACCGACGACTCGTTGCGGCTGCACCCGGGCCAGGCCTGCGCCGATCGCGTGCGCTGTGGGCCGCGGGTCGGGGTGAGCTCCGCGGCCGATCGGCCGTGGCGGTTCTGGCTCGCCGACGAACCGTCGGTGAGTGCCTACCGGCCCGCCGTCCGGCGGATCCGGTCGGGCCGCGCGGCGCCGGCCTAGGGGTTGCTCGCTCAGGGACGTTCGGTCGGGCCCGCATGGGAGAATCGGCGAGACTTCCCGACCCCGACCGGAGGCAGCGTGCCCGGCATCCTCGACGAGCTCGCCTGGCGCGACCTCGTCGCGCAGACCACCGACCCCGACACGCTTTCCGCGTCGTTGGCCGCCGGGCCGGTCACGCTGTACTGCGGTTTCGACCCGACCGCGCCCAGCCTGCACGTCGGACACCTGGTGCAGGTTCTGACGCTGCGTCGGTTCCAGCAGGCCGGGCATCGGGTCATCGCGCTGGTCGGCGGGGCCACCGGGTTGATCGGCGACCCGAAGGAGACCGCCGAACGCAGCCTCAACACCAAAGACGTGGTCGCCGAGTGGGTCGACCGGATCCGTGCGCAGATCGAGCCTTTCCTCGACCTGTCCGGCGACAACGCGGCGCTGGTCGTGAACAACCTCGACTGGACGGCGCCGCTGTCGACCGTGGACTTCCTGCGCGACGTCGGCAAGCACTTCCCGGTCAACCGGATGCTTGCCCGCGACGCGGTGAGCAAGCGGTTGGGATCCGACGTCGGGATCTCGTACACCGAGTTCAGCTACGTGCTGCTGCAGTCGTTGGACTTTCTGGAGCTGTACCGGCGGCACGGCTGCAGCCTCCAGATCGGCGGGTCGGACCAGTGGGGGAACATCACCGCCGGCGTCGAGCTGATCCGCCGGGTGGAGACCGGGCGGGCGCACGCGTTGACCACGAACCTGCTGACCAAGGCCGACGGGGCGAAGTTCGGCAAGACCGAGTCCGGGTCGGTGTGGTTGGACGCGGAGCTGACCTCGCCCTACGCGTTCTTCCAGTTCTGGTTGAACGTCGACGACCGGGACGTCATCGGGTACTGCAAGTCACTCACGTTCCTGACCCGGGATCAGGTCGACGAGTTGGCGAAAACCACCGCCGAGCGGCCCGCCGCGCGTGAGGCGCAACGGACGCTGGCGCGCGAACTCACCACGCTGGTGCACGGCGTCCAGGCGACCGCCGCCGTGGAGGCCGCGGGCGCGGCCCTGTTCGGGCGCGGCGAGCTGACCGGGTTGGACCCGGCAACGATGGCCGCGGCATTCGCCGAACTGCCGGGAACGACCGTCGACGGGTCGCTGCCGTCGGTGGCCGACCTGCTGGTCGCCAGCGGGCTGGAGCGCAGCGGCAACAGCGCGCGGCGGACCATCACGGAGGGTGGGGCCTACTTGAACAACGTGAAGGTCACCGACGAGGCCGCGGTGCCGTCGGCCGGCGACCTGCTGCACGGGAAGTGGCTGCTGCTGCGGCGCGGCAAGCGGAGCCTGGCAAAGGTGCAAGTCACCGCGACCGCGGTGTGGAACGTCGAGCGGGCCGAGGTGCCTCCGGGTTCACCGTGAGGCAGGTAGGCCGGCGCCGCCGGCGGTCACGGAGACCCGCCAGGACGCGTGGTTGCGCCGCGAAGGCGAAATTGTCGGTGCGGAGCTATAGCTTGAGTGTGTCGAACCGGGCAGCGATCGGAGGGTTCGTGGAGTCCGTCGAGCAGTTCGTGTCCGAGGCGTCGGGTGAGCCGGCGGCCACCGGCGACATCCGGGTCGACTCGGTGCTGGAGGCCCTTGCGGAGCTGACCGGCGCCGGCATGGGGGAGCAGGTGGCCGTCTACGACCGGGTGCATCGTGGATTGCAGGACTGCCTGACCGAGGCCGCCCCGGCTGCCGTCGGTTCGGCCCGGCCCGGCTGAGTGAGTTGGCCAACCGGCTGGCCCGACTGGACGCGGAGCTGGTGCGCCGCGGCCTGGCCCGGTCGCGGGAGCACGCGGCCGAGTTGGTCGCGGGCGGTCGGGTGAGCGTCTCCGGCCGGGCGGCCACCAAGCCGGCCACGCAGGTGGTCCCGGCCGAGCCGATCGAGGTCGATCTCGCCGAGCCCGACCCGGGCTACGCCTCCCGCGGGGCCTGGAAGCTCGCGGGTGCGTTGGACGCCTTCGCGGCTCGGCCGACCGGTGGGCCCCGGCTGGCCGGGCGGCGCTGCCTGGACGCCGGAGCTTCGACCGGCGGCTTCACGGATGTGCTGCTGCGGCGCGGGGCCGCAGCCGTGGTGGCGGTCGACGTGGGGTACGGGCAGCTGGCCTGGCGGCTGCGGAATGATCCGCGGGTCGAGGTCCACGACCGGACGAACGTCCGAGATCTGACACCCGATCAGATCGGACCCGCGGCCGGTCTGGTCGTTGCCGATCTGTCGTTCATCCCGCTGCATCTGGTACTGCCGGCACTGGTGCGGTGCGCCGAGCCGGACGCGGACCTGGTCGTGATGGTCAAGCCGCAGTTCGAGGTCGGGCGGGAGCGGCTGGGTGCCGGTGGCGTGGTGCGCGACCCCGGGTTGCGGGCCGAAGCGGTCCGCGCGGTGGCCGGCGCGGCCCGCGAGCTCGGCCTCGGTGTCCGCGGCGTGACGGCCAGTCCGTTGCCCGGCCCCAGCGGCAACGTGGAGTACTTCCTCTGGATGCACCCGGGTGCCCCGGCTCTGGACGAGGGCGACTTGGCGGCCGCGATGGCGGCGGGGCCCCAATGAGCGTCCTGCCGCAGAGCGGGTGTGCGGTGGCGATCGACTCATGACGCAGCGCGAGATCTTGTTGGTCGCCCACGCCTTCCGGCCGGAGGCCATCGCGGCGGCGCGGACGCTGTGCGAGCGACTGCTGGCGGCCGGCTTGCGGGTCCGCGCGCCGAAGACCGAGGCCGAACGCATCGGTCTGCCCGGCGTGACCGCGGTGGCGGCCGAGCCCGGGGAGGCTGCCGGCTGCGAACTGGCCGTGGTGCTCGGCGGCGACGGGACGTTGCTGCGCGCGGCAGAACTCGCCCACGAGGAGCGTGTCCCGCTGCTCGGCGTCAATCTGGGACACGTGGGTTTCCTGGCCGACGTGGAGCGCGACGGCCTTGCCGAGGTGGCGCACCGGGTCGTGTCGCGCGACTGGTCGGTCGAGGAGCGGATGACGATCAACGTGGAGGCATGGGTCGGGCCGGAACGGATCGCGCACACCTGGGCGCTGAACGAGGCTTCGGTGGAGAAGGCCTCGCGGGACCGCATGCTCGAGGTCATCGCCGAGGTCGACGGTCGGCCGTTGTCCCGCTGGGGTTGCGACGGCGTCGTCTGCGCCACCCCGACCGGGTCGACCGCCTACGCGTTCTCCGCGGGTGGCCCGGTGGTGTGGCCGCAGGTCGAGGCGATGCTGATGATCCCGATCAGCGCGCATGCCCTGTTCGCGCGGCCGCTGGTGGTGTCGCCGGACTCGACATTGGCCGTCGAAGTCCTCTCGGACACCCCCCACGGCGTGCTCTGGGTGGACGGCCGGCGCAGCTGGACGCTGCCTGCGGGCACCCGGGTCGAGGTCCGTCGCGGCGCGGTGCCTGTGTTGTTGGCGCGGCTGCACCAGGCGCCGTTCACCGATCGCCTGGTCCGCAAGTTCCAGTTGCCGGTCAGCGGCTGGCGGGGCGCCGGGCTCGAGTCGACGGGGGAGTGAGCGGTGTTCGAGGAGATCACCATTCGCGGCCTCGGGGTCATCGAGGAGGCGGTCCTCGAACTCGGCCCCGGCCTGACCGTGCTGACCGGCGAGACGGGCGCGGGCAAGACCATGGTGATGACCGGACTGGGGCTCTTGCTGGGCGGCCGCGCCGACGCGGGCCTGGTCCGTCCCGGCAGCCGACTGGTCGTGGAGGGCCGTGTGCGGGTGCCCGCCGTCGGACCGGTGGCCGATCGAGTCGCCGAAGCCGGCGGTGAACTGGATGACGGCGTACTGATCCTGGCCCGCACGGTCACCGCGGAGGGCCGATCACGGGCGCACGTCGGTGGCCGGTCGGTGCCGGTCGGGGTGCTCGCCGACCTCGGGGAGCACCTGGTCGCGCTGCACGGCCAGCACGATCAGCAGCACCTGCGCAGCCCGGCCCTGCAGCGAGAGCTGCTCGACCGCTACGGGGGCACGGCCGTGGCCGAGCCGCTGACGGCGTACCGGGCGGCCTACCAGGAATTGCTCGGCGTGCGAGAACGGCTGGGCGACCTGCTCGGTCGGGCCCGCGAACGGGCTCGGGAGGCCGACGCGCTGCGGTTGGGGCTGGCCGAAGTCGCCGCTGTGAATCCGCAACCGGACGAGGAGTCGGCCCTGATCGCGGAGATGGGACGCCTCGAGCATGCCGACGCGCTCCGGGATGCGGCGAGTACCGCTCACGAGATTCTGGGCGGCGAGCCGGATTCCGGCGTCGACGCGGCCACCCTGCTCCAGCGGGCCCGCCGGGCCCTGGACGCGATGTCGGAACACGACCCGCAGCTTGCCGATCTGGCGAAGCGTGCCGCCGAGATCTTCTACCTGCAGGCCGACCTGATCGGCGATCTGGCTTCCTACGCCGCCGGGGTTGAGGTGGATCCGGCACGCCTGGCGGCGGCGAACGACCGCCGGGCGGCGCTGACCAGGTTGCTGCGCAAGTACGGCGAGACCACAGGCGAGGTGGTGGCCTGGGCGAACGAGGGCGCGCTCCGGCTCGCCGAACTCGACTCCGACGTCGACACCACCGCGGCGCTGCGCGAGCGCGAGGCGGCGCTGCAGGGGCTGCTGGCCGAGCAGGCGGAACTTCTCTCGGCCGCCCGCCGGGCCGCGGCCGCCCGATTGCAGGAGGCCATCGCCGCCGAACTGTCCGGGCTGGCCATGGCCGGGGCCCACCTGTCCGTGATGGTGCGTCAGATCGAGGATCGGTCGGGCTTCGGCCCGCACGGGGCGGACGAGGTCGAGATGCTGCTGGCCGCGCATTCCGACGCCCCGGCGCGCCCGGTGCAACGGGCCGCCTCCGGTGGCGAACTGTCGCGGATCATGCTGGCCGTACAGGTCGCGTTGGCCGGGGTGGATCCGGTTGCGACCTTCGTGTTCGACGAGGTCGACGCAGGGGTCGGAGGCCGGGCCGCGCTGGAGGTGGGCCGCCGGCTGGCGCGGCTGGCCGAGGTCGCCCAGGTCGTGGTGGTGACTCACCTGCCGCAGGTGGCCGCGTTCGCCGACCAACACCTGTCGGTGTCCCGGACGCAGACCGCCGGCGCGCGCACCGAGGTGCACCGGTTGGCCGGCGAGGACAGGGTCCGCGAACTGTCGCGCATGCTCGCCGGCCAGACCGATTCGGCCACCGCGCAGGCTCATGCCGTGGAACTCCTGGTCGCGGCTCGACGCGGCGCGCAGGACTGACCCCCCGACAGGCGCAAGGGGTGCGCCGGCGCGCCGTGGCAGTATGCCCGGGTGAGGTTGCCGCGCGCCGATCGCGGTCGAGTCGGCGAACCGGGTCTCGTCGGCATCGTACGTGTCGACAGACGGACCAAGCACCTCACCAAGCGGCTACGTCCGGGTGAGATCGCGATCATCGACCACATCGACCTGGACCGGGTCAGTGCGGAGGCGCTGGTCGCATGCCGACCGGTCGCCGTGATCAATGCGGCGCCGAGCATCAGCGGTCGCTATCCCAACCTGGGTCCCGCCATCCTGCTGGAGGCGGGCATACCGCTGATCGATGACGTGGGCGGCGACCTGTTCGACTTCGTCGTCGAGGGCGAGGTGCTGCGGCTGCACGGGGGCACGCTGTACCGGGCCGACGCATCGGTCGCGGCCGGCCGGATCGCCAACCCGGCCTCGATCGAGGCCGCCGTGGCCACGGCCCGCGCAGGGTTGTCCGACGAACTGAAGGCGTTCGTCACCAACACCATGGAGCACCTCGAGCGGGAGCACACCGTGCTGCTCGACCCGATCGCGGCGCCACCGTTGCGCACCCGCCTGGACGGCCGCCATGCATTGATCGTGGTCCGCGGTCCGCACTACCGGGAGGATCTGGCGGCGCTGCGTCCGTATCTGCGCGAGTACCACCCGGTGCTCATCGGTGTGGACGCCGGCGCCGACGCGCTCATGGAGGCCGGCTACACCCCGGAACTGATCGTCGGCGACATGGACTCGGTCTCCGACAAGGCGTTGGCCTGCGGCGCGGAACTCGTCGTGCACGCCTACACCGACGGACGCGCGCCCGGGATGGCGCGGCTGCACCGGCTGGGCCGCTCGGCGATAACGCTGCCGGCGATCGGCACCAGCGAGGACGTGGCGATGCTGCTCGCCGACGAGGCCGGCGCCGATCTGATCGTCGCGGTCGGCACTCACGCCAACCTGGAGGAGTTCCTCGACAAGGGCCGCGACGGGATGGCCAGCACATTCCTCACCCGCTTGCGGGTGGGCAGCAAACTCATCGACGCCAAAGGCGTTTCGCGGCTCTACCGCAGCCGGATCAGCAATGCACAATTGCTGCTCCTGCTGCTGGCGGCGCTGGTGACAATGGCTGTCGCGGTCACCGCCTCGCCGTCCGGGCGTGCGATCATGACCACGCTGGATGCCCGGTGGGACGACCTCAGGTACTGGCTGCACGGCCTGCTCTAGGAGAGCCCGCCCTGATCGACTTCCGTTACCACCTGGTCTCCCTGGTAGCCGTGTTCATGGCGCTGGCCACCGGGATATTGGTCGGTACGTCCTTGCTCAACCAGTCGCTGATCGACTCGCAGCGGTCCACGATCGCCAGCTTCGCCGGCGAGAAGGACACGCTGCGGCACGACCTGGCTGCGGCACAGGCTCAGGTGGACTACCGCGACGACTACCTCACCGCCCTGCACGACACCCTGCTCACCGGCCGCCTGATCGGGCACCGGGTGGTGTTGATCACGCTGCCGGGGAGCGGCCGCAAGGACGTGGACAGCCTGGCCAGGACTCTGCAGGACGCGGGCGCGCAGGTCGCCGGCCGGATCGACGTCAACTCCGACTTCTTCGCCGGAGCCGAGCAATCCGATGGCGCCGGCAAGGCGATGCTCCGGGATCAGGCGGTGCGCAGCTACGGCTTGGCGGACGTCACGGGGCGCACCGCGGAGGCGCAGTTGGCCGGGGCGCTGGTCTCGCGCACACCACGCACGCTCGACAGCGCGGCTGCTGCGCTGGTGACGGAACTGGACCGGGACGGCCTGATCGGCCGCGAGCAGCTCTCCGATCGAGGCGACCTGGCCGTGCTGGTGACCGGCGGTCCGTCGGCCAAGCCGCAGCCGGCCGACGAGCGGGTGATCGCGGGCAGCGTGAAGCTGGCGGCCGCGTTGGAGGCCGCCGGCGACGGCGCCGTGGTGGCCGGTCCGTGGGCGGCGGCGCTCGGCGGCCCGCTGCAGGCCGTCCGGCGCGACGGCACGGTGTCGTCGGTGGTGTCCACGGTCGACGGCACCGACACCCCGTTCGGTCAGATCGCGGTGGCCTACGCCTTGGTGGAGCAGCTGGCGGGCGGGTCCGGGCAGTACGGCGGCGCCGACTCCTCCGACGCGCCGCTGCCCCAGTTCCGGGCGCCCACGGCCAAGAAGTGACCGTAGGTCAGTGGGCCCGGGCCGGGGCACTCGGCGGCCTCGCGGCCCGCGGCGCCCTGGCGTTGCTGGAGGCGAATCCGCCGGGGGGTGCGACCCGCTGGCGGCGCCGCAATTACGCGGGTCGACAGGTGTCCCTGCTCGCCGGGCCCGCGTTCGCGTTGGGCGCCGGGGTCGGGACGTTGTGCGCGGCCGTGCCTTGGCGCGGTCGTGTCGCCGCGACGGCAGCGGTGCTCGGCGCGGCGGCGGTGGGCCGGTACGACGACCTGGGTGAGCTCGGCGGCCCGCCGGCCAAGGGCCTCGGTGGCCACCTGGCCGGTCTGCGGCGAGGTCGGATCACCACCGGAACCGTGAAGTTGGTCGCGCTGCCCGTCGTCGGGTTCGGCGTGGCCCGAGCGGTGTCGGCACGTCCGGTCGACCTGGTCGTCGGGGCTGCCCTGGTGGCCGGTCATGCCAACCTGGCCAACCTGTTCGACCTGCGCCCCGGGCGGTGTCTGAAGTTCGGCCTGCTGCTCGCCCCGTTGGCGCCCGCCGCGGTGGGCGCGGTGGGCGCGGCTGCTGCCCTGTTGCCGGCGGATCTGCGGGAGCGCGTCATGCTCGGCGACTGCGGCGCCAACGCCGTGGGGGCGGCCCTGGGGAGCGCGGTCCTCCTGCGCCACCGGCTGCCCGGGCGGCTCGCCCACCTGGTCGCGGTCGTCGCGCTGACCCTCGCGAGTGAACGGCACAGCTTCAGTGAGGTGATCGCGGCCAACCCAGCTTTACGCCGGATCGATGACCTGGGGCGCCTTCCCCGAACCGATGTCACGGTGCACGCCACGTTCGGCGTGCACCGCCGGACGCTGGTGCACCGGTGACCGACGGGCCACGCGTCGCGCTGACGACGCCCCGAACTGACGGTCAGTCAGTTCCGGAGCCGGCCGCGTCGGGCCTGCGCCGAGGCAGCCTGGCCGGCGCGGTATTGCTGGTGGCCGCGGTGACCGTGCTTGCTCGGGCGGTCGGGTTCGGGCGTTGGGTGGTGTTCGCCCACACCGTGCACTCCGGTTGCCTGGCCGACGTCTACAACACCGCGAACCTCTTGCCGAACGTGCTCTTCGAGGTGGTAGCCGGTGGGGCGTTGGCCGGCGCTGTGGTGCCGGTGCTGGCCCCGGCGGTGGCCCGCGGCGACCGGGCCACGGTCGACCGTCTGGTCTCCGCGTTGCTGACCTGGTCGCTGGCCCTGTTGGTACCGGTGAGCGTGATCGCGGCGGCTGCCGCGCGCCCGCTGATCGGGGCGTTCCTCGGCGCGGGCCATTGCCCGGCCGCCGCGCCCGACGTCGGCACCCGGATGCTGTTGGTGTTCCTGCCGCAGTTGTTCTGTTACGCCGTGGCGGTCGTTCTCTCCGGTGCTGCGCAGGCGCACCGGCGGTTTCTGGCCGCGGCGCTGGCTCCCTTGGTCTCCAGCACCGTCGTGATCGGTGCGTACCTGTTGTTCGCCCGACTGGCCCACGGCGACACCGGCGTGGACACCGTGCCGCGCTCGGCTCGCGCGGCGCTCGCGGTCGGCACGACACTCGGCGTCCTGGCGCTCGCTGCGACCGTGACGATCCCGATCCGCGCGACCGGGTTGCGGCTGCGCCCGCGCTGGACGTTCCCGTCCGGTACGGCCCGCCAGGTGCGCGGGCTGGCCGCGGCCGGCGTCGCGGCGTTGCTGGCCCAACAGGGGGCGCTGCTGGTGGTCATCTGGTTGGCCAACCACAACGGCACGCCGGGGTCGGTCACCGTCTACACCTGGGCCGGGGCGGTGTTCCTGCTGCCGTACGCGGCGCTCGCCGTTCCCCTGGCCACCGCCGCCTTCCCGCGGATCGCGGCGGCGACCGCGGCGGGCGACCGGGCAGCGGTGGCCCGGCTGACCGCGGCAGGCGCCCGCGGTGTCATGGCCGCCGGATGTCTCGGCGCGGCCGTGCTGGTCGCCGTCGCGGCGCCGGTGTCGCGGTTGTTCGCCGCCGGTGGCTCCGCCCTCGACACGGCCCGGGTCGCCGACGGGATCACCGCGATCGCGCCCGGACTGGCCGGTTACGCGCTTGCCGCGCATCTGTCCCGGGTGCTGTACGCGGCGCATCGCGGCCGCCGCGCCGCCGTGGCCACGGTGGCGGGCTGGGTGGCCGTCGCCGCGATCGATCTGACGGCGGTGCCCGCACTTCCGGGGCGCCGCACGGTGACCGTCCTGGCGATCGGGTCCACGATCGGGTTTACGTTGTCCGGGTTGCTGCTGCTGCTCGCCGTGCGCCGACTGCACGGCCCGGCCGCGCTGGCCGGGTTGGCGCGGACCGGGCCGGTCACCCTGGTGGCCGCCGTGCTCCTGGGTGAGGCAGGGCGTCAGCTGGGGGAGCACCTCGGGACCACGAACGCGTCGGGATCGGCGGTGGCTGCCGCGGTCGTCGGCGGTGCGGTCGTCGTCGGCTACGTCGGCCTGGTCGGGCTGGCTGATCGGCGTTGCCTGAGTGGGTTGGAGGTCCCGGCGCTGCGCCGGCCGCGGTTGTTGCCGCGTTCGCTGTGAGCGGGACAAGCGAACAGCACACACCGTGACGGAGCCTTCGCCGCGCCCGCTGCTGCTGCTCGCGGACAGCGCCGGCGGTATCGGCCGGCACGTGGCCGACGTGGTCGCCGGATGCGCCGCCGCCGGCATCGCGGTTCGGGTGGCGGGCCCCGAGGGGCTCGACCCGCGATTCGGGTTCTCCGCCCGCGGGGCGGTGTTCGTCCCGATCCCGGTTGCCGACTTCCGGCGTCCGCAAGCGCTGGCCGGGACGGTGGAGTTGGCACGGCAGCTGCGCAGGCATCGGGTGGACGTCGTGCACGCGCACGGCCTGCGGGCCGGAGCCGTCGCGGTCTCTGGCGCGGCCTGGCCGGGCGCCGGTGCGCCCGCTGTCATCGTGAGCCGGCACAACCTCGTGCCTGCCGACCGCGGGCGCGCCCAACTGCCGGCGGCGGTGGACCGCCTGGTGGCTCGGCGCGCCGACGTAATGCTGGCGGCGTCGTCGGACCTCGCCGAGCGGGCCCGTCGTTCCGGCGCCCGGGACGTGCGGCCCGGTCCCGTGGCGGCGCCCGCGGCGGGCCTCACCGGCGATCGGGCGGTGACCCGCGGGGAACTCGAGTTGGGGGACCGACCCCTGGTCCTGGCGGTGGGCCGATTGGCGCAACAGAAGGACTACCCGACGTTGCTGGCCGCAGCGCGGGCCTGGCGCGCCGTCGAGCCCTGGCCGCTGCTGGCGATCGCCGGCGCCGGGCCATTACGGGCGCAGTTGGCGGATCGGATCGCCGCGCAGGGACTGCCGGTGCGCTTGCTCGGGGCCCGACCGGACGTCTCCCGCTTGCTGGCGGCCGCGGACGTGGCGGTGCTGTCCAGCGTCTGGGAGGCGCGTTCGCTGTACGCCCAGGAGGCGCTGCGGGCGGGGGTGCCACTGGTCGCGACGGCGGTGGGCGGGATTCCGGAACTGGTGGGGGACGCGGCCGTGCTCGTGCCGCCCGGCGACCCGCGGGCACTGGCCGAGGCGGTGGTGCGGGTGCTCCGCGAGCCGACCCTACGCTTCCGGTTGGCCGCCGCCGGGCCGGCTCGAGCGGCGCAGTGGCCGACGCAGGAGCAGATCAGCGCGGGTCTTCTCGAGCTCTACCGCGAACTCTCCGCATGCCGCCGGGCGCGGCCGGGCGGCGAGCACTAGACTGGAAACCCGTGGACCCCCGGCGGTCGGCAACACTTGCCGGCTCCTTCGTCGCCGGTTTTGCCGGCCCGACAGCCACGGAGCGTGCTTTGGCTGCACCGCATATCACCAAGCACCTGTTCGTCACGGGCGGCGTCGCTTCGTCGTTGGGCAAGGGTCTGACCGCCTCCAGCCTGGGCAACCTGCTGACCGCCCGCGGGCTGCGGGTGACCATGCAGAAGCTGGACCCGTACCTGAACGTCGATCCCGGCACGATGAACCCGTTCCAGCACGGCGAGGTGTTCGTCACCGACGACGGCGCGGAGACCGACCTGGACGTCGGGCACTACGAGCGTTTCCTCGACGTGGTGCTGCACGGTTCGGCGAATGTGACGACGGGTCAGATCTACTCCACGGTGATCGCCAAGGAACGGCGCGGGGAGTACCTCGGCGACACCGTCCAGGTGATTCCGCACATCACCAACGAGATCAAGGCGCGCATCCGCAAGATGGCCGGCCCCGGCTCGGGCAGCGGCCAGGACCAGATCGACGTGGTGATCACCGAGATCGGTGGGACCGTCGGCGACATCGAGTCGCTGCCCTTCCTGGAGGCGGCCCGGCAGATTCGGCACGAGGTCGGCCGCGACAACGTCTTCTTCCTGCACGTCTCGCTCGTGCCCTACCTCGGGCCGTCGGGAGAGCTGAAGACCAAACCCACGCAGCACTCGGTCGCCGCGCTGCGCTCGATCGGTATCCAACCCGACGCGATCGTCTGCCGCTCGGACCGCCAGATCCCGCCCGGGGTCAAGCGCAAGATCTCGCTGATGTGCGACGTCGACACCGAGGCGATCGCGGCCGCCGTCGATGCCCCGTCCATCTACGACATCCCGAAGGTGCTGCACGGGGAGGGCCTGGACGCCTACGTGGTGCGTCGGTTGGGGCTGCCCTTCCGCGACGTCGACTGGTCGGCCTGGGACGAGCTGCTGCGTCGGGTGCATGCCCCGGCGCGCGAGGTGACGGTGGGCCTGGTCGGGAAGTACGTCGACCTGCCGGACGCGTACCTGTCGGTGACCGAGGCGCTGCGCCACGGCGGGTTCGCGAACGACGCGCGGGTCAACATCAAGTGGGTCACCTCCGACGACTGCCAGACCTACGAGGGCGCGGTGGCGGCGCTGTGCGACGTGGACGCGGTCTGCATCCCCGGCGGCTTCGGGGTGCGCGGCATCGAGGGCAAGCTGGGTGCGGTTCGTTATGCCCGCGAGCAGGGCATTCCCTTGCTCGGCCTGTGTCTGGGCCTGCAGTGCGTCGTGATCGAGTACGCCCGCACGATCGCCGGGCTCGCCGACGCGAACTCGACGGAGTTCGACCCGGCCACGGCGCATCCGGTGATCGCCACGATGGCCGACCAACGCGACGTCGTGTCCGGGGAACGCGACCTCGGCGGGACGATGCGGCTGGGGCTGTACCCGGCCAAGTTGGCGGAGGGCTCGTTGGTGCGCGAGTTGTACGGCGAGCCGTACGTTTCGGAACGCCACCGGCATCGCTACGAGGTCAACAACGACTACCGCACCGAGTTGGAGCGAGCCGGGCTCAAGTTCTCCGGCACCTCGCCCGACGGCCGACTGGTGGAGTTCGTCGAGCTGCCCCGCGACGAGCACCCGTACTTCGTGGCCACCCAGGCGCACCCGGAGTTCAGATCCCGGCCGACGCGGGCGCATCCGCTGTTCGCGGGTCTGATCTCGGCCGGTCTGATGTGGCGTCAGAAGCGGCTCGAGGCGGCCAGTTCGAACGCCGGGACGCCGGTGCAGTTGGCGCGGATCGGATCGTGATCGGCCGGCCGGAGGCAGCGCCGAGCGCAACCGAGCGCGGCGAGTCCACGTCGACCGGGGATCTGGTGGACACACCCGAGACGTGGCCGGTGCGTCGGTCGGTCATCGCGTTCCGCGGCGGGGTGGTGCGGATGCGCGTCGACCACGTCGAGATGCCGGACGGCGAGCTGGCCGTACGCGACGTGCTGGTGCATCCGGGGGCGGTCGGGGTGATGGTGCTCGACGATGCCGATCGGCTGCTGGTCATCCGGCAGTACCGCCATCCGGTGGGCAGGCGACTCTGGGAGATTCCCGCGGGGCTGCTCGATCGACCGGGAGAACCGAGGCTGGCGGCGGCCCAGCGCGAGTTGGCCGAGGAGGCACACCGGGTCGCCTCGGACTGGCGGGTGCTGGTCGATGCCTACACCTCGCCGGGGATGAGCGACGAGGCGGTGCGCATCTTCGTGGCGCGCGACGCCGGGCCCGCGCCGGGCGATCCGACTCCGGGTCGGCACGAGGAGTTCGACCTCGAACTGCGCTGGGTCCCGCTGGCCGATGTTGTCCGTGGCGTACTCCGTGGCGACCTGCACAACCCCTTGCTGGTGATGGGCGCCCCGGCGTTGCAGACGGTTCTGGCCGGTCCGGGGCTCGACGGCCTGCGCAGTGGTTGTACAGCGGGGTAAGAACGTTCGTACCGAATCCGTCCGTTGGGATCGCGACGGTAACGATCTTGCCAAGTGCTCGCGACCGGGCCGCGAGCACTTCGCGGACGCAGAGTTACTTATTGGGGCTCCATTCGGACACACCTGCGCCACCTCGCAACGGTAGGTTCCGATGGGATGCGCATGCTGGCACCACCGGCACCACCGGAACTTGGGCAACGCCTACTGCGGCTGGGGCCCGGGCTGGGAGTGGCGTCGACGCTTGGCAGACCCCTACTACGACGATCGGGACTGCTGATGCCGACCTTGTCCGCACCTGCGCGGGATGAATTCGGGTGCCCGAAGCTCGGCCTCCGGCCGGGAGTACTTGGGTTCCCGTCCTGGCAACAGATGATTGCACTGCGCAACTTGCGGAAGCGGATCTTTAGTCAACAGCGGTAACGATCTTCTCAAATTGTCTCGTCGGCATCTTCATCCACTTCAGCACATCTGACTATCGTCGGTCCCGCCCATTTCGGACATCGGTCCGACACGAGGGAAAGGGTAGGCACCGCAGATGCGAGCATTCCACCACTGGCACGGCTGGCATGGTTTCCACCATGGCTGGGAGTCTTTCGACGAGTACGACTACTGCAGTTGGCGCTGGCGTGACTGCGACGATGATTGGTATGACGACGACTGTGACGACTGGTGTGACTGAGCTTGCCGCTCAGCGATAACGTCGCGCGCCCCGGCCGGTCCCCCCGGCCGGGGCGCCCCCGTCCGCCCGGGAATCTGCGGCGATTCATGCGTGGTGTGGCGCCCAAGGCGCAGGGCCGGGGACTCGTTGCCGAGACCCCGGACGTACCGGCCCGGATCCTGATCCGGAAGTTCTGGCCGGACGTTCGCCCGTACCGGTTCGGAATCGCCCTGCTGCTCGTGCTCGCGATAGCGGTGCCGGGCATTGAGGCGATCGAGATCTGGCTGTTCCAACGGGTCATCGACCAGGTGCTGGTGCCGATGAACCTGCTGGCGATCAAAAGCATCGCCCTGCTCTACATCACATTGACGATCTGGGGTGGTCTGCTGGGTTGGTTGAGTTCCTACATGTCCGTCTGGATCGGCGAGCACCTGCAGTTGCGGGTCCGCAGTCGGATGCTGGCGCGGCTGCAGCGAGCCTCGACCATCGCCCTGGACAAGCTGCGGGCCGGCGACCTGCTCACCCGACTGAACTCCGACGTCAACAGCGTCGAGACGCTGATGATCGGCATCGTGATCACCGCCGTCGGCTCGTTCGCCCGACTGGCGTTCTTCGGCGGAGCACTGGTGCGCCTGGACTGGCGTCTGGCGCTGGTCTCCGCCGCGGTCATCCCGATCTTCTGGATCGTCGCGCAACGCTTCGCCCGCCGGCTCAAGCGCGTGTCGCGGGAGAAACGGCGCCGCTCCGGCTCGATGACCGCCGTGGCCGAGGAGAGCATCGCGGCCATGGCACTGGTCCAGGTGCACGGGCGCGAGGCCGAGGAGATGGCCCGCTTCGACCGGGAGGCCCGTTCGGCATTGGCTGCCGAACTGGCCGGCGCCCGGCTGCGGGCGACGTTCCCGTTGGTCGTCAACCTGCTCGAGTTGCTCGCCATGCTGACCGTGATGACCGCGGGTGCCTGGGCGCTGCAGCACCACCAGATGACCCTGGGTGGGCTGATGGTCTTCCTCACCTACCTCTCCCAGATGTACTCGCCGGTCCGATCGTTGGGCGACCTGGGCAACACCCTGGTCTCCTCGGCCGCCGGTGTGCAGCGGGTGGCCGAGCTGATGGACGTGCCGCAGGGCGTGACCGAGCGGGCCGATGCAGTGGCGCTGGACTCCCAGCGGGTCCGCGGTGATCTGGAGCTGTGCGACGTCGGCTTCCGCTACCCGGGCGCGCGCCGACCGGTGCTGGCGGCCGCGACGGCGCGGTTCGCGCCGGGTCGGATGACGGCGATCGCCGGACCGAGCGGCTCGGGCAAGTCGACCATGATCCGGCTGCTCGCGCGGCTCGACGACCCGGGGTCCGGCGAGGTTCGGCTGGACGGTTTCGATCTGCGGGATGTGAAGCTGCGCAGCGTCCGGGACAACATCACGGTGCTGTTGCAGGAGGCGCCGGTCCTGGACGCGAGCGTTCGCGACAACGTCACGTTCGGGCGACCGGACGCCGACGACGCGACCATCTGGGAGTCCCTGCGCCAGGCCGGCATCGCCGACGAGGTGGCGAGCCTGCCTGGTGGTCTCGACGCTCGTCTGGGGCAACGCGGTCGGTTCCTGTCCGGCGGCCAACGGCAGCGCATCGCGTTGGCGCGGGCACTGGTCGGCGGTGCTCGGGTGCTCATCCTCGACGAGCCGACGACCGGTCTGGACGCGGCCGCGGCGGAACGTTTCCTCGCCACCTTGCGAACGCTGAGCGCGGATCGCACGGTGATCGTCGCGACTCACGACCTGACCACGCTCACCGCGGCGGATGTGATCATCCGGTTGGAACCGAGCCGTCCGGACCCTCCGTCGCCGGTCCGTGATCGTTGGGAAGACGCTCGCGCGGCGCCTGCGGAGGCCGTCCGCGCCACGCCTTAGAAGAGGGTGTCTCGCGCGGCCGACCGTACGAGACACCCTCTACCATCGAGTATGCGGATCGGCGTCCCCCGCGAACTGAAGAACCACGAGTACCGCGTCGCGATCACCCCGTCCGGCGTGCACGAGCTGACCCGGAACGGGCACGCGGTACTCGTCGAGCACGACGCCGGCGCGGGCTCCTCGATCTCGGACGCCGACTACGTCCGGGCGGGGGCCCGCATCCTCGAGCGCCGTGACGAGGTTTGGGGCACCGCGGACCTCGTGCTGAAGGTGAAGGAGCCGATAGCCGAGGAGTACCACCTGCTGCGCCACGACCAGGTGCTGTTCACCTACCTGCATCTGGCGGCGTCCAAGGAGTGCACCGACGCCCTGCTGGTTGCGGGCACCACCGCGATCGCCTATGAGACCGTGCAACTGCCCGACGGTTCGCTGCCGCTGCTGTACCCGATGAGCGAGGTCGCCGGACGGCTGGCGCCGCTGGCCGGGGCGTACCACCTGATGCGCTCCGGCGGTGGCCGCGGGGTGCTGATGGGTGGGGTGTCCGGCGTCTACGCCGCGAAGGTTGTGGTGATCGGGGCCGGCGTCTCCGGGATGAACGCGGCGGCGATCGCGATCGGCATGCAGGCCGAGGTGCTGCTGCTGGACCGCAACATCGCCAAGCTCCGCGAGGCGGACCGCATCTACCAGGGCCATGCCCAGACGGTGGCGTCCAACGCCTACGAGATCGAGGCGGCGGTGCTCGACGCCGATCTGGTGGTCGGCGCGGTGCTGGTGCCCGGGGCGGTCGCGCCGAAGCTGATCGCCGGCGAACTGGTGGCCAGGATGAAGCCGGGCACCGTGCTGGTGGACATCGCCATCGACCAGGGCGGCTGCTTCGAGGACTCCCGTCCCACCACCCATGCCGACCCGGTGTTCGAGGCGCACGGCTCGCTGTTCTACTGCGTGACCAACATGCCGGGCGCAGTCCCGCACACCTCCACCTATGCGTTGACCAATGTGACGCTGCCCTACGTACAAGCCATCGCCGACCGCGGCTGGCGCGATGCCTGCCGGGCCGACCGCGCCCTGGCCGCCGGCCTGAACACCCATGCCGGTTCGGTCGTCTGTGAACCGGTCGCCGCGGCCCACGGGCTGCCGGTGTCCCCGCTGTCCGAGATCCTCTGACCCATCGTCAGAAAGCCTCGCGTGGCGGGGCCGCCCTGTCGCCACGGGCAATCGCCGTCGAGCCAATCGGCGCGGCCGCTGCGTGTCGGACCGGGCTCGGGGCCATCTCGCGGCTAGGTTCGCGGAGCCCCCACGCGAAGGGATAACCGTGCCCGAGGTCGACCTGGCGGTTGCGCTGCGCAGCTACCTGGACCACCTCGCGGTCGAGCGGGGGCTGGCCGCGAACACCCTGAGCTCCTACCGGCGCGATCTGGACCGCTACCTCGCCGTGCTCACCCAACACTCGGTCGGCGACGTCGGTGAGGTCACCCAACACCACGTCGCGGACTTCCTCGTCCGCATGCGATCCGGGGACGCCGAGCACCCGCCGCTGGCGGCGAGTTCGGCCGCCCGTGCGGTGATCGCGGTCCGTGGATTCCACAAGTTCGCGCTGCGGGAGGGGCTGACGGCGATCGACCCGGCCCGGCCGGTCCGACCGCCGCGCAGCCCGCAGCGGTTGCCGAAGGCGATCTCGGTCGGTGAGGTGGCCGCACTGATCGAGGCGGCCGGTCGCGGGCTTCGGACGGATCTGGCGCTGCGCGACGCGGCTCTGCTCGAGGTGCTGTACGCCACGGGGGCCCGCATATCCGAGGCGGTGGGCCTGGACCTCGACGCGGTCGATCTGGAATCGCGGACGGTGCTGCTGCTCGGCAAGGGTGGCAAACAGCGCCTGGTTCCGGTGGGCAGTTGTGCGCGTGCCGCGGTGCAGGCTTACCTGGTGCGCGCCCGGCCGGGGATGGCCGAGCAATCGACGGAAAGCCTGACGCCGGGCCGCATCACGCGGCAGCGCCGGAGTTCCGATCGCCACCCGGCGCTGTTCCTCAACGCCCGGGGCGGTCGCCTGTCGCGGCAGAGCGCGTGGACGGTGCTGCGCGCCGCCGCCGAGGGCGCGGGCGTCAAGGCGGAGGTCTCCCCACACACCCTGCGGCACTCGTTCGCCACGCATCTGCTCGAGGGCGGTGCCGATGTCCGGGTCGTGCAGGAACTCCTCGGACACGCCTCGGTGGCGACCACGCAGATCTACACAAAGGTCAGCGTCGAGCATCTGCGCGAGGTGTACGCGACCTCGCACCCTCGGGCACGAGCCGCCAAGGCGTCGCAACCCGTCTGATCACCCGACTCACCAGTCACGCAGGACACTCCTGCACCACATTCCGGGCGAGAAGTCAAGCACCCCCACGACACGCCGTCGGATGAGCCGGGCGCACAAGCCAGGGTGCGCGAGGGTGAGCGCACCACCGCCGGCCGCGAGGGGAAAGAGGCTCGCCATGCAGTCGCCGACTTACGGGTTCTCGATGGGCTCGCCGCAGGGCGCCACCGCCCGGGCCGACCAGGTCTTCCCGCCGCTGCCCGCCGTGCGGGTGACCGTGCCGCGGGAACGCTGGGTCCCCACCGCCCGAATCGTCACGGCGCCGCCGGAAGCACCGGTCGAGCCGAGGCCCCAGGCGCCGAGCGAGGTCCCGGACCAGGCGTGCGCGCAGGCCGCGCCGGAGCCCCCGGCGCCGGTCATCGGCCCGACCGGCCGACCGTTGCCGGACTTCCCGGAACCGCCGATGCCGGCCACGCACGGCCCGGCCAAGATCATCGCGATGTGCAACCAGAAGGGCGGGGTGGGCAAGACCACCTCGACCATCAACCTGGGTGCCGCGCTCGCCGAACTGGGTCGTCGCGTCCTGCTGGTGGACTTCGACCCGCAGGGGTCGTTGGGCGTCGGGCTTGGCATCAACCCCCACGAGTTGGACCTGACGCTGTACAACCTGCTGCTGGATCGCAACGTCAACGTCGACGAGGTACTGCTCAAGACCGACGTGCCGGGGTTGGACCTGCTGCCGTGCAACATCGACCTGTCCGCCGCCGAGGTGCAACTGGTCACCGAGGTGGCTCGCGAGCAGTGTCTGCAACGTGCCTTGGCCCCGGTCGTGCCGCACTACGACTTCGTGATCATCGACTGTCAGCCGTCCCTGGGCCTGCTCACGGTGAACGCGCTCACCGCGGCGCAGGCCGTGGTCGTCCCGCTGGAGTGCGAGTACTTCGCGCTGCGCGGCGTGGCCCTGCTCGCCGACACCATCGACAAGGTCCAGCAACGACTCAACCCACAATTGCGGCTGGAAGGCATCCTCGCGACGATGTACGACGCGCGGACCGTGCACGGGCGCGAGGTGCTGTCCCGGGTCGTCGAGGCGTTCGGCGACACCGTGTTCCACACGGTGATCTCACGCACCGTCAGATTTCCGGAGACCACTGTGGTGGGCGAACCGATCACGTCGTTCGCCTCCACCTCGGCCGGTGCCAAGGCGTACCGCCAGCTGGCCCGGGAGATCTTGGTCCGCTTCGCCGCAGCCGGCGAATAGGCTGCGAGGGTGTCTCACGTGGCGAACTGGCCTACTGCGGCGCGGCTCCGACACCGCCCGGCTGCGACGCGAAGCGCTACCTCCTCAACCACGCACGGCGAGTGGGCGTCGTCGCCGCCGATACAAACCCGGTATCGGCTCCTCCTCCGCCTTGCCGGATCGGCGCCGGTGCTGCACCTCGCTACGGCCGGCCACATGAGACACCCTCTTAACCGATGAGTGCGGCGGTTGTCGAAGCGAACGAGGTCGGGGCGAAGGCGCCCGGTTTCCAGGTCCACCTGCCGGTGTTCGAGGGCCCGTTCGACCTGTTGCTCGGGCTGATCGCCAAGCACAAGCTGGACATCACCGAGGTGGCCCTGGCAACGGTCACCGACGATTTCATCGCGTACATCAACGGTAACGGCAGCGACTGGGACCTGGACGTGGCCAGCGAGTTCCTCGTCATCGCCGCCACGTTGCTGGATCTGAAGGCCGCCCGGCTGCTGCCGGCCGGTGAGGTCGAGGACGCCGAGGACCTGGCGCTGCTGGAGGCCCGCGACCTGTTGTTCGCCCGGCTGTTGCAGTACCGGGCCTACAAACAGGTGGCCGCGCTGTTCGCCGAGCGGATCGGTGCCGAGGACCGCTACCGCGCTCGGGCCGTTGCCCTGGAGGAGCCGTTCGCCCAACTGCTGCCGGAGGTTCTGATCGGCCTGGGGCCCGAGCAGTTCGCCGCCCTGGCCGTTCGGGCGATGAAGCCGCGTCCGGCACCTCCGGGTGTCTCGGTCGCGCACCTGCACGCCCCGGCGGTCAGCGTCCGCGAGCAGGTGGCACTGCTCGTGCGGCGGCTGCGCCAGGCAGGAAGCACCACTTTCCGTGCCCTGATCGCCGACAGCCCGGACACGCTCACCGTGGTTGCCCGGTTCCTCGGCCTGCTCGAGCTCTACCGGGAGGCTGAGGTGATGTTCGAGCAGGTAACCCCGTTCGGCGAACTGCACATACGGTGGACGGGTAGCGCTGACGGCGAAATCCCGGTCAGCGACGAGTTCGATGCGGGGGAGTCGACGGTGGAGGACAACAGCGGCACCGAATACAGCGAGGCGTCGTGACGGGCTCGGTGCTCGACGAGGTCTTGTTCGGCTCCGGCACCGCGGTGGTCGAAGGTGTGGGGCCGGACGGCGCGCCGTCGTTGCGTGCGGCGGTGGAGGCCGTGCTGTTGGTGGTGGACGCGCCGGTCTCCGAGGTCGCGCTGGCCCAGGCCTGCGAGTGCGGTCCGGGTCAGGTGCTCGACGTGCTGCAGGCGCTGGCCGACGACTACGCCGCCGGGGAGCGGGGTCTGACGCTGCGTCAGGTCAGCGGCGGCTGGCGGCTGTTCACCAACCCGGCGTGCGCCGAGGTGGTGGAACGATTCGTTCGCGACGGACAGCATGCCCGGCTCACCCAGGCCGCGCTGGAGACCTTGGCCGTGGTGGCCTATCGGCAACCGGTGAGCCGGTCGCGAGTGTCCGCCGTGCGCGGGGTCAACGTCGACGGCGTCATACGCACGCTGCTCGCCCGCGGACTCGTCGAGGAAGCCGGCACCGAGACCGAGTCCGGGGCCGTGCTGTACCGGACAACGTCCTACTTCCTGGACCGCCTGGGGCTGCGCGGTCTCGATGAGTTGCCGGAACTGGCCCCGTTCCTGCCCGAGATCGGGTCTCTCGAGGGTGACTCCGATCTGCCGGCGAATTGAGGGGGTGCCTCACATGGCGAACTGGCCTACTGCGGCGCGGCCCCGGCGCCGCCCGGCGGCGTTGTCGTCGTCGCCGATACAACCCCGGTATCGGCTCCTCCTCCGCCTTGCCGGATCGGCGCCGGTGCTGCGCCTCGCTACGGCCGGCCACGTGAGACACCCCCTCGCTCATGGAAAGTGACTGGTCGTCAGGCATCCGCCTGCAGAAGGTTCTGGCCAGTGCGGGGCTGGGCAGTCGACGAGCCTGCGAGGAGCTGATTGCCGCCGGCCGCGTGGAGGTGGACGGCCATCGGGTGACCGAGCAGGGGATGCGCGTCGACCCGAACCAGGTGCACATCCGTGTCGACGGGTTGAGGGTGTCCACCCGCACGGATGCCGTCTACCTGCTGCTGAACAAGCCCCGCGGGGTGGTCAGCACGATGAGCGACCCGGAGGGCCGGCCGTGCATCGGTGACTACCTGGTGGACCGGAAGGAACGGCTGTTCCACGTCGGGCGCCTGGACACCGACACCGAGGGTCTGCTGGTGCTGACCAACGACGGCGAGTTGACCCATCGGCTCACCCATCCCTCGTTCGGGGTGCCGAAGACCTACGTGGCCGAGGTTTCCGGACCGATCGCCCGGGATCTGGGCAGGACGCTTCGCCGGGGCGTGGAACTCGACGACGGTCTGGTGAAGATCGACGGCTTCCGACTGTTGGACTCGGCCCACGGCCGGGCGCTGGTGGAGGTGACGATCCACGAGGGCCGCAAGCACGTGGTGCGCCGAGTGCTGGAGGCGGTTGGACACCCGGTCAGTCGGCTGGTCCGTACCGAGATCGGCCCGCTGACCACCGGCAACCTCACGCCGGGCCGGCTGCGCCACCTGACCTCGCACGAGGTCTCGGCACTGTTCAAATCCTCGGAGGCGGCCGGGCATTAGGGTGGGCGCCCGGCGAGGGAAGGAGCATCCGGTGGCGGTACGGGCGATCCGCGGGGCGGTCCAACTGGACGCTGACCAGCGTGAGCACATGCTCGCGTCGGTCGCCGAGTTGATCTCGGCGATCCTCGACCGCAACTCGTTGCACGTCGACGACCTGATCAGCATCGTGTTCACCGCCACGCCGGACCTGCACTGTGAATTTCCTGCCGTCGGCGCCCGCGACATCGGCATCACCGACGTCCCACTGCTTTGTGCGCAGGAGATCGACGTGGCCGGCGCAATGCCACGGGTCATCCGGATCCTCGCCCACGCCGAGACCGGACGGTCCAAGTCCGAGGTGCAGCACGTATACCTGCGGGGCGCGGTGGCGCTGCGCAAGGACATCGCCCAATGAGTTTGGGGTCCGCGCTGGTCGTCGGGTCGGGCTTGATGGGTACGTCGGTGGCCTTGGCGCTGCGTTCCCACGGCCTGCAGGTTCATCTCGACGATCGCGATCGGGCCAGCCTGGAGTTGGCGGTCGCGTTGGGCGCCGGTGAGCTACGCACCCGGGCCACCCCACGCGCCGACCTGGCTGTGATCGCCGTGCCACCCGCCTCTGTGGCAACCGTGCTGGCCGAACTGCAACGACAGGACGCCGCCGCGACCTACACCGACCTGGCCAGCACCAAGGGCACCGGGCAGCGGGCGGTGGAGACGATCGCCGACCCGACCAGCTATGTGGGCGGCCACCCGCTGGCCGGCCGCGAGCTGTCCGGTCCGGGAGCCGCGCGGGCCGACCTGTTCACCGGCAGGCCGTGGGTGCTGACCCCGTCGAGCTTCTCCGCCGACAACGCCCTGGCCGCGGCCACGAACTTGGTCGAGCTGTGCGAGGCCAGCCCGGTTCTGATGGACCCGCACACTCACGATCTGGCTGTGGCTCTGGTGTCGCACGCCCCGCAGGTACTGGCCAGTCTGGTGGCCGCGCGTCTGGTCGACGCCGACCCGCACGCGGTCGGCCTGGCCGGGCAGGGGCTGCGGGACGTCACCCGGATCGCCGCGTCCGATCCCCGGCTGTGGTCGGAGATCCTGGCCAGCAATGCCACCGCAGTGGCCGACGTGTTGGCCGCGGTCGCGGCCGACCTCGATGAGGTTGTCCAGGCATTGCGAGCGGTGGCTACCGATCCGGCCGATCCGAGCGCGCTGGAACCGGTGACCGCCGCGCTGCGCGCGGGGAACCTGGGCCGGGCCCAGCTGCCCGGCAAGCACGGTCAACCGCCGACCCGCTGGACCGCCGTCCCGGTGCTGGTGCCGGACAAGGAGGGAGAGCTCGCACGACTGCTCACCGACGTCGGGAAGGCCGGGATCAACATCGAGGACATGCGGATCGACCACTCACCGGGCCAGCCGGTGGGTCTGGTCGAGCTGGCGGTACGACCGACCAGCGCGGCCGAACTGGTCGCCCAGTTGCGGGCGCTGGGCTGGTCGGTGCACTGGTGAGCACGGCCGGCCGAACTCGTCGGCTGCGCGATTTGCGGGCGCTGGGCTGGTCGGTGCACTGGCGATGATCGCCTGGCAGCCGTCCCCGACCGGACTGACATCCGCCGGGCCCCACCCCCACCCGACACAACCGAACGGACCAATTCTTCCTGTGCCCTCGGACGTGTCAAGCCGGTTCCGCCGATCTGTGGACAACGAATCGGCTGTGGGGGCCCTACTACTAGGATTGGGTGACCGGCGTAGGGGCGGTCGTTCGCCGAGGCTCAGGAGTTTCACCGTGGAGTCGAGTCGGGCACCGGATGGTGCGGCGCTGGTCGTCGCCCTGGACGGGCCGTCGGGGTCGGGGAAATCCTCGGTCGCCCGCGAGGTGGCCGCGGCGCTGGGCCTGCGCTACCTGGACACCGGGGCGATGTACCGCGGGCTGTCCTGGTGGATGCTGCGCGAGGGTGTGGACGTCTCCGACCCCGTCGCGGTGGCCGCCGTGGCGCAGGTGCCGTCAATCTGCAGCGGCACCGACCCCGATTCCCCGACGATCGTCGTTGCCGGAGTGGACGTGGCCGGGCCGATCCGCGGCCCCGAGGTCACCCACGCGGTCAGCCTGGTCAGCGCCGTGCCCGCGGTTCGGGCGCGATTGGTTGGGATGCAGCAGGCCATCATCGCCCGGTGCGGCGCCGATGACGGCGGGATCGTGGTCGAAGGCCGCGACATCGGCACCGTGGTCGCGCCGCACGCGCCGGTGAAGGTCTTTCTCACCGCTTCGATCGACGCACGGGCCGATCGCCGGAACAGTGAGTTCAACGCCGTCGCTCCGGCAATCGTCAGCGTGGACACCACACGCGCGGAGCTGTCCCGGCGCGATCGGCTCGACTCGACCCGGGCCACGGCGCCGCTGCAGCGGGCCGTCGATGCTGTCGAGATCGACACCACCCTGCTGGATCAGCGGCAGGTCGTCGCCGCGGTGCTCGAACGGGTGCACGCCGTCCGCCCGATCGCCGTCGGCCCCGACCTGGCTCACTGACCGTGGAACCCGTCGATCGTCTCGAGGTCGAATTCCCTTACGCGGACGAGGAATTCGCCACCGAGTCCCTCCCGGTGCTCGCCGTCGTCGGCCGGCCGAACGTGGGCAAGTCCACGTTGGTCAACCGGATCATCGGCCGCCGCGAGGCCGTCACCGAGGACGTACCCGGGGTGACCCGCGACCGAGTTCCCTACGACACGTCGTGGGCCGGGCGCCGTTTCACCGTCGTCGACACCGGCGGGTGGGACCCGGACGGGGAGGGGCTGCGCGCCTCGATCACCGCGCAGGCCGAACTGGCCGTTGCGGCGGCGGACGCGGTGTTGTTCGTGGTCGACGCCACGGTCGGGGCGACCGATCACGACGAGGTCGTGGTGCGGATCCTGCGCAGCTCGGGAAAACCTGTCGTGCTGGCCGCGAACAAGGTCGACGGGCCGTCCACCGAGGCCGACGCGGCGATGCTGTGGTCGCTCGGCCTCGGGGAGCCGCACCCGGTCTCGGCGTTGCACGGACGCGGGTCCGGCGATCTGCTCGACGCCATACTGGCGGCGCTCCCGGAATCGCCTCCTGAGGCAGCCGCGCCGGAGGTCGGCGGGCCGCGCCGGGTCGCCATACTCGGCAAGCCCAACGTCGGCAAGTCCTCGTTGCTCAACCGCCTGGCCGGCACCAACCGGGTGGTGGTCGACGCGGTCGCCGGGACGACCGTCGATCCCGTCGACGAACTGATCGAACTGGGCGGCCGCCCGTGGCGGTTCGTGGACACCGCGGGGATCCGGCGAAAGGTGTCCACGGCTTCGGGCCACGAGTACTTCGCGAGCCTGCGGACCGCCGCCGCGCTCGACGCCGCCGAGGTCGCGGTGGTGCTGATCGACGCGCACGAGCCGATGTCCGAGCAGGACCTCCGGATCGTCTCGATGGTCGTCGACGCCGGGCGGGCGCTGGTCATCGCCTACAACAAGTGGGATCTGCTCGACGAGGAGCGGCACCACTACCTGGAACGCGAGATCGAGACCGAACTGGTCCGGGTGCCTTGGGCGCCGCGGGTGAACATCGCCGCCCGCACCGGTCGCCACGTCGACAAACTCGTGCCCGCGCTGGAGACCGCGCTGGCCTCGTGGGACCAACGGATCCCGACGGGGAAACTCAACGCGTTCATCGGGGCCTTGGTGGCCGCCCATCCGCATCCGATCCGGGGCGGCAAGCAGCCACGGATCCTGTTCGCCACCCAGGCCGCCACCCGGCCTCCGCGGTTCGTGCTGTTCGCATCCGGCTTTCTGGAGGCGGGCTACCGGCGTTTCGTCGAGCGCCGACTGCGCGAGGAGTTCGGCTTCGTCGGCACCCCGATCGACATCTCGGTCAAGGTCAAGGAGAAGCGCGGTCGGTAGTGATCCGTCCTTCCCGACTTGCACATCGGGGCCGATGCCGCCGTGCGTGGCCTTCGACTGCTGACCCGTACCGGACCTACTTCCGGCAGTGCCGCGCTGCTCGCGCCGTAACGCCGGGCCGGACGAGCCGGTGCGATAAGGTCGTGCGCGCCCGGTCCGCCGGGCCACAGGCGATTGAGGCTCCCGAGCCGATTGAAGTCTGTTGACGAGCGAAGCGAGAAACACGGGCTGTAGCGCAGTTTGGTAGCGCACCTGACTGGGGGTCAGGGGGTCGTCGGTTCAAATCCGGCCAGCCCGACCATAAAACCGCAGGTCAGTGCGTTGGCCCTAACTTCTGAGTCAACCCGCTGACCGTGTCGGGACCCTAAGCGGGACCCTAACTTCGGATACGGACCGGGGCTTCCGGACGCCGACTGCGTCTCTGGATCGAGTCGCGCCACGGGGGCGATCCGACCTTCGGCCGGCTGCCGAGGCGTCGGTTCGATCCGCGCCCAGGACAACCCTCACTCGCCGGGGAAACCCCGCGCGATCTCCCCACCGGCGGCCGAAACGTGACCGGTCACGGCCATCGAAGTGGTCCACATGTAGGGCGAGGACTACGACGGCCGGGGCCCAGAGACGTTCCCGGCCACGAGGCGGAGGCTCTACATGCGCATCAACATCGAATCGATCCCCATCCCGGCGTCCGGCATGGTCGGCCTCAGCGCTGCGGCCCGCTATCGGGGGGGTCTCGACCCGCACGATCCGCAGGTACGTCGCCCGTGGAGAGCTGCGCGCCTACCGCGTCGGCAAACGCCTGATCCAGTTCAAGATCAGCGACCTGGATGCGCTCGCCCGCGAGATCCCGACCATGGGCCGTGCGTCCTGATCGGCAGTGACCTGCCGTGCTGGATTCTCGTGGACGCCGGCGCACGGGCGCATGGCCTGGCTGCGGTAGTCGCGGTATGCGGGGCCCGACACGGAATTTGTCCGTCGTCCTGAGTGGCCCGGCGGTGCAGGATGGACACATGGCTGGCTCTCTGCTCGACCGGGCGATCTACTCCTACGCGGACGTCGACCGCCTGGTGGGCTTGCACGCTGGTACCGCTCGGCGGTGGTTGGAGGGCTACGACCGGGCCGGACGCTTCTACGAGCCGGTGCTGCGGCCGGAGCCGACCGGGGCGGATGCCGTGACCTGGGGCGAGATGGTCGAGGCCCGGCTGTTGGCGGAGTTCCGTCAGCGTGAGGTGCCTGTCCAGCGCATGCGGCCGGCGGTTGTCGAGCTGCGCAAGGAGTTCGGGCCGTATCCGTTGGCCCACGCCCGGCCGTTCATCGACGTGGACGGACGGGAGCTCGTCCGGGTGGTGCAGGACCAGGTCAAGTTGGAGCGCCGGCTTCAGCTGGTGATCGTCTGCAACGGCCGGCTGATCCTGGCCGACACTGCAGAGCGGTTCAGCGCTGCTGTGGACTACGCCGCCGGGGTTGCCAAGCGCATGCGACCGGACCCGCGGGCGCCGGAGGTGGTTATGGATCCTCGCCATGCCTTCGGCCGGCCTGCGATCCGCAATGTGCGTACCGAGAGTCTCGCCGAGGACTACGGGGCAGGTGGCGGCCGGGACGAGCTCGCTGACCTCTACGAGCTGACCCCCGCCGAAGTCGACGCGGCCATTCGTTTCGAGCTGCGAGCCGGTCGGGAACGCGCGGCCTGATGCCGGCGATGCCGGGCCCCAGGTACTTCACCGATGAGAACACCCTGGGCCTGGGCAAGTTGCTGCGGCGTAGCGGCCGCGAGGACGTCTTGTATCCCGGGCACGAGTCTCTGCCGGAGGGTTCCACTGGGCGCGGGAGATATCGAGTGGATGCCCGTCGTGGGTCGCCTCGCGCTCATCGTCATCACCCGCGACCGGCGGATCCGCACGCGGCCCGCTGAGTTGCGGGCCTACTGGGAGTGTGGAATCCGGTCGGGTGTGATCGACGGCCCAGCGTTGGTTGAGGGCGACCCGCGACCGGTCTGGTCCGCCGCAGCGGTGTCACGTATCGGGACTACGTGACCTGGGGATACCACCACGGACGGTGAAACCGCAGGCTGGACGGGGTCGCGGGGATTCCGTCGATACGCCGGGCTCCCCGCGGTTGCGGCGATGACCCACGGTCGACATGGGCAGCTGCGGGATGATGGAGGGACGATGAGTCCGCTCGACCTTTTCTGGTTCTTCTTCGTCCTGTCGAGCCTGCAGCCGATGCTGCAGCAGCGGGTCCTCACCACCCGCCGGGCCCACGCGCTGCGTGCGCTGGAGCGGCGCCGTGGCTCGCGGGCGATCACATTGATCCACCGCCGCGAGACCCTGTCGTTCCTCGGCATCCCGTTCGGCGGCTACATCGACATCGACGATTCGGAGGCCCTGATCCGGGCGATCGAGATGACCGGCAAGCAGGTGCCCGTCGACCTGATACTGCACACGCCGGGTGGGTTGGTGCTCGCCGCCGAACAGATCGCGGCCGCACTGGCCGATCACCCAGCGCCGGTGACTGTCTTTGTTCCCCACTACGCGATGAGCGGCGGATCCCTCATCGCGCTGGCCGCCGACCGGATCGTCATGTCGCCCTCGGCGGTCCTCGGCCCGGTCGACCCACAGATCGGTCAGTACCCCGCGGCCTCGATCCTGGCCGCGGTACACGACAAACCGGTGGCCGAGGTCGATGACACGACGTTGATCCTGGCCGACATCTCACGCAAGGCGCAGGTACAGATCCGGGGTTTCGCCGGCGATCTGCTCAAGCGTCAGATGCCACAAACACAGGCGGAGGAACTGGCGGAGGTGCTCACCGTCGGGACGTGGACCCACGACTTCCCGATCGATGCCCGGCTTGCCCATCGTCTCGGGCTGCAGGTGTCCACGGACCTGCCCGACGAGGTTCGCGAGCTGATGGGGCTCTACCCGCAGCCGCGCGGTCGGCGCCCAGCGGTGGAGTACATACCGCTGCCCTACGGCACTGAACGACCGACCGACGGCCGGTGGTGGCGCGCGCCGCGCTGAGGCTCATCGCAACCCGCCGCGGTCGTCCCCCTCATCCAGCACAATCGCCTGGTCCAGCACGACGCGCGTCAGCTCCACCCGCGAGCGGACGCCAAGCTTGCGGAAGATCTGGCGCAGGTGGAAGTCGACGGTGTGACGGGACAGGAACAGCCGGGCGGCCGCCTGGGCGTTGGTGGCGCCCTCGGCGACCAGGCGGGCGACCCGGATCTCCGTGTCGGTGAGGCTGTGCCAGCCGATCTGCGGACGCTCGGGGTGAGCCCGGTGGCAGGTGCGGACGCCCAGGGTGCGCAGCCGGGAGCGTACGCGGTCACGGTCGGCGGCCGCCCCGATGCGGTCGTAGCCCGCCAGCGCACGGCGGAACAGCTCCACGGCGGCGGACCGATCCCGGCCGATCAGCGCGCCCCCGGCGTCCTCGGCGGCCGAGGCTGCCCCCCACGGATGTGGGTAGTCACTCGCGGCCAGCAACATCGCCACCGGATCGTGGTCCAGCAGCCCGCGGGCATGGGCGGCGGCGGCTCGCAGGGACCCCGACCCTGGACTTGACGCGGCCAGCCCCTCGACGCAGGCCACCACGCGCACCGCGTCGGTGCGACACCCGGACGCCAGGGCCAGCCGGGTGAGCCAGGCCGCCGCGTCCGGCTCCTCCACCAGCACCGCGGGGCGGTGCGACACGGCCAGGTAGATCTCGGCGAGGGTCTCCCGGGCCGCCTCCGGGTCTCCGTGGGCGCAAGCCAGTCGGGCCGCTGCCCAGGTGTGGGCGAAGCCGTCGGGGCGGGTTTGTGGCGCATCCACCACCTCGTACCTGGCGCGTTCGAGCAGCTGCGCGGCGTCGTGGAGGTCGCCGCGCTGCACCGAGACGGCCGCCAGGGTCGCCAGGGCCAGCGGGACGAACAAGGCTGCGCCGAGATCGTCGGCTCGCTGCAGCGCGGCCTGGGCCGAGGCCTGCGCGTCGTCGAGGCGCCCGGCGGCCAGATGCAGGCGCGCGCGCAACAGGCGCGGGGCGATGCAGTACACGGTGTCGGCGGCCAGTTCGATCTCCTCGTCGGCTTGTGAGAGCGCCGAGTCCGCCTTGTCGAGATCACCGAGTGCGATGAGCATCGTCGCCAGCGACAGGCGCGGGTAGACGCCGGACGCGCGGACGAGCCGGGCCCGCTCGGAACGCCGTACAGCCGCGCGCACCAGGCCCAGCGCGCGGTCCACCCGCCCGTCCGCCCAGGCCAGCCAAGCGAGGGCCACCGTCGCGGTGACCAGCGCCGATTCGGCGCCGGCCACGTCGCCAGCCAGGATCGCCTCGGCCGCCATCTGGATGCGCGGGGTGTCGTCCAGGGCAAGCAGCGCCCGCAACCGGGCCGAGGCGGCTGCGTCGACGACGTGGCCGGGAAGGCCGTGTTCCGCGAGGACAACCTCCGACTCCGCGACGGCCTGAGCCGGTTGGCCAAACAGGCAAAGGACTGCGGACAGCGCGACCCGCAAGCGGGCCGTCGTTGCCCGGGGCGCGCCGGTCGAGGCGAGGGTGTCGCAGCCGAGACGCCGCGCCTCATCGAGCCGCCCGGCGCGCAGCAAGGCCTCCACCGCCGTGGCGATGCGGGCGAAACGCTGATCATCGGCGGCGGTTGTGAGCTGTATCGCCAGCAGCGCCAGTTCCGCGGCCACGGCGGGGGCCGATGACATCAGCTCACGACTGGCTTGGTCCAGCGCGGACAGGGCGAACTCGTCGTGTGGGCGCGCCGCCGCGATGAGGTGTGCCGCGGCCGGCACGGCGGAACCCCCACGCCGAAGCATCACCGCGCCGATCCGGCCGTGCAGGGCGATGCGGATCGGCTCGACCATCCCGTCGTAGCAGGCCCTCTGGACCTTGCGGTCCGCGAACACGAGCAGGCCGTTGTCGGGGACGAGCACTTCCGCGGCGAGCACCTCGTGCAACGGCGCCAGGACCTGACCGATCGCCTGGTCGAGAACCTCGGCGAGGTCCTCGACCGACACGGTCCGGCCGAAGACTGCAGCAACCTCGAGCAGCTGCCGCGCACCCGAGGACAGCGCGCGCGCCGAATCGGGCAGCGCGTCGGTCCGAACCAACGGGATCGCCTGCTTCATGTGCACGCCCATCGCCCCCCTCGGGCGCGGAATGGATCAGTGCCCCGGATCCAGCGGCCTTGGTTACTGATCGGCTCGCCGATCGGCCGAAGGTTGTGCCGCGGTTACCCCGCCGCAGCCTCGTCATACGCGCCACGCCGTCCCAGGTGGTGCGCCGGATCGCCGCGCCTCGCGCCCCGACCACTACGCGATCGGGGGATGTCGGGGTGGGCGCCCCCGGCCGAGGCTGATTGCCACGTGTGGCACGAGTGGCCACGCACGGTCCGGGAGGCGATGGGAATGGCGAAGGCGGTCGGGATCGACCTGGGCACCACCAACTCCGTGATCGCGGCGACGGAGGCCGGCCAGGCCACCGTCATCCCCAACGCCGAGGGGGCACGGACGACCCCGTCGGTGGTGGCATTCACGGAGCAGGGAGAGCGGCTGGTGGGGCAGATGGCCCGGCGGCAGGCGATCCTGAATCCGAAGGGGACGATCTACTCGGCCAAGCGCTTCATCGGGCGGCGCTACGACGAGGTGGCCAGCGAGCTGAACGCGGTGACCTTCGACGTCGTGGCGGGCCCGGAGGGGGCCGCGCGGATCGAGGTGCGGGGCAAGCTCTACGCCCCGGAGGAGATCGCGGCGCTGGTGTTGCGCAAGCTCGTCGAGGACGCGAGCAAGTTCCTGGGCGAGAAGGTGACCGAGGCCGTAATCACGGTGCCGGCGTACTTCAACGACGCGCAGCGCCAGGCCACCAAGGACGCGGGGCGCATCGCGGGCCTGGAAGTGCTGCGCATCATCAACGAGCCGACCGCGGCGGCGCTCTCCTACGGGCTGGACAAACGGCAG
>DATAUG010000124.1:0-38297 GCA_036268355.1 Sporichthyaceae bacterium
CCGAGCAGCTCAGCATCAGCGAATTGAGCGTGGGTGTCGCCCACCTACCGGAACGACTGTCGCCCACCTACCGGAACCGCGTCCGCAAACTGTCGCCCAGGAACCGGAACCAATGTGTCCAGCATCTACCGGGCCAGCACATACGCCGAAGCGCCCACAGATTCCACGAGGGATTCCATGGAGCCGATCTGGTATCGATGTCCAGGTCAGTAGTAGGCTTCTGACCTGGGTTTTTGTGGAGCCGCCTATCGGAATCGAACCGATGACCTACGCATTACGAGTGCGTCGCTCTAGCCGTCTGAGCTAAGGCGGCGTGGGACCGAATAACCCCGGCCCCGCCGGCGCACAGCTTACGGCAGGGGCTGGGTCAGAGGATCACGCCCGGGTTCAGGATGCCGTGCGGGTCGAAGGCCAGCTTGATCCGCCGGGTCAGTTCCAGCGCGTCGGGCCCGATCTGGTCGCCGAGCCAGGGCCGCTTGAGGCGGCCCACGCCATGCTCGCCGGTGATCGTGCCGCCGAGGGTGATCGCCAGATCCATGATCTCGCCGAAGGCCGCCTCGGCGCGCGCGGTGGCGGCCACGTCGGCGGGGTCGAAGATCAGCAGCGGGTGGGTGTTGCCGTCGCCGGCGTGCGCGATCAGCGCGATCTCCACCTCGCGGGTCGCCCCGATGCGATGGACGCCGTCGACCAGTTCGGGCAGCCGGGGCAACGGCACCCCGACGTCCTCCAGCAGGAGCTTGCCGCGCCGCTCGGCCGCGGGGATGGCGCTGCGCCGGGCGACCACGAAGGCGTCGCCCTCCTGGGCGTCCTCGGTGGCCGCGACCTCGGTGGCGCCGTACTTCTCGAAGGCCGCGACGATCGCTGAAAGCTCCCGTTCCCGGGCCGGGCCCTCGGCGTCGGTCTGGGCGATCAGCAACGCGGCGGCGTCGCGGTCCAGCCCCATCCGCAGCATGTCCTCGACCGCGTTGACCGCAACGGAGTCCATGTACTCGAGCATTGCCGGCCGCAGTGCCGACGTGATCGCGAGCACCGCCCCGGTGGCGTCTGCGTCGGTGGCGAATGTGGCGACCGCGGTGGCCGGAACCGCCTGCGCCGGCAACAGACGCAGCGTCACTTCCGTTATCACGCCGAGGATTCCCTCGCTGCCGACCATCAACTTGGTCAACGACAACCCGGCGCAGTCCTTGAGTCGGGGTCCGCCCAGGCGGATCGCCGTCCCGTCGGCGAGCACCACCTGCATGCCCAGCACGTAGTCGGAGGTCACCCCGTACTTCACGCAGCACAGCCCGCCGGCGTTGGTGGCGACGTTGCCGCCGATCGAGCAGATCTGGAACGACGAGGGATCCGGCGGGTACCACAACCCAAGAGCGGAGGCGGCGGCCTTGACCTCGGCGTTCAACAGTCCCGGCCCCACCACGGCCGTGCGGGTGGTCGGGTCGACGTGCAACGAGCGCATCCGCTCGGTGCTCAACACCACCCCGTCGGTGCACGCCGTGCTGCCGCCGGACAGGCCGGTCCCGGCCCCGCGGGTGGTCACGCTGACCCCGTGCCGCCCGGCCCAGCGAATCGTGAGTTGCACGTGTTCGGTCGACTCCGCGCGGACCACCGCGGCAGGGATTCCGGCGGTCGGGTCGAAGGCCCGGTCCATCCGGTACTTGTCGATGCGGTCGAAGTCGGTGATCACCACGCCGCCCGGCATCGAACCGGCCAGGTCCCCCAATGCCTCTGTGCTCAGCACATCGTGCCCTTGGCGGGCGGGGTGCCGGTCAACAGGTAGGTGTCGACGGCCGAGTCGACGCACGTGTTGCCGTCGCCGAATGTCGTGTGCCCGTCGCCGTCGTGCGAGAGGAACACCCCGGAATCCAGTTCGTCGGCGAGGTTCTTCGCCCACTGGTACGGGGTAGCCGGGTCGCGCGTGGTCCCGATGACCACGATCGGCGGCGTGCCGGGCGCGTGGATCGGGCCCGGTTGGCTCGTCGGCGCCACCGGCCAGAAATTGCAGGGCAGGTTGCCCCAGGCGATGAACGGCCCGAACACCGGCGAGGCCGCGGTCAACTGCGGGAGGAGCGCCTTGATCTCGTCGACGGTGTCGGCGCCCGGGTGATCGAGGCAGTTGACCGCGTAGATGGCCTCGTTCTGGTTGTTCAGGTAGTGCCCCTTGACCCGTTCGAAATAGCCGTCGGCCAGCTGCAACAGCAGCGAGCCGTCGCCCACCTCGGCCGCGGCGACCGCCGAACGCAGGCCGGCCCAGCTCTTCTGGCTGTACATGGCGGCGAGGATCGCGGTCGTGGCCAGCGCGACGTTGAGCTTTCGGCCGGGCACGCCGGTCGGCAGCGGATGCTGCTCCACGGCGGCCAGCAGTTTCGCCACACGATCGGTCACCGCAGTCGCGCTCGAGCCCAACGGGCAGGAGCCGGACAGGCAGTTCTTCACGAACGAGGAATAGGCCAGCTCGAACCCCTGGGCCTGGCCCAACGAGATCTGAGCGGTCGTCAGCGCCGGGTCGATCACCCCGTCGAGAACCATCCGCCCGACGTGGGTCGGGAACAGGCCGGCGTAGACCGCGCCGATGTAGGTGCCGTAGGAATAACCCAGGTAGTGCAACTGCGAGTCGCCCACCGCCGCGCGCATCACGTCGAGGTCGCGCGCCACCGACGGGGTTCCCACGTTGGCCAGCAGCGGCCCGTCCTTCGTGCACGCGTCGGCGAACCGCTGATCCTCGTCCTGGACCTCCGAGATCTGCGACGGCGTGGTCGGATCCGGGTTCGTCGAAAGGAATGTGTCCAACTGACTGTCCGTCAGACAGTGGATGGCCGGCTTGCTGGACCCGATCCCGCGCGGGTCGAACCCGACCACGTCGTAGTGCGCCCGTATCGCGGCCGGGATCTTCGACCAGGCCAGCTGAACGAACTCCACACCTGATCCGCCGGGACCACCGGGGTTGGTGAACAACGACCCGAGGCGCTCGCCCGGGTCGGCCGCGAGTTTCCGGTTCACGGCCAGCGCGATGGTGGCGCCGCCGGGGTTCGTCCAATCGCGCGGCACGGTGACCCATGCGCACTGCAGTCCACCGGCGCACGCGGTCCAGTCCAGCTTCTGGTCGTAGAACCTCGCGTACGCCGGGTCGGTCGAGGGGTCCGGCGCGGCGGTCGGCGTCGGGGTCGGGGTGAGGGTGGGCGTCGGGGGCTCGCTCGGGCCGCTCGATGCCGAGATCTGCGGCGCCGGTGGCACCGCGGTGGACGTCCCACACGCGGCAGACAGCACGACGGCGAAGCCGGTGGCGAGAACCCGTCGAATTCGCATCAGCCGACGATACTGTGCAGCTCGCTGCCGACCGGCCGCAGCGGCAGCCGAACCCGCACGGTCAACTGCACCTGCGGATGCCGATCGCTTGCGCGGACATCGGGGTCAGCAGCGGATACCGGCCTTCGGCATCGTCCCGCTCAACAGGTAACCGTCGACCGCCGAGTCGATGCACGTGTTCCCTTGCCCGTAGGAAGTGTGGCCGTCGCCGTCGCGGGTCAACAACGTGGACGAGGTCAGTTCGGTCGACAGCGCCACCGCCCACGGGTACGGGGTTGCCGGGTCGTGAGTGCCCCCGACGACCAGGATCGGAGCGGCGCCCACGGCTCGAATCGGAGCCGGCTGCGGCGGCGGGTTCAACTGGGGCATGTCCGCGCACGCCAGGTTGCCCCAGGCGAAGCTGACGCCGAACACCGCCGACGCCGCGCGCATCGCCGGCAGCGCCGCCTGCGCGTCGGCGACGGTGTCGTCGCCCGGGTGGTCCAGACAGTTCACCGCGAGGTTCGCCTCGTTCGAGTTGTCCTTGAACTGGCCGGGGCCGGTGCGGCTGAGGATCTGGTCGGCGAGGGTGAGCAGGACGTCGCCCTTCCCCTGGAACGCGTACGCCAGCGCGATCATCAACTGGGGCCAGACCTGCTTGGGCTCGTACATGGCGAACGCGATTCCGTTCATCGCGTCGCTCTCGGTCAACGACCGCCCGGCGGCGGTCCGCAACGGTTGGTCGATGAGCCGGGTGAACATGCCGGTCACCGCGTCGGTGATCTGCCGGCGGGACGAGCCGATCGGACACTGCCCGGTGGCCAGGCAGAAGTCGGCGAAGCGGTCGAACTCGTCCTGGAACCCGGCGGCCTGCATCTCGCTGAGCCCCGCCGGGTCCAGCGCCGGGTCCACCGGTCCGTCCAGCACCATGCGGCCCACCCGCTGCGGGAACATCCCGGCATAGAACGAGCCGATGTATGTCCCGTAGGAGAAGCCGAACCAGTTCAGCTTCGCGTCGCCCACGACCGCACGCATGACGTCGAGGTCGCGGACCACGTCGCGGGTGCCGACGTGCAGGAGCACGGCGCCGGAATCGGCCTTGCACCCGGCCGCGAAATCCGCGTCGCCGGTCTGCAGGGCGCCGATCTGGGCGGGGGTGTCCGGCATGCTGTCCAGGGTCAGGAATGCGTCCAGCTTCGGCCCGGGCAGGCATTGCACGGGGTCGCTGGCGCCGACGCCCCGTGGGTCGAAACCGACGATGTCGTACTGCGCGCGCAGCGCGTTGCTGTAGATCTCGGTGGCACCGCGCACGAAGTCGACACCGGAGGCGCCCGGACCACCCGGGTTGACCAGCAACGAGCCCAGTCGGTGCACCGGGTCGGTGGCGGGCAGCCGCTCCATCGCCAGTTGGATCGCCGGACCGGACGGCGCGGACCAATCCAGCGGGACGGTCACCTTCGCGCACTGGAATGTCTGGTCGCACTGCGTCCAGGCCGGGTGCTGCGAGTAGAAGGCGGCCAGCGCCGGTGCACCAGCCGGGTCGGGCGACACCGGCTGGACGGCTTGCGGCACCAAGCTGGGGCCCGCCGAGGGCGTCTGGCCGGGCGTGGCCGCCGAGCTGTGGTCGGTGCATCCCGCGGCCGCCGCAAGACAGGCCAGCGCGACGCCCGCCGCAGCCGCCCGGCGCCGGAGGCGTCGTCCGGAGCCCCTCATCGAAGCGCCAACGTCATGGCCTCCACCGCCAGCAGCGGTGCGACGTTCGCGTCGAGTGCCGTGCGGCAGGCAAGCAGAGCTTCAATCTGACGTAGTGTCACTTCCGGACTGCCTCCCTCGGCCAGTTCGGCCATCTCGGCCGCGCGGTCGCCGTGCACCGGTGCCACGTCCGCTTGCAACTGATGCGCGAGCACGTCCCGGTACAACGCCGTCAGGTCGATCAGGGCACGGTCCAGGCCGTCGCGCATGGCCCGGGTCGCGCGGCCCCGTTGGCGTTTCTCCAGTTCTTTCAGGGCGGCCGCGGCGCCCGGTGGCTGACGCTCGCGCGGCCCGCCGACCCCGAGCGCGGCCTTCAGCGACTCGCGTTCGGCCGCGTCCGTCACCACGCCCGCGGCCTCCACCTCGGCCTTGACGGCCTCCAACAACCCGGCGGCCGTGCGCAGGCAGCCCGGCACGTCGCGCAGACCACGGACGCTGCCCAGCACCGCCGCTCGGCGTTCCCGGGCCGCGGGGTCCGACGCCAACCGACGGGCCCGGCCGATGTGGCCCTGCGACGCGGCCGCGGCGAACTCCGCCAACTCCTCCGGCACACCCTCGGCCCGCAGCAGCGCGGCGATGTCGCGGGCCGAGGGCGTGACCAGATGCACCAGTCGGCATCGGGACCGGATCGTGGGCAGCACGTCCTCCACGGACGGCGCGCAGAGGATCCAGACCGTGCGTGGCGCCGGCTCCTCGATCGCCTTGAGCAATGCGTTGGCGGCCTGCTCGGTGAGCCGGTCGGCGTCCTCGTAGACCAATATCTGGTAGCGGCCGCCGACCGGGGCCAACGCCGCGCGGCGGACGAGTTCCCGGGTGTCCCTGACCCCGATGCTGAGCAACTCGGTGGCCACCACCTCGACGTCCCGATGGGTACCGGCGGCCACGGTCTGGCACGACGCACAGGTGCCGCACCCACCGGAGGCGCATTGCACCGCGGCGGCGAAGGCCCGTGCCGCGGTGGAGCGCCCGGAGCCCGGGGGCCCGGTCAGCAACCAGGCGTGGGTCATCGCGTCGGCCCCCCGGGCGCCGGGTGACGCCAGACGAGCGGCCGCGTCGATCGCTGCGGCCTGCAGGGTTGCCACTGCACGAGCCTGCCCCACCAAGGGGGTCCAGACGGTCACCGACGCACCGCGCGGTGTGCCGAATCAGAACCCGGCGCCGGCTGCGGCGGTGCCTCGGCCGGAGCCGCAGACAGCCGCTCGGCCACCGCGGCGGCGACGGAGGCACTGAGCGCGCCGGGTGCCGCGGCGGCGTCGAGCACCAGATAGCGCTTGGGTTCGCGCCCGGCCAGATCGAGGAATCCCTGCCGAACCCGGGCATGGAACTCGACGGACTCCGCCTCGATGCGGTCCGGCTCCCCGGCCCGGCGCCGGGCACCGACCGCCGGGTCGACGTCCAGCAACACCGTCAGGTGCGGGCGCAGCCCTTGGGTCGCCCAGCGCGACAGCCGCTCCACCTCGGCGGCCGACAATGCCCGCCCGGCGCCCTGGTAGGCGATCGAGGAGTCGACGTATCGGTCGGTCACCACCACGGCACCACGCCGCAGGGCCGGGCGGATCACGCCGGCGACGTGCTCGGCGCGGTCGGCGGCGTACAACAGCGCCTCCGTTCGGGCGGACAGCCCACCGGTCCCCACGTCGAGCAGCACGTCGCGAAGTTGTTTGCCGAGCGGCGTTCCGCCGGGCTCGCGGGTCGTCACGACCTCGTGCCCGCGGGCTCGCAACCACTCGGCCAGCCGCTCCACCTGAGTCGACTTGCCCGCGCCGTCGCCGCCCTCGAAAGCGATGAAATACCCACGCACAATCGGCTCCGGGTCGAGGCTGTGGTTCCGGACAGCGGCGACGACATCGCGGACCAGCGACACCCCGCGCCGGTCGTCGATGTGCCGGAACGACACCACGCCGACCACGGTGGCCAACACGCCGGCGACGAGGATGACGACCGCCGCGCCACTGTAAGTGATCCGCACCGCGCGGGTGGGGTGCACGGTGTGGCTGCCGATCGCCGCGGCCAACAACGGCGCCAGCGCCAGCACGGTGATCAGGGTCAACCGCGCGGCGGACTGGACGAACGCGAACGTCCGGCCGCGAACGGCGTCCGGCACCTCTTGGCCGAGCAGCGTGTAACCGGTGACCCATCCGACGCCGGTGGCACCGCCGAGCAGCACGGTGAAACCGACCACGACCGGGAACTGTGGCGTGAGCCCGATGGCGGCCAGCAGCAGGCCCGCCGAGCTCACCGCGAGCGCGAACATCCGCCGCCGACTGAGCCGGTCCAGCAGCCGTGGACCGAGCAGCATCCCGACCGCCAACCCCACGAAGACCGCGCCGAACAGCACGCCGTAGCCGGGGTTGCCCGCGTGCAGGTCACGAACGAAGGTCGGCGCCAACCCGATCACCGTCCCGCCTGCCGCGAACGCCCCGAGCATTCCCACCAGCAGTCCGCGCACCAACGGGGTGACCGCGACGAACCGCCAGCCCTCGACCAGCGCGCGAAGCGGGTGCTGCCCAGGCGACGACCGGTCGCGGGCCGACGGGATCGTCAACGACGCGATGGTGGCCGCGCTGAGCGCGAACGTCGCGGCGTCGAACCACAGCGCCAGCGCGGCCGGGTGTCGGACGAAGAAGGTGTATCGCGCCCCCAGAGTCCCGCTCAGCAGGGACAGCACCGTGAACAGCCCGGCCGCCACCGGCGCCGAGCCGTAGGTGGTGAACAGGCTCAGCTGGTTGGCCGCCTCCAATTCCTCCGGCGCCACCAGGTTCGGGATCGTCGCCTCCTTGGCCGGTATCCAGAACAGGCTGAACACCTCGGCGGTGAAGGTCGCCGTCAGCAGCCACCAGAGGGTGTCGACCACCGGTATCGACGCGAACAGCGCGAACCGGCCGACGTCGGCCAGGACCATCGTGGTGCGCCGATCCAGCCGGTCGGCCACCACACCGGCCAACGGCGCGCACACCAGGGCCGGGATCAACCGCAGGATGAACACCCCGGCGACCGCGTAGCCCGCCTGGGACGTGGAGTGCTTGGTCAGCTGCGCCGCCATCGCGGTGGTCGCCAGCAGGCCCAGCCAGTCGCCCAGGCTGGACAGGCTGAGCACCGTCCAGATCCGACGGAACGCGGGCACCTGCAGCGCCGCCCGCAACCCCGTGTTCGTTGCTCGCTTGTGCTCCGTGCGGTCAACACGCTGCGCAGCCTCGCCCGCCGCGGGCCGACCCGCCGCTTCCCTCACGCCGCCACTTTAACCGGATGCACCGACAGCTCCGGCGACCGCGGACCAAGGCGCAGGCGGTCCGTTCGGCGGCGATCTACTCCGACGCCGAGCCGCTGACCGGCTTGGCCGCGGTGGCCTTTTTCACGGTGGCCTTTTTTGCCGCGGTCTTCTTCGCAACCGTCTTCTTGGCGGCGGTCTTCCTGGCCGCCACCGCCTTCGTCGCCGGGGCCGCCTTCTTGGCCGGCGCCTTGCGCGCGACCTTCTTCGCGGGCCCGCGGGCCCGCCGGTCGGCCAGCAACTCGGCGGCCCGCTCGTCGGTCAGCGTGTCGACCTCGTCGCCCTTGCGTAGGCTGGCGTTGGTCTCCCCGTCGGTCACGTACGGGCCGAACCGACCGTCCTTGACGACCATCGGGCGACCGCTGACCGCATCGGCGCCGAGCTCCCGCAGCGGCGCGGCGGACGCGGCCCGGCCGCGCTGCTTCGGCTGGGCCAACAGTTGCAGGGCGCCGTCGAGGTCGACGGTGAGCAGTTGCTCCTCGGTGAGCAGCGATCGGGTCTCGGTGCCCTTCTTGACGTAGGGCCCGTACCGGCCGTTGGAGGCGACCACCGGTTCGCCCTGGATCTCGCCCAATGTGCGCGGCAGGGTGAGCAGCTGCAAGGCCTGGTCGATGTCGACGGTGTCCAGGGTCATCGACCGGAACAGCGACGCGGTGCGGGGCTTGGCGGACGAGCCCTCCGGCAACACCTCGGTGACGTAGGGGCCGTAGCGGCCGTTGCGGGCCACCACAGGCAGCCCGGTCCCGGGGTCCGCGCCCAGCGACCGGTCGTCGGACCCGGCGGCGAACAGTTCCAGCGCGCGTTCGGTGGTCAGCTCGTCCGGCGGCAGGTCCTCCGGGACATTGCCGCGCTCCATCACGCCGTCGATCTCCCGCTCCACGTAGGGCCCGTAACGCCCCACGCGGACGACGATGCCGCCGCCGATGTCGACCGAGTTGACCTCGCGCGCATCTATCTCGCCGATGTGCTCGCTGACGAGCTTCTTCAGCCCGACCGCCTCGCCGTTGGTGCCCTCGCCCGGCCCGAAGTAGAACCGGGTCAGCCAGTCCACCATCTGCGCGTGGCCACCGGCGATCTCGTCGAGGACGTCCTCCATCCGCGCGGTGAACTCGTAGTCGACCAGGTGTGGGAAGTGACGCTCCATCAGACCGACCACGGAGAACGCCAACCACGCGGGCACCAACGCGGTGCCCTTCTTGAACACGTAGCCGCGGTCCAGGATTGTCCCGATGATCGAGGCATAGGTGGACGGCCGGCCGATGTCGCGCTGTTCGAGTTCGGAGACCAGCGAGGCCTCGGTGTACCGCGCGGGCGGGCGGGTCTCGTGGGGCTCCGCGACGATCTGACCTGCCGTCAGCGGGTCGTTCTCGTTGAGGATCGGCAGTCGGCGCTCGCGGTCGTCGAGTTCGGCGTCGGGGTCGTCGGCGCCCTCGACGTATGCCTTGAGGAACCCGTGGAAGGTGATCACCTTTCCGGAGGCCGCGAACTCGACTGCCTCCCCGGCGCTGGACGTCCCGCCGATTCGGACGGTGACCGACTGCCCCGCCGCGTCCTTCATCTGCGAGGCCACGGTGCGCATCCAGACCAGTTCGTAGAGCCGGAACTCCTCGCCCGACAAGCCGGTCTGAGCAGGCGTCAGAAACGTTTCGCCCGCGGGTCGGATCGCCTCGTGGGCCTCCTGCGCGGTCCGCTGCTTGGACTCGTAGCGGCGTGGTGCATCCGGCACGTGGTCGGCACCGTACAACTGCGCGGCCTGTGCTCGGGCCGCGTCGATCGCGGTCGCCGAGATCGTGGTGGAGTCGGTTCGCATGTAGGTGATGAAGCCGTTCTCGTACAGCTTCTGGGCCACCGCCATGGTGCGCTTGGCCCCGAACCCGAGCTTGCGTGCGGCTTCCTGCTGCAGGGTCGTGGTGCGGAACGGCGCGTACGGCTTGCGGGTGTACGGCTTGCGCTCGACCCGCGCGACGGCGAACGCCGTGCTGCCCAGCCGGCCGGCCAGCGCGCCGGCGGCGGCCTCGTCGAGGTGCGCGACCTCGGCCGCGCCACGCAACTCGCCGGTGGAACCGAAGTCGCGACCCGCGGCGACCCGTCGCCCGTCGAGCCCGACCAGCCGCGCGCTGAACGTGTTGGGTTCATCGCCACCCGCGGCCCGGGTGGTCTCGAACTCGGCCTCCAGATCCCAGTACGACGCGCTGCGGAAGGCCATCCGCTCGCGTTCCCGCTCGACGACCAGTCGGGTGGCCACCGACTGCACGCGACCGGCCGACAGCCGCGGCATGATCTTCTTCCACAGCACCGGCGAGACCTCGTAGCCGTAGAGCCGGTCGAGAATCCGACGGGTCTCCTGGGCGTCGACGAGTTGCTGGTCCAACGCTCGCGGGTTGGCCACCGCCTCGACGATCGCCCGCTCGGTGATCTCGTGGAACACCATCCGGTGGACCGGGACCTTGGGTTCCAGCAACTCCTGAAGGTGCCAGGCGATGGCCTCGCCCTCGCGGTCCTCGTCGGTGGCCAGGTAGACGCGGTCCACCCCGACCAGGGCGTCCTTGAGTTTCTTGACCTGAGCCTTCTTGTCCGCCGCGACGACGTACAACGGCACGAAGCCGTGGTCCACGTCAACGCCCAGTCGGGCCCAGGGTTCGGCCTTGTACCTGGCCGGGACCTCGGCGGCACCGTTGGGCAGATCCCGGATGTGGCCGTACGAACTCTCCACGATGTACCCGGAACCCAGGTAGCCGGCGATCTTCCTCGCCTTCGTGGGCGACTCGACGATCACCAGCGCCCGACCGCCCTGCGCGGGTTTGGCGGACGACTTACCGGCCACGCGTGATCTCCCGTGTTCCTCGCGGGCCGGCGGCCCGCTCGTCAACAGGCTTCAGTCGACTCGGGAACGAGAGCTCGCTCGGGCTCCCGTTCGAGTTAGGCATTCGCGAGCTCTCGCTCCACTCGTCTCAATCGCCTGTTCCTGCCTGTGCTCGCTAATTCGTCGGCCCGGTGACCCGAGTCGACGCACCCCTTCGGGAGAGTACCTCTACGCCGGCGAGAGCGACGAATGACGGTCCGGGCCGCGAGCGGCGTGACCGCCCACGGCCCGTACTACGACGTTCCGCCACCGCGCCGCTAGAGCGTCGAGACCTGACCCTGGGTGGCGTCGGCGGGCTTGGTCCCGGCGGCCGGCTGGTCGCCTACTGCGATGTCCTTGCGCTTGGAGTTGACGACGGCAGCCACGATGATCAGCGAGGCGATCACCGCGATGCCCGCCCGGGCTCCGCCGTTCTCCTGGTGACCCACCGTCAGTTTGACCACGGCGGGGGCGATCAGCAACGAGACCAGGTTCATCACCTTGATCAGCGGGTTGATCGCCGGGCCGGCGGTGTCCTTGAACGGGTCGCCGACCGTGTCGCCGATGATCGTGGCCTCGTGGGCCGGGGACCCCTTGCCGCCGTGGTGGCCGTCCTCGACCAGTTTCTTCGCGTTGTCCCAGGCGCCACCGGAGTTGGCCAGGAAGACGGCCATCAGCACGCCCGCACCGATCGCGCCGGCCAGGAAGCCGGCCAACGGCGCGGTACCGAGCCCGAATCCGACGGCGATCGGTGCCATGACCGCCAGCAGGCCGGGGGTGGCCAGTTCCCGCAACGAGTCGCGGGTGCAGATGTCGACGACCTTGCCGTACTCCGGCTTGCCGGTGCCCTCCATGATCCCGGGGATCTCCCGGAACTGCCGGCGCACCTCGAACACGATGGCGCCGGCCGCCCGGGCCACGGCATTGATGGCCAGTCCGCTGAACAGGAACACCACGGCTGCGCCGAGTATCAGGCCCACCAGGATGTTCGGGTTGATGATCTCGAACACCGCCAGTGACTGCCTGATCCGCAAGCTCTTGTCGGACAGGTTCACGCCGGTCTGGTCGATCGCGTTGCTCACCGCGTCCTGGTAGGAGCCGAACAGCGCGGTCGCCGCCAACACGGCTGTTGCGATCGCGATGCCCTTGGTGATGGCCTTGGTCGTGTTGCCGACCGCGTCGAGCTTGGTGAGCACGATCGAGCCCTCGCCGTGCACGTCGCCGGACATCTCGGCGACACCCTGGGCGTTGTCGGAGACCGGGCCGAAGGTGTCCATCGCGACGATGACCCCGACCGTGGTCAGCAGGCCGGTACCGGCCAGCGCCACCGCGAACAGCGCGAGGATCAGCACCCCGCTGCCGAGCAGGTAGGCGGCGTAGACGGCCAGCGCAATCAGCACCGCGGAGTACACGGCCGACTCCAGGCCGAGCGAGATTCCGGCCAGGATGACGGTGGCCGGGCCGGTGAGCGAGGTGCGGCCGACGTCGATGACCGGCCTGCGGTTGGTCTCGGTGAAATAGCCGGTGAGCTGCTGGATGGCCGCCGCGAGCACGATGCCGATCAGGACCGCCACGAGCGCGAACATCCGTGGGTCGCCGGAGACCGTGAACTGCCCGCCGACGACCATGCCGGCGGTCGGGGAGACGTTGTGCAGGCCCTCGTAGTGGCGGGGCAGGAAGGCGAAGGCCGCCGCGCTGCAGAGCACGGCTGAGGTGACCGCGGAGATGAAGAATCCGCGGTTGATCGCGGCCATGCCGCTGCGGTCGCCCGGCCGGGGGGAGACCGCGAAGATGCCGATGATCGCGGTCAGGACGCCGATCATCGGGACGATCAGCGGGAACACCAGGCCGTGGTCGCCGAACGCCGCGACGCCCAGGATCAGTGCGGCGACCAGGGTCACCGCGTAGGACTCGAACAGGTCCGCGGCCATCCCGGCGCAGTCGCCGACGTTGTCGCCGACGTTGTCGGCGATGGTCGCCGCGTTGCGCGGGTCGTCCTCGGGGATGCCCTGCTCTACCTTGCCGACCAGGTCGGCACCGACGTCGGCGGCTTTGGTGAAGATGCCGCCGCCGACACGCATGAACATGGCCAACAGGGCGGCACCGAAGCCGAAGCCCTCAAGGACCTTGGGCGCCTCGGCCTTGTAGATGAGCACCACGACCGACGCGCCGAGCAGACCGAGGCCGACGGTGAACATGCCCGCCACGCCGCCGGTGCGGAAGGCGATCCGGGTAGCCGGCAGTTCGCCGCCACGTCCGACCCGCGCCGCCGCGGCCACCCGCACGTTGGCGCGTACCGCCAACCACATGCCCATGTACCCGGTGACGCCGGAGAACACCGCCCCGATCAGGAAGAAGATCGAGCGACCTATGCGTTCCTTCGACGAGTCGGCAGGCAACGTGAACAGCACGAAGAACGCGATGACGGCGAAGACAGCCAGGGTTTTGAACTGACGGGTCAGGTATGCCGAGGCGCCTTCCTGGATGGCGGTGGCGATCCGCTTCATGCTCTCGGTGCCCTCGTCGGCCGCCAGGACCTCCTTGACGAGGTAACCGGCCACCAGGAGCGCGAAAATCGCCACGACCGCGACCGCGGCCACGATCATCAGGTTGTGTCCCTGCAAGGTGACCGTCCCACTGCCGGCCGCAGCGAGGTTAATCGCGGACATCAGTCCTCCTATGAGTCCGTGCATCCCCGGGGGCGGTTCGCAGACCCGCGGGAGCCCGCGGCGGCACCAACCGGCCGCGAGTATCGCCAACGTGAGGCTGTCACACGCGCCGGCGCTTGCGGAGTCTACGCACGTTTCGACACGCCATTGACCGTCGACCCCGGGCCGAACAGCTCACCCGCCGGCGCCCACAGCCCCCGAGACCGAGTCGTGGATGGGGAAGACCTTGGTCAGTCCGGTTATCCGGAAAATCTTCAGAATTCGCTCCTGGGTGCACACCAGTCGCAGCGAGCCGTCGTGCGCGCGGACCCGCTTGAGCCCACCGACCAGCACGCCCAAGCCCGTGGAGTCCAGGAACTCCACCTTCTCCATGTCGACGACGAGGTGGTGCCGACCGGAGTTCACCAGATCCACCAGGCACTCCCGCAATTTGGGCGCGGTGTACACGTCGATCTCGCCGCCGACCTCGATGACGGTGAACTCGCCCTCGACCCGGGTTTGTAGGGTCAGCTCCACGACGGACCTCCAAACTGTCCCGAGGCCTGGGCGGCCCAGGGCGGGAATCGCGAACCGCACCGACGCCCAGTGGGCTCGCGAGGCGAACACTTCCCGGTGAGCGGTCGACCACCCGTGAACGCTGCCGTACCGATCACCCGCATTGAATCACCATTCACAGCCGGACCTCGAACGAACCTGCCGGCTCGTGAGGTCAGGTCGGGCGGCGCGCCGGATGCGTTTGTCGGCGGCGCTTGCAACACTCCGGGAATGGCGAACCAGCGTGCCGGTGCGGCTACCCGGCCGGACAGCGCCGCGGTTCTGACCACTGCGGTTCTGACTGCTGCAGTTCTGGACGGGCCCGCGGCGGCCGTGCTGCTCAACCGGATCGACCGGATCACCCATGTCCGGCGGATACCGCAGCGCCCTGGGCGGACTGTCGACTGGCCGATCTGGGTCCCGCAGGCGCTGACCGAGCGATGGGCCGCGGCCGGCATTTACGCACCGTGGGCCCATCAGGCCGCGGCTGCCGAGGTGGTCCGTGGCGGTGGCTCCGCGGTTCTCTGCACCGGCACCGCCTCGGGCAAGTCGCTGGCCTATCTCATGCCTGGGCTGAGCGCCCTGTGGGAGGACGGCGCTCGCCGGGGCCGCACCCGATCTGGCAACGTGCTCTACCTGGCGCCCACCAAGGCGCTGGCCGCCGACCAGCTGTCGGGGCTCACCGGGCTCGGTGCCGGGCAGTGGCTACGTCCCGCGCTGTTCGACGGGGACACCCCGCACCCGGAACGCGACTGGATCCGCCGCTACGCGAACTACCTGCTGACCAATCCGGACATGCTCAATCGCACCCTGCTGCCCGCCCACAACCGGTGGAGCCGTTTCCTCGGATCCCTGCGACTGGTCGTCGTCGACGAGTGCCACGCATACCGCGGCGTGTTCGGCTCCCACGTCGCCCAGGTGCTGCGCCGACTGCGCCGCGTATGCCGGATCCACGGCGCCGATCCGCAGTTCGTGCTGACCTCGGCCACCGTCGGCGACCCGGCGGGCACGGCCGAGCAGCTGACCGGCGTCGCGGCGACACCGATCACCGAGGACGCCTCCCCGCGCGCCGCCACCACCGTCCTACTCTGGGAGCCCCCGCCTGTCGAGGGCGCCTCGAACGGTTCCGCCGGCCGACGCAGCGCGGTGGCCGAGGCAGCCGATCTGCTCGCCGGACTGGTTCTGGCCGGTTCGCAGGCGCTGGCCTTCGTGGGTTCCCGGCGGGGCGCCGAGACCGTCGCCGTGCTGGCCCGGGAGGCGTTGGCGGACTGCGACCCGGGGCTGGCCGCGTGCGTCGCCGCTTATCGCGGTGGTTATCTGCCCGAGGAACGCCGGCTCCTGGAGAACTGCCTGCGCAGCGGTGAACTGCGTGGACTGGCCACCACCAACGCCCTCGAGCTCGGGATCGACGTGGCCGGCCTCGATGCGGTGGTCATGGTCGGATACCCGGGCACGCGGGCCGCGATGTGGCAGCAGGCTGGGCGAGCCGGTCGGGGCGACGGCGAGGCGCTGGCTGTTCTCATCGCCCGGGACGACCCGCTGGACAGCTACCTGATCCATCACCCGGAGGCGCTGTTCGACCGGCCTGCCGAAGCGGCCGTGCTCGATCCGGCGAATCCCTACGTGCTGGCCCCGCACCTGTGCGCCGCCGCCGCGGAAGCCCCGCTGACCGACGACGACCTCGAGTTGTTCGGACCCGCCGCAGCATCCACGGTCGAGGCGCTGACCGGCGCCGGACTGCTACGGCGACGGGTCACCGGCTGGCACTGGACACGGCGCGACCCCACGGTGCTCCCCGACGACATCCGCGGCGGCGGTGGCCCGGGCATCCGGTTGGTGGAGCTGCGGACCGGTCGCGTCCTGGGCACGGTGGACGGCGCGCGGGCCCACTTCACCGCCCATCCCGGCGCGGTCCATCTGCATCAGGGCCGGACCTACCTGGTGCACAGCCTCGATCTGGACGACGGCGTGGCGTTGGTGGAGCGTGCCGACCCGGACTACACGACCATCGCTCGTCAGGTAGCCGACATCGCGGTTGTCGAGGTCTCGCGAACCACCCGGTGGGGGCAGGCCGAGATCCACTTCGGCTCGGTGGACGTGACCAGCCAGGTCGTCTCCTACGTGAGCAAACGGCTGCGGACCGGAGAGATCGTCGCGCAGACCCCGCTCGACCTGCCCGAACAATGCCTGCGGACGGCCGCGGTCTGGTGGACCCTGACTGATCGTCAGATCGCCGGGAGCGGGATCGCCGCCGCGGACCTGCCCGGGGCCGCGCACGCGGCCGAGCACGCCTCGATCGGCCTGCTGCCGTTATTCGCCACCTGCGACCGCTGGGACATCGGCGGGGTCTCCACCGCGACGCACGCCGACACCGGCAGGCTCACGGTTTTCGTCCACGACGGCCATCCAGGCGGTGCCGGCTTCGCCGAGCGTGGTCATCGGGTGGCCGCCGAATGGCTGCGGGCCACCCGCGACCTGATCCGGGACTGCCCCTGCGAACACGGTTGTCCCAGCTGCGTGCAGTCCCCGAAATGCGGTAACGGCAATCGCCCGCTGCACAAGACCGGTGGCGCGCGCCTGCTCACCGTGTTGCTCGACGACGCCCCGGGGCTCTGATCCCGCGTCGGTTGGGCCGGCGAGCGACCGGGCGCGCACCGCACGCCGGCCTCCGGGCAGCGACACCCAACGGATCACCTCGATCTCGGCCCGGTACCCGAACGGCGGCCGACCGGTCACGCTGCAGCGAGTCAACTGCGCCCCGTTGGCCCGGGCCACCGCGGTGGCGGCCGCGCACCCGGCACGGTCGCCGACCGACGCGGCGGCCAGCGCCGCGAGGTCGGCCGCGCCCGCCGCTTCGTGGCGAATCGTCATGCAGCGGGCCACCGTCATCGCACAGAATCCGGCCACCGCCACGATGGCGGCCGCGGCCAGAATCAGGATCGACCCGCTCCCCCGATCCCTGCGCTTCGGAGCCGGCCCGCTCCCTCGGTCTCCGCGCTCAGGCACGTTCATTCGAAGCCTCCCGGGTTGCCTCGCGACCCGCGTCCGACCCCCACCCGCCGCACACATGAAGCGGTTGACCAACGACCGCAACCGCCGGAGCGGACCCGTGTCCCGCGGGACGCTCATTGGCGACCTGCCCAGCCGTAGGCCTCCGTCCGCGCGACAGCCAGCCCGTGAACCAACGGACCACGCCACCCCAGCAGGTTCGACCGCGTCCGGGCCACCACCCGAACCGTCACCGATCCCGCCGCCGAGGTCGTGCTGATCGACGCGCCCGGCGGGGCCACCGATCGAACCAGAACCTGCACCGCCTCGGCGCTCTCACCGCGAGCGGCTGCCCGAGCCCCGGCCCGTGCCGCGTCGGTACAGGCCAACTGCTCCCCGGCCGCGCCGACCGCCCACAACGCGACCCACATCGCGGCGAGCAGGACAGGCATCGCCAGGGCCAACTCCACCGACACCGCGCCTCGGTCCTTCACGTCAGAACGGTTTGGTCAGCGCTCGTTCGATCACGCCGGTCACCAGCGCGCCGACCCGTTGGCTGGTCAGGATCCGCATCAGACCCAGCGCGAACGCGGCTGCGGCCAGCGTCCCCAGCGCGTACTCGACCGTGCTCATGCCGCGATCGGTCCACCCGCCGACCCGACGCCACAGTCGGCCGATGATGCGGTGCAGTTGCATGGCTTCCCTCCCGTTCTGGTCGCGTGGCGGGTCCGCCACGCGGTTCGTACGTTGCCTGCCGGCAGTCGATCCCGCCGACCGAACCCAACCCCTGTGGACAAGTTCCGCAGCGATCGAACCTGTGGACATCCGGCGTCAGTGGGCCATCAACGGCGCGAGGCCCAGGGCGATCGGCACAACCCCCAGGAAGAGGAACGCCGGCAGAAAGCACAGCGCCAGTGGTGCCACCGCCCAGACACCGACCCTCGTCACCGCTGCCTGCCCGGCAGCGCTGTTGCGCAGCCGCATCGCTGCCGCCTCGGCGGCCATCGCGTCGGCTGCCCTGGTCCCGCACACCGCGGCCCGCGCCAGAATCCGTCCGACCGTGTCCAGTTCCGGGATTGCGGCGAGCTTGGACCAGCACTCCTCCGGACCGGCGCCGCGTGCCGCCGCCCGGACCGCCGCACGCAGCGCGAACGCGACCGCCCCGTCAAGCACCGCGGCGGCCACCTCGGCGGCCCGGATCGGGGTCGCTCCGGCCGTGAGACAGGCCGCCAGCAGGTCCGTCGCGGCGACGGACTCCGCCCGCCGGGCGGTAGCCCGGCGGCCCCGCACCCGGCACGTCACGGGCCTGCCGAATCCCCTCACCCGACGGGTGGCCGACCACGGCCCGACAGCGCAGACCCCCACCGCCGCAAGGACCAGCAACACCGCACCCACGCCGTTCACCGGTGCACCGTCGTCCGACGGCGCAGGCCGAATGTGGCGGGCGCCGTGACATTGGTTCGTCCGCTGCGCTCACTCACGGCATCACCGCCTCGACCGAGGCGACCATCCTGCGCAACCAGAACAGGCCGACGACATCCAGCGACAACCCAACGAGGAGCAGGCCGCCACCGGCCGGGGTGCCGAGCAGTACCGAGAGCGGCCGAGCGCCCACGGCCGTGCCCAGCAGCAGCCCCAACAACGGCAACGACCCGAGCAACCAGCCGCTGGCTCGAACGCCCGCCAGCTCCGCGCCGAGCCGCGAGCGGAGCATCTCGCGTTGCGCCGCAGCGGCGACGACGGACTCGAAGCCCGCGGCCAGACCCACTCCGGCACTCTCCGCCACGGCCCAGCAGGCCGCCAGGTCGCGCAGGTCGGCGGCCCCGGGCAAGACCGACGCCCCACGGAGCACGCCTGCGACGTCCCCACCGCCGCCCGCGGCGGCGGCCGCGGCCGCGGTCCACCCGCCGGCCGCCATGGATCCGGCCACCCGGGCAACCGCCGGCCGTGGCGGCAGCCCGACTCGCACCTCGGCCGCCACATCCGCGGCGAATCGCGCCACCTCGAGCCGCATCGCAAAGGCGGCGCGGCGCTCCCGCCACCGATCGACCTCCCGTTGGATCAGGACAACCAGGCCCGCGGCGCACGCGACCAACAGCAGCATCGGCGTCACGGTGCCGTCACCCCTCGCTCGGCGAGCACCGCTCGCAACTCGGCCGCTCCCGCGTCGGGCTGCATTCCCCCGGCCGTCATCCGCAGGGCGGGCACCATCGCGACCCATCCGTCGACCGGGCGGCGCGGGATCGCGATCTCGGTCAGCCGACGGGTTCCGTCGGCGTCCCGACGCAGGTGCAGCACGGCTTGGACCGCCACGGCCAGCTGGCTGTGCAAGGCCGCTCGGCTCAGGCCGGCTGTCGCTGCCAGCGCTTCCAGGCGGGCGGGCACCGCGCCCGCGGTGTTTGCGTGCAGGGTCGTGGCGCCCCCGTCGTGCCCGGTGTTCAGCGCCCCCAGGAGGTCAACGACCTCGGCGCCCCGCGCCTCGCCGACCACCAGTCGATCGGCGCGCATCCGTAGGGCCTGCCGGACGAGTTCCCGCAGTCCGATCGCGCCGGCGCCCTCGATGTTGGCGGCCCGCCCGGTCAACCGCACGACGTGCGGATGGCTCGGCTCGATCTCCGGAAGGTCCTCCACCAGCACCAGTCGCTCGTCGCCGGGCACCCGGCCGAGCAGACTGGTGAGCAGCGTGGTCTTGCCCGACCCGCTTGCCCCGGACACCACGAACGACAGTCGCGCAGCGACGATTGCGTCCAGCCAGGGCACCACCGCGGCGGGCAGCGTCCCGGCCGTGACCAGGTCGGCCAGCCGGAACGGGGTCCGTCGGGGCAGCCGTAACGACAGGGCCGTACCCCCGGCGGCGACCGGATGCAGCACCGCGTGGACTCGGACGCCCCCCGCCAACACCGCGTCGGCACACGGGCAGGCGTCGTCGAGCCGGCCGCCCGCGGTGTTGACCAGTCGGACGGCGAGGCTGCGCAGGTCGGCCTCACCGCCGAAGGCGGCACGCACCCGCTCCAGGCCGGCACCGCGGTCCACCCAGACCTGCTGCGCGCCGTTGACCAGCACGTCGGTGACCGCCGCGTCGGAAAGCAGGCCGGCCAGGGGCCCGAAGCGAGGATCGGGCGCCCGCGGCAGCAGGCGCACCGATTCCTGTATCTGACGGGTCATCAGGAAGCCTGCCGGTCGGAGAACAGGTCGTCGAGGAAGCGATGGCAGAACGCCGCCCACGGACTGCGGCCGGTCGGACCCGGTGGCTGCGCCCGCTCCAACGCGGCCGCCAGGCTCCGGTCGGCTCGAACGTGCCCGGCCAGCGGCAGACCCAGACCTGCGGCCACCACGTGTGCCGACAGGCCCGAGGGGGCCGGCCCACGAACCACGACGCGCACGTCGGGATCGATGCACGCCTGTTCGACGGCGGCGACGACCCGGGCCGCCGCGGCGGTTGCCCGCACCTCGGCCGGTACCACCAACAGGACCGGGCCGCGGCAGGCCAGGGCGACCGCAGCAGCCGCGTCGGGTCGCCGCGGCAGGTCGATGACCACCAGGTCGGCATCACGGCGACCGACGTCGAGCGCCACGGTCATCGCCTCGGCCGGAATCTCCAGCAGGTCGCCCCGGTCCCAGGACAGCAGGCTGAGCACTGCTCCGTGGCGCAGCCGCGGCATACCCCCCAGGAGCAGATCCGGGTCCGCGGCGGGATCGGCCGCCGCGACATCGGACCACCGGGTGCCCGCCGCCGACTCCTCGCCGAGCATCAGGTCGAGCCCGCCGCCCAGCGGATCCGCGTCGATCAGCATGCACCGCATGTCGCGGGCCACGGCGACCAAGGACAGCGCCACCGCCAGCGTGCTGGCCCCGGCGCCACCGCGTCCGCCGACCGCGCAGACGACCGGCACCGACCGCGGGGCCGCGGCCTGGAGTATCCGCCGGGTCAGCCACTGGGTCGCGTCCGGCAGGAAGGCGACGTGCTCGGCACCGACCGAACCGGCCGCCTCCCAGACCGTCGCGTCGTCGAGATCCCGAGCGACCAGAACGACTCCGCCACGCCTCGGCAACCTTCGGCGGACCAGGTCGGCAACCGCGTCGAACCCCACCAGCACCAGGCGAGCAGCCGGCCAAGATGAACGTGCACCGCCCGCCTCCGCGACAACCTCCAAGCTCACCCCGGCCGCGTCTGCCAGACGCAAGGTCTCCTCCAGCAGGTCCGGGTCGCCGGTGATCAACAGCGGCAGCCCCGGACCTGCCCCGGCGGTATCGACGTGCTCGTACAAGCGCCCTCCCCTCGCTCGACGACCGGCACCCAGACTGACTGCCGGGACGGCGAAGCGAGAGCCACACCGAGGCCCTGTGGACAACCTCGGGGCTGTGGACAGTCATGCCTGGAAGGGAAATCGCCTGCGAACGCGGCCTGCGAGGTCGGCCGGGGGCCACGGCACCACGAAGGCGGCCACCCCAGCCGAACCTGAACGATCGAAGGCGACCGTCACCAGACCTGAACGGTTGACCTGAACGGTTGAACAGGACGGCCCCGCCGGGGGGACAACGCGGTGGGGGGTCGGCACCACGAAGGCGGCCACCCAGCCGAACCTGAACGATCGAAGGCGACCGTCACCAGACCTGAGCGGTTGAACAGGACGGCCCCCGCCGGGGGGACAACGCGGTGGGGGCCGGCACCACGAAGGCGGCCACCCAGCCGAACCTGAACGATCGAAGGCGACCGTCACCAGACCTGAACGGTTAAAGAGGACGGCCCCCGCCGGGGGGGAGAGCGGGGGCCGTCACCACAGTCCGACTCGGGGGGGAGGAGCCGAACCGGGATAGGCGCGGTCATATCGACCGGCACGACACATGGTGTACCCGAATGGCCCTCGACGTAAACAGTGGGTCGACGCAAGTCCGTAAAAACTTCACCGACGCGCCCGAGCGACCGCGACGACCGCGGAACGATCGGGGAGCCCGAGCGAGCTTGTCACCGGACGACGGACCCGCGAGAGCGCCACTGGGCAGCACAACCAACACGGCCGCACAGCCGCGCGGAGACCGACATCAACATCCACGGACCCTGCAAGGGAACCGCGCAGAAACCGACATCAACATCCGCAGACCGGACGAGGGACCGCGCACAGACCGCATCAACTTCCACAGACCTGGCTCCAGGACCGTATCCTCGACCGCGTGCTTCGCCACCCGGGGCCGACGCGCGCGGCTGCATTTTTCGACCTCGACAAGACGGTCATCGCCAAGTCGAGTGCGCTGACGTTCTCCCGGCCCTTCTACCGGGGCGGACTGATCAACCGGCGGGCCGTGCTTCGTAGCGCGTACGCCCACTTCGTGTACCTGTCCGGCGGCGCGGACGCCGACCAGATCGAGCGGATGCGCAAGTACCTCTCGTCGTTGTGCGTCGGGTGGGAGGTGGCAGCGGTACGGGAGATCATCAATGAGACGCTGCACGACTTGATTGATCCATTGATCTACGACGAGGCTGCTGAGCTGATCGAGCAGCATCGGTTGGCCGGGCGCGACGTCGTGATCGTCAGCACCTCCGGCTCGGAGATCGTGACCCCGATCGGGGAGATGCTCGGTGCGGACCGAGTCATCGCTACCCGCATGGCGATCGACGAGGCCGGCCGGTACACCGGGGAGATCGAGTTCTACGCCTACAGCGAGAACAAGGCACAAGCGATGCGGGAGCTGGCCGAACTCGAGGGCATCGACCTGTCCCAGTCGTACGCGTACTCCGACTCGGTGACCGATCTGCCGATGCTCGAGGCCGTCGGCCACGGCTACGCGGTGAACCCCGATCGTGCACTGCGGCGCGAGGCTCAGGCTCGGGGATGGCCGGTTCTCGCATTCACCCGCCCGGTCTCGATGCGCCGACGGATGCCCGCCTTCGGCCGGCCGAGCAGGCCGGCCGTCGCCACCGCGGTGGCCGCCGGGGCGGTTGCGGCGGCCGCGGTGTGGTGGGTGGCGCACCGCGGCGAAACCTGAAGTCCGCCACCCAGCGGCTCGGTCCGCGGCACGCTCGCCGGTGCCGGCGACATGCCGCAGTCAGAGGTAAAGAACCCCGGGGACCCCTTCCGCACAGCGGTGCGGAGGAGTAGACCTGAACTCGGCTGAGGTGGATCGAACGTTGATCGCGACGATGTCCGGGCCACCCCCACCGCGCGCCATTTCGGGTACCCACGCGGCTACCTGCCCATGTACGGGCCGTCGTGACAGGCTGGACCTGGTCCGGCGATTATTGAAGTTGCACGCTTGGTAGCCCGGTCTGACGCATCAACCGTGCGGCGGCGCCCCGGCAATGGGGCGCCGCCCGCTCGTTGAGGGGCGATTGCCTGCGGGTAAGCAACCTGACGATTCGTCAGCTGTGAGCGAGCGCAGCGAGTGAACCGATGTCACAACGCACGCCACATTCAGCATGCACCGTCAGACGGTGCGCCGGTGAGCGACTCGCGGCCTGCCGTCACCCGCGGCAAGCGCGGCGCACACGTCCAGCGCCTCGGCCGCGGCCAGGCCGGTCGCGGCGGCGCAGTGCCGCAGCCAGGCCGCCACCCCCACCATCGATCCCGAGGCGTAGCCGTCGAGCGCTTTCTGATACTCCGTCAGACCAAGCGCGACATGCCCGACCTCGGGTGCCACGACGCCGACCGGGTCCAGGCCGCGGGTGATCAGCACCAGCCGCGCCGCCGCCCGGGCCACCACGCCGGACGAGCGCCCGAACGCCGCACAAGTCTCGACCTCGCCGTGCACGATCGCGGCCACCACGACGGCCGGGGCGGTGCTCGGTGCCGCCAGCGCGTCCGCCAGCAGGTCCAGCCGCGCGGCCGCGGCGGCCGACTCCGGTCGGCCGAGGCCCGCGCTCGGTTGGGCGTCGGCCGCGGCCAGCACGTGCAGCCGCGCCAGCGCCTGCCGTGGCGCGCGCCGCCAGGTGGCCGCCGCGTCCCCCAGTTCGGCCGCGACCCGAAGGGCACCGCGCAGCAGCGCCGGCGCCCCGGCGTCGAGCACAGCGTCGGTACGCAGTGCCGCCAGGTCGACGTCCAACCCACTCAGCAGCGCGTTGGCCCGTGCCGCCCGCAGCGCGGTCTCCCCCCGGACGGCATCCGGATTCCTCGTCAGCACCGCGTGCCCGATCAACCGGTCGACCGCCCCGCGCGCGGCAGCCACGGCCGCGGCCACGCCCGGCAGATCGGCCATTGCGGCGAACGGGTCGGTCGGGACCATGTCGGTCGGGACCATCAAGAGCCGGTGCGGCGCGCCATGGTCAGTCCGTCGCCGATCGGGACGAGCACGTGCTCCACCCGGGCGTCGGCGCGGACCAATTCGCCGAACTCCCGCAGCGCGATCGTGTCCGGGTCGGTGTCGGTCTCCTCGACGATCCGCCCGGACCACAGCACGTTGTCGACCAGGATCACGCCGCCGGGCCGCATCCGCGGCACCAGTTCCGCCCAGTAGTCCGCGTAGCCACGCTTGTCGGCGTCGATGAACGCCAGGTCGACATGCGGGTGCTCCGGCAGTGCCCGCAGCGTCTGCGCCGCGGGGGCCAGCCGCAACTCGATCCGGTCGGCGAGGTGCGCCCGCTCCCAGTAGTCGCGGGCAACTTTCGTCCACTCCTCGCTGATGTCGCAGCAGAGCAGACGCCCGCCCGGTGCCAAGGCGCGGGCGACGCAGATCGCCGAATAACCGGTGAAGGTGCCGACCTCGACGGCGAACTGCGGCCGGATCAGCTGTGCCAGCATCCCCATGAACGTGCCCTGCTCCGGCGAGATCTGCATCCGACCCAGCTGCCCGAGACCGGCCGTGTACTCGGCGAGGTCGCGCAGCAACTCATCGGGCGGGGTGGCGTTGCGGGCGACGTACTCGGCGACGGCGCTGCCGAGGAACTCCGACTTGGGCGTCATTACTCGAACCTACCCGCACCCATGACCGTGGTCGGGCGCCGTACCGGCCCCTGCGAGCGACCCCGCCCTGGCGCACCGGCCGCCCGTCCGCCCGGCAGACTGTCCCGCAAGATCGGACGCCGACAAGGGAGCGATCATGGCGCTGGACCCTGCGCAACCGGGGGACGAACCCTCCCTGGGCGAGTTGGTCGCCGCCGCCAGTCGGGATCTGTCGACGTTGATCCGCAGCGAGATCGAACTGGCCAAGGCCGAGATCGGGGCGGAGGTGGGCAAGGTCGCCGCCGGGGCCGGGGCGTTCGGTGGCGCGGCCTTCTTCGCCATCTTCGCGTTCCTGCTGCTGTCCTTCGGGTTCGCCTACGGCCTGGCCGAGGCCGGACTGCCGATCTGGGCCGCCTTCCTCACCGCCGGCGGTACCTACCTGGTGCTGGCCGCGGCGCTCGGTGCTGCCGGAGTGATCGCGCTGAAGAGGGTCGGCCCACCGGAACGCACCATTCGCACCGCGAAGGAGACCGTGACGGTGCTCAAGAACCGGGGCAAGAGCTCCAAGTCCCCCGCACGGTCCGGCATCTGACCGGGCCCATGTTCTCTGGTGCTCCTCCCTCGTCCCTCGCCCGTCGCAGTCGTTCGCAGCACGTCATGCGGGCCGACGAGGACGTCGTCCTGGCCGAGGGCCCGTGGCAGCACCGACAGGTCTCCGCCAACGGTGCCCGATTCCACGTGGTCGAGGCGGGCAGCGGCCCGCTGGTGCTGTTGCTGCACGGCTTCCCCACCTTCTGGTGGACCTGGCGGCATCAGCTGCCGGTGCTGGCCGCGGCCGGCTGCCGCGCGGTCGCCATGGACCTGCGCGGTTACGGGGGCAGCGACAAGACCCCACGGGGCTACGACCCGTTCTCACTCGCCGGAGACGTGGCCGGGGTGATCAGGTCGTTGGGCGCCGCGGATGCGACGATCGTCGGGCACGGCTGGGGCGGACTGCTCGGCTGGACCCTGGCGGCTACCGAGCCGGACGTGTGTTCCCGGCTGGTGGCCATCTCGGCTCCCCATCCACGCCGCATGCGGGCGGCGATCGCCTGCTCCGGTCGACAGGTCACCGCGGCGTCCTACGTGTTGGGGTATCAGCCGCCCTGGCTCCCGGAACGACAACTCGTCCGCGACGAGGCCGCTGCGGTGTCCCACCTGCTCACTGCCTGGTCGGGCGGCAACGGGTGGCCCGGCGAGGCGACCGCCGCCCGCTACCGCACCGCGATGCAGATCGACGCGGTCGCCCACTGCGCGCTGGAGTACCACCGGTGGGCCTTCCGCTCACTGTTCCGCCCCGACGGGCACCGCTTCGCCCGCCGGATGCGCGCCCCGGTCCGCTGCCCGGTCCTGCAGTTGCACGGCGCCGCGGACCCCGTCGTGCTGCCGCGAACCGCGGCCGGGTCGGGTCGCTGGGTCGCCGGGCCGTACGCCGCGGTGACGATCGCCCGCGCCGGCCACTTCCCGCACGAGGAGCAACCGGAGGCCGTCAACGCCGAACTGCTCGCGCACCTGGTTCGCTGACGCGTAGCGGGTTCTCAGACGCAGCCCTTGGTGTTGACGGCGTTCGTGGCGTCGCGGGCGCTGGTCGCGTCGCTCTCGATCTCCTTGGTGGTGAGCACATAACCAGTCTCGCTGCTCTCCACCGACTTGGCGAACACCATCCCGAAGACGGCACCCTTGACCGACAGCAACGGCCCACCGGAATTCCCCGGTTCGATGCGCGAGTAGATGGAGAAGACGTCCCGGTCGACCGAGCCGGAGTCGTAGATGTCCGGCCCGCGGGCGTTGATCTCCTCCCGGATCCGGGCCGCGACCAGGGTGTACGGACCGTCGAGCGGGAAACCCGCCGCGACGGCGTCCTCCCGGCGGACGCCACCGGCGTCGAAGGCCAACGCCGGGGCCGTCAGTTGCGGCACGTAGATGACCGCGACGTCGCGCTGGTAGTCGAACAGCACCACCCGGCCCGGGAGCTTCGGCCCGGTGCCGCCGACCGACACGGTGGGGCTGCTCACCCCGGCGACCACGTGCGCATTGGTCATCACGTGCTGCGGGGCGAACACGAACCCGCTGCCCTCCAACGCCTTGCGACAGGACAGCGCCGCGCCCTCCACCTTCACAATGCTGTTGATGGCGGCCCGGATCGGCGCCGAGTTCAACACGGCCGCATCCGGCGCGTTCACCGGCACGATGCGTTCGTTGTCGAACGGCCCGAAGACCTGGATGATCCCGTTCTTGTTCAACAGCCGCGACAAGGAGCGGTCCAACGCGGCCACCCCGGACGGCATGACCCGGTTCACCGCGGCCAGGATCTCCGACTTCTTCACCTCGGAGGTGATGTTCGGGATCGGCGCCCGCGCCAGCGCGTTGCCGACGAACCACGAGACGACCAGCAACGACATCACGCCGAAGACCGCTCCGGTGCCCGCGTCGATCAGGTGGCCCGGCCGCCAGGTGAGCCGGCGGCGCAGTTCGGTGCCGGCCACCGAGCCCAGCAATTGACCGATCGTCGCCAGGGTCAGCACCACCCCGATGGCGAAGATGGCCTGCCCCAACTCGGAGCCGACCAGCCCCACGATGTGCGGCGCGATCCCGATGCCGATGATCCCGCCGGCCAGGAATCCGGCGAAGGCGAAGAACCCGATCAGGAACCCCTGGCGGAATCCGGCCACGCCGAACGAGATCGACGCGACGATCAGGACGAGGTCAACCGGGCTCAACTGTGGTCCTCCGCCAGGGCGGAGACCGTAGCTGCGTCGAAGGTGCGCATGGCCAGTCGGACCACATCGTCGGGCAGGTCCTCGACGAGGTTGCGAGACCACGGCCGCTCCCAGCCGGACAGTCGCAGCAACCGGTCGAGCAGGCCGGCGGTGAAGCCCCACACGAGCATTCCGTTGACCCGGAACGCAGGCATGACCGTCCCGGTGGCCCGGTGGCGCACCTGCAGGCGATTGGCCGGGTCCACCAGGTCGGCGACCTTCACCAGGTGGACGGCGGCCACCTCGGCTACGTCCACCGGCGCGACCGCCGAGGGCTTCCGCCACCACGCCAGCACGGGGGTGACCACGTAGTCGCTGACCGGTATGTAGAGGTCGGGCAGCGTTGCGAGGATCTCCACCCCCGCCGGGTCCAGGCCGGTCTCCTCGACGGTCTCGCGCAGTGCCGCGGCGGCCGGGCCGGTGTCGTCCGGATCGATGACACCGCCCGGGAACGCCGGTTGCCCGGCGTGGCGCCGAAGGTCCGAGGACCGCTCGATCAGCAGCACCTGGACGCCGGCTTCCGGGTCGGACCAGAACAGCAGGAGCACGGCCGCCGCCCGCCCGCCCTCGGCAGGTGGCAGCACCCCGGAGAGGTCCTCGGCGCGTACCGTCGTCGCCACCTCGACCAACGAGGCGAGCGACTCGGGCAGATTCACCCAGTTCCTTTCGCGATCGGCCCGAGCTGTTTCTCCACGGCCGCCCGCACCTCGTCCGTGCTCGTGAACGCACCATAGTGGACCCCGGCGAGCGTGCCGTCCGAGCGGATGAAGAAAGTCACCGGCGGGCCGGGAACCCGCAACGGACCGCGGATCTCGCTGGTCGGGTCGGCCAAGGACGGCCAATACACATGGTGGAAGTCGTTCCATGCCCGGGCGTCCGCGGCGTCGTCGGCGACGTCCAACCCGAGGAAGCGGACCGTGCCGCCCAACGCCCGGTGCGCCTCCACCAGGTAGGCGACCTCCTGCGCGCACGTTCCGCACCAGCTCGCCCATACGTTCAACAGCGCCGGTCCGCGCAGGTCGGCCAGGTTGACGTCCGCCCCACCGCCCAGACACGCCAGCGACAAGGCGGCCAACCGGTCGCCGGCACCGGTCGGGACAGCAGTCGGGGCCACGGTCGACACCGGAGTCGTCAGGTCGGTGCAGGGGACCGCGGGGCCGTCCGGGCGCGAGTTCACGGTCGCCACCGCGCTGTCGGCCGACGGGGTCGGTTCCACAGACGCGGACGAGGAGGAGCCGCACGCCGCCAGCAGGCCGAGCGTCACCGCGGCGATCAGGGCCCGGCCGTCGCGCGGGAGCTTCACGGCCCCGAGGCCGCGGCGACCGGCCCGGACTTCACCAGCTTGGCCGCCTTGACCGGATCGGTCTCGCCCTCCCCGTACGCCGGGCAGAGGTCGGCGAGCGGGCAGGCGCCGCAGGCGGGCTTGCGCGCGAAGCAGCGGCGCCGGCCGTGCCAGATCAGCCGCTGTGACAGGTCGGTCCAGTCCTTCCGCGGGATCAGTGCCGCCACGTCCTGCTCGACCTTGACCGGGTCGTCGTGCCGGGTCCATCCGAAGCGGCGGGCCAACCGGCCGAAGTGCGTGTCCACGGTGAGCCCGGGAATCCCGAACGCGTTTCCCAGCACCACGTTCGCGGTCTTGCGGCCGACCCCCGGCAACGTGACCAGATCCTCCAGCCGCGCCGGCACCTCACCGCCGAATCGTTCGCACAGCGCCTGGGCCATCCCGATCACCGAATTGGTCTTGGCGCGGAAGAAGCCGGTCGAGGCGACGATCGATTCCATCTCGGCCCGATCCGCGGCGGCGTATTCGGCCGCCGTGCGGTACTTCGCGAACAGCACCGGCGTAACCAGGTTGACCCGGACGTCGGTGGTCTGGGCCGACAGGATCGTGGCGACCAACAGCTGGAGGGGGTTGGCGAAGTTCAGTTCGCAATGGGCGTCGGGATAGGTCGCCGCCAGTTCCCGGCTGATCCGGCGTGCCCGGCGAAGGCGGGCCGTCGCGGTCTCCGCCTCGAAGCGACGCTGCGCGGCCCTGCGCGCGGCCGGGCTTGCCTCCGGGGCGGCGATTCGTGGCACGGGCACAGGTTACGTGGGCGGGCCCGGCCGGCGCGGTCCCGTATCAGCCGAACCATCGGTAGGAGCGGGCACCGGCGTGTGACGCAGCGCACTGTGCGGCGACTAAAGTGTCGGGGCTAGTTGCGCCGGCCCGCCCACCGCCTGCGGGACTTACCGAGCAGCACAGTGGAGGCCAGCCGTGAACGACGACGTGATCAAGCAGGCACCGTTGTTCGCCGGGCTCGATGAGGACGGCGCCTCCACCCTGCGACGCTCGATGATCGAGCTCAACCTCGGGCGCGGGCAGGTGCTGTTCCACGAAGGAGAGGTCGGCGACCGGCTCTACGTCGTGGCCGAGGGCAAGATGAAGCTCGGCAAGACCTCCAGCGACGGCCGAGAGAACCTGCTCTCGGTGCTCGGGCCGGGCGAGATGTTCGGTGAGCTCTCCCTCTTCGACCCCGGGCCGCGCAGTGCGACCGCGACCGCGGTGACCGAGGCGCGGCTGTACGCGCTGAGCAACGAGAACCTGAAGCCGTGGGTGCAGGGGCGTCCGGAGGTGGCACTGTCCCTGCTCCGCCAACTGTCCCGGCGGCTGCGGCGCACCAGCGAGGTCGTCGGCGATCTGGTGTTCTCCGACGTGCCCGGCCGCGTCGCCAAGGCCCTGCTCGACCTGTCCACGCGATTCGGGATGCCCTCGGACGACGGCGTGCACGTCGGGCACGACCTGACCCAGGAGGAGCTGGCCCAACTCGTCGGCGCCTCGCGCGAGACCGTCAACAAGGCACTGGCCGACTTCGCCGGCAGAGGTTGGCTGCGGCTGGAGGCCCGGGCGGTCGTCCTGCTGGACGTCGAGCGCCTGCAACGGCGCGCCCGCTAGGCCCTGTCCCGCTAGCCCGGCCCCGCCGGCGCGCGCCCAAAAAATGCGCGGACGTCCGGCTGACTGGTCGCTATTTGCGACGAGTTGGCCGGACGTCAGGTGTGTTGGGTTGGGCAACTCGGCAGGACCTGGGCCCTGCCGCTGGACCGGCCGACTCGCACGTCCCCACCGCGTGCGGTCGGCCCGGCCCAACGATTGCAGACACTAGTGGGACAATTGGTGTCTGTCGGGATATATGTGACTCCAGTGATTCGCCTCCTGTCAAGATCCGAGACCGGTTCGTCACAAAGTTGTCGACGGATGGCGGGGACCCTGACGCACCCCCACTCGTCGGTGGATCCGAACAACCCTGGATGGGATGCCCGACGTGTCCTAATCTCACGAGTAGGTCTGCATGAATTTGCGGCCCGAGGAGGCACGGGCATGCATTTGGATCTGCTCCCCTCGGTGTTCACCATCGGCATCCTGGAGGCCGGCCTCCTCGGGCTGCTCCCGGTCGCGGTCGTGCTCACCTACCGAATCAGCCGGACCGTCGCCTTCGTGCACGGAGGATTTGCGATCCTCGGCGGCCTGCTCTACGCGGTGCTCGTGAACGGCCCGAACCGGGACGACGGCTTCGGGCTGCACCCGATCATGGGCCAGTGGGCCGCATTCGGCCTGGTCGTGGGCATGGGTGCGCTCGCCGCCACGATCTTCGGGACGCTGGTCATGTCGCGCTGGATGGCCGAACTGCCCGGCATCACGCTGACCGTCATCTCGATAGCCGGCCTCCTGCTCTTCGGTAACCTGGCCGGCTTCTACCTGGACCCGGGTGGTTTCTCGGTCGCGAGCAGCCCGTTCGGGGCCGGTGGCACCCGGGTGGGGCGGGTCGTGGTGACCAACCACCGGTTGGCGACGCTGCTGATCCTGATGGTCATCGTCACGGTGATGACCCTGTTCCTCAACCGCACCTACACCGGTCTGGCGATCCGCGCGATCGCCGACGACGTCGAGGCCAGCGTGTGGTGCGGTGCCAGGCTGCGACTGATCGGCACCGGGGTCTACGCAGTGTCCGGCGCGATCGCGTCGATGGCCGGCGCGCTCTACGCCAGCGCCATCGCGGAGGCCGCGGACGGCATGCTCGGGCTGTTCGTGACCGGATTGCTGCTGGCCATCGTCGGCGGGATGCGCAGCGTGCCGCTCGCGCTGGCCGCGGCCGTCCTCTACGGAGTGCTGCACACCGCCCTGGTCGCCGGGATGTTCGGCACGATCAGCCCCGGCTGGCAGCAGATCTGGCTGTTCATGGCCTTGATCACGCTGATCATCGTCGCGGCTCGAATGCGCAAGGAGAGCTTCTTCCTACTCGCCGGCCACCAGACATGAGGGACTCCACCGAGCACGTCCTCGACGACGGAGTCGGCCGGTACACGCGTACCCGGCCGGTCCGGCGGGCGATGTCCAGCCCCTGGTCCTTCCTGCTGCTGCTCGGGTTGCTCGGTTGGGTGGTGTTGGTCCCCGACTACCTGCTCTACTCGCTGTCGGCCGCAGTGCCGGTCGCCATCCTCGGTCTCGGCCTGCTCGTGCTCCAGGGCTGGACCCGCGAGATCTCGCTGTGCTCGGCCGGCCTGTTCGGCAGCGCGGCGTACTACTTCAGCTGGTTGGACCGCAGCACCCAGGAGGGCAAGGGCCTCCACACGCTGGTGGCGGCAGGACTGGCCATCAGCGGGGTCACCGCGTTGATGGCCGGGCTGGCGATGGCCTCGAGCAAGCTGCCGGCGATGTACATGATCGTGCTCACGATCGGCCTGCAGATCACGATCGAGAGCACGGTCTACACAGTCGGCTACCTGTCCGGTGGTACCTCGGGCGGTAACGGCTACGGGCCGATCTCCGACCAGCGGCCGCACCCGTTCGGCATCAGCGTGCAGAGCGACACGCGCTTCTACTTCTTCTCGTTGCTGTGGTTGGCGATCGTCCTGATCGGGCTGATCCGGCTGCGCCGCAGCCCGACCGGCCTGGCCTTCCTGCTGGTCGGGTCGAACCGCCAGTCGGCCGTGGCACTCGGTATCCCGGCCGCCCGATTCCGGGTCCTGGCGTTCACCACCGCGGGGTTCCTTGCGGGTGTGGCCGGTGTCCTGGCCTCGATGCTGTACATCAGCCCGCCGCTGTTCCTCAGCCTCCGGGTGCAGAAGTCGCTGCTCCTGCTGGCGATCCCGGTCGTGGCCGGCGTCGACTCGATGGCCTCGGTGATCGTGATCGCGGCGTTCCTGATCGTCGGTCCGGTGCTGCTGGAGAGCTTCCACATCGACGAGAACTTCGTCTGGTCGGTGGTGCTCGCGATCGGCGCGTTGTTCGGTGCCCGCGGCATCGGCGGACGGATGCAGGACCTCGAACGACGGATGCGCCACGGTGCCCGGCGGATGCGCACCAAGCGCAAACGAATGGCCACCGTCGTGCTGCGCGAGGCCGACGGCCTGGCCCACGAGAAGACCTACGTGCTGTCCGACGAAGAGCGGGCGGCGTGCCTGGCCCGCATCGAAAGCTGGCTGCCGCCCCGGCCGACCACCGAGTTCGCGGTGCGCACCAGCGACATCCAACTCGCGTTCGGCTCGATCCACGCACTGCGGGGGGCCGACATCGAGGTGCCGTCCGGTCAGATGGTCGGGTTGATCGGCCCCAACGGCGCGGGCAAGACCACGCTGTTCGACGTCATCTCCGGCTTCACCCCCGCCGACTCCGGCCGGATCGAGATGTTCGGTCAGGACGTGACCGGGATGACCGGCTGGGACCGCTCCCGGCTGGGCATGTCCCGCACGTTCCAGAACACCCGGGTGATCACCGAGTTGACCTGCGGCGACAACATCTGCGCCGGTGCCTACCAGGCCGTGAAGGTCAACCCGATCTGGTTCCTGCTGGGCCGACGGTCCGCCTGGGACCGGATGCGCGAGGCCGAGGAGGTCGGCTACGCGGCCGCGCGACTGCTGGACGTGCACAAGTACTGGGACGAGCGGGTGGGAACGCTGGAGTTCTCGGCCCGTCGGCGGATCGAGATCGCCCGTGCCCTGGTGGCCGGCCCGCGGCTGCTGTTGCTCGACGAACCGGCGGCCGGACTGGACCCGGCCTCCAGCTCGGCGCTGTTCGACCTGGTGCGCCAGCTGCACCAGGACCTCGGGCTGACCGTGCTGATCGTCGAGCACTACGTGAAGGCCGTGCTGGACACCTGTGACCTGGTCTACGTGTTGGCCGAGGGAGCGGTCATGGCCAGCGGCACCCCCGCCGAGGTCGCCGCCAACCGGCGGGTTCAGGACAACTACCTCGGTACCCGCGTGGACTACCTGGACGAGGACGAATACGAGGACGAATACGCCTACGCAGACGTGGACGTGGACGTGGACGCCGCGGGTCTCCCGGCGACGGTGCAACCGTGAGCACCGCGGGGCACGGCGAACGCACCACGCTGCCGATCCTCGAGGTCGAATCGCTCGTGGCCGGCTACTCGGGCCTCGCCGTGCTGCACAAGGTGAACATCCACGTCGATGCCGGTGAGGTCGTCTCCTTGCTCGGCGCCAACGGCGCCGGGAAGTCGACCCTGCTCAAGACGATCATGGGCACCGTCCAGATCATCCAGGGATTCATCCGGCTCGAGGGCGTCGGCATCGCCGGTTGGGTACCGCACAAGCGGGTCGCGGCGGGCATCGGGTTCTCCCCCGAGGGCCGGCGCATCTTCGCCAACCTGTCGACCGAGGAGAACCTCCTGATGGGGGCCGCGGCGGTGCCCAGGGCCCGCAAGCGCGAGGGGCTGGACTCGGTGTACGAGTTGTTCCCGATCCTGGCCGAACGCCGCATTCAGAAGGCGGGCACGTTGTCCGGCGGCGAACAGCAGATGGTGGCGATCGGGCGAGCCATGATGCCGAACCCGCGGCTGCTGCTGGTCGAGGAGCCGTCCCAGGGCCTGGCCCCGGTGGTGGTCGACGGGGTCTACGAGGCGTTGCGCGACATCGCGAACACCGGTGTGGCCGTGCTGGTGGCCGAGCAGTTCCAGCAGGTCCGCGAGCACGCCAGCGACCGCATCCTGGTGATCGACAAGGGCACGATCGTCGCCGACCGGATGCGCCGCACCCGCACGGCCCGGCGCTCGTCGACCGCCTGAGCGGTGCGCATCTGACCTGGGGCGGGTCAGGGTAGGGAAAAGATTCGCCGTCGGCGCCGAGAATGGCCGATTCGTTCCCGAGCGCAAATCGCCAGCTTCCTGGCCATATTGCGGCCTTGAGGGCCGAAATATGGCTCAGTTCAGCCGAACCAATTGCGCCTGCGCAGCGTCGGAGGGGTGAGAGGTTGCCGTCGGCGGCCGAATGAGCGGAGGACCCGATGGACGTGCGCAGGAAATTCCGGAGGCGGGCCACGATCGGTGCGCTGGTTCTTGGCCTGAGCACTCCGGTGGCCGCGGTCGCCGCCGCCGGCAGCGCTGTCCCGTTCTCCTTGCCGTTGCAGCTGCTCGGCACGACGCCGGTGGTCCACGTGACCCAGCAGGACGCCGGCAAGACCATCGACGTCAGCCGGGGCACCCTGATCCAGGTCGACCTGCACGGGTCGTACGACCCGCCGAGCGTCGACCACCCCGAGGTGCTCCAGGAGGGCGACCACACCGGGGGCTATCCCACCGGTTCCGATGCTCACGCGGTCTTCACCGCGGTCGGCGGCGGCAGCGCGACGATCTCCAGTCGGATGGACGTGGCCTGTCAGCACACGAACCCGCGCTGCATGATCATGTTCGCGCCGATGCGGGTGAACATCGTGGTCGACGGCGCGGGCGCGACCAGCAGCCCGAACCCGACCGAACTCGGCACAGCCGGGTGGGTCGGGACCCTGCTCAAGGGCAACAGCCACCAGACAGCTCCGTTCTAGTCTGGCGGCATGTGCCGAAGCATCCAGACACTGCACAACTTCGAACCGCCGGCCACCGCGGACGAGATCGAGGCGGCCGCGCTGCAGTACGTGCGTAAGATCAGCGGCAGCACCCGGCCGTCGGCCGCCAACAGCGCGGCATTCGACCGCGCGGTGGCCGTGGTCACGGCGGCATCCACCGAATTGCTCGCGGTGCTGAGCACCTCCGCGCCGCCACGCAACCGTGAGGTCCAGGCGGCCAAGGCGCGCGCCCGGGCCGCGGAACGGTACGGCTGACCGCGCCGCAAACCGGGCCGGCCGCCGTCCGTCGTAGTCTCCGGCCATGATTCTCATCAACCTGAAGGTCAAGATCCGGCCGGAACGAGTCGACGAATGGCTCGAGGTCGCCCGGCAGTACCGGGCGGACGTGAGCGCCGAGCCGGGGAACCGCTACTTCGAGTGGTACCGCGACATCGACGACCCGTACACCTTCGCCTGCGTGGAGTGCTTCATCGACGCCGATGCGGGCGCCGCGCACATGGGCACCGCGCACGTGAAGCAGTTCATGGACCGGGCACCGGACCTGGTCAGTGCCCAGCCGGAGATCGTCTACGTCGACTCGCCCTCGATCACCGGGTGGGGCGCGATGGGCGAGATCCAGCCACGCTGAACTGACGCAGCGTCAGACCTTCGCCGCAGGGCTGCCCTCCCCCGCCTCGCGTCCGGCAAAACGTGGCCCACCGGACACTATTTGCCGGACACTATTTGGCGGCCGCAACGGTTGGGCACGGGTCGCGCCGGGGAGCAGGGCGGCGCTTGGGGCTACAGGCCCAGTTCGCCCCGGATCGCCGGTGCCTGCTGTGCGCAGCGCAGCGGCGCGACGGTGAGCACGTCGGACATCAGCCGCAGCAGCGCACAGTTGGTCAACGGCTCGGTCAGGGTGACCTGCGAGGTCGTGGGCGACAGGACCAGACCCGGCACGTGGTTGTCGGTGTCCGAGCCCTCGTCCCAGGCGATCAGGATCGCCAGCCGCCCGGCGGTCCAGTCCGGGCCGGCGGTGACCGCGCCCAACGTCCGGTGCAACCAGTCGTCGCCGGCCCGAACCAGGTCGGTCGGACACCCCGAGCCACCGTGCATGTCGTCACAGTCGTCGGGCACGACCAAAGACAGCGCGGGCAACTGACCCCCCGTCACGTCGTCGTGAAAAACGCCGGATTCGGCCGTGCCCAACGGCAGGTCCCAGTTCGGGCAGTCCCCGGCCAGATCGGTGTAGTACGGGGCCATCGTGTGCCGCACCAGGTAGTTGCCGCTGTTGCTGTGGTCGCACACAGCGGGCATCGCCTCCGCGTAGACCCGCCACTGCCGACCCGAGGCCCGGACCTCGGCGAACAGGTTGTCGCCACCCAGTTGATGCGCCTGCGGGCCGGCGTCGTCGCACACCCCGTGGTCGCTGCCGCTGGACAGGATCAGGTACGACGGCAGCGAGGGACAGCTGACGGGGTAACCGGCCTGCAGGTTCTGGACCACCCCGAACCGCTGCGCGAGACTCGCCAGGTACGGCGCCGCCCCGCCGCTCAACACCTTGCCGTAGGTCTCGTTCTCCTCCATCACCAGCATGACCTTGCTGTACCGACCCGGGGTCGCGACCGGAGTGGCCACCGCCGTCGCGACGGCGGTGGCGATCGGCGTGCCTGTCGACGACCCCCCGGCGGACGACCCGCCGGATCCGCAGGCGGCCAGAACCGCGGACAGCACCGCGGTCGCCGCGATCCCGCGGAAGCACAGCGCTGTCACCCGAACACCCTAGGGTGCAGTCGTGAATTTGATCAGCGCCTCGGGCTTCAATCCGCTCAGCGCACACGACTGGCTCCACGACATGGGCCCGGCGGCCCTGCTGGTGGTCATGTTCGCCGAGACCGGCCTGCTGGTCGGGTTCTTCCTGCCCGGCGACTCGTTGCTGTTCAGCGCCGGGGTGCTGTCGGCGGCCAACAACCAGGGGATTCACGTCCCGCTGATCCCGGCGGTGATCTGCGCGGCGCTGGGCGCCCTGCTCGGTGCCCAGTGCGGCTACCTGATCGGCGCCCGTGCCGGGCCCGTCCTGCTGAACGAGCGGCGCAACCCACGGCTGCACGAGGCGGCGGAACGCGCCACCAGGCAACTGAACCGGTACGGCGCCCCGAAAGCCCTGGTGCTCGGCCGATTCATCCCGATCGTACGCACCCTGATCAACCCGCTGGCCGGGGCGCTGCGGGTCCCCGTGCGGGTGTTCGTGATCTGGCAGGTCGTCGGCGGCCTGCTGTGGAGCATCGGGGTCACACTGGCCGGCCGGGCGGTGGGCAACCGCATCCCCAGCATCGACAAATATCTGCTGCCGACGGTCGCGGTGGCCGTGGGCCTGTCCACGGTGCCGGTGCTGCTCGAGGTTCTCCGTGCCCGGCGCGGCGGTGCCGGGAAGACCTGAGCCCCCTCACATCTTGTGGCGTGTCGGGCGGGCC
>DATAUG010000125.1:0-34760 GCA_036268355.1 Sporichthyaceae bacterium
GGACGCGGCCTGCTGCACCTCGGTGACGGGGCATTGCACGTCGTCCAGGTGCCCGTGGTGGCCTGACGCGGTTGGCTTGGGCCCTTTGCGGCTCAATCGTTCGGCCGGCTGTCCGCGTCGAAGGGCCTGTTTTCCGTCGCGGGCGCAACCCGACGGGGCCCCGGCCCGTCGCATGGGGGTCAGGTCGGCCGCCGACCCAGAGCAGTGGGGGCACAACCATGTCATTGTTGTCGTCGTTCCGAGCGCCGGTTGACGCCGGTGGCCGCAGTTGGACCCGGGCTGAGCGGGAACGCACGCCGCAGCGCGGCCTGATCGACCGGATCCTCGGCCGCCGCAGCGAGTACGCCGACCAACCGTGCGCGTTGGACGGGTTCGGCGACCAACGGGCCCGTGCGCTCGCGGCCCTGGCCCGGACGGAGCACCAGGCGGTGGCGGCACGGCCGCGACCCTGGCGCTAGTTCCGGGTGGTGGGGGCGGCGGTTCAGTCCTTGATCTCACAGAGCACGCTGCCGCTGGTCACGGTCGCGCCGACCTCGGCCTGCAGGCCGGTCACCGTCCCTGCCTTGTGAGCCGACAGCGGTTGCTCCATCTTCATCGCCTCGAGGACCACGATCAGGTCCCCGGCCGCGACGATGGCGCCTTCGGTCACGGCGACCTTCACGATCGTTCCCTGCATCGGTGAGGTCAGCGCATCGCCGGACGCGGCGACCGACTTGCCGCCGCCGACCTTGCGGACCTTCTTGGCGGGCGTGGCGGCCGCCCCCGGCGCAGCCAGACCGGCCGGCAGGACAACCTCGAGCCGGCGACCGCCCACCTCCACGGTGATGGCCTCCCGGGCGGCAGGCTCGGGCGCCTCGGCGCCGGCGCCCGACCGGGGCACCAATTGGTTGTCGTACTCGGTCTCGATCCAGCGGGTGTGGATCCGGAACGGACCGCCGTCGGTCGGGGCGAACGCCGGGTCGCTGACCACCGAGGCGTGGAACGGGATCACCGTCGGCATGCCGTCCACGACGAACTCGGCGAGCGCCCGCCGCGAGCGAGCCAAAGCCTGCTCCCGGTCGGCCCCGGTCACCACCAGCTTGGCGATCAACGAGTCGAACATCCCCGGCACGGTCTCGCCGACCTCGTAGCCGGAGTCCAGGCGCACGCCCGGACCGGTGGGTGGCTTCCACATGGTGAGCCTGCCGGGAGCGGGCAGGAAGTTGCGCCCGCCGTCCTCGGCGTTGATCCGGAACTCGATCGAGTGGCCGCGGATCGGTGGGTCGTCGTAGCCGAGGGGTTCACCGTCAGCGATGCGGAACATCTCGCGGACCAGGTCGAGCCCGGTCACCTCCTCGCTGACCGGATGCTCGACCTGCAGCCGGGTGTTCACCTCGAGGAACGAGATGGTCCCGTCCTGACCGACCAGGAACTCGCACGTCCCGGCACCGGCGTAACCGGCCTCGCGCAGGATCGCCTTCGACGCCCGGTACAACTCGTCCAACTGAGCCTGCGTCAGAAACGGTGCGGGCGCTTCCTCGACGAGCTTCTGGTGGCGTCGCTGCAACGAGCAGTCCCGGGTCGAGATCACCACGACCGAGCCGTGGGAATCGGCCAGGCATTGGGTCTCGACGTGTCGCGGCCGGTCCAGATACCGCTCGACGAAGCACTCGCCGCGGCCGAACGCCGCGACCGCCTCCCGGACCGCCGAGTCGTACAGTTCGGGGATCTCCGCCAGCGTGCGGGCCACCTTCAGCCCGCGGCCGCCGCCGCCGAAAGCGGCCTTGATCGCGATGGGTAGTCCGTGCTGTTCGGCGAACGCGACGACCTCGTCAGCACCGGAAACCGGGTCCGAAGTGCCGGCGACCAACGGGGCACCCGCCTTGTGCGCGATGTGCCGCGCCGCGACCTTGTCGCCGAGCGCGACGATGGCGGCCGGCGGGGGACCGATCCAAGTCAGCCCGGCGTCGATGACCGCCTGCGCGAAGTCGGCGTTCTCGGCGAGGAAGCCGTAGCCGGGGTGTAGCGCATCTGCACCCGAGCGCGCGGCCGCGTTGAGGATCTTGTCGATCACCAGGTAGCTCTCGCCCGGCGTGGACCCGCCCAGCGCGAACGCTTCGTCGGCAAGACGGACGTGCAAGGCGTCGCGATCGGGCTCGGCGTAGACGGCCACGCTGCCGATCCCGGCGTCCTTGCAGGCCCGGGCGACCCGGACGGCTATCTCACCACGGTTGGCAATCAGTACCTTGCGCAAACCAGAGCCTCCTCGGATTCCCGCGGAGTCTATTGACCCGGCGGAAATCCGTTCGCGCACGCCGTCTCGGCAAATGTTACTGTTCAGTACGGTCGGCCCGGAGGTGAGATGCAGATGAGTTTCGGCTTGTCGGCGGAGCACGAGGCGTTCCGCAAGGTGGTGCGCGACTTCGCCGAGCACGAGATCGCCCCGCACATCGAACGTTGGGAACAAGCCGGCGGGCTGCCCACCGAGGCCGTGCGCGCCATGGGCGAACTGGGGCTGTTCGGGCTGACCGCGGCCGAGGAGTACGGCGGTGCCGGCGGCGACTTCACCAGCCTGTGCGTGGCCCTGGAGGAGATCGGCCGGGTCGACCAGTCCATCGGGATCACGCTGGAGGCCGCGGTCGGGCTGGGCATCAACCCGATCGCCACCTTCGGCTCGCCGGAGCAGAAGCAGCGCTGGTTGCCTGACCTGGTCGCCGGACGGGCGTTGGCCGGGTTCGGGCTGACCGAAGCGGAATCCGGATCCGACGCCGGTGCGACCCGCACCCGGGCGGTGCTCGACGGCGAGGCTTGGGTGGTCAACGGCGCAAAGGCGTTCATCACCAACTCCGGGCACGAGCTGACGTCGGTGGTGACGATCACGGCGCGCACCGGCACAACGGCTGCGGGGGAGGCCGAGATCTCGACGATCGTGATGCCCACCGGGACGCCCGGCTTCACCGCAGAACCGCCCTACCGCAAGCTCGGGTGGCACCTGTCCGACACCCACCCGCTGAGTTTCGACGACGCTCGCGTGCCGGCCGGCCATTTGCTCGGGCAACGAGGACGCGGGTTCGCGCAATTTCTGGCCACCCTCGACGACGGGCGGGTGGCCATCGCCGCACTCGCCGTCGGGCTGGCCCAGGCGTGCCTGGAGCATTCGCTGGAATACGCGAACTCGCGGACGGCCTTCGGTCAGCCGATCGGCCGCAAGCAGGGCCTGGCGTTCCAGTTGGCCGACCTCGCGGTCGCCGTGGAGGCTTCCCGCCTGCTGACCTACAAGGCCGCCTGGCTGAAGGACTCCGGGGCGTCCAGGGCGACGTTCAAGCAGGCCGCCGCGATGGCGAAGCTGCACGCCACCGAGGCCGCGGTGACGGCGACGCGGACCGCGACCCAGGTCTTCGGCGGCTACGGCTTCATGGAGGAGTACCCGGTGGCGCGGTTCTACCGCGACGCGAAAGTCCTGGAGATCGGCGAGGGGACTTCCGAGGTTCAGCGAATCCTCATCGGCCGGGGCTTGGGGTTGCCGGTCGAGTAGGAACCGCCGGCCCGCCGACCACAGCGCGGCTGTCCGCTTGACAAGTTGATTCGAACATGTGTTCGATCGTGCCATGAACTTCTGGACCGCGCAACCGTTCTCGACTCGTTGGCGCCGCCCGCCTGGCGGACAAGGTTCACAGCACCTGCGAGCGCAACATGGGAAACACCTTGCCAACCTTCGCGAGCAGGTAATCGCCGTACGTGCCGGCGTACTCCTGCAGGTTCGCGCCGTCCCATCGCGACTCGTCAGCGTCCGGGGCCAGTTCGGCCCGCCCGACCGGGCGCACGTCAGCGTCCCAGGCGGGGTCGAGGAAGAAGGGCCACGACAACCGGTGGTACCCCACCGAGGGGATCACCCGATGCGGCGTCGACCGGTAGTGACCACCCGTCAGCCGGTCGAGCATGTCGCCGATGTTGCACACGAAGGTGCCGGGCAGCGGTGGCGCCGCGATCCAGCCCTGGCTGCGGGAGCGCACCTGCAGCCCGCCGTGGTGGTCCTGCTTGAGGATGGTCAGCAAGCCGTAGTCGGTGTGCTCGCCGACGCCCCACTGTTGCTCACCGATGACGGGGGCTGGGGGGTAGTTGAAGATGCGGAACAGTACGGTCGGGTCGGTGGTGTAGTGCTTGGCGAACCAATCCTCGGCGAGGTCGAGAGACAGCGCCAGGCCACGCAATATCAGCTTCGCCAGCCGGGTCATCGCCTCGATCCAGGCCAGCACGGTCGGGCCCAGGTCAACCGGGTGACTGGGCATCAGATTGGCGCCGTGCAACGGGATTCCGGCTCGCACCCTGGGATGGTCGGCGCCCAGTTCGCTGCCGAAGTAGATGCCCTCCTTGGCGTCCGGACGGCCCGAGGTGAGCTCGTCGCCGACCGGGAAGTAACCGCGCCAGGCAGCGCCGCCCAGAGCCATCCGGATCGCCAGTTTCGCCTCGAGCGCCTGGGCGAAGAACTCCCGGCTCACAGTCTCCAGGCGGGCCTCGAGAGTCGGGTCGACGCCGTGGTCAGCCACATAGAAGAAACCATCCTCCCGGCAGGCCGCGCCCAGAGCGGCGGCGACCGTGGCCGGGTCCGCGCCGGACCGCAGCCCGGCCAACGACACGACGGGTATTTGCACGGACATCAGTCTGTTCCCTACGGTCGATCCGCTCAACCGGCTCGGGAGATCGAGCGAGTTCGATCTCCGCTATGCGCCGTCCGCCCACAGTTGTGGCCAGCAGACACCGAAGGTCGCGACCATCCGGCGCAACAGCGGCAGCGAGACCCCCACCACGTTGTGGTGGTCGCCCTCGATCGACTCGACAAACGCCCCGCCCCGGCCGTCGACGGTGAACGCCCCGGCCACCGCCAGCGGCTCCCCGCTGGCCACGTAGGCCATGATCTCCGCGTCGGAGATGTCGGCGAACCGCACCGTGGTCGACGCGACCGCCGACTCGCTGCGCCCGGTGGCCGCCTCGATAACGCAGTGGCCGGTGTGCAGCACACCGGCGCGGCCGCGCATCCGTCGCCATCGATGCACGGCGACCTCCGCCGTGCCCGGCTTGCCCAGTGCGGCGCCGTCCAACTCCAGCAAGGAGTCGCAGCCCAGGACCAGCACGCCGGCGCCTTCGGCACCGACTCGAGCCGCGACCGCGCGAGCCTTCATGCCGGCCAGCAACTCGGCGGTTGCCGCGGGGCTGCCGGCGCTGATCCCGGACTCGTCCACGTCGCTCACCACGACCTCAGGATCCAGTCCGGCCCGCCGCAAGGTCTCCAGGCGAGCGGGCGAGGCGGAGGCCAGGATCAGCCGGGGCCGGGCGAAGCCATCGAGTTGCACCGCAACATTGTCCCCGGCGCGGCAGGATGGGTGCATGCCGTACTACCGCACTGCCGGGCGGATCCCGCCGAAGCGGCACACCCAGTTCCGAGCCCCGGACGGCGGGCTGTACCACGAGGAACTGATGGGCGCCGAGGGGTTCTCGTCGGATTCGGCGTTGCTGTACCACTGCGCCATCCCGTCGGGGATCGTCGACAGTCGTGCCTGGGACCTTCCGGACGCGACCACGGTGCCGAACCATCCACTGCGCCCACGGCATTTCAAGTTGCACGCGCTGGCCCAGAACCCGGAGCGCACCGATGCGGTGACGGGGCGTCAGATCGTTCTGGGCAACGCCGATGTGCGCATCTGCTATGTGGTTGCCGGGGTGGCCTCGCCGCTGTACCGCGACGCGGTGGGCGACGAATGTGTGTTCGTGGAGGCCGGCGACGCGGTCGTCGAGACGGTGTTCGGGCACCTCGACGTGGGACGAGGCGACTACGTCGTGATCCCGCGGGGAACCACGCACCGGTGGTTGCCGACCGGATCGCAGCCCTTGCGCTGCTATGTCATCGAGGCCAACTCGCACCTCACGCCGCCGAAGCGCTACCTGTCCGGGCGCGGTCAGTTCCTGGAGCACTCTCCGTATTGCGAGCGGGATCTGCGCACCCCAGAACTCACCGAGCCGCACGCCGGGACCGACGTCGAGGTCTACGTCAAGCACCGCGGTTCGGGGCCGTCCGGGTTCGCCGGGACGGTGCTCGCCCACGCAACCCACCCGTTCGACGTGGTCGGCTGGGACGGCTGCCTGTACCCGTTCGCGTTCAACGTCGCCGACTTCGAGCCGATAACCGGTCGGGTCCACCAACCACCGCCGGTGCACCAGGTGTTCGAGGGCACCAACTTCGTGGTTTGCAACTTCGTGCCGCGCAAGGTGGACTACCACCCGCTGGCCGTGCCGGTGCCCTACTACCACTCGAACGTGGACTCCGACGAGGTCATGTTCTACGTGGCCGGCAACTACGAGGCCCGCAAGGGATCCGGGATCGCCGTCGGCTCGGTCTCGTTGCATCCCGGAGGCCACGCGCATGGCCCGCAGCCCGGCGCGGCGGAGGCGTCGCTCGGGGTCGAGAGCTTCGATGAACTGGCGGTCATGGTCGACACCTTCCGTCCCTTGGAACTCGGGGCCGCGGTTGCCGCTTGCGAGGACCCCGGGTACGCCTGGACGTGGGCCGGCCGCCGTCTATGAACACCGAGGTCGTGCACAACTTGCTGGCGGCGGCGATGGACAAGGCCCTGACCGCGCAGGCCCCGGCCGCACGCGGTTACGTGCGCCGGCAACGAGCCCTGGAGCCCGGCCGCAGCCCGACCGAGCACATCGCCCTCGCCGAACGGCGTTTCGTGGCCGCGGTGACGACACTGGGTGCGGCCGCGGGGGCCTCGGCGGCGGCACCGGGCATCGGCACCGTGGCCGGGGCGGCGACCAACATTGCCGAGGTGGGCGCGTTCGTCGAGGCCAACGTGTTCTACGTGCTGGTGGTCGCCGAGATCCACGGTGTGCTGCCCGACGACCCGGCCCGCCTGCGCGCCCTGGTGCTGGCCGCGCTGCTCGGCGACGCCTCCGAGTTGCTCACCCGGGGTGCCGGCCGCATCGGCCGGCACTGGGGCCGCGAGGTCGCCAATGGCATCCCGCAGGAGGTGATCGAGGCGGCCAACACCATCCTCGGTCGCCGGTTCGTCAGCCGATGGGGCACCCGCCAGGGAATGCTCGTGCTGGGCCGGGAACTGCCGGTCCTGTTCGGGGCGGCGGTTGGCGGGGTGGGCAACCGGGTGCTGGCCCGCAAGGTCGTCTCCTCGGTCGGGAGCGCATTCGGTCCGCCGCCGTCGCGCTTCAACGACCTGCTGGGCCGACCTCTCTAGAGCCGCCAGGTCGCCGCACGCCAGGCACCCGGCCCGGGGTGGACGGATTTGCGCAGCAACGCCGCGCGGTCGCGCCAGACTGACGGCGCCTCAGTTATTGCCGGGGCCGTGGCCCCGGCCCGGGTGCTGAGCACCGCGACCAGAGCCGCCAGTTCCTCGTCGCTCGGCTCGCCGCGGACGATCCGCAGCACCGGACAGGAAGGCTCGCTCTCCGCTGTGTACATATTCGCTTGTCCTCCTCGCGCGTTGCAGGCGCTCAGCTCAGAGCGGGATGTTCCCGTGCTTGCGCGGCGGCAGCGACTTGCGTTTGTTGCGCAGCGCGCGCAGTGCGCGCACCACGTGGGCCCGGGTCGCCGACGGTTCGATCACGGCGTCCACGTAACCGCGTTCGGCGGCGATGTACGGGTTGGCCAGCCTGTCCTCGTACTCGGTGACCAGTTCCTTGCGCCGCTCCGGGATCGCGGCCTCGGCAAGTTCCTTGCGATACAGGATGTTCACCGCGCCCTGCGCGCCCATCACCGCGATCTGCGCACTCGGCCAGGCGAAGTTCAGATCCGCGCCCAGGTGCTTGGAGCCCATCACGTCGTAGGCCCCGCCGTAGGCCTTGCGGGTGATCACTGTGACCATCGGGACCGTCGCCTCGCAGTACGCATAAAGCAACTTCGCCCCGCGGCGGATGATCCCTTCCCACTCCTGCGAGGTGCCGGGCAGGAACCCGGGCACGTCGACGAAGGTCAGGATCGGGACGTTGAAGGCGTCGGCTGTCCGCACGAAGCGGGCCGCCTTCTCCGACGCGGCTATGTCCAGCGTGCCGGCGAACTGCATCGGCTGGTTGGCCACGACGCCGACGCTGTGCCCGTCCACCCGCCCGAAGCCGACGATGATGTTCGGCGCGTACAGTTCCTGGACCTCGGTGAACTCGCCGTCGTCGAGCACCGCGGTGATCGCGGAGTGCATGTCGTACGGGGTGTTGGCGGAGTCCGGGACGAGGTGGTCGAGCGCGAGGTCGGTCTCGGTCACCGTCAGGTCTGCCGCGGCCGGCCACGCGGGCGGGTCGGACAGGTTGTTGCTGGGCAGGTAGGACAACAGCGCCTTCACGTACTCCAGAGCGTCGGCCTCGTCGGCGGCCAGGTAGTGCGCGTTGCCGCTGCGGGTGTTGTGCGTATACGCGCCGCCCAACTCCTCGAATCCGACGTCCTCGCCGGTGACGGTCTTGATGACGTCGGGACCGGTGATGAACATGTGCGAGGTCTTGTCGACCATCACCACGAAGTCCGTCAGCGCCGGCGAGTAGACGTGCCCGCCCGCGCAGGTGCCCATGATCAGCGAGATCTGCGGGATCACCCCGGAGGAGTGGGTGTTGCGCTTGAAGATCTCGCCGTAGAGGCCGAGGGAGACCACGCCCTCCTGGATCCGCGCGCCCGCCCCCTCGTTGATGCCGATGATCGGGCAGCCGGTCCGCAGCGCCAGATCCATCACCTTGCAGATCTTCTCGCCGTAGACCTCGCCGAGTGATCCGCCGAAGATCGCGAAGTCCTGGGAGAACACGCAGACCGACCGGCCGTCCACGGTGCCGTAGCCGGTGACCACGCCGTCGCCGTACGGCCGGTTGCGCTCCAGCCCGAACGCCGTCGAGCGGTGCCGTGCGAACTGGTCCAGCTCGACGAAGGAGTCCTCGTCCAGCAGGGCGGCGATGCGCTCGCGGGCGGTCATCTTGCCCTTGGCGTGGTGCTTGGCCACCGCCGCCTCGGACGCCGCGTGCAGGGCCTCGTCGGTGCGCACGCCCAACTCGGCGAGCTTGCCCGCGGTGGTGTGGATGTCGATGCCGTGGTCGACCGGCGGGGAGTCGGGCAGCTCGGTGTCGAATGTGGACTGTTCGGCCACGGATCTCCTCGTAGTCGGTGCGGATGCATCCGTCTCGCGCGTCGGACCTGGCCCCCGGGCGGGCTCGGCCACGGATCTCCTCGGACTCGGCGGAGGGCTCGGTCGAGCCTATTCAGTTCGCCGCGACCGCCTGCCGGGCGCCCGGGTTCCCCGCCCCTACGCTGAAGCTCGTGATCGAGCCCCTGGACGCCGCGACCATCAGCGCTGCCCTGCCCTCGGCCGTCTGGCACGTCGATGTTGTCGTCGAGACCGAGTCGACCAACACCGATCTGCGCAATGCCGCGTCGGAGGGGACGGCGGAACCGGGTCAGGTGCTGGTCGCCGAGCACCAACGGGCCGGCCGCGGCCGATTGGGTCGCCGCTGGGAGTCCGCGCCCGGGGCCGGGCTGACCTTCTCGGCGCTGGTCGCACCGACGGCGGCTCCGCTGGATCGCTGGGGTTGGCTGCCGCTGCTGGCCGGACTGGCCGTGGCCGAGGCGGTCGAGGCCACCGCGGGTGTGCCGTTGAAGGTCAAGTGGCCCAACGATGTGCTCTCGGGGGGCGGCCTGAAGATCGCCGGGGTGCTTTGCGAGCGGGTGGACACGGCGACCGCCCCGCTGGCGATCGTCGGGATCGGGTTGAACGTCACCGCCGGTCCCGACCAGCTTCCGGTACCGACCGCCGGATCGTTGGCCATGCTGGGCGCGACCACCACCGATCGCCCGGCGTTGCTGGCGGCGATCCTCGACCGGTTGGCGGCCCGGTTGGCCGGCTGGCTCGCGCAGGGTGGCGACGCGGCCGCCGCGGGCCTGCTCGACGCGTACGCGGCGCGCAGCGCCACCCTGGGGCGGCAAGTCATCGTGGCGGCGCCCGGCGGCGAGCAGATCTCCGGCGAGGCCACGCACATCGACTTGACCGGTGCGCTGGTGCTGCGGACCGTCGACGGGACTTCGACCGTGGCAGCCGGGGACGTGACAGGCGTCGAATGACGCGCCAGGCGGTGGCAGCCGACGGGGAGCAGTTCCTGCTCCAGTTCCGACGCCACTCCTACGTGCTGCTCTTGCCGGTGCTGGTGCTGGGTGTGTGCAGCGGGGTCGGGGCGTTCCTGGTGGGCACTGTTCCGGACTCCGGCGCGCGCGGCGCGCTGCGCTGGATCATCTCGGCCGGGATCCTGGTGGTCGTCCTGCGCTGGTCGGTCTGGCCGTTCGCGGTCTGGTACGGGAACCGCCACGTGATCACCACCGGACGGGTGGTCCGCCGCGAAGGGGTGCTGGCCCGGCACGGCGCCGAGCTGGCCGTCCACCGGATCGTGGGCATCGCGCTGTCCCGTTCGGTGTTGCAACGGGCGGTGCGGGCGGGCCGGTTGAGTCTGACCTACGTCGACCCCGCGACACCTGGGGGCGGCGGGGTGTTGGTGATCGACGACGTGCCGCTGGTCGCCGAGGTTCAGCAGATCCTGCTGGCGCTGACCGCAGCCGCTGGGCGGACCGGCCTGGAACCTCCGGCGTGGCCGGCAGACCCGGCGCTGCCCGACCTAGGCTGATCGCGCCTTCGAGGCTTGTGCAAAACGCCACGAACTCGACGGTCGGTCGTGTTAGCACCACCGATGGCGTTGCGCGCTTTACCATCGGGCCATGACTCGTCTGTTGCTCGCCGAAGATGACGTGGCCATCTCCGAACCGTTGGCCCGCGCCCTGCGTCGGGAGGGCTACGCGGTCGAGGTCCGGGCCGACGGGGTCCAGGCCCTGGAACGGGCCCGACAGGGCGGAATTGATCTGGTGGTTCTCGACATCGGGTTGCCCGGGCTGGACGGGCTCGAGGTGTGCCGCCGGTTGCGCGGCGACGGCCAGGTGATCCCGGTCCTGGTGCTCACCGCGCGGGCGGATGAGGTGGACACGGTCGTCGGCCTCGACGCGGGTGCCGACGACTACGTGACCAAGCCGTTCCGGCTGGCCGAGTTGCTCGCCCGGGTGCGGGCGCTGTTGCGCCGCGGGGCACCGGAGGTGGGCCACGGCATCCGCGGGGTGCGGATCGACATCGAGTCCCACCGGGCATGGATGGGCGACACCGAGCTTCAGCTCACCGCCAAGGAGTTCGACCTGCTGCGGGTGCTCATCCGCGACGCCGGCCGGGTGGTCACCCGCGATCAGCTGATGCGCGAGGTCTGGGACACGACCTGGTGGACCTCCACCAAGACCCTGGACATGCACATCTCCTGGCTGCGCAAGAAGCTCGGCGACGACGCCACCAACCCGCGGTACATCACCACCGTCCGCGGCGTCGGTTTCCGTTTCGAACGCGAGTAAACCTCAGGTCTGTCGGCAGTTTGGACCGCCACTGACGCGGTGATCGCGTAAGTGTGCAAGGCGGAGGAGGATCCGATATCCAGATTGCCGATGCACACGGTGACAAGCGGGCTTGCCGGTCCCTCGACCGGCGCGGCCGTCTAGCGAAGTGGGCAGTCGGCAATGACCAGCGCAGTCTCGGCGACGCCGACCACGCAGCAGGGCGCTGCATGGTCCTCGCGCGCCGGGTACGTCCGTGGGCCGATGACGATGGGTAGGCGCCTGGTCGTCTCCACGCTGGCGGTTGTGGTTGTCGTTGTGCTGCTGCTGGGCGTCCCGCTCGGCGTCGCGATGCGCAACGGGATCGAGAGCAGCGCGAACGACAGCCTCCGCACGGAGGCCCAGCGCCTGCTGAACACCGTCGAGGTCAAGGGCGAGCTGGGCCAGGCGATCGACCGGACGTCGCTGGACCCGTTGGTCTCCCACGACCGCAGCGCCACGGTGACGTTGCCCGACCACTCGGTGCTCCAGCTGGGCGCCACGCCGCCGAAGGGCGAGCGCCTCTCAGTGAGCATCGACGACAACGTCCGCGGCGATCACGTCACCGTGGTGGAGTCCCGCAACGGGGTCACCTCGCAGGTCCGCAAGGCTTGGCTGCTGATCATGATCGAGGCGCTGTTCGCGATCGCCACCGCCGGCGCGCTGGCCGCGCTCCAGGCCCGCAGCCTCACCCGGCCGCTGATCGAGTTGGCCGAGACCGCCGAGCGGTTCGGCTCCGGCGACCCGAGTCGCCGGCGACACCGGCGCAGCTTCGGCCTGCCCGAGGTCGACCGGGTGGCCGACGTCCTGGAGCGCCGGGAGGAACGGATCTCCCGCATCCTCGCCGGGGAGCGGCAGTTCGCCGCGAACGCCTCGCACCAACTGCGCACTCCGCTGACCGCGTTGTCGATGCGGTTGGAGGAGATCGCGATGTCCGACGACCTGGACGTCATGCGCGACGAGGCCAACGTCGCGCTCGGCCAGGTGGAGCGGCTGACCGAGGTCGTCGAGCAACTACTGACCAGCCACCGGACGCCGCCCGTGGTGGCGGGGGAGACCATCGAGATCGACAAGATCGTGGGACAGCAGATCGACGAGTGGAGCGTGGCGCTGCGCAAGCTGGGGCGTTCGATCCAATTGGTCGGTGTGCCCGCGCTGACCGCCCGGGCGAACGCCGCCAGCGTGTCCCAGATCCTGGCCACCCTGGTGGAGAACGCGCTGCACCACGGCGCCGGGACCGTGTCGATCCGTACCCGGACGGTGGGCGGCTCGGTGGTCATCGAGGTGACCGACGAGGGCGAGGGCGTCTCGGAGTCGTTGGGCCATCGGATCTTCGAGGCCGGGATCTCCGGTGGTCAGAGCACCGGACGAGGCCTGGCGCTGGCCCGCGATCTGGCCCGGGCCGACGGCGCCCGACTGGAACTCGTCCAACAACGCCCGGCGGTCTTCGCCCTCTTCCTCGCCGCCCCCGAGTTCCCGACCTGAGCTGTTCCGCGCCCTCCGACCCAAGGGGTGACACCCCTTGGCGCCACCCGAACCATGACGAACCGGACGCCAAAGCCGTCGTACGGGGTGTCACCCCCACAGAAGTTCAGGCGAGGGCGCGGGTCGCGGCGGCCGGGGGTCGGATGCCCATCATCGAGGCCGTCATGTCCAGGACCTGACGGGTCGCGGTCACGTCGTGGGCTCGGAACACCCGGGCGCCCAGCCAGGCGCAGACGGTCGTGGCCGCCAGCGTCCCGTTCAGCCGCTCGGTGACCGGCAGGTCCAGGCTTTCGCCGACGAAGTCCTTGCGCGACAGCGAGACCAGCACCGCTCGGCCGGTGGCGACGAGTTCCGGCAGCCTGCGGGTGACCTCCAGGGAATGCCAGGTGTTCTTGCCGAAGTCGTGCGCCGGGTCGAGCAAGATCGACTCCGGGGCCACCCCCAAGGCCTGTGCCCGGTCGGCCAGCGCGGTGGTGCGGGCGATCACGTCGGCCATCACGTCCGGGTACCACACCCGGTGCGGCACGGTCCGCGGTTCCTGGCGTCCGGCGTGGGCGCAGACCAACGCCACGTCGTGGGCGGCGGCCACCTCGGCCAACCTCGGGTCGGCGCCGCCCCAGGAGTCGTTGAGCAGGTCGGCGCCTGCCTGACAGACCGCTTCGCCCACCTCTGCGCGCCAGGTGTCGACGCTGATGGCCACCTGCGGCCAGGTATCCCGCACCCGGGCCACGAACGACACCGTCCGGCGCAGTTCCTCGGCCACGTCGACCTCGTCGCCCGGGGCGGCCTTCACCCCGCCGATGTCGATGATGTCCGCTCCGGCCTCGACCGCCGCCGCCACCGCGTCCAGCGCCGCAGCCTCGGCGAACGTGGCGCCCTTGTCGTAGAAGGAGTCCGGAGTGCGGTTCACGATGGCCATCACCAACAGGGCCTGCGGCGGATAAAGATGTCTGCCCAGCCGCAAGGTGCCGGGCGGTGCTTGGGCCGTCATGGCACGATCGGGGGCCGGGCGGCGGTCGACGCCGGTGCGGTGCCCTCGCCGCGTTCGTGGGTGGTGAAGGTAGGTCTCTGCTCGGTTCCCTCGCCGGGTTCGTCGGTGGTTCTGGTAGGTCTCTGCTCGGTTCCCTCGCCGCGTTCGTGGGTGGTGAAGGTAGGTCTCTGCTCGGAGGTGGTGTCATGTTTTGGCTCATGCTCGCGGTCATCGCGGTCGTGGTGTTCGGGGTCGCCGCGGTGGCGGCCGGGCAGGGTGCCACGTTGGGTCCCGCGGACCACGAGTTGGCCGGGCCGGCCGTGGATCCAGGCTCGGCCGACCTGGCGGAGTTGACGGCCGCACGCTTCCCGGTGTGCCTGCGCGGCTACCGGATGGATGCCGTCGACGCCCTCATCGACCGTTTGGGTGCCGAGATCGCCGACCGCGACGCCCGGATCGATGAGCTCACCGCTCGGTTGCCGGGCGGGTTCGGGGAGCCTCGCTGAGCGGGCTCGTCGTCGGTCCGGACGGGCTGCCACGTTGTCCGTGGGGGCTGTCGACGCCCGACTACGTCGCGTACCACGACCTCGAATGGGGCCGGCCGGTCCACGGCGACCACCGGCTGTTCGAACGGCTGACACTCGAGGCCTTCCAGTCCGGACTGTCGTGGCTGACCATCCTGCGCAAGCGCGAGACGTTCCGGGCCGCGTTCGGCGGATTCGCCGTGGCGGCCGTCGCCGAGTTCGACGACGCGGACGTGGCCCGGTTGCTTGCGGACCCGGGAATCGTACGCAACCGGGCCAAGGTCGCCGCCGCCGTGCGCAACGCCCGGGCGGCCGTCGAACTCGGGTCCGGCGGCCTGGACAAGTTGCTGTGGTCGTTCGCCCCCGAACCTCGTCCCCGGCCGGAGACGACTGCCCAGATCCCGGCGAGCACCGCCGAGTCGGCGGCGATGGCCAAGGAGTTGAAGCGGCGCGGCTTCGTCTTCGTCGGCCCGACGACCGCCTACGCGCTGATGCAGGCGACCGGGATGGTGGACGACCACCTGGTCGGGTGCGTCGGCGGATCCGCGGCGCCGCCTGAAGAACCGGATCGATGACCTTCGGAGGTTCGGCGAGCGAAGCGAGCACGGCGCGGCGCGGCAGCGCCGCAATGGGACGGCGACGATCCGACCCGGCCCGCTTTCCGCGGGCAGACCTCCCCCGAGGAAGGAGCGTCGATCAGCCGGAGATGACCGGATTGGGCGACTGCTCGTAGTCGTAAAGGTCCCGGGCGTCGGAGACCCGCTCCGCGGGGTGGGTGGACGCTCGGTGGCGCAGGCCGTGGCTGGACGACATGCTCCGCGGGAGCCAGAGTTCGGGCTGCGGTTGGGTCGTCGCAGCATCCGGCGCCGAAGCGTCGGCGGGTGCCGGAGCCGCCGCGGCGGGCAGGGTGTCGGGCGCCTGTGCCGTCAGCTCCGGTGCTGCCGCGGGTGCCGCGGGTGCCACAGCCGGAGCCGGGCTCGGGGTGGCCGCCGGATTCGTCGCGTCGGTTCCGGTCACCAGCGAGCCCAGCAGCGCACCGGCCCGGTCCAACTCGCTGTTGTAGAAGTCCAGCGCGTCGGAGACCCGCTGCGACGGCTTCCACAACTCGGAGCCGGGGGCAGCCGGGTCGCCGACCGTCGGATCCGCGAACAGGCCGGCCTGGGCCGGGTCGGCCGGCTGCGGTGCCGGTACGGCCCCCAGGCCCGGCACCGGGACGGTGCCGGTGGCCGCGTCGGGGACGGTTGCCGCGAGTGGGGCGTCGACCGGGGCGGGGCTCGCCGTCGGGTTGGCGGGCGCAGCCGGGGTGAGGGACTTCGTCAGACCGCCGACCAGTGGCAGTTGGCCGAGGCCGGGCAGGCTCGGGGCAGCAGGGACGCCCGGCAGCAGCGGGATGGTCGGTAGCGGAATGCTCGGCAGTGGCAGGGTGGGCAGCGGGGCCGCAGGCGCGCTCGGCTCCCCCGGTTGGGTCGGCGCGATGCCGAGGGCCTTCTCGGCGCGCAGCGCCAGCGGATCGACGGTGCCCAGAAGTGCTTCCAGCGAGCCGCTGTGCAGGTGGGCGATCTGGTTCACCGGATGGTCGTGGGCGAACCGGGCCGTGCCGCTCTCGAACACCGAGTAGACCTTGCCGTTGTGCACGGTCAGGTCCTCGGGCATGGCGGGCATCCAGATGCAGGCAACTGGCGCCTTGGTCTGTGCCGGTGCCGCCCGCCGGATCACGTAGAGCGCACCGCGCCCGGTGTTGTTGTCAGTGGAGAGGATGAAGTCGTCCGGTGTGATCACCAGGCCCTGGGCGCGGTTGGGAATGGTCCAGGGACCCTCGACCTTTTTCAAGCTGCCGTCGGGCTTCAGCATGTATCGGTTCATCAGGCCCGGCACTGAACCCCATGAGCCGGAGTTCCCATGGTTGCCGGTGTACAACGAGTCGCCGTCGACGGTCATGAAGTCGGTGGCGTCGATGTTCTGGCGCGCGCCGTCGCCGCGCAGGTACGGCTGGCTGTGGTTCTTGATCGCCTGCTCCATGGCCGCGCGCAGGTCGGAGATCTTGTACTTCTGCACGGTCGGCGAGCCCGGCTTCGGCCAGGGGTTGTCGCCGGTGAACAGCCAGTCGCCGAGGAATGCCATGCCGCCCAGGTGCGACTCGTCGACCTGGACCGTGCCGACCGCGTTGCCCGATTTCGGGTCCAACCCGATCAGGTAGGAGTGGTGGCCGGTGCGGTACATGCCCAGCAGCACGAGGTCGTGCCCGGTGCCGTCCCAGTTCGTCCAGTCCTCCAGTGCCTGCGGTACATAGGAGTCCAGGTACGGCACGGCCATGTCGGAACGGAACAGATTGTCGTAGATCTTGGAGACCGAGCGGCCGGAGTACCCGCCGTCTTTGCCGCGGACCTGCGAGGAGTCGCACTTCGCCCCCGCCGGAGCGGCCGGGATGTGCCGGGCGGCGGTGGTCAGCAATGCGGGCGGGGCGATCGCGGTGATCGCGGGGTGCGGCCGGGCGACGGAGCCGGTCACGGCGTCGGCCACACTCATGGACGAGTGGTGGGCCAACCCGAGGCGCAACATCCCGACCGGGCTCACGCTGTTGCCCGGCGTGAAGGCACTGGCGACCAACGCTCCGACGAACGTCAGCGCTGCGGTTCTCGGACGCAACGGCCCATCCCTCCCCGCCCCTGGGACCACCCATTCGCCGGATTGACGACTTCTGGATGCTGGCAGGGGGTTTGGGCGAGCGCATCGGCCTCAACGCAATCCTGTGCTGGATTGCGAGAACTTAACTTCCCGGCCCCGGTTGCTGGTCGCCGCATTGCCGAGGATTACCCGAATCCGACCACAACCACACAATTCGGACATGACGATTTCACGCTGTGTGACCGTTGCGGATGCACAACGGTTACCGTCCGCTGAACTCGGGCTTCCGCTTGGCCAAGAATGCCCCTAGGGCCGCCGCGTGATCGGCGGTGCCGCCGGCCGCGACGATGCACTCGTGCTCCAAGCGCAGGCAGGCCGACAGCGGCTGGTCGGCAGCGGCGCGAAGCAGCCGACGGATCGCGGCCAACGCCACGGTCGGCCCCTCGGCCAGCCGCTCGGCCAGCTCCGTGGCGGCGGTGGCCAGCGCGTCCGGGGGGACCACGGAGTTGACCAGTCCCAGTTCGGCTGCCTGGGCGGCGCTCAGAGTGGGCGAGAGCATCAACAGCTCCGCCGCCTTGGCCGGGCCGACCAGGCGGGGCAGGAACCAGGACATGCCGGTGTCCGGCGTCAGCCCGATCGCGGTGAATGCCGTGGTGAACGTCGCGGTCTGCGCGGCGATCCGGAAATCGGCGGCCAGGGCCAATGACATGCCGGCTCCGGCCGCGGCGCCGTTGACGGCGGCGACCACCGGCTTGTCCATCGTCGTCAACAGCTCGCAGGCCGGTACGTAGTGCTCGGCCACGGTACGAAACACCTCGGCGGGCGTGCCGTTCGCGGAGGCCGCCGCGAACTCGCGCAGATCCTGGCCGACGCAGAAGCCTCGACCGGTGCCGGTCAGCAGCACCGCTCGGACGCCCGGGTCGTCCGCCGCCGAGCGCAACGCCGCCAACAAGCCCTCCTTGGCCGCCAGATCGAGCGCGTTGAACGCGTCGGGCCGGTTCAGGGTGATCGTCGCGACGGCGTTTTGGGTGTGCAGCAGGACGGACTCGGTCGACGTCATGCGCGCAGGTTAGAGGGTGTCTCACGGGGCCGACCGGACTGCGCGGCCCGCGCGGGGGCTCCTGCGCGGCACCGAGTGCATTCCCTGAGATAATGACCGTGCGGAGACGAGGCGATGGACCGGGACGCCCGCCGACGACCGAGCGGATGCGTTGACCGGAGAGGAGCGAGCATGGCGGCCATGAAGCCGCGGACCGGTGACGGACCGCTCGAGGTCACCAAGGAGGGCCGCGGCATCGTCATGCGGGTTCCGCTGGAGGGTGGTGGGCGGCTCGTGGTCGAGCTGTCGGCCGACGAGGCCGGTGCGCTCGGTGAGGCGCTGAAGGGTGTCGTCGCATGACGCTGCACCGCGAGCGACTGCGACGAGCGAGGGAAGAGCGAGGAGCACAAGCGAGCAAGAAGACACAAGCGAGCAACAATCGCGGCGAACCAGTCGTCGGGCGCAGCGCCTGCGCGACCGTCGACCGGTGGTGAGCCTCCCCCGGATCGAGCTTGTCGCCGGGCAGGCGCCACTGCGTGATTCGGCAGACGTGCTGGCCGTCCCGATCGCCCCGGGGTCCGGGGCGGTGACGGCCGGGTCCGGGTTGGCCGAGGTGGCTCGCGCGCTGGGCCTGGACCTGTTGGGTGCGGCGAGCCGGGAGAAGGCGAAGGCATCGGCCGGCGAGATCGTCGCGGTGCCCGTGTCCGGGCATCCGACCGTGCAGCAGGTGTTGCTGGTGGGGGTCGGCTCCGCCGGCGACACGGACCTGCGGCGAGCCGGGGCCGCGGTGGCGCGCCGCGTGCGCGAACGGTCCCGCCTGGAGACCACGGTGGTGGCCGCCGCCGGCGCGACCGGCGTCCGGGCGTTCGTCGAGGGCCTGCTGCTGGGTTCCTACAGCTACGGGCTGCGCAGCGGCGAGCCCAAGCAGGAGTCGGTCGGCGCGATCAGCGTTCACACCCGCCCCGGGGCGGCGGCCCGGACGGCGGTCGAGCGTGCCCAGGTCACCGGGCACGCCGTGTGCCTGGCTCGCGACCTCGCCAACACTCCGTCGGCCCGGAAGACCCCGGCCTGGCTGGCCGCCGAGGCCACCCGGGTCGGGAAGCGGGCCGGGCTGGACGTCCGGGTCTGGGAGCCGGGTCAACTGGCGGCCGAAGGGTTCGGCGGCCTGCTGGCGGTCGGGTCCGGCGCGGCGAGCGGCCGGGGGCCGAGGCTCGCCCAGCTCAGCTACGTTCCGGACGGCCCCCCGGCCAAGACGCCCCATGTGGTCATCGTCGGTAAGGGGATCACCTTCGACAGCGGCGGCCTCTCGCTGAAGCCCACCGAGGGCATGGTCGCGATGAAGGCCGACATGGCCGGCGGCGCCGCCGTGATCGCCACGATGGGTGCGCTGCGCGACCTAGGGATCGGCGTCCGGGTCACCGGGTTGGTGGCGGCCGCGGAGAACATGCCGTCGGGGTCGGCGTACCGCCCGGGCGACATCATCCGGCACTACGGCGGCCGGACGGTCGAGGTTCTGAACACCGACGCGGAGGGCCGCCTGGTGCTGGCCGACGCGCTGGCGTACGCCGACGCGCGGTTGGACCCGGACGTGATCGTCGACCTGGCCACCCTGACCGGCGCGGCCACGCTGGCACTGTCCCGGCGCATCGCCGCGCTGTTCACCGACGACGACCGCCTGGCCGCCGCACTGGCCGCGGCGGGCGACGCCGGCGGCGACCGGGTCTGGCGGCTGCCGCTGGTCGAGGACTACCGGGCGGCACTGGACTCCCCGGTGGCCGACCTGGCCCACGTCCCGCACAACCGCAAGGTGCAGGGCGGGGCGATCACCGCGGCGCTGTTCCTGCGCGAGTTCGTCGGCACCCGCCGCTGGGCGCACGTCGACATGGCCGGGCCCGGCAAGATCGACGCCGACGAGCACGAGAACACCAAGGGCGGCACCGGATACGGGGTGCGGCTGTTGCTGCGATGGCTCGAGAGCTACGGCGGCTCCCGCAACTGACGCATCGTCAGACCGCAGCTCAGATGTAAAGTCAGGTCAGGTGCGGGAAGCCGTACATGACGGACACCGAATCGGTGGCGAAGCCCAGCCGTTGGTAGACCCGGACGGCCGCGCCGTTGTGCCCGTCCACGTACAGCGACACCGTCGGCAGCCCCAGCCCGGCCAGGTGGCGCAGCCCGATGCGGGCCAGCGCCCGTCCCAGCCCGCCGCCGCCGAACCCCGGGTCCACCGCAAGCACATAGATCTCGCCGGTCCCGGGGGACTCCCCGTGGCCGGGGTGGACCTTGGTCCAGTGGAAGCCGACCAGTTCACCGTCGCGTTCAGCGAGGAAGAAGCCCGCCGGGTCGAACCAGGCGGCGGCCTCGCGGGCGTGCAGGTCGGCAAGGGTCAGTCGGCCCTGCTCGCCGTGGCCGGCGAAAGCTCGCGAATTGACCGCCAGCCAGGCCGATTCGTCAGCCCCGGGAACGAACTGACGCACTGTCACATCCGGCGGCAGGTCGACCGGGCCGGGCGGGTCCGCGGTGGCGTCCAGGGGCAGGTCGCGGCTCATCCGCCACAACTCCCGGATGACGACCAGTCCGACGCGGTCGGCCAGCACCGCCGCGGCCGGGTGTCCGCCGTAGGACCAGACCCGCGGCGCCGGGGCGCCGTTTGTGCTCCTCGCTCGTTCCTCGCTCGTCGTTGCTTGTTGCTCGCTTGTGCTCCCCGCTCGTTCCTCGCTCGTCGCAGTCGCTCGCGGGTGCTCGTCGCAGTCGCTCACGACGGCCACGACGGCGTCCAGCAGCGCCCGACCGTGCCCGCGGCGTCGGTGATCCGGATGTACCGCCAGCTCGGTGCTGCGGTCGCCGCGAACCTGCGCGTAGCCGATCAGCGCCGTCCCCGCGTGCCTGCCCAGGTGGTGGACCGCCGGGTCGGCGTCCGACAGGGAAAGCCAGGTCGCCTCCGAGAACGGTTCGACTCCGTCGGCCGCGGTCACCGCGGCGGCGAGGGCCCGGACGTCGTCCACCGTGCCGAGGTCTGCCGTGCCGAGGTCTGCCGTGCCGAGGTCTGCCGCGCCGAGGTCCGGCGGACGACCCACCTACTCGCCGGCCCGCCGCGGCTGCGGGCGGCCGGACGTGTCGGCCGACTCCTCGCCGTCGTCGGGCAGTTCCACGTCGACGGTCGCGCTGCGACCCATCGGCGGGATCACGAAGCGGTAGCCGACGTTGCGCACCGTCCCGATGAGGGACTCGTGCTCCGCGCCCAGCTTGGCCCGTAGCCGACGGACGTGGACGTCGACGGTCCGGGTTCCGCCGAAGTAGTCGTAGCCCCAGACCTCCTGCAGCAGCTGCCCGCGGGTGAACACCCGGCCCGGGTGCTGGGCCAGGAACTTCAGCAGCTCGAACTCCTTGAACGTCAGGTCCAGGAACCGCGAGCGCACCTTGGCCGTGTACGTGGCCTCGTCGATGACCAGGTCGCCGCTGCGGATCTCGTCCGGGCTCTCGTCGGTGCCGACGGCGGCGAGCCTGCCGATCGCCAGCCGCAGCCGGGCCTCCACCTCGGCCGGACCGGCTGTGTTCAGGATCACGTCGTCCACGCCCCAGTCCGCGGTGACCGCGGCGAGCCCACCTTCGGTCGCGATGAGCAGCAGGGGACAGGTGATACCGGTGGTGCGAATCAGGCGGCACAGCCCGCGGACGTGCGGCAGGTCCCGGCGTCCGTCGACCAGTAACGCGTCGGTGGGTGGGGCGTCGAGCAACGCGGACACCTCGGCGGCCGCCACCCGCACCTGGTGCAGCAACAACCCCAGCGCAGGCAGTGCGTCGGTGGCCGGGGCTGCGGCGTTGGTCAGCAACAGAAGGGTGCTCATCGGCGCACCGTCGTCGTTCGGTGCGTGTGGGAGGCGGCGGGCACTGTGACGTTGGTTCGCTCGCTGCGCTCTCTCACGCCACTGGCCCTCCGTCCGTCGCCGCCGGACCCCAGAATCTCACAGCCTGTGTGTCCGTCATATGACGGCAAGTTTTCGGTGTTCGCCCGAAGCCTTTGGGTCAGCCGCCGGCGAACGGTGGCAGCACCTCCACCGTGCCGCCCTCGGGCAGTTCCACGCCTGCGTGGTCGCGCAGTCCGACCGGGTCGCCGTCGATCAAATACGAGCACACCGAGAGCACTCGAGCGAAATCGGGTCCGCGCGCAGCCCGGGCGACCTCCAGCGCCTCGGCCAGCGTCGTCGCTCGGTAGGTGTCGGTCTCGCTGCCGGCGGCCGCCCGTGCGGCGGCCCAGTAACGGATCGTCCCCGTGGCCATGACCGACATCCTCACTCCTCGATCGCCGGTCTGAAAGGATTTGGCCAATGACCTCACCGCCTGCCGCCTCCACATCGGCCCTGTCGGGGGTGATCGGTGCGGTTGGCATCGCTGCATTGTGCGTGGTGGCGGCGCTCATCGGCCAGGCGGCTCTGGTTGTGCCCGTGTTGGGCGCGCAGGTACTGCTGGTGCTCGGCTGGTACTCGGTGATCGGGGTGCCGGGTTGGGAGTTGGGCGCGGGGTTGGCCATCGGCTGCGGGTTGGTCGGCGACCTGGCGATGGTGGTCCGGGGCGACGATCCCTCTCTCGGGCCGCTGGCCGGGGTCCTGGGTCCCGGGGTGTTGGGCGCGATCGCGGTGCAACTGCTGCGGCGCGACGGCCGGGCTCGGCTGACTGCCTCGATCACCGCGGCGTGCACCGCGGCCGTGCTGTCCGTGCTGGGCGCGACGCTGGTGGCCGAGCGCGGTTCCACTCAGGGACGCGCGGTGACCGTGGTCGCGGTTGTCGCGGCCGGCGTGGCGACCGCGGTGTTGGCATCCCCGATGCGGGCCGAGGTGGCCGAGGCCCTCGCGGTGCCCGCCGCGGTCCTCGTGGCCGGCGTGCTCGCCGGGCCGGTCGGCGACCTGGAGATCTGGCATGTGCTGGTGATCGCCTTCGCCGCCGCGGTGCTGGCCGCGGCCGGCCGGCGGGCGGCCGCGTTCGCCGCCTACGACCTGGCGCATCGGCCACTTCAGCCTGCGGCCGAAGGCGCCGGCGGGGGCCGCGCGGCAGGCCGGGCTGCCCGCCGCGCCGCGGCCCGGGAGGCCCGGCGCAGCGGCGACGCGATCCTGGTGCTCGGCTCAGCACTGCCCTTCGTGCTGGCCTCCCCCGCGTCGTACGTCCTCGGCCGCCTGCTGGTGGGATGACGCGATGCGAGCCAAGAAGGTGATCACGGTCGCGGCCGTCGTCGTGGTGGTGGGCGCGTTGGTCGCCGACCGCGGGTCCAAGTTGGCCCTCGAGCGGGTCGCCGCCGGACGCCTGCAGCACTCGCTGGAAACGTCGGCTCGGCCATCGGTCGACCTGGGCGGGTTCCCGTTTCTGCAGGAGCTGATCGAGCGCAAGTTCGACCACGTCACCGTCGACATCGTCGGGGCCGGCGGTGGAAAGGTCACCGTCGCCCACATCCACGCCGATCTGCACGGGCTGACCCAGCAGGGCAAAGGCCTTCATGCCGACTCCATCTCCGGCGACGGAAGCATCACCTACGACGCACTGACCGCGGCGGCCGCGCCACTGCAGGTCTCCTACGGCGGCGACGGGCTGATCCGGGTCACCGCCCAGGTCACCCTCCTCGGGCGAGCGCTGTCGGCCTCGGCGTCCGGGCGACCCCGGATCGAGGGGAACACCCTGATCGTCAAGCCGGAACGGGCCGCGACATCGGTCACCGGCGACGCCGGGCAGGCTGCCTCCGAGGTGCCCGAGGTGCAGGTGCCGCTGCGCAACATGCCGCCGAATCTGAAGATCGTGCTGAACCCGACCGCCGCCGGCGTCGACTTCACGTTCTCCGGATCCGACGTGTCGTTGACGGCCAACAGTTCGACGACCGGGTCGAGCGCCCCGGCGCCCTCGGCGATCTGGCCGCCGGCGGTCCCGGACCGCCGGTTGGCTCTCGGCCGGCCGGCCGCAGCGGGCTAGTATTGCCGGTGTGCCGTGGGATGCACTGCTGACCAAGCGACGCGCGGTTGATCTGTGCCGCGTCGCCGGCTGTCTCTGTCCCCACGCCTGACTCGCGCGCCAACCCCGCGCCCGGTCCCATGGGTTGAGCTTGCCGCTCGACCGCCCCGACCGTCATTCGCCGCGCATCGGCGCGGCCTGCTTCCATCCGTACGTCCGAGAGGAGCTTTTTCCCATGAGCCGAAATGACGTGCTCGTTGATGCCGACTGGGTCGAGGGAAACCTCGATGACCCGGCGGTGGTCCTGGTCGAGGTCGACGAGGACACCTCCGCATACGAGAAGGGCCACATCCGAAACGCCGTCCGAATCGACTGGAAGGCCGATCTGCAGGACCCGATCCGCCGCGACTTCGTCACCAAGGAGCAGTTCGAGGAACTGCTGTCCGCCCGGGGCATCGGCAACGAGCAGACGGTCGTGCTCTACGGCGGCAACAACAACTGGTTCGCCGCCTATGCCTACTGGTACTTCAAGCTGTACGGCCACGCCGACACCAAGCTGCTGGACGGCGGGCGCAAGAAGTGGGAGCTGGACTCCCGCGAGCTGGTCGTCGACGTGCCGGCCCGCCCCGCGGCCGAGTACGTGGCGCAACCGCAGGACGTCTCGATACGGGCGTTCCGCCAGGACGTGGTCGACTCGATCGGCAAGTTGAACCTGATCGACGTCCGGTCGCCGGACGAGTACGCCGGCCGCATCCTGGCCCCGGCCCACCTGCCGCAGGAGCAGTCCCAGCGCGGCGGTCACGTCCCGACCGCGGTGAACGTCCCGTGGAGCAAGGCGGCCAACGACGACGGCACGTTCAAGGCCGACGCCGAACTGCGCGATCTGTACGCGGGCGCGGGCGTCGACTTCGGGACGGACACGATCGCCTACTGCCGGATCGGGGAGCGCTCGGCGCACACCTGGTTCGTCATGCACGAGATCCTCGACCAGGCCAACGTCCGCAATTACGACGGTTCCTGGACCGAGTACGGCGCGCTGGTCGGCGTGCCGATTACGCTCGGCGACAACCCCGGCGGCCCGGAGGGTGGGCGGTCGTAGATGTGCGGAGCCACCGCCGGGGGACCGGCGCTCGGGGCGAATGTGGACCCGGGCAAGGAAGCCATCATCCAAGGCGTGGTGACGAGGGGTGGCCTGCCGGTGGGCGGCGCTTACGTGCGACTGCTCGATCGGACCGGCGAGTTCACCGCGGAGGTGCCCACGTCCGCCACCGGACACTTCCGGTTCTTCGCCGGCCCGGGGGAGTGGACGCTGCGCACGTTGGCCCCGGGCGCACAGGCCGACAACCAGGTGACAGCGGCCATCGGCTCGATCGCCGAGATCGAGGTCGCGCTTCCCGCCTGATGGCGCCCGCCCCTCGCGTGCGTCCGGGTAACCGGCACCTATAGGTCACGGTTACCCGGACGCAACGGGGCTTTTCGGGGGCCACTCAGTAGACGAGGGCCTGGGTGTTCTCGGCGCAGGCCTCTGCGACGAAGACCGTCGAGCCGGCGATGCGCACGCCGGGGATCACGTCGTCCGGGGAGATCTCGCGCCGGGCCGCGCACTGCGTGCACAACGTGACCTGACCCGACGTCAGGACCGTGTCCAGCAACTCCGGCAGTGGCGCCGAATGTGGCAGCTCGAACTCCGCGGCCCGCCCGGGCAGCGCGTACCACGCGCTCTCCCCGGTCAACCACAACGAGACCTCGACGCCGGAGGCGGCCGCGACGGCCGCGACCGTGAATGCCTGACTGCACCGTTCCGGGGCATCGGCACCCGCGGTCACCTTCACGACCAGTTTTCGCGCCACGGCAGACAACGTAGTGGCGTGCGGCGTGACGGCCCGGCCCGGAGGTTGCCCGCGTCCTAGACTCGGAAGCCGTGCGTCCGGCGAATCGTGTCCGGTGGGCCTCGATTCGCCGAGTTGTGCCGCGGTCGAGCCGGGAGGCAGCTTTGGTGGACGTCTTGGCGGTTGCGGTGATGGCTGGGGCCACGGCGGCCGCGTCGGGCGCGCTCTTCCTCGCCTACCGACTGGTCCGGGTCCGGGACTGAGGCGTGTTCGAGATCCCGCCGGACATCCATCCGCTCTGCGTGCCGCTGGCGTTCCTGCTGGGGGCCTGGGAGGGCGAGGGCATCGTCGAGTACCCGAACGTGAAGCGGCGGGCGTTCGCCCAACGCATCGAGTTCGACCAGTTCGGCAAGCCGTTCCTGCACTATCTGTCGCGCACCTGGGAGATCGACGAGGCCGGCGACCGGCTCCGACCGTTGGCGATGGAGACCGGTTTCTGGCGACCGGCGCAGGACAAGACCCTCGAGGTGCTGCTGGCCCATCCGACCGGGTTCCTGGAGGCGTTGTACGGCGAGATCCGCGGCCCGCGGATCGAGATGGCGACCCGGAAGGTGGTCAGGGTCGAGTCCGCCAAGGACTACGTGCGGGGGCACCGCCTCTACGGCCTGGTCGACGGGCGCCTGATGTGGGCCTACGACATGGAGGCGATGGGCCAGGAGCTGCAGCCCCATGCCTCGGCGGAGCTCAAGCGGACGACATGACCGCCGAGGACGCCGACTGGCGCGAGCTGCTGCGGGAGAAGGGTTATCGGCTCACCCCGCAACGGGAACTTGTGCTGGCCGCCGTCAACGAGCTGCTCCACGCGACCCCGGAGCAGGTGTGTGCGCACGTGCAACGGGTCGCCAGCGGGATCAACATCTCCACGATCTACCGCACGTTGGAACTGCTGGAGGAACTCGGCCTGGTGCGCCACGCGCACCTCGGCCACGGGGCGCCGTCCTACCACCCGGCCGGGCATCACGAGCATCTGCACCTGGTCTGCCGGGATTGCGGCTCGGTGGCCCAGATCGGCGTCGAGGTTGCGGCCGGGTTGACCGCGGCGGTGTGCGATGAGACCGGGTTCGAGGTCGACCTGGAACACTTCGCGATCTACGGCCGGTGCAGTCGCTGCACCTCCGGTCCACCTGTCTGACGCGGTGCCTGAGTCTCGCTGGTGCTCCTCGCTCGTCGGTGCTTGTTGCTCGCTTGTGCTCCTCGCTCGTTCCTCGCTCGTCGCGGTCGCTCGCAGTTGCTCGTCGCAGTCGCTCGTGGGGTCAGCTCCGCTCGAACGGGCTCGGCGTCGGGAAGTACCGGGCCAGGAAGGCGAACACCGCGGCATCCACGACTGCCGGGTCGGTGCCCAGGTCTCCGTGATCGTTGAGACAGAACGCCTGCGGCCGGGCCGTTCTCAGTCGTCGCAACCGGCGGGCCAGGCGGGGATCGGCCAGGTCGACATACGCGTAGGACAACGCGGCCGGAACCGCCCGCCCGGTCAGGTAGGCGTAGTTGCCGACCAGTGAGGCGGGAACCGAGATGTCGGTCGGGTGCCGGAACCGGGAGTGGGACGTGCGGGCGAATTCCACCGCGAACGCGGCGGCGGCCTCGGCGACGACCGACCGCAGCTGCGGGTAGGGCGCGTGCAGGAACCGTTGGGCGGGAGCGTGGCCGAACTTGGCCACCAGCAGTTCCCGGTTGTTCTTGCCTGCCGCCTCCACCGGGGTGTCGGCCGCACTTGCCGGTCCGGCCGGCACGGGTTTGGGCGAGGGGAACAACCGCGCCACGCCGTTGCCGCAGAAGAAGTCCTCGGGTCGGCTCGGGCGGCCCAGGAACATGTCGTCGTTGAGATAGAGGTAATGCTCGCCGAGGCCCTCGATGTGGTGCAGCCGCGCCTCGATCGCGTGGGAGTTGAAGGTGGGCACGCCCTCGGTGCCGGCGAAGATCTCCGAGTGGTCGACCACTCGGAGCCGCGGGTCGGCGGCGACCAACCACTTTGGGATCTGACGATCCGTCACGACGTAGATGCGGCGGACCCAGGGGGCGTGGGCGGCCAGCGAACGCAGCGAGTACCGCAGCTCGTCGCGGTTGGCGTACCGGGACGGGTTGGCCGCCAGTTCGCTGTGCTCGCCCGGGTTGGCCGCCGCCCAGGCCGCGTCGCGGCGGGCCCGCCATTCCGGGTCGGCGCCGTCGACCCAGGTGTAGACCACGTCGATCGGGAAGGTCACCGCGTACCCGGCGCCGTCCCACGGCGCCCGGGCCGGCGCTCCCGGAAGCCACGACCGCAGTTCGGCGGCCACGCCGCGAGCCCCGAGGCCGCGCGCGGCCGCGACGTCCCGGCGTAGTGCGCCCACGATCTTTCCCGCCCGGACCTTCGCCCCCACGGCCGACATCGTAGGTGCGCCACCGCGGCCGTACCGCTACCGAAACCCGCCTGCGTCCGGCTGAGTGGTCGCTACTAGCGACCACTTCGCCGGACGCAACGGTGGCTCGGGTGTGGCTAGGGTGGGGTTGATGGTTGAGACGTCGGTGTTGCGGTCTGTACTGCTCGCGGGTTCCGGCGCGGTGGCCGCCGACGCGCCCGACGCCGGTGTCGCGGCCCACTACGGTGACCCGTTCGGCGAGCAGCGGGCGCTGGTGGCCGGCCGAGGGTTCGTCGACCTGTCGCATCGCGGTGTGCTGCGGGTGTTCGGCCCGGACCGGTTGTCCTGGCTGCACTCGCTGACCACCCAACACCTCACCGAACTCGCGCCCGGCACGTCGACCCAGGCGCTGGTGCTCAGCCCGCACGGGCACATCGAGCACGACCTTCACGTCTTCGACGACGGTCAGACGTGTTGGATCACCGTCGAGCCCGGCACGGCCGGCGCCTTGGCCGAGTTCCTGGATCGGATGCGGTTCCTGCTCCGGGTGGATGTCGCCGACCTCACGGAGCAGTACGCCGCGGTCTGGCTTCCGGCAGATGCGCGACAGACCCCGTCGCCGGTGGCCATGTGGATCTCCGGGCGCGCAGATCTCGGTGAGTTCGCCGGCCGCGAGGTCGTCATTCCCCGCGAGCGCCTCGGCGACCTCGGCGAATTCGGCCCGCCCGCCGGTGTCTGGGCGCACGAGGCGCTCCGGATCGCGGCCACGGTCCCGCGGCTGGGCCTGGAGACCGACCATCGCACGATCCCGCACGAGATCGGCCTGCTCGGCCCAGCCGTGCACCTGAACAAGGGTTGCTACCGGGGCCAGGAGACCGTCGCCCGGGTGCACAACCTCGGCCGCCCGCCGCGGCGACTGGTGTTCCTGCACCTGGACGGCAGCGACAGCGAACTGCCCGCTCACGGTGACCCGGTGGAGCACGACGGACGGGTGGTCGGGTTCGTGACCAGCGCGGCGCGCCACCACGAACTCGGCCCGATCGGCCTGGCCCTGATCAAGCGCAACACCCCGCGCGACGTGCCACTGACGGCCGGCGGGATCGCCGCGGCCGCCGAGGTCGTCGTGGACGCCTGATTGAGGCGAGCGCAGCGCGAGAGCGAGCTTGCGAGCCCCTCGTAGTTGCCGAACCGGTGAAACGTGTTGACCGAAGGGAACATGCCGGACGCCAGGCCGGGCTCGGCGCGCGGCCATCGAGACCGCCGCGCTGCGTATTCCTGGACCGGCTGCCGCCGACGGCACGGCATGCCCGCCGACACAGGACAGGGCGGTTCGGCTCAGGCTTCCTGCGGGAGTTCCCCGATCCTTGTCAGGATGGCCAGTCGACGGTCGCTTCCAGGTCGGCGACCGTCACGTCGAGCAGCTCGCTGCGGTCGACCGGCAGGTAGCTCGCGCTGTCGCGGCGGAACCATCGGATCGTCCGAGCCTCCGGGTCCGCGACGCAGATCTCGTCGACGCGATGTGCGGCGTAGTAGTCGAACTTGGCCCATGTCTCGTCGCCGGGCGAGAGGATCTCGACGACGATTGCCGCTGTCGGAAACCAGACGCGGTCCAACGTCCCGCGGTGAAACCCCCCGTCGGGAACCCGGAAGCTGCGTTCGGAATCGCCGATGTTGAACGGACCGCTCCCTCTGAGGCCGGCCGCGCGGGCGAGTGGTTCGAGTGCAAACAAGAGTTGAAACTGCAGGCCGCTGTGCTTGCCTCCGGGGCCCGGAACCATGTGGTACTCGCCCTCCCACACCTCGTCGTAGAGGTCATGGCCGAGGGCCTGACGCTGCTTGATCAGGCGTTCCAACTCCGCCGGAAGGGGCTCCAGAGCGACGATTCTCATGTGTGCGAGTTTAGGACGAGGGTCCGGCAGCCAAGAGCGGTTCGGCTTCGCCGGTGGACAACTCGGCGCTGTGGACGACTCGGCGCTGTGGACGATGCTCGCGTCATCGCCCACCTGGGACTCACCTGCTGCTGACGATCCGTCAGTCCACCCCCCAGGTGCGTGGCGGACTTACCGTGCGGGCTCGGTGTCCTCCCGCGTGGTGGGGCCGGCCAACCGTGTGCCGAGCGCCTGGCGCACGCCGTCGGGGCCCAGCCGCCGCCGGAACTCCGCGATCGTCCACAGTTCCAGTACCGCGCCGCCCTCGCCGCCGCGTGCCGAGGCCGCACGGGGCAGGCCGAGCAGTGGACCGACCTCGCCGAAGTGGTCGCCGGCCCGGGCCAGGGTGAGGAACTCCTGCGACCCGTCGGCCCGGTGTCGGGCCAGTTCGACGACCCCTTCCTCGACGGTGTAGACGTAGTCGCTGCGCGCGCCCTGCTCGAACAGCACCTGTCCGGGCTCGATCCGGATCCGGCCGTGGACCTCCTCCTCGGCGGCGTGCCCGGCCTCCAGTCGCACCACCCGGTCCGCCAACGGGATCAGCCGCTGGTCGTGGGTGGAGACGATCACCAGTCGGCCCGGCTGCGCCAGATCACGCAACATCCGTACGACGATCTCGACCTGGATGTAGTCCAGCGAGGCGGTCGGCTCGTCGGCCAGGAGCAGCGGAGGGTCGTGGGCCAGCGCCCGGGCGATCGCCACCCGCTGCTGCTGCCCGCCGGACAGCCGTCCGGGCCGGTTGTTCAGTCGGTCCGCGAGCCCGAAGCTGGTCAGCAGTTGCCTGGATCGGGCCCGGGCCGCCTGCCGGGACACCCCGGCCAACCGCAACGGGGCCTCGACGTTCTCCCGCGCGCTGAGGCTGGGCACCAACTTGAAGCCCTGGAACACCAACCCGATGTCGCGGCGCCGGTACTCGGTGCGCGCCTTCGGGCCGAGCCGGGTGACCTCTTTGCCGTCCACGGTGATCGAGCCGGACTTGGGCGTGAGGATCCCGGCCAGACAGGACAGCAGGGTGGTCTTGCCGCACCCGGACGGGCCGAGCAGCAGGATCAGTTCGCCGGAATCGGCGTGGAAGCTGAAGTTGTCCAGCGGACGTATCTGGTACCCGCCCGTGACGAACTCCACGGTCAGGTCGCGCACCTCGAGCGAGCGCATCACCCGGCCCCGAAGGCCACGGCCGGGTCGATGCCGACGGCGCGGCGCAACCCGAGCGCCCCGGCCACCAGGCCGACTCCCGTGGATGCCGCGAGCAACACCGCGCAGTTGCCGGCGCCGAGTGAGATCGACATCGGGAACGCCGGCGCGATCAGCACGCCCATCACCATGCCCACGGTTGCCGCGAGTACCGAGAGCAGCACAGCCTGCAGGGCCAGGCTGATCACCAGCGCCCGGGTCGCCACCCCGATCGCCTTGAGCACCGCGAAGTCCTGCACCCGATCCAGGACTGACAGGTAAAGCACGGTGCCGACGATCGCCGCGGCCACCAGCCACAGCAGGACCCGCAACAGGTCGATGGCCTGCAGACCTTTGCTGAACAGGTGAAGCAGGTCCTTGCTCGCCGCGCGCGGGCTGATCGCGGTCAGGCCCAGCGCGCCCGGGTCGGTCGGCCAACCCTTGGCCACGATCGTGGTGATGATGCGGTTGCCGCCGAACAGCACCGCCTGCGCGTCGTGGATCGGGATGTAGATGTTGCCGACACCGCCGCGCAGTGTCATCCCGTGGACCTGGCCCACCGCGGTGAACTGATGCCCCGTCAGCGCGAACTGGCTGCCGACCTTGATGCCGGTGGCGCTGTCCACCAGCGCCTCACCCGGGGCAGCCGGAGCGCGCCCCCGCGCGGGCGGCGGGGGACCGAGCCCGCCGGGGCGGTACCCGATCACCGTGACGTCCACCGCGTGCGGCGCGGCCGTGGTTGCGAACGCCATCACCAGGGGATCGGCGGATCGCACGCCGGGGGCTCGCGCAACCCGGCTGAGGATCGTCTCGGGCAACGCGGTCAGCGCACTGAACGGCCCGCCGGCGCCTTGCTTCACCAACCAGGCGTCGGCACCGACCCGGTCCACCGTACGGGTGGCCTCGGAGTGCAACGCCGAACTCAGCCCGGCCAGCAGCAGGGTCACCGCGAACACCAACGCCGTCCCGCTCACCCCGAAGGCGAACCTGCGGGCCCGCCACTGCAGGTCGCGAAGCGTGATCAGCCACACGTCCGGGCGCTCTCGTCCCGGTCGCGCCCGACCGGGGTAAGGGGGCATCTCACGAGGTCAGTTGTCACGTGAGACACCCCCATAATTCGGTTCACGGCCCCTTCCGCAACATGGCCGTGTACTGCAGCTTCGCCGGCGCGCCGCCGACCTTGCCGGACAGATCGTTGTCGATGCGCATCGGCAACATGCTCGCCACCGGGAACCGCACGTCCTGGACGCGCTTCCCCTGGAACGGCAGGCAGTCGGCCTTGCCGGTGCCGTTGGCGGTGGTCACCAGGTGCAGGTGCAGCCCGGGCGACTTGGGATCCTTGGGGGTGCTGCCCTCGGTGTGACTGATTGCGCAACCGTCGGTTGAGCGCATGTCGAAGTTCCACGACCCGCGCGGACCGGCCGGCACGAGGAGGGCCGGCACTGCCGGCACGAACGTCAGATCGATGCCGCCCGCCGACCCGGCCGCCTGCAGGTGGTACGCGGACAGGTAGTAGCCGTCGGCGTGCCGGGACACCGTCAGTTCCTCCACCACGCCGGTGCTGTCGGGGTTGCTGGCGTCCAACCGCCACTGCTGTGCACCGCCGCCGACCTCGCCCACCGTGAGGAGGAGTTGCGGGGGCAGCGCACCGAGCGTCGAGTAGCCCTTCATGTCGTAGTGGTGTTCGCCGGGCTCGGGCGGGTTCGGCGCGGCACCCGCGGACAGCGGGGCGGCCGTGAGAACTGCCGTCAGAACAGTCGGCCCAAGTGCCGTGAGGATCGGTCGCATGCGCCCCATGGTTATGCGCGCGGCAGGCCACGGGAAGGGCGATCGGCATCAAATGTGGCCAAGCCGGCACAAAACGCACGTTCCCGGCGCCGCGGGGCCACCCCGATCATGCGGGCGTGCGGTGTCAGAGCTCGATCAGGACGGTGAACGGCCCGTCGTTGAGAAGTTCCACCTCCATCTGCGCACCGAACACGCCGGTGGCCACCAGCGCGCCGCGCGAGCGCAGGCCCGCCACCACGGCCTCGACCAGTCCCTGCGCGACGGACGCGGGCGCCGCGGCCACCCAACTCGGCCGCCGGCCCTTACGGGCGTCGCCGTACAGCGTGAACTGACTGACGATCAGCAGCGGTGCGCCCAAGTCCGAGCAGGACCGCTCGCCGTCCAGGATCCGCAGCCCCCACAGCTTGTCGGCCATCTTCTCGGCCACGGCCGCGCTGTCGGTGTGGGTCACCCCGATCAGGACCGCGAGCCCCGCTTCGTCGATGCGCCCGACCACTTCGCCGGCCACGCTCACCGCGGCCCGGCTGACCCGCTGAACCACCGCCCGCACACCGCCATCCTTGCCGGTTTGGGAGGGTGGTCGGCGGCGGCCCGTGTCAGGATGCCGCCATGACGGCCGCCACCATGATCACGGTCGCGCCCACGGGGGCCGAGACCGCCAAGGCCGACGTGCCCGCGCTGCCGACCACATTGGCCGAACTGGTCGCGACCGCCAAGGCCTGCGCCGCGGCCGGGGCCGCGATGATTCACGTGCACCTGCGCGACGCCGCCGACCGCTCCTGCCTCGACGTCGGTGCCCTGCGGGAGGCGGTGGCCGCGATCCGGGCCGAGACCGACCTGATTGTGCAGCTGTCCACCGGCGGGGGCATCGAGGACTCGTTCGCCGATCGCCTGGCGGTGCTCGACGCCGATCCGGACTCCTGCTCACTGACCTGCGGCACGGTGAACTTCGGCGACTCGGTCTTCGCCAACCCCTGGCCGCTGATGGTCGCGCTGTACACCCGTTGCCACGACCGCGGGATCCTACCGGAGTTCGAGCTGTTCGACCTCGGGCACGTGGCGAACCTGAACCGGCTGCTCGACGCCTACGGGCCGCCCCCCGGCGGCCGGGTGCACGCCGACCTGGTGCTCGGGGTGCCGGGCGCGCTGCCGGGCACGACTGCCGCGCTGATGGCCGTGGTCGGCGCGCTGCCGCCGGGGGCGACCTGGTCGGCCACCGGGATCGGTCGCACCACACTGCCGGTCGCGCTGGCGGCGTTGTCGGCGGGAGGTCATCTGCGGGTGGGCATGGAGGACACGTTGACGCTGGGCCCGGGGCGCCCGGTGCGCGACAACGCGGAACTGGTGCAGCGTGCGGCGGACCTGGCCGAATCGGCGCAACGCCCGGCGATGAGCCCGGCTACCGCGCGGGAGTTCCTCGGGCTCGGCTGACACCCAGGCCGGGTGACAGCGCTAACTTCTGCTGTCTGCCTGCTTGCAAATGTTAGCGGGGTGCGTCAGGATCGATACATGCCGACGATCCCAGGCGGCCTGGGGGACTACCTCAAGGAACAACGCAAGATCGCGCAGCTGTCGATCCGCCAGTTGGCGGCTGCGGCCGGTGTGTCCAATCCGTACCTGAGTCAGATCGAGCGCGGGATCCGCAGGCCGTCT
>DATAUG010000126.1:0-2177 GCA_036268355.1 Sporichthyaceae bacterium
GCGCGGGCCCGCCCGCCAGACCGGCAGGTCGGCGTCGAGCAGGGCATGCAGCCGGCGTTCGACGTCGAGCGCATAACGGCGGCGCAGCGCCGGGTCGACCGCCCCGTCGCCCGCGCCGCCCGGGGCAAGTTCGATCGGCACGCCCGCTCCCGAATTCGGTGACGGACCGACTCTAACCCTGACCTACTACCGAAGGGGCACTGTCTGGGGCCGAACATCCCCCCAGGGGGGTAGAAGGTCGCGCCCTGGGTGGGATGAGGTTCGGGCCTGAGCCTCCTACCGTGAAGCCTTCCGACGGCAACGACGCGTGGAGGCCCCCCAATGGCGACGACCGAGCAGCCCGAACAAGTCGACGTGGTTGTGGTCGGGGGCCGCATCGGGGGCAGCGCGGTCGCGATCGCCCTGGCCCGTGCGGGCCGCCGCGTACTCGTCCTGGACAACGCGGCGTTCCCCTCGGACACCGTCTCCACCCACGTCATGTTCGCCGGTGGACTGGCTGAACTGAAGCGCCTCGGGGCGCTGGACCGGGTGCTCGCCGCGGGTGCACCGCCCTGCCCGAACCTCATGCTCAGCGCCGAGGGCCTGGAGGTGCACGGCACCTATACGCCCGTCGACGGCATCGACTACGGCCTGAACACCCGCCGCCCGGCGCTGGACATGGCTCTGGTGACCACCGCGCGGGAGGCCGGCGCGGAGTTGCGCGAGCGCAGCAAGGTCACCGGCGTGGTGTGGCAGGGCAACCGGGTTGCCGGGGTGCGCTACACCGACCCCGACGGGGCGGAGCACACCGTGCTCGCGAAGTTGACCATCGGCGCCGACGGTCGCGACTCGCGGTTCGCCGAGTGGGTCGGCTCGGCCCGGTACAAGGCGTTGCCCAACGGTCGCGGGCTGGCCTTCCACTACATGACCGACTCCGAGGAAGGCGCCAAGCACTATCCGCACCGGGACGCGATCTGCCAGTGGCGCCACGGGGAGATCAACGGCTTCGTGTTCCCGAACAACGACGACAGCCTCACCGCGCTGTTGATGCCCTCGGTCGAGATCGTCGAGCGGTGCTTCCGCGACCCCGAGGAGTGGGACCGGGTGGTGGCCGCGCAGCCGGAGATGAGCGCCCGGCTGACCGGGACGGTCAAAGAGGTCAAGTTGCGCGGGGCCGTCGACACCGAGGGCTATTTCCGCACCTCCTCGGGCCCCGGCTGGGCGTTGTGCGGCGACGCGGGCAGCTTCAAGGATCCGGTCATCGCGCAGGGCATCCGCGACGGCCTGTGGTCCGGGCGCACGTTGGGCGAGACCGTCGCGCCGCACCTGGACGACCCCGCGAGATTGGCCGAGGCGACCCGGCACTACGAGTGGCTGCGCGACAAGGAGGTGCTCGCGACCTACTACTGGGGCCACAAGGAATCCCGCGTCTCCTCCCTCAACCCGGTCGAGAAGGAGTTCTACCTGCAGGGGGAGAACGACCCGCAGATCGGCCGCGATCTGGTGGACACGTTCTCCCGGGTGATCAGTCCCTACAAGTTGGTCAGTGTGCCGCGCGAGGTCACCTGGACGGTGCGAGCGCTGCGGCGGCGAGGCACCGACCGTCGGGCGGTTGTGCAGTTCGTCTCCGAGGCGGTCAAACTCGACCTGGCCTACGCGATGGACCGAGCGTTCCTCAAGGCCGGTCGGCGTCCCAAGGGCACGGCGGTCAAGCGATGGGTGCGCGACGGCTGGACCGAGCACATGGCGCTGGGCAACCACCGGCCGACCTCGAAGCCGTATCTGCCCGAGGAGGAGCGCGCAGCAGCTGCCGCGGCTCGGAAGGCGCGCAGCACCCGGGGCCGCCGCCCGGCCCCCGCCGCGGCCGCCGAAGCCGCGGCCGAGAGCGCACCCACCCAGACCGCAGTGCCGGCCTGAGGGCCGGGGAAGGAACGACATGAGCGAGCGGACGTTGAAGGTGGCGGTGGTCCAGCCCCGCCTGCGGGTGGGCGAGGTAGAGGACAACATGGTCCGCTGCGAGGGGCTGATCCGCTCCGCGCACCGGGAGCACAGCCCTGAGGTGATCCTGCTGCCCGAGGGATTCACGTCGCCGAACATGTACGGCAAGGCCATGAAGGGCGTGGCCCGGCCGGTCGACGGGGCGCCGTTCCAGATGCTGCGCAACCTGGCCCGGGAACTCGATTGCACGATCGGCGGCG
>DATAUG010000127.1:0-11105 GCA_036268355.1 Sporichthyaceae bacterium
CCCGGTAGTAGACTGATAGCGCATCGGCTTCCTTTTTGCGTCGGGATTGCAGCGTGGTAACTCCAATCCTCCCGAGAAGGGGAGCCGATGTTCGTCTGGCACACCGTCAGATCTGGATTCTGCATAACCCACTTAGGATCCGACGCCGCACGAGGTGGCTAAAATCTTGTTGCCCAGAAGGCTAATCCACGCAGTTGACCCTCGCCGGGCTGGGCCCCGTCGAGGCCGCCGGAACCCGAACCTCCACGGCGGGCAGGTAATTCTGCACGGCCAGCACGAGCCCAGTAAGGCCCCGACGATAACTTCAGTAGCGGTAGGATTTTCGCTCTCTACTACGAGGTCCGTATTTGGCTCGCGTGGCCTCCGCGTGTCCGGGAATTCGGTGCGGCGCCGTCGTCGTGCCCGTTGTGGTTGCGGTCTTATAGCGAAACCAGATCACGCGTTGCCGGATTTATGAGCAAGCAAGCTTCACCAGTCCCCAACAACCAGATTCGCGAGCAGGGCCGTCCAGCCCGTCTGATGGCTCGCCCCGAGTCCCGCCCCGGTGTCGCCGTGGAAGTACTCGTGGAACCACAGCAGGCCCTGGGGCCAGGAGGCCGAACCGGCGGCGGGTGGTCGGCCGTCCGGGCCGGGCAGGTAGAGGCCGATCAACCGCTCGGCGATCTGTTCGGCGGCCGCGTCCAGGGTGATTTCGCCGCCCGCGCTCGGGACCGTGAACTCCGGGCCGAGGCAGTCCGCGAAACGTCGCAGTGCCGACAGCAGCAGGTAGTTCGCCGGCAGCCAGACCGGTCCGCGCCAGTTGGAGTTGCCGCCGAACAGTGCGTTCTGCGACTCGCCCGGCTCGTAGTCGACCGTGGCGGTGACCCCGCCGACGGTGATCGTGAACGGTTGGTCCCGGTGCGCCGCGGACAGCGCCCGGATGCCGTGCGGGGAGAGGAACTCGGCCTCGTCGAGCACCCGGGCCAGCAGTCGGCGCAGCCGGGTGGGGGAGACCGCGGCGAGGATCTGCCCGCCGTGACCGTCGGCGGTCACGCCGAGGGTGAAGCGTGGCCGATTCTCGCAGAACCAGTTCATCCGCGTGGTGAAGTCGGGCAGCGCCGCCAGGGTCTCGGCGCTGATGTGCAGGACCCCGATGATCGGCAGGAGGCCGACCATCGAGCGGTAACGCAACGGGATGCACTCGCCGTCGGGGGTCTCCAGCACGTCGTAGCAGAACCCGTCGGTCTCGTCCCACAGTCCACGATCGATCAGTGCGGTGGCGATGTATGCGAAGTGCTCGAAGAACTTCGTTGCCACGTCGGTGTATCCGGGGTTGCGGCGGGCCAGGGTCAGCGCGATCTCGAGCATGTCCAGGCAGTAGCGGGCCATCCAGCCGGTCGCGTCGGACTGGTGCAGGGTCCCGGCGACCGGAAGCGTTGAGCGGTCGAACGGCCCGATGTTGTCCAGGCCGAGGAATCCGCCGGAGAAGACGTTGTTGCCCGCCGCGTCCTGCCGGTTGATCCACCACGTGAAGTTGATCAGCAGCTTGGTGAATATGCGTTCCAGGAAGGCGAAATCAGTGCCGCCGTCGGTCCAGAAGACCCGCTTGGCCGCCCAGGCGTGGACCGGCGGGTTGACGTCGGAGAAATTCCACTCGTAGGCCGGCAACTGTCCGTTCGGGTGCATGTACCACTCGCGGCAGAGCAGGAGCAGTTGCTCCTTGGCCAACCTCGGGTCGACGTGCGCCACCGCGACGGTCTGGAACGCGGAGTCCCATGCGGCGAACCACGGGTACTCCCACTTGTCCGGCATGAGCAGCACGTCGTGGGCGTCGAAATGCTGCCAGCCGTGGTTGCGGGCGGTGAGCCGGGCCGCCGGCGGCGAGGGATTGCCGGGGTCGCCGGTCAGCCACCGGTCGACGTCGTAGGCGTAGAACTGCTTGGACCACAGCAGGCCGGACCAGGCCTGCCGGGCCACCCGGGCGCGGTCCGGATCGGCCGGCAGCAAGGGCGCCCAGAACAGCTCTGCCTCGGCCTGACGGTCTGTCAGAACCTGTTCCCACTCGGTGTCCAGGCCTCCGGGCCCATCGCTGCGGGCCAGTCGCAGGCGAATCTCGGTGGCCTGGCCCGGATCGACCTCGACGTTGTGCCACAACGCAGCCTTCGAACCGACCAGCGCCGCGTTGACGGTGTCCGCCCGGGCCACCACGTGGTCGTTGATTCCGTCCTTCGGGAACGGCGGCCCGCCTGCGACCGCCCACACCCGCGCCATGTTGGTCTCATTCGAGCACAGCAGCGGAACGGCGTCCGGGCTGCCGGTCAGGGTCATCGCGGCGATCCGCGACGGCTCGGCGCGCAACACCCCGGGGCCGCCGCGGATCAGGTCGGGCCGGCGCCGCACCCGGGCGAACTGCCAGGTGTTGCGGAACCACAGGTGCGGCAGCACATGCAGCACGGCGCGTTGCGGGCCGCAGTTGCGGACGGTGACGCGGATGCAGATGTCGTCGACCGCCGCCTTGGCGAAGTCGATCTCGATGTCCCACCACCCGGCGTCGAGCACGCCGGTGTCGCCCAGTTCGTACTCCGGTTCGTCGCGGCCCCGGGCAGCGCTGGTCGCGACCAGATCGTCATAGGGGAATGCCTGCTGCGGGTAGTGGTAGCGCCAGCGCATCCAGGAGTGCGTCGGGGTGGAGTCGACGTACCACCAGTGCTCCTTGACGTCCTCCCCGTGGTTGCCCTGACTGTTCGTCAGACCGAAGGCGCGTTCCTTGAGGAACCGGTCCCGACCGTTCCAGAAGGCGAAGGCCAGGCACAGGTTCTGGTCGGCGTCGCAGATCCCGGCCAGGCCGTCCTCGCCCCAACGGTAGACGCGGGACCGGGCCTGCTCGTGCGGGAAGTACGCCCACGCATCGCCGCTCGCGCTGTAGTCCTCACGCACGGTGCCCCAGGACCGCTCGGACAGGTAGGGACCCCACCGCCGCCAGTCCGACTGGCCGGCGTCGCACTCGGCCAGCCGGGCACGCTCCGGATCGGGAGACAACCGGCTCACCTCCGCGCCGACGCAGGACCCCGCGAAACTATCGGGCCCGGTGCGGCCGGTCAGCCCTGGACGCCGTATGGCGTAGCGGCGCCCCGTCCGTTGTCGCCGGCGCGGTCGGTCTCGTCCGGACGCTCGTCCTCGGGGATGCGGTCGTCGGAGGGGAACTGCACCGAGAGCATCAGGCCCCCGGTGGCCCGCGGCGTGATCGACAGCCCGCCGTGGTGCGCGGTCGCGATCGCCTCGATGATCGGCAGCCCCAGGCCCAGGCCGGACTCGGTGCGGCCGGGCGATTGAGGCGAGAGCGGCAATCGCTCGCGCTCGTCGCCGACCCGATTGAGTCTGTTGACCGGAGGGACCCGCCGGCCCGCCTCCAGCCGTTGGAACGGCCGCAGCAGGCGCGCGACATCCTCGGAGGTCAGCTGCGGGCCGGAGTTCGCCACCGTGAGGGTCGCCCGGCCACCGGCCGCGTGCGTGCTCACCTCGAGGTGGCCGCCGTGATGGTTGTGCAGCAGAGCGTTGTCGAGAATGTTGGCGATCATCCGTTCGATCAGGTGCGGATCGCCGACGATACGGGCCGGGGCGAGGTCGGCGCTCATCGTGATCTCGCGGCGCTCGGCGGTCGCGTGCCGGGCCGTCAGCGCGGCTTGGGTCACCGCCGCGAGGTCCAGCGGATCGTGGTGGCCCAGGCCCGTCTGGCCCCGGGCCAGCGTCAGCATCGCCTCGATCAGCCGTTCCTGCTCGGCACCGGCGGCCAGGATGCGTTCGTGCGCGGCGCGCAGTTCCTCCGCGGTCGCGTCCGGGTCGCCCAGCGCGACCTGGCCCAGCACCCGTTGGCGGGCCAGCGGTGTCCGCAGCTCGTGCGAGGCGTTGGCGACGAACTGGCGTTGCGCCTCGAACGTCGACTGCAGGCGGGCCAGCAGGTCGTCGAAGGTGTCGGCCATCTGCTTGATCTCGTCGTTCGGACCGGTCAACGCCAACCGGCGTTCCAGGTTGGTCGCCGAGATCTGCTGGGCGGTGTTGGTGATGTGCCGCAGCGGACGCAGCACCCGACCGGCCAGGATCCAGCCCAGCCCGGCGGAGACCACGGTCATGATCGCCAGCGCGAGCATCGCCTGGATCAGCAGCTGATGCAGCTCCCGGGAGTGCTGGTCACGAACCAGCTCCACCAACCGGGCCACCTGGTGGGAACGCGGCACCGGCGTCGGGCTCGGGCCGGCGGTGGCCGAGGGGTCCGGGGTGGCCGGGAGCGGCAAACCGTCCGGGCCGACCCGGGACAGGTGCACCCCGGACAGGCCGTTGATCACGAACACGTCGCCGGTCGCCTCTCCGACCAGCGCGTAGAGCAGCGCCACCAGGCCGATCCCGGAGATCAGGAACAGCCCGGCGTAGGACGCGGTCAGCCGCAGCCGGATGGTCGGCGCGGGCCGGTTGACCTGGTCCATCAGCGTTCCCCTGTTCGCTTGTACTCCTCGCTCGTTCCTCGCTCGTCGCAGTCGCTCACGGACTCTGCGGGTCTGCCATGCGGTACCCCCCGCGGGCGATCGTCTCGATCAGGTCGCGTTCCCCGAGCTTGGTCCGCAGCCGGCTCACGGTGATCTTCACCGCGTTGGTGAACGGGTCGGCGTTGGCGTCCCACACGCGTTCCAGGATCTCCTCACTGCTGACCGCGCGGCCACCGGCGGCGGCGAGCAGTTCCAACACGCCGAACTCCTTGGGTGTCAGCTCCAGCTCGCGATCCCCGAGGTGGGCCTTGCGGGCGGCGGTGTCGACCACCAGTTGGCCGTGCCGCAGGATCGGCGGGGTCATCGGGTGCGCGCGCCGCGCCAGGGCGCCGACCCGGGCCACCAGCACCGGGAAGTCGAACGGCTTCACCAGGTAGTCGTCGGCCCCCAGCCCGAGGCCCTCGACCAGGTCGCGGACCTCGGCAGCCGCGGTCAGCATCAGCACCCGGGCCCGGCACCGGCCCTCCAGCAGCCCGGCGCAGACCTGGTCGCCGTGCAGACCGGGCAGGTCGCGGTCCAGCACGATCACGTCGTAGTCGTGGGTCAGGCCGAGTTCGAGCCCGGTGGCCCCGTCGTAGGCGACGTCGACGCTCATCCGGGTACGCCGCAGCCCGAGTGCGACCGTCTCGGCCAACTCGGTGTCGTCGTCGACCACCAGGACTCGCAACGCCCACCCTTCGCCCCGCGCGCACGTCGTCCGCCAAGCATGCCGCCTCCGGGGGTTTCGGGCCGGTATCAACGACGCCTTACCGATCGGTCGGTTGAAACCCGGGCGAAACCGCCGGCCGCGTAGAACGTTGCCTGGGTCGCATCCGGCGGTCCGGCAGGAGTTCAACCGAGAAGCAGGGGAGTTCGAATATGAGTGCTTCGGGGGAGCGCGGCGTCGAGGGCCGGCCGGCCATCCGCCTGGAGGCCGTTCGCAAGACCTACGGCGAGGGCGACACCGCGGTCCACGCGGTCGCGCACGTCGACCTGACCGTGCCCCGCGGCCAGTACGTGGCGATCATGGGCGCTTCCGGCTCGGGCAAGTCCACGTTGATGAACATCGTGGGTTGCCTGGATGCGCCGTCGGCCGGTCGGTACCTGTTGGACGGCGTCGACGTGCGGCGCCTGGACGAGTCGCAGTTGTCGACGGTGCGGAACAAGAAGATCGGGTTCATCTTCCAGAGCTTCAACCTGATCCCACGTACCTCGGCGCTGTCGAACGTGGAGCTGCCGTTGATCTACGCCGGGATCGGGGGCAAGGAGCGCCGGGAGCGGGCGATGGCGGCCTTGGACAAGGTCGGACTCTCGGCCCGACGTGGACACATGCCCTCGGAGCTGTCCGGTGGTCAACAACAGCGTGTCGCGGTGGCTCGGGCGATCGTGACCGACCCGGTGCTCTTGCTGGCCGACGAACCTACCGGCGCTCTGGACTCCAAGAGCACCGCCGACGTGCTGGACCTGTTCGACGACCTGGCGTCCCAGGGCCGCACGATCATGGTGATCACCCACGAGGACGAGGTCGGTGGGCGGGCGCAGCGGTTGGTCGTGATGCGCGACGGGTGCGTCGTCTCCGACACCCTGAACGTCCACGGGGAGCGGTTGTCCGCACACGCCCCGGCGCACTTCGACAATCCCGTCCTGGTGCTGCCGCACGGGGCGAGCGCCCACCCCGAACCCGCGGCGGCGCCTGCTCCGACGCCGATGCCGGTGCAAACCGCCGGCGGCGGCACACACGGAACCGGCCAGGTCGTCCAGCAGTCCCGCGCCGCCTTCGGTGAGGGTTTGTTTTGAACATCAGGCAGACCTGCTCGTTCGCCTGGGGCGGCATTGCGGCGAACAAGATGCGCGCCGCGTTGACGATGCTGGGCATCGTGATCGGCGTCGCCTCGGTGATCACCCTGATCGCCGTCGGCACCGGCTCGCAGGCGGCCGTGCAGGCCTCGATCGACCGTCTCGGTTCGAACAACCTCAACGTGATTCCGATGCCGACGGGCAACGGCGGACACGGCAGCGCGTTCCGCAACCAGATCCGCAAGATGCTCGGCATCAAGAACACCGCCGATAACTCCACCCACGACCGCGCGGCGGCGCTGAGCTTCGCCGACGCGCAGGCGCTGACCGACAAGAATGTCGCGCCGGACGTCGACGCGGTGTCGCCGATGGTTTACGTCAAGAACGTGGCTGCCGAGTACGGCAGCTCCTCGCACACCGTGGCCTCGTTCGTCGGCACCGCGGCCAACTACCTGAGCATCGACAACGACACCGTCAGCGCCGGTCGGCCGTTCACCGACACCGACTACACCGCGCACCGTCGGGTCGCGCTGATCGGCATCAGCGTGGCCTCCGACCTGACCAGCGGGGACGACTCGGACCTGATCGGCAAGGGCGTGTTGTTCAACGGACAGGCGTTCACCGTGATCGGCATCCTCGGCTCGAAGGGCTACTCCGGGCAGACCGACCTGGACGACAAGGTGATCGCCCCCACCACCGCCACCGAGGACGCGCTCTACGGCTACAACCCGCCCGGTGCCGGGCAGCTGTCCGCGATATCGGTGTCGGCCGTGTCCTCCGCGGCGACCGCCGCCGCGCAGAACGAGGTGCAGACGATCCTGGACGAGCGGCACCACCTCACCGCGGCCACCACCGACGTGGTCGTGTTCAACGCCGCGTCCGTGCTCTCCGCGTCGAGTTCGTCGAACAAGACCTTGACGATCCTGCTGGCCGCCGTGGCCGGGATATCCCTGCTGGTGGGCGGTATCGGCGTCATGAACATCATGCTGGTCTCGGTCACCGAGCGGACCCGGGAGATTGGAATCCGCAAGGCGATCGGTGCCCAGGCCCGCGCGATAACCGGTCAATTCCTGACCGAGGCGGTGATGGTGTCGATGATGGGTGGGCTGATCGGATTGCTGTTCGGCGTGTTGGCGACGCGCTTCAGGATCGTGGGCGTGCAGCCGGTGATCGCACCGTGGTCGATCTGGTTGGCCCTCGCGGTCTCGTTGTTCACGGGCCTGTTCTTCGGCTTCTACCCGGCCAGTCGGGCCGCGCGGCTGCGCCCGATCGAGGCGCTCCGATATGAGTGATCCGCGATATGAGTGATTGAGCACCGGTTCAGCGGCTGACTGAACGACGCGATCGCCCGACCCCGTTGATTCGGGGTCGGGCGATCGGCGTTGAGGGTCAACGGCGGACGCCGCCGCCGGAGGTGCCGCCACCGGTGTTGTTGCTGCCGCTGGGGGTGCCGGTTCCGCGGTCGGTGTTGCCCGTGCCGCCCGTGCCGCGATCGCCGCGATCGGTCGTGCCGCGATCGGTGGTTCCGCGATCGGTGGTTCCGCGGTCCGTCGTTCCGCGGTCCGTCGTGCCGCGGTCGGTGTTGTTGTTCACGGTGCCCGCGTCGTTGCCGGTGCCGGGGGTGTGCCCCATCCGGTCGTGCTCGAACCCGCGGTTGTCACCGCCGTTGAAGTGCGGATGGGCACGGTAGTAGTAGTCGTCGTTGTCGGTGCCGTACGAGTAGTCGTGGTCGCACAACAGCTTGGAGTGGTGGTGCCAGTAGCCGTCGTAGTAGTGCGACCACCAGCAGTCGCTCGCGGCGGCGGGGGTCGCCGGGCTCGCGGTCCGGGTATCAGCGGCGTTGGCCATGGGCGCGCCGAGCGCCACGGTGAGCAGCGCGGCCGCAGCCGCACCGGCGAGTGTGGGGAGCTTCATCGGAATCCTCCGAACGATCTGGGTACGTGGGTGGAAATCGGTCATCCGCCCCGAGTCCTCCCGGAGCGCTGTCCTACTTCTACCCCTCCATGGCTTGCGCGAATCCATCCGGGACGCCGTGCGGATAATCACTGGTGCTCTCATGCATCGCGAGCACCAGTGGTGACCGCGAGAGCACCACCACGCCGACGACGATCGCCGCCAACGCCCCGATCGTCGCCACCGCGGGGACCGCCAGGTGCTCCCGAAGGACCAGCACCCCGATCGCGGCGCACGCGATCGGCTCGGCGGCGGTGAGCACCGGCAACGAGGCCGCCAACGGGCCCGCCTGGAAGGCGCTCTGATTGAGCACCATCGCCCACGCGCTGAGCACGATCAGCAGGTACGGTTCCCACGCCGTCGCGGCGGCGGACACGCCGTGCCGCAGCAGTTCCCCGGTGACCTTGGTCAGCACCGCGGTGGCGCCGTAGACCAGACCGGTGGCGGCGGCGAGCCGGATCGCCCGGGCCGGACCGACGGCCGAGCCCGGCCGCAGCGTCAGCAGGCCGGCGGGGAGCACGGTCAGGACCGCGATCACCGCCCAGTCGTGCACCGCCGGCCGGGCGGTGCCCGCCGCCGGGTCGGCCGCGGTCAGCGCGATCAGTCCGCCGGCCAGCACGGCCGCACCGACCCATTCGGCCCGTCCCATCCGGCGCCGGCTCCGCAACGCGCCCAGCGGCAACGCGAACAGCAAACCGGTGACGAGCAGCGACTGCACCAGCACCAGCGGGCCGTAGGCCAACGCGAGCAACTGCAAACCGAAACCGAGCACGTCCGCCGCGGTACCGGCCAGCCAACGCCCACGTCGGGCCAGGTGGACCAGCAGGCTCAGCCGCATCGCGCGCTCCGGCGGCGCGGTGACCGCGGCTTCCTGTTGGAGCACCGCGGCGAGCGCATAACATGCCGCGGCGGCGATGCTGGCAACGACGGTGAGGATCACGGTGGATCCGAAGGATAGGACCTCGACCGGCGGTCGAGTCCTGATCGTGTCGGCGAGCATGGGTGCCGGGCACGAGAGCGTGGCCCGGGAACTGGCCCGGCGGCTGCAGCGCGACGGCCACCAGACCGAGGTCGTCGACTTCCTCGACGCCTTCCCGTGGCGGCTCGGCCAGGGGCTGCGGCGGATGTATCAGCTTCAACTGCAGTACGCGCCGTGGAGCTACGAGGCCACCTACAAGATGTGGATGCGGGCCACCCCACTGGTCGCGTTCGTGACATTCCCGATGACCTGGCTGACCCGGCGCCGCCTGCTGGAGTGGATCGAGCGGTTCCAGGCCGACGCGGTGGTCGCCACCTACGTCGTTGCGCCGCTGGTCCTGGGCCGGGCACGCCGGCTGCGCCTGCTGGCTGTTCCGGCTGCCGTCGTGGTCACCGACTTCGCCGTGCACCAGCTGTGGACCCATCCCGGCATGGACCTCACCGTCTGCGTGAGTCCCGCCTCGGCGCAGCTGGCTCGGCGGTACACCCGGCACACGGCCGCCTTCGGCCCATTGGTGGCCGACCGATTCTTCGCCGCCCCGGACCGGGCAAGTGCGCGCGCTGCGCTCGGATTACCGGCGCAGGGCGCGCTCGCGCTGATGGTCTCCGGTGCCTGGGGTGCCGGGGACGTGGCCGACAGCGTGGCCGAGGTCGCCGCGACCGGTCGGGTCACCCCGATCGTGGTGTGCGGCAACAACAAGGAGTTGTACGAGCGGCTGGTCGGGCGGCCCGGCATGCATGTCTACGGCTGGACCGATCAGATGCCGGCGCTGATGGCGGCCTGCGACGTGGTGATCGAGAACGCGGGCGGGCAGAGTTGCATGGAGGCCTTCGCGGTGGGACGTCCGGTGGTCACGTATCGGCCGATCCCCGGGCACGGGAAGCACAACGCCTCGGTGATGGCGCAGGTCGGGGTGAACCAGGTGGCGCACGGGCCCGCGGAACTCGACGCCGCGCTGGCGCGCGCGTTGGGTGAACCCGGCCAGGCGTCGGCCGCGGCCGCCCGCCGACTGTTCGACGGCGACGCCGCGGGCGCCATCGGGGCGCTGGTCCGTCCGGGCGGCGCATCGGTGGCGCCGGCGGAGCGTTCCGCGTGACTGCCGGTCGAACGGCGGTGAGGATGCTGGGCGCGGCCGCGGCGTTGACCGCCGTACACGCCGGGCCCGCGGTAACCAGCCTGCCCGCCGTCCGGCGTCGGTTCGCGCCTGCGCTGTGTGGGGTGGGTGCTGCGGGGCATGTGGCGTTGACGTTCGACGACGGGCCGGACGCCGCCTCGACCCCGTTGTTCCTCGAAGCCCTCGACCGGCTGGGCTGGACGGCCACGTTCTTCCTGCTCGGCGACTCGGTCCGGGGCCACCGATCGGTTGCCGCGGAGGTGGCGGCCGCGGGCCACGAGATCGCCCTGCACGGCGACGTGCACCGCTCGCACCTGGCGCGCACCCCGCGGGCGGTGGCCGCGGACATGGAGCGGTCGCTGGACCTGGTGGCCGAGGCCACCGGGCAGCGTCCGGTGTGGTTCCGGCCGCCGTACGGGATCTTCAGCGGGGCCACCCTGGCGGCGGGCCGGCGGCTCGACCTGCGGCCGGTGCTCTGGACGGCGTGGGGCCGCGACTGGCGCGCCGAGGCCACCGCCGCGACGGTGACCGAGGACGTGGCGGCCGGGCGGCTGGCCGGCGGAACCGTGCTGCTGCACGACTCGGACTGCACTTCCGCGCCCGGGTCCTGGCGCTCGGCGCTGGACGCGCTGCCGCTGCTCGCCGACCTGTTCAGCGTCCACCGGTTGCGCGTCGGCCCGCTCGGCGAGCACGGCCTGCCGCAGCCCAGCTGACCGCGTCCTCCAGCCGTTGCGTCCGGCTGATCGAACGCTGATAGCGCTCG
>DATAUG010000128.1:0-8180 GCA_036268355.1 Sporichthyaceae bacterium
GGTGTACTCCGCACCGCGGTAGACCTCGGTGTGGCCGCGTTGCCGGCCGTAACCGCTGGCCTCGCTGACCGTCATGCCGTGCACCCCGAACTTTTCCACCGCGGCGCGCACGTCGTCAAGCTTGAACGGCTTGATAACCGCAGTCACCAATTTCACAGTTCTACCTTCGTTCCGCCGTCAGAGTTCGCGTTGGCGGATGGTCGTTGCGCAGCGCCCGGTGGCGCGGCGCCGGCGAAGGCCAATTCGCCACCGCCACCACCCCCGCCGAAACCGCCGGTGCCACGAGACAACGCCGAACCGATCGATTGCAGCTCGTAAGCGCTCTCGGCGTGCTCGCTGATGTCGATGCCCTCGAGCTCATCGTCCTCCGAGATCCGGAAGCCCATGATCAGATGCAGCAGGTACGCGATGACCAGGGTGACGAAGAACGAATAGCCCATGACCGCAAAGGCACCGATGGCCTGACGCTTCAACTGCGTCGTGCCACCGTGATAGAAGAGGCCGTTCACCCCGGCCGGGGCGTGGTCGGTGGCGAACAGACCGATGAGCAGGGTGCCGGTCAGACCACCGATCATGTGCACGCCGACGACGTCGAGCGAGTCGTCGAACCCGAACCTGAACTTCAGGCCGATCGCGACCGCGCAGATCGCGCCGGTGAACAGCCCGACCGCCATCGCGCCCATCGGGTTCACCGAGGAACACGACGGCGTGATGCCGACCAGACCGGCCACCGCGCCGGACGCGGCGCCGACCGTGGTGAAGTGGCCGTCGCGCACCCGCTCGATGATCAACCAGCCGATCATCGCCGCGGCGGTCGCGGTCTGCGTGTTGGTGAACGTAACGCCCGCGGCAGTGCCGGAGGTCAACGCCGACCCGGCGTTGAAGCCGAACCAGCCGAACCACAGCATGCCCACACCGAGGAACACGAACGGCACGTTGTGCGGCCGCATCGGGTCTTTCCGCCAGCCCTTGCGTCTGCCTATGACCAGACAACAGGCAAGTCCCGCGGCGCCGGAGTTTATGTGGACCGCTGTGCCACCGGCGAAGTCGATGGCGTGCAACTGGTCAATGATCCAGCCGCCCTTGCCGTTGTTCGAGTAGAACACCCAGTGTGCGACGGGGAAGTACACGCAGGTCGCCCACAGCACCACGAACACGCACCAGGTGCTGAATTTCGCCCGGTCCGCGATTGCGCCGGAGATCAGGGCGACGGTGATGATGGCGAACATCAGCTGGAACATCACGAATGCCGTGGTCGGCACATAGTGGGTGATGGCGTTCCCCGCGGCGTCCACCGTCCCTGGTGGACTGACGCCCAGCGCACCTGGCCCGCCGTCTGAGGCTTTCAGGTCGATCTGGTTTATCGCGGTACGCAGGCCGAGTTCGGCCCGGCTACCGATGAAGCCGTTGTAGGTGGTGAACGAGAGTGTGTAGCCGTAGAGCACCCAGAGCACGCTGACGATGGCCATCGCGGCCCCCGACATCATGATCATGTTCAGCACGCTCTTCACGCGGACCATGCCGCCGTAGAAGAACGCCAGGCCTGGTGTCATGAACAACACCAGGGCACTGCTGGCAAGCAGCCAGGCGGTGTCGCCGGTATCGAAACTGACTGGCATCCGTCCGTGCTCCTTCCGTACCCCGGTCATTCGACCGTGGTTCGCATCCCTGGCGCAGGGTGTCGATCGCCGGTTTCTCCGAAAGGAGAAACAAGTTTCGCCGGCATTACCGATGGTGCACCAGTGTTACATCTAGGTAAAACGGGCATTTCTGTCCCAAACCGCCACTTCAACAGCACGGATGTTGGCACGTGAGGTGATCTTGTGGCGATACGCCACGTGACTTGATGACCTCGCTCCGAATACTTCTTGATCGTCTCCGGGGCCGGATATTGCCTAAGGGCCGATTTCGCTGAACCTCTCCAGGGCCGTGCGCGGGCACGATCGACCCTCTCCCGGGCGCGTTCCGCGGGCTCGGCCCGCTATCGCCGGGGCGGGTTCGCGTCGACCACGCTCGCTGCGACCGACAACGGAGTTCGAAGTGGACGGCTCCGGACGGCCACTGGATGCGCGTCGCGCTGCCCGGCGGCGGGGTGCGCGACGAGTGGGTGCCGGCCCGACCCAACCACCGTCCCCGGACGGTGGCGCCGGCGTGGCGGCGCTCCCGGGGGCTGCTCCAACATGCCCAGGCGCAGCCGGCCACGGTGCAACCGGCGCCCGGCCGCCTCGGCAACCGGCTCATCGTTTCGGTACCGGGCGAGGCCGAGCCGCTCCTGGTCCGCGGGGCCCTGGAATCTGCAGCCAGGTCGTCGGGCCCCCGCCTAATCGGCCAACAGGGCGTCGACGAAGGCTTCGGGCACGAATGGCGCCAGGTCGTCGGGCCCCTCACCGAGACCGACGAGCTTGACCGGCACGCCGAGTTCGCGCTGCACGGCGATCACGATGCCGCCCTTGGCCGTGCCGTCGAGCTTGCTGAGCACCACCCCGGTGACGTCGACGACCTCGGCGAAGACGCGGGCCTGGACCAATCCGTTCTGGCCGGTGGTGGCGTCCAGCACGAGCAGGACCTCGTGCACCGGGCTCTGCTTCTCGATCACCCGCTTGACCTTGCCCAGCTCGTCCATCAGGCCGGTCTTCGTGTGCAGCCGGCCGGCCGTGTCGATCAGCACCGCGTCGACATCGTCGCCGGCGCCCTGCTTGACGGCCTCGAATGCCACGCTGGCAGGGTCGCCGCCCTCCGGTCCGCGCACCGTCCGTGCACCCACCCGCTCGCCCCAGGTCTGCAGCTGATCGGCCGCCGCCGCCCGGAAAGTGTCCGCGGCGCCGAGCAGCACGGTGCGGCCGTCGGCCACCAGGACGCGGGCCAGCTTGCCGGTCGTGGTGGTCTTGCCGGTGCCGTTGACGCCGACCACCAGGGTCACCGACGGGCGATCGGTGGTGTTGACGACGGCGTGCAGGTCCCGGCTCGCCTCGACGTCTATCGAGATCAGCAACTCCCGGCGCAGCAGCGCCCGCAGGGCATCCGGGGTGCGGGCGCCCTCGACGCGCACAGCGGTCCGCAGGCGATCCAGCAACTCGCCGGTCGGCCCGACGCCGACGTCCGCGGCCAGCAGGGTCTCCTCGATCTCCTCCCAGGTGTCCTCGTCCAGGTTGTCCCGGGAGAGCAGGGTCAGCAGGCCGCGACCCAGGCTGCCCTGGGAGCGCGCCAGCCGCGCCCGTAACCGGACCAGCCGACCGGCCGTGGGCTCCGGTATCTCCAGTGCCAGAGCTTCCTCGAGCTCGGCGATCGTCGCGTCGGGGATCGAGACGTCGAGGTCGGGCCGGGCCGGCGGGCCGCTTCGCGCAGCCGGTGGCTCGACGGTCGGGCGGGGCGGCGCGGCGGGGCGCTGCACCGGTGCGGTCGGAGGAGCCGAGGGCGCCGGGGGCGCCGTCGGGGGTGCCGTCGGAGGTGCCGTCGGACGGCCACGCAACCGGGTGCCCACGAGGCCCGCGACAGTGGCCGCCACCAGCAGCACGATCACGACCGTGACGATCAGGTATTCCACGGCAACCTCGTTGAATTCTCATTCGTCCGTCGGCTGCGCCGCGGGAGTCAGTCGGCGGGCAACGCCGCCAGCATGTCGCGCAGGCCCGGGACACCGGTGTACAGGTGCCCCATCATGCCGGTGCGCTCGGCACCGGCCACATGCTCGGGCCGGGCACCCACGTACAGGCACTGTTCCGGCTGGACCGCGAGGATCTCGGCGGCCGATTGGAAGATGCCGGCGTCGGGCTTGGCCACCCCGCAGTGCGCCGAGTCGATCACGGCGTCGACCTGGTCCTGCACGCGCAGACTGGCCAGATCCTGCTGCAGTCGGTCGGTGGCATTCGCGATCAGCCCGACCGACCGGCCCCGGGCCCGCAGTTCCTCGATGATGTCGAGAACATCCGGGTCGATGAGGCCGAGCCGGGCGCTCCAGTCCACCACGCAGGCAATCGCGCTGGTCACGTCGCCGCAGATCGGCACCAGGGCGGCGGCAACCGAGGCACGCCAGTCGTCGTCGGTGATCTCACCGAGCAGCGCGGGGCCGAACCGTTCGCGTTCGTAGGCGATCTCGGTCAGCATCCCGGGCGGCACGCCGTAGCGCTCTTCGATCGAGGCGACCTGCCCGGACTCCCAGACCCGCAGCACGCCGTCCACGTCGATCAGAACCGCCCGGATGCGGGCCGGCGACGCGAACTCGCCCGGCTCGCTCACTGGTCCACGATCGTCGGACGGTGCACGCCCGATGTGGCGCGCAGTGCGACATTGGTTCGTTCGCTGCACTCGCTCAAGCGGGTTGGTCCTCGCGCAGGCGCTGGCTGATCACCGTGGTCACCCCGTCGCCGCGCATCGAGACACCGTAGAGCGCGTCGGCGACCTCCATGGTGCGTTTCTGATGGGTGATCACGATCAGCTGGCTGGATTCGCGCAGTTCCTCCAGGATCGTGATGAGGCGGCCCAGGTTGGTGTCGTCCAACGCCGCCTCGACCTCGTCGAGGACGTAGAAGGGGCTGGGCCGGGCGCGGAAGATCGCTACCAGGAGCGCCACGGCGACCAACGAACGCTCTCCGCCGGAGAGCAGGGACAGCCGTTTGACCTTCTTGCCCGGCGGTCGCGCCTCGACCTCGATGCCGGTCGTGAGCATGTTGTCCGGGTCGGTCAGCACCAGCTTGCCCTCCCCGCCCGGGAACAGCCGCGAGAACACGCCTTCGAATTCGCGTGCGGTGTCCTCCCACGCGGCCGCGAACACCTGCTCGACCCGGGCGTCCACCTCCGCGACCACTTTCAGCAGGTCGCGGCGACCGGCCTTGAGGTCCTCCAGTTGCGCGGTCAGGAACGTGCTGCGCTCCTCCAGCGCGGCGAACTCCTCCAGCGCCAACGGGTTCACCCGACCCAGCAGCGCCAGCGCCCGCTCCGCCTCCCGCAGCCGCTTCTCCTGCTCGGCCCGCACGTAGGGCACGGTTCGTTCGACGGTCTCCGGGTCGACGGTCTCAACGACGGTCTCAGGGGCGGTCTCAGGGGCGGTCTCCTGGTCGACGGCCTCCCGCTCGACCGCCTCCCCGGAAACGGCCTCCGGCAGCGGGCCGGCGTCGGCCGTCGGCTGGGGCGTAACCGGCACCGGCCGGTCCGGGCCGTACTCCACGACGAGCACGTCCGGCGCGACGCCGAGTTCGTCCAGCGCCCGTTGCTCGAGGTTCTCGACGCGCATGCGGTGCTCGGCCCGGGCGAGGAGATCGCGATTCACCGAGTCGGTGAGCCGGTCCAGCTCGGCCGCCAATTCACGGGTCGAGGATCGAAGGCCCGCGAGTTCGGTCTCGCGCCCCCGGCGGTGCTCCTGCGCGGTCGCTCGCTCGGCTGCCGCGACAGTCAGCGAGGACGCCAGCCGGCGCAGGGTCAGATCCGCACCGATCGCCACCGCCTGCGCGCGGCGACCGACGACCTCCCGCTGGGCGCGGCGCGCGGCGGCGCGCTCCCGGGCCTGGCGTTCGGCGACGGCTGCCCGGGCCATCGCGTCGGCCCGGCCGGCGGCCGCGGTGGCGCGTTCCTCAGCGGTCCGCAGGCCCAGTCGCGCCTCGACCTCCTCGGCCCGCGCCGTCGCGCACGCCACGACCAGCCGGTCGCGGTCCTCGGTGCGTACCTCGGTGTCCACCGGCTCGGCCTCGGCCGCGACCAACCGGGCCTCCAACTCGGCCAAGCCGGACAGGTCGGCGTCACGCGCGGCCCCCGCGGCCCGGATCGCGGCGTCGAGCCGTTGTACCTCGGCGTGGCCGGCCCGCGCGGCGGCGCCCAGCCGACCGAGCTGCTCGGCCACGGCCGCCAGATCCGCGTCGGACTCGTTCAGCCGGGTCAGGGCCTGGGAGGTCGACCACTGTGCCCGGTCGCGCTCGAGCTCCGCCTGGTCCAGCAGGTCGCGCAGTTCGCCGGCCAGGCGGTCCTGGCGGCCCAACTGCCCCGCCGCCTCGTCCACCGCGGCCTGGACCTCCAGCAGGCTGGGAGCGCCCGAGGAGCCACCCACGGCGTGCGAGATCGCGATCACGTCGCCGGCCGGGGTCACGGCCTTCCGGTCCGGATGCCGAACGACGAACGCCGCAGCCGTCGCCAGGTCGTCCACCAGCGTGCAGTCGGCCAACAGGTGGGCCAGTACGCCGCGCAGCTCGGCCGGCGCGGACACCGAGTCCAGCAACGACGCGAACCCGGTCGCGGTCGCGGGTTGTCGGTCCGGCGCCGCGGCGGTGCCGACCACCAGGTGGGCCTGTCCGGCATCGCCGGCGCGGAGCCGCTCGATCGCGGCCACCGCCGCCGGAACCGATTCGACGACCACGGCATCGGCCGCACCCGCCAGCGCCGCCGCCACCGCCGCCTCGTGGCCCGGGGTGACGTTGACCAGCTCGGCCAGCGACCCGAGCACGCCGCGGACGTCCGGGTCGCCCAGCAGGGTCGCTCCCCCGTCGCGACGCGCCAGGCCCAGCTCCAGCGCCTCCTTGCGGGCCCGTAGGGCGGCCCGGCTGCGGCCGGCGTCCTGTTGCCGGGCCTGCAGTTCGGCCAGCCGCTCCTGGGCAGCGGCGAGTCTGTCCGCGGCGGCCTCGTGCACCTCGTCGAGCCCGACCTCACCGTCGGCCAGGCCGGCCGCCTGGGACTCCAGCACGGTGAACTCGGCCTCCGCCAACTGGGCGCGGGCGGCGGCCTCGGCCAGGGCCTCGGACTGGCGACCGATCTCCGCCTGGCAGGCCGCCGCGTGGGCGCGCAGCCCGTTGACCTTGCCGGCCAGCCGCGCCAGGCCCTCGCGTCGGTCGGCGGCAGCGCGGTGCGCCGTCGCCACTGCCTTCTCCTCGACCGCCAAGGACTCCTCGACCGCTCGACGCGCCAAGGTGGCTGCGTTGCACGCGCCGGCGGCCTGCTCGACCACCGCCACAAGTTCGCCCGCGGCCTGCCGCGCAGCGGCGGCGTCGCGGTCGAGTTCCTCCGGATCACGGCCGGGGCGCTGCTCCTGCGCGTCGTCGGCGATCAGGCGGGCGCGTTCCGCGGCCAAGCCCGCGGTGCCCTGCAGGCGTTCCCGCAGGGCGGACAGGCGGTACCAGTTCTCCTGGGCCGCCGCCGCGGCCGGCACGGCCGCCTCCAGCGCTTCCTCCAGCGCCGACTCCCGGGAGCGCGCGGCGACCAGCGCGGTCTCGACCTGCCCCTGCCGCGCCCGCAGCGCCGCCTCGTCTGCCACCTCGGCGTCCAGGCAGGCACGCAGTGTGATCAGGTCGTCGGCCAGCAACCGTAACTTCGCGTCCCGCAGATCCGCCTGAACGGTCGCCGCGCGACGGGCGATCTCGGCCTGCTTGCCCAGCGGCTTGAGCTGCCGGCGCAGTTCGGTGACCAGGTCGGAGGCCCGGGTGAGGTTTGCCTGCATGGCGTCCAGCTTCCGCAGCGCCTTCTCCTTGCGCTTGCGGTGCTTGAGCACGCCCGCGGCTTCCTCGAGGAAACCCCGCCGTTCCTCCGGGCCCGCCGAGAGGACGGCGTCCAGTTGGCCCTGCCCGACGATGACGTGCATCTCCCGGCCGATGCCCGAGTCGGAGAGCAGCTCCTGGACGTCGAGCAGTCGGCAGGTGTCGCCGTTGATGGCGTACTCCGAGCCGCCGTTGCGGAACATGGTCCGGGTGATGGTGACCTCGGTGTAGTCGATCGGCAACGCACCGTCGCTGTTGTCGATCGTGAGCGCGACCTCGGCCCGACCCAACGGCGGGCGACCGGCGGTGCCGGCGAAGATGACGTCTTCCATCTTGCCGCCGCGCAGGGCCTTGGCCCCCTGCTCGCCCAGGACCCACGCGATGGCGTCGACGACGTTGCTCTTGCCCGAGCCGTTGGGCCCGACCACCGCGGTGATGCCAGGCTCGAAGCGCAGCGTGGTCGCCGAAGCGAACGACTTGAAGCCTTTGAGCGTCAGCGACTTGAGATGCACGGGACTCCCGGTACGGCGCGCGGCAGCGCGAAGGATGCTGTCGAGACGAATCTAGCGCGTGAGCTCACTCGCCGACGGCAGGACCGAGGCGCGTCGAGCCTCGACACCGCTCGGACCAGCCCAGCCCGGACTAGATCACAGCCTGCAACGAGCCAGCCGGGATCAAGCCAGCACGAACTGCTAGGCCAGCGCGGCGGACTCGGCGGCGAGCTGG
>DATAUG010000129.1:0-2791 GCA_036268355.1 Sporichthyaceae bacterium
TGTTCCCCGGATCCGGGTTGGCCCGTCGACCGCCGCGTTGGGTGATGGCCGCCGAACTCGTCGAGACCTCACGGCTGTTCGCGCGCACGGTCGCCCGGATCCAGCCGGACTGGGTCGAGCCGTTGGCCGAGCACCTGGTGATGCGGCAGTACTCGGAGCCGCGGTGGGACCCGGACCGCGGCGCGGTCGTCGCCACCGAGCGGGTCACCTTGTACGGGCTGCCGCTGGTCGTCGGCCGGCGGGTCGACTACGCCCGCATCGACCCGGAGCTGTGCCGGGAGCTGTTCATCCGCCACGCGTTGGTCGACGGCGAGTGGCGCACGCAGCACAACTTCTTCGAGCACAACCAACGGCTCCGCGGGCAGGCCTCCGAGCTGGAGGAACGGGCGCGCCGACGCGGCCTGATCATCGATGATTCAGTTGTCCTGGCGTTCTACTCGGCACGGGTCCCGGCCGAGGTCGTCTCCGTCCGCCACTTCGATGCCTGGTGGCGCAAGCGGCGTCGCTCGCATCCGCACGACCTCGACCTGGATCCAGAACTGCTCCGCACGCCGGCCGCCGGCACGGTGAGTCCCGGCGACTTCCCGGACGTGTGGCAACAAAGCGAGACGGCCTACCCGCTGCGCTACGAGTTCGCGCCGGGCACCGACTTCGACGGGGTCACCCTCGAGGTGCCGCTGGCGGAGCTGAACCGGATCCGACCGCAAGGCCTCGACTGGGGCGTGCCCGGTCTGCGCGAGGAACTGGTGACCGCATTGCTGCGGGCCCTGCCGAAATCCGTGCGGCGAAGCCTTTCACCGGCCACGACCTACGCCGCGGGGGTGCTGCCGCACCTGGACGTCGAGCGTGGTGAGCCGCTGACCACGGCACTGGAGCGGGAACTGCGTGCTCGCTTCGGCGTGCGGGTCGAGGCCGAGGACTGGGACCTCGACCGCGTGCCCGGGCACCTGCGGCTGACCTTCCGGGTGCTCGACGACGCCGGGAAGCCGCTCGGCCACGGCAAGGATCTGGCCGCGCTGCGGACGCAATTGCGCCCCGCGCTGCAGGACCTGGTGGCCACCGGAGCCGGCGCCCTGGAACGAACCGGGTTGACGCAGTGGCCGGACCTGGCCGGAGCTGACGGCCCGTCAGGAAATATCCCGCGCAGCCACGAGCAAGTGCGCGGCGACACGATCGTGCAGGGCTTCCCGGCGCTGGTGGCCGAAGGTCGCTCGGTCTCGCTGCGGGTGCTCACGGACCCCGCCGCGGCGCAGGCCGCGATGTGGTCCGGGACCCGACGGTTGCTGCTGACCGCTTTCCCGCCGCCCACGAAAGCGGTGCTGGGCGGGTTGTCGAACCGGGCCAAGTTGGCATTGGCCGGCGCGCCGCATGCGTCCGGGGCCGACCTGTTCGACGACTGCGCCGCCGCTTGTGTGGACGCGATCCTGGCCGAACACGGCGGGCCGTCGTGGCAGGGCGCCGGCTTCCAGGCCTTGGCCGAGGTCGTCCGCATCGAGCTCAAGCCGCGGCTGACCGAGGCGCTGAACACCGTCGTGGAGATTCTGACGGTGGCTCAGGTTGTCGACACCGCGCTGGCCGCCGCTGCCAACAACCCGTTCCCCGACGCGGTGGCCGACATGCGGGCCCAGTACGACGGTCTGCTGCACCCCGGGTTCGTGACGCAGACGGGCACTGACCGACTCAGGCAACTCCCCCGGTACTTGCGCGGCATCGGCCGACGGTTGGAGCGCCTGTCGGCCGACCCGGTGCGGGACGCGACCCACCAGGCCACGCTCGCGCAACTCAGCCGCGAGTTCGGCCAGTTCCGGGCCGGGTTGCCCGCGGCGCGGCAGCACGCGAAGGACGTGGTCGAGATCCGCTGGTTGCTGGAGGAACTTCGGATCAGCCTGTTCGCCCAGACGCTCGGGACCGCGCTGCCGATCTCGGAGAAGCGGATCCTGAAGGCGATGGACGAGGCCGAGGCCCGGTCCTAGGTGTCCTGACCCGAGGGCTGCGGGGAGAGGAAGCCCTCCGCCACCAGTTCCCGCAGCAGCGGGAGGACCTGTTCGCGGACCTGGCCCACCGGCTCCTCCAGGACCTCCGCGACCGCGTCGACCAACACGCCGACGGGCAGCTTCCCGTCGCACGCCCCGACCAGCGCCGCGGTTGCCGTGTCCACCCGGCGGACCCGGCGCATCCCGTAGTTCTGACGTAGCGTCAGTTCAGTCGGGTCCTCGGCACCGGGTAAGCCGCGGTGCTGCTGGACCACGTCGCCGGCCAGTTGCACTTGAGCCGCCAGCAGCGCCCGCGGATCCTCGTGCGCCCGCAGCCAGTCGATTCGTTCGAATGCGTCGGACACCGTCGGTCCAAGCGGGTGCTCGACCGGGTGCGGCCACTCCTCGATCCGCACGACCGGTGCGGCCTCGGTCCGGCGCAGGGTAAGCCAGCCGAACCCGATCGCCTCCACCCCGGCTCGTTCCAGTCCGTCCAGCCATCGGTCGTACCGCTGCGGGTAGTCCAGTCCCGCGACCTCGCCGGAATCGTGCAACCACAGCGACACGTATGCCGCCGGGTCGAGCACCTCACGCTGGAGCGCCCAGGCGTCGACACCCTTCGGCAGCCAACCGCCGACGCGATCGCGCCAGTCCTCCCCCCGGCGATGGACCCAGTTCGCCAGCAACTGGCACCAGCCACCAGGGTTGAGGTGCTCCGGCACGGCGGCCACCAACCGCCGGCAGACCTCGTCGCCGACCAGGCCGCTGTCGCGGTAGGTCCGCGCGCCGTCGGCCACCGCGCCGATCGCGAACGGCGG
>DATAUG010000130.1:0-35559 GCA_036268355.1 Sporichthyaceae bacterium
AACGGCCCACGGCGTACGCGATCGAGCTGCCCATCCGCGCGGTCGAGGTCGTGCCCGCGATGTGAGCCAGCGTCACAATCGCGGAGCGGGTGTAGAACTCCGGCGACCAAACGGTGTCGAAGCCGGCCGCCTCCGCCTGCGCCGCGGCCGCCCCCACGTCGCGCACACTGCCCTGCAACACGGTGATGCCGCGACTGGGCAGGGTTGGCGCTGCGGGGTCCGAGGTCATGGTCGTTCCAATCCGTGCGGGGGATCGTGCGGTGGATTCAGCACATCGTCAGACCGCCGCTGACGCTGACGGTCTGACCGGTCAGGTATGCGGCGGCGTCGGAGGCGAGGAACGCCACGGTAGCCGCCACCTCGGCGGGCTCGGCGAGGCGACGCAACGGGATCGCCCGGATCAGGCCGTCGCGCAGCTTAGGGTTCTCGCCGACCACCTCGGCGAACAAGGCGGTGTCGGTGGGCCCGGGGCAGACGCAGTTGACGTTGACGTTGTACCGGGCCAGTTCCCGGGCCAGGGTCTTGGTGAACGCGATCACCCCGCCCTTCGCGGCCGAGTAGACGGCCTCGCCGGAGGAACCCACCCGGCCCGCGTCCGAGCCGATGTTCACGATCGAGGCCCGGCCGCGTGCCGTCAGCAGTGGCAGCGCGGCGTGGATCACCCGGATCGGGCCCATCAGGTTGATCGCGATGATCCTGTCCCACTCCTCCGGGGTGCTGTCGACGAACGGGCCGGCCTTGTCCCAGCCCGCGTTGTTGACCAGGATGTCGAGGCCGCCGAAGCGGTCCCGCACCTGCGCCAGCACGTCGCGGACGCAGCCGGGATCGGTGATGTCCAGCCGCATGCCCAGGCTCGGCGGGCCGATCGCCGCGGCGGCGGCCATGGCCCCGGCCTCGTCGAGATCGGTGACGACGGTGGTCGCGCCGCCGGCCGCCAGTGCCTCGGCGATCGCGGCGCCGATCCCGCGGGCGGCTCCGGTGACGAGGCAGATCTTGCCGTCGAACGCGGGCATGCGGGCCTCTCCAATCGCCAGGGGTCGGACGCGGCCGGCATACCATCCGCCCGGCGCGGACCACGCGACGCTGCACAGTTGGCAGGAAGGAAGAACATGAGCCGGTACTCCCGCTTCACCGAACTGCGGATCGACGGCCCCGACGAGGCCGGGGTCGCCGAACTCGTGCTGACCGCGCCGAAACTCAATGCGGTCGGCGAGCGCGCCCACGGGGAACTGGCCGACGTGTGGCGGGAATTCGACGCCGACGATGCGGTGCGTGCCGTGCTGCTGCGCGGTGAGGGGCGCGGCTTCTCCGCCGGTGGGTCGTTCGAGCTGATCGAGAAGATCATCGACGACTGGCCGACCCGGGTCCGTACCCTGCGCGAGGCGCGGGACCTGGTCTACAACGTCATCGACTGCTCCAAGCCCATCGTCTCGGCGATGCACGGCCCGGCCGTCGGGGCCGGGCTGGTGGCAGGCGTGCTGGCCGACGTCTCGGTGGTCGCTCGCACCGCGAAGATCATCGACGGCCACACCCGGCTCGGCGTGGCGGCCGGCGACCACGCCGCGGTCTGCTGGCCGCTGCTGTGCGGGATGGCCAAGGCCAAGTACTACCTGCTGACCTGCCGCCCGATGAGCGGCGAGGAGGCCGAGCGCATCGGGCTGGTGTCGCTGTGTGTGGACGACGCCGAACTGCTCCCGACCGCGCGCGAGATCGCCCACGAACTGGCCGCGGGAGCGCCGAACGCGATCCGGTGGACGAAGCAGTCGCTGAACGCCTGGTACCGGCAGTTGGCCGGCGCGATCTTCGACAGCTCGCTGGCGCTGGAGTTCCTGGGTTTCACCGGACCCGAGGTGCGCGAAGGCCTGGCGGCATATCGTGAGAAGCGACCGCCGCGGTTCTGACGGGCGCGCAGTAAGCTCCGCTCTCAGCGGCTCGGTTCACGGCCGGGTCGGACGCTTCGGGGGTGCGCAGGTATGGAAGTACCCGCGGTTTTCGCCGGTGCTCGGGACCGCCGCGTACTGCGGCCCGGCGACGTCCTGTTCCGCGAGGGCGAGATCGGCGATCACATGTACGGCGTGCTCGACGGGGAGTTGGGGCTGTACCGGGGCGACCAGCAGGTGCGGGCGGTCGGCCCGGGCGAGGTGCTCGGCGAGATGGCTCTGGTCGATCGGTCGCCGCGCAGTTTGACGGCGGTCGCGAACACGGCCACCACGGTCGCGGCGATGGACCACGACACGTTCCTGTACCTGGTCAGCCACACTCCGAACCTGGCCCTGCAGGTGATGTCCGTGCTGGCCAGGCGCATCCGCGACCTCGACCGAGCACTGTCCCGAGCCCAGGGATAGCCCGCGCCGTGTCGGCCGTCTCGTTGCCTGCCGTGCCGACGGTGCGCCCGAGCGAGCGGGTGTTCGACGCGTACGTGCCGCGCGGCGTGCTGATCCAGTTGGCGGCCGAGCCGTTCAACCGCGTGCGCGAGGTCGACGGGTCGATGTTGTTCGCCGACCTGTCCGGCTTCACGCGCCTGTCCGAACGGCTGCAACGCCGTGGCGCCGAGGGCGCCGAATTGCTCGTCGGCACGATCAACCGGGTCTTCGAGCAGTTGTTGCGGGTGGCCTACGACAACGGCGGCAGTCTGATCAAGTTCGGCGGCGACGCACTGCTGCTGTTCTTCGAGGGCGACGAGCACCCGGCCCGCGCGGCGCACGCGGCGTTCCGGATGCGCAGCCGGCTGCGGGCCCTGGTCCCGATGGACGTGGCGGGGGTGGCGGTCCGCCTGCGCATGACCGTGGGCGTCCACTCCGGTGCCTACCAGTTCTTCCTGGTGGGGGAGTCGCACCTGGAGCCCTTGGTGGTGGGCAGCGGGGCCACCGGGATCGTGCGGACCGAGGCCTTGGCCGACAACGGGCAGATCGTGGTCAGCGCGGCCACCGCGGCCCGGCTGCCGCCCCGGGTACTGGGGCCGGGGATCGAGGACTGCTTCCTGCTGCGCGCCGATCCGCTCGAGGAGGATCTGGTGATCGCCGGGCCGATGCCCCTGCCGCCGGCCGAGGTGGTGGGTCGAGCGTTGTCGACGGCGGTCCGGGCCCACGTCGCCGATGGCGGTTCGGTGCCGGAGCATCGGCGGGCGGCCATTGCCTTCCTCCATTTCCGGGACACCGATCGGATCCTCGCCACCGAGGGTGTCGAGGCGCTGGCCGACGCGTTGCACGAAGTGGTCAGCCTCACGCAGCGGGCCGCGGACTCGTGGGGCGTCTGCTTCCTGGACTCCGATGTCGACGCCGACGGCGGCAAGCTGCTGCTCACCGCAGGTGCGCCGCGGGCCGTCGGCGACGACGAGGAACGGCTGCTGCTGACGCTGCGTCAGGTGATTGAGGCCGGGATTCGGTTGCCCATCCGGATCGGGGTCAACCGCGGCCCGGTCTTCACCGGCGAGATCGGCCCGAGCTACCGCAGGTCGTACATCGCGATGGGCGACACCACGAATCTGGCCGCTCGCTTGATGGGGAAGTCCAAGGTCGGCCAGATTTTGGCCACCCGGGCGGTGCTGGATCGCTGCACGGCCCGTTTCGCGCTCGAGCGCCTGGAACCGTTCCTGGTGAAGGGGAAGATCCGACCGGTCGAGGCGTTCGCGGTCGGGCCGCCGGTTCGGTCGGTCGCTGTGCCGGTGAACGCGACCGGGCCGGCACTGGTGGGCCGCACCGCGGAACTGCAGGTGCTCGACGAGATGCTCGCCGCCGCGGTCGGTGGGCGCGGTGGCCTCGTCGAGATCCTCGGCGAGGCAGGAGTGGGCAAGTCCCGCATCCTGGGGGAGATCCGCCCGCCGGAGGGCGTGCGCCGGCTGTCGGTGCACTGCGAGGCGCAGGACTCGCTGACCCCCTACCGGCTGTGGCAAGGCGTGCTTCGGACGTTGCTCGGGTCGGCCCGGGACGACCCGGACGAGGTGGTTCTGGACCGGCTGACCACGCGGTGCGCCCAGTTGGCCGGCCTGTCCGAGCTGTTGCCGTTGGTTGCCGGGGTTCTCGGGCTGGACACCCCCTCGACGCTCACCACCGCCGCGCTGCTGCCCCGTTACCGGGCGCAGCGCACGCAGGAGGCGGTGCTTCGCCTGCTGGAGCCGGAACTGACGCGGCCCACCTTGCTGGTCGTCGACGCCGCGCACCTGCTCGACGAGGCATCGGCCGCCGTCTTGGCGGGCCTGTCCGCGGTGCTGGCCGAATCGGCCTGGCTGCTGGTGATCGCGCGTCGCGGAGGTCCATCCGCGGTGCTCGCCGAACACAGCCGGCGGATCGAGCCGGCACCGTTCACTCCGGAGGAGTCGCGCACCCTCGTGCACGCGATGACCGACGCCGCACCGGTGCCGCGGCACGTGGTCGACCTGATCGTCGAACGGTCCGGGGGAAATCCGCAGTTCCTGCTGGACCTGCTGGCTGCGGCCGGCAGCGACCTGCCCGACTCGGTGCAGGCGGCCACCATCGCGCAGATCGACGCGTTGCCGCCGGGCGATCGGGCGTTGCTGCGCCGGGCGGGCGTGCTGGGCACCGCCTTCCCCGCCCGGCTTGCCGCGGCCGTGCTGGCCGTGCCCGCGCAGGATCCACAATGGGCCCGGCTGGACGCGTTCCTGACGGCCGCCGACGGGCAGTTCCGGTTCCGCCGGGCGATGGTCCAGGAGGTCGCATACGCCGCGGTGCCCTTTGTCGAACGACGGGTCCTGCACGCCGCGGTGGCCGACGCCCTGGAGCGCGACCCGGCGGACCGGACCGACCCGGGTGTGCTGGCGGCCCACCACCGCTTGGCCGGTCGCGACGACCGGGCCTATCCGTTGGCCCTGCAGGCGGCGGCCCGGGCGGCGGCCTGTGCGGCGCCGGCCGACGCGGCTCGGCTGTACCGGGCCGCGTTGGAATCGGCGCGCACCATCGGAGCGCCCAGGCAGGAACTGACCCAGGTGTGGGAGGGCCTGGGCGAGGCGTTGCGCCTGGCCGGGGAGAGTGCGCCGGCCGACCGCGCCTACCGGGAGGCCCGGCGGGCCACCGGCGGCGATCCGTTGGGCTGTGCGCGACTGCTGCACCGTCAGGCCCGGCTGGCGCATCGGTCCGGGCACCCGGCCGCCGGCGTGCGGTGGGCCCGCCGTGGGCTGCGCGCGCTGGACGGTCTGACGGGGGATCAGATCGACGGCTGGCGGGCCAGACTGCTCGCCACCGAGGCCGCCGACCGCATGGATCAGGGCCGGGCGCGGGATGCCGTCGCCGTGTGCCGGCAGGCGTTGGAGCTGGCCGGGGACGGCGTGGACGAGACCGCCGCGCGGGCCCGGGCGCACGCGTCGTATCTGTTGGACTGGGCCTTGGTGGTGCTCGGGCGCAACGCCGAGGCGGTGCACTCGCCGGTGGCGCTGGAGATCTACGACCGCCTGGGCGACCTGGAGGAGAAGTCGAAGGCGCTGAACAACCTCGGCATGTTCGCCTACTGGGAGGGCCGCTGGGACGACGCGGTGCGGCTGTACCGGGAGTGCGGCGATCTGGCCGCCCGCACCGGCGACGTCGAGACCGCCGCCTGCGCGCAGTGCAACGTCGGCGAGGTGCTGGCCGACCAGGGCGACTGGGCGGCGGCGCAGGACGCGCTGCAGGAGGCGTACCGCGTCTGGCGGGCCTCCGGCAACGACGGCGGGGCCGGCTTCGCGCGAATGCTGCTGGGTCGGACCGCGGCCCGGTCCGGGCGTTCGGACGAGGGCATCCGGCTGCTGGAGGCCGCCGTCGAGGAGCTGTCCCGGCACGGCATGGAGGACGCCGCGGTGGCGCGGGCCTACCTCGCCGAGGCGCTGGCCTACGCCGGCCGGACGGCGGACTCGCTTGCCCTGTTGGACACGTTGTGGCCCGCGCAGGATGGGCGACCCGGGCCCGCCCTGCTGCGCAGCCGTGCCCTCGCGCGAGCCGCCGCGGGCACCGCGGCCGTCCGGGCCGACCTCACGGAAGCCCTCGAGGCGGCGCGCCGGGAGGGCAATGCCTACGAGGTCGGCGTGTGCCTCGACCTGCTCTGCGCACTCCCGCCCTTGCCCGAGGCCCCCGAGGTCGCGGACTGGGCCACCGAGCGGAAGGCGATCTTCGACCGACTGGGGATCCGGCGGATGCCGCGCTCGGCCGCTCTCCAGCAGCTCCCGCGCGCCGATCTCGCCGGCGATGGCACGACCTGTTCTGACGCACAGTCAGATCGGCCTGCCGGAGTGACCACGCCGGTCTGAGGATCTCGCCCGGTATGGGCGGGCTACACCCGTTTGGGGCAATCTAATGGTCTTTGGCCTGACATTTCCGATTCGGGTCGCCGGCTGCGCGACCGTGGCACATACCCGTTCAGATCAAGCAGATGGTGCCCGGTCCGACATGTCCCGGATGCTCGACTCGGCCCTTCCGGGGTGCGCCACCGGCTTTGCCGGGACTGGTTGCTACGCGTGCCTTCTGGGGGCAGACGATGTTGGGACGTGTCGCGGCTTGGGCGTTGACTCTGGGCCTGATCCTCCCGGCGGCAGCGGCAGCAGGAGCTACTCCGGCCGTGGTGGCAGCCGCCACCCCGTTGGCCACCACCTGCGGTTACGCCACCGGCGGCTCCGGCGCTTACCTGAACACATTGTGCTGGATCGACATGAGCGGCTACGTCGACGCGACCGCGCAAGCTCCCGGCGGCCTGCCCACGACGGTGGGTTTGCCCGGCGGCTACACGGCATCGTTCACGATCACCTCCGCCCTGCCCACCGGCGTCAGCACCTTCCCGAGCGCCCCGGCACTGGCCTCCGTGTGCCCCCACACGTTTCCGACCTACAGTGGAGCCGCACTGGGCAACGGCTGGTACAACGGCGTTCCCGGCGAACCCGCCCTCCTCCAGAACCCCAGCGTCTGCGGGGGCCACGGAAACGAGGCCGAGGTGACGTTGAGCAACATCGTGGTGACCGACCCGGGCGGCCACGCCGTCCGCAACTACGGGTTCGTGATGGCCAACGCCGAGGCCACCGCCGGCCCGAGCGAGGAGGACATCTACACCTCCGACAAGCCGTTGAGTCTGCTCGAGGAGGCCGGGTCCATGACTACCGCGTTCTGCTACTCGACCCTGAGCCCCACGGCGCCGTTTCCCTCGGGTACGACCCAGGTGTCCTGCGGATATCCCGCGACAGGGAACGGACCGAACGAGGGCAACCCGATCCTGGAGGCGATCGCGCCCACCACGGTCAGCGCGACGCTGATCACCACCGGCGGCGAGGCCGTCGCCTTCGGGGTCCTGGTGGCCAAGGTGGAGCTGGAGAAGACGGTTGCCAACCGGGCCGACGCAACCGACTCCTTCGACCTGTCCATCGCCAACGGTCCTTCCACGCTGGCCACCGCGAGCACCGGCACCGGCACCACCGCGGACACCGGTCCCATTACCGTGCTGACCTCCGCGATCGGCCCATCGCTCACCTTCTCCGAGGCTGCCACCGCCCACTCCGGCACCCGCCTGGGCCGGTACACCCGGTCCTGGGCCTGCACCAACACCGCGACCGGGAGTACCACCACCCTGCCCGCAACCGGTGCCACCGGCCTGACCCAGGCCATCGCCCCGGTCCCGGGCGGCAACATCGTGTGCACCATCACCAACACCGCACCGGCAGACCTGGCCGTGTCCCTCGATGCCCCGGCCGCGGTGGGTACCGGAGCCGCGGTGCCCTACGTGTTGACCGTGACCAACAAAGGGCCCGGCGCCAGCGCCGGTTCGACGGTGACCGACCCGTTTCCGACCGGGGTGACCCCGACCGGCTACCCGGCCAACTGCACCTTCACCGCGCCGAACTTGGTCTGCAACGTGGGCGCGCTGGCTGCCGGGGCGTCCACGGCGATCGACTTCAACGTCACCGCCCCGACGAGCGCGGCCACCCTGACCGACACCGCCACGGTCCACGACAGCAGCCCGGACACCGACACCACCGACAAGATGGCCACCGCCGCCACCAGCGTCGAACCCCCGGACCTGGCGCTGACCCTCACGGGCCCGTCCTCCGTGGGCACCGGTGGCACCGTCGTCTACCGGTTGAAGGTCACCAACACCGGCCTGGGGACCAGCAGCGGATCGACAGTCACCCAGAACCTCCCCTCCGGGGTCACCCCGACCGGCACCCTGCCCAACGGGTGCACGTTCGTCGCTCCGACCCTGACCTGCGCCGTCGGCGCCCTGACCCACGGGGCATCGCACACGATCAGGTTCACTGTCACCGCCCCGACGACCCCCACCACCCTGACCACCATCGCCGCCGTGACCGAAACCAGCACCAGCAGCGGCGACACCGACACCACCGACAAGCGCGCCGATCTCGTCACCATCGTCCGCGTCCTGGCGCCGCCTCCTGCGCCCGCCCAGCCGTTCGTCCACCACCATGGCCCGGCGCCGTGCAACAACGACCCCAACCCGTGGACCAACCCGGACGGGATGTGCGGACCCAGCCGCTGGTAGCCGGACCCGTGCATCGACGGCCCGCATCGGCGCGGTGGGCTGCGGGAATCACTCGACAGGTGCTGCCCACCGACAGCGTGGGCAGCACCCGGGGCGGCTCAGCTCAGCCGAGAGCCTTCGGGTCCTGCCGGCCGGCCGGGATGCGGAACTCGATCTGGGTCACCCAGCCGTGACCCGCGCGGACCACGCCGCGGTGACTGACGCAGGGTCGCGGCAGGGCCGCGGTGGCGTGGAAGCCGGCGCAGTCCGGTAGCACGCCGTCGAAGACGCCGGCGTGCTCCGCCACCCGATAGCCCGGCCGATTCTGGAACGGGTAAGGCGCCTCGAAGCAGATCTGGACCTTCCGAGCCGCCGTGCCTGCGGCGGCGGCCGACCTCGGGTGCCGGAGCGTGAACGTCGCGGTCTTGCGGTAGTCGGGGCCCGCATGCCGCATCCCGAACTGGGCCCACTGGCTGAACGTGTTCTGGTAGTCGGGGCAGTGCGGCATGGCGCCGCCGCCGTCGCGGGTCGCGTACAGCGTCGGGCCGCCGCGCACCCAGGAAGCCTCGCTGAACTGGGCGTCGGTGGACGATGGTGCGACCTCGTTCGCGGTGATGTCCGCCTCCGCGTCGGCCAGTTGGATGCTGACGGTGCAGACCGGGCCACCGCAGTCCGCGGTGTCGGTGGCGTCCGACGGCAGCAACCCGTCGGGGTTCGTGTTGGGGTTCGGGTCGTTGCTGGAGCCGCTCGGGGCGTGGTGGGTGCACGGCACGTCCTCGAGTCCGACGTCGATGCTCTCGCTCGGCGGCGGCGGAGAAGGAGGTGGGGGCGGCGGCTGATGGCACAGGTCGTTCGGTGTGCCGGCCGACGCCGGGTGGGGGGCAGGGGCCGCCTGGGCCCAGGGCGCGTAGGTCGATCCCGCGATCAGCAAACCTGCCGCGAGTGCTGTGCAGCCCCGGGTCCGTGCTCGCATGGCTGATCTCCTCCGGGCCGGTGACGTCGCCGGCGACGTCGTCGGCAGGAATTTGGTAGCAGACGGCGACCGGGTTCCCCTGGAGGCTCGCGGGGCGGCGGCGCGGCGGGGCCCAGACGCGTCGGGCTTCTCGGGCCGCTTCGGTGTGGCGTATCCACCGTGGGCCGCCGCGACACTACGTTACGTCACATTCGTCACACCAGTAACATTGGTATCGGCTACGGACAGGCGGCGGTCATGGGCGGTCACGGGTCGCGTTGGGTGCGGGTGGCGGTTCTTCTGGCGGCCACGGTCGGCTCCGCCGGCGCACTGGGCAGATTGTCGGCCGCCCACGCATCCCCGCCGGACGCGTACAAGACCACCTTCCACACCGCCGACCACGACCAGGTGACGCGCGCCGGATCCGCCCCCTGACCCGGCGAACCGGGCAAACCAGGCGGTTCCTCGGAACAACACCACCGGTGCGGTCATCCGCCCGAAAACCCGCAAATGCGGAGCTACGATCGGCGGGTGCGCGGCGACTCGTGGCGGCGTCGGGTCGCCGGATGGGCGGGCCTGGCCGTCCTGGCGAGTGCGGCGGCGGCGACGGTCACGACGCGCGAGGTGCGGGCTGAGTCGGCGGCGACGCAGCCGGGCTCCACGGTCCTGGTGGCGGCCGGGTCGGCGCCGGCGCCCCGTGGTCTCGACGCCGAGCCCGGGGCCACGACCCAGGCCGGATCCGCCACGCAGGCCGGATCCACGGTCGTGGTCAGCGGCGACCGGCACGGCGCGATACTGCCGGGGCGTAGCTACGGGCCCGCGATGAGCGCCGACGGTCGGTGGGTCGCGTTCGAGTCCGACTCCACGGTGTTGCCGACGGCGGCCGGAGCCGGTCACGGCCAGGTCTACCTGCGCGACATGCGCTCCGGCGACGTCGAGTTGATCAGCGCGACCAGCTCCGGCGGCGGGGCCGACGGCGAGTCCTACGCGCCCTCGGTATCGGGCGACGGGCGTTGGGTGGCGTTCGTCTCCGAGGCCGACGACCTGGCTGCGGCGACCACCACCGGACCGGTCAGCGGCACCTACCGGCCCAAGCACGTCTACCTGCGCGACCGGGTCGCCCACACCACGCGCCGACTGGACCTCAGCCGCGACGGCCGATCGCTGATCAACGGCGACAGCCCGGCCGTCAGCGCCGACGGCCGCTGGGTGGTCTACAACGGCGGCGTTCCGGAGGTGTCCAACGGCACCGGCGATGACCAGGACGGCATTTTCGTCTACGACGTGAGAACCGACCGCCGGGAACGGATTCCCCGGGTCGAGGGCGACGACCCGTCGATCTCCGGCGACGGTCGATACGTGGTGTTCTCCTCCGAGGTCCGCGACCTGGTGCCCGGCGACACGAACCGCAAGGCCGACTGCTTCCGCTACGACCGCCGCACCCACCGCATCGACCTGATCAGCGCCGACGAAGCCGGCCGCGAGGGCGACGACGAGAGCACCGGCGCCGTCATCAGCAGCGACGGCAACTGGGTCGTGTTCGCCTCCTCGGCGCACAATCTGACGGGCCATCAGCCGCCGCGGCCCTACGTCGCGGACCGCGCCGACCTGCCCCAGGTCTACCTGCGCGACCTGCGCACCGGCCGGGTGCGGCTGGTGAGCGCCGCGGCCGGCGGCAAGGCCGCGAACCAGGCCTCCGGCGGTGCGTCGCTGAGCGCGGACGGCCGCTGGGTGGTCTACCTCTCCGAGGCAACCGACCTGCCCGCGCCACCGGCGGCGGGGCGGGGTGAACCCGTCGAGCACGTCTACCGCTGGGACTCGCACACCGGTAGGGCGGCCATGGTCGACGTGACGCCGCAGGCCCACCCGGCGGACGGGGCGGCTTCCTCGTTCCCCGCCATCAGCGCCGACGGCGCGCGGATCGCGTTCGGGTCCCGGGCCGCCGACCTGGTGCCGGGCGCCGGCGGCGGACACGACGCGATCTACCAGCGCCGGTGGGCCACCGAGCCGAATCCGCAGCGGCCGGCCGGCCCGGGCCGTCCGCCGGTGCTGTTCGCGCCCGTGCCGGGAGCACACTCCTGGCCACCGGTGGGCGACGACTCCAATTCGACCCCGACGATTAGCCCGGACGGCCGGTGGGTGGCGTTCGCGTCGCGGGCCACCAACCTGGTGCCGGGCCTGGACAACCACAAACAGAACGTGTTCGTGCTCGACACCCGCAGTGGAGCGGTGCGCGCGGCGAGCGTCGCGAGCAACGGGGATCCGGGGAACGCCGACAGCGCCGACCCCTCGATCAGTGCCGACGGTCGCTGGGTGGTCTTCGACTCGTTCGCCAACAACCTGGTGGCCGGTTCCCGCAGCCGATCCGGCGTGGTCTACCTGCACGACATGACCACCGGGTCCACGGTTCGGGTCTCGGTGGCCATGGGCGGAGCCGAACCGGACGGGCAGAGCGGTCTGTCCCGGATCAGTTCCGACGGCCGGTGGGTGGCTTTTGAGTCGGTGGCCGACGATCTGGTGCCGGGCCGGCCCAGCCGCTCCCAGGTCTACGTCTGGGACCGCACGACCGGCGTCACGAGCCTGGTCAGCACCGATTGGTTCGGCAACGCCGGCGACGCCGGCAGCGGCGACGCGGCGATCAGCGCGGACGGGCGCTACGTGGCGTTCGACTCACCCGCGGACAACCTGGTGCCCGGGTCGACGGTGACCCCGGGGGTCGCCGAGGTCTACGTCCGCGACCGCACGTTGGGCACCATTGTGCTGGTCTCCCGCCACACCTCCGCGATCGGCGACGACTCCAGCTCGCACCCCTCGATCAGCGCCGACGGGCACTTCGTGGCGTTCGAGTCCCGGGCCACCAACCTGATCGCGTCGAACCCCTTGCTGCCGGCCACCGGCGACCAGTCGGGCGGCGCCGAGCCGCACGTGCTGACCCACGTCTACCTGCACGACATGACCACCTCGGTCACCACCGAGGTCGACCTGTCGACCCGCGGCGTCCCGGCGCAGTCCGACAGCTACTCCGCCGCGCTCAGCCCCGACGGGCACGCGGTGGCCTTCGTCTCCCTCGACCACTCGTTGGTCCCCGGCGCGAGTCATCCGCAGCCCGACGTCTACCTGCGCGACCTGACCGCAGGCACTACCACGCGGATCAGCTCGGCCCCGGACACCGCGCAGGCGGTCGGCACCAGCCGTACCCCGGCCATCGACTCCGACGGCGGGGTCGTGGTGTTCGTCTCCGAGGCCCCGGTCGCCGGCCCGGCGAACCCGGACGGTGACCTCTACCGTCGCGACACCCGCCACGGGCGCACCACCCGGATGACCTGACCCGGCCTGCGCCGGCCGTCGGGGAACCCTGCTCGCGCGCTTTACATTGCGGCCCGCGTGGTGCTCGCTCAGCGCAGTAACGCCACGACCACGACTGCCACGTTCACCGCGCCGAGTGCGGCCACCCCGACCCAGGCCCACCAGGGCAGGTGATCCCGGCCGGTGTCGTGGGCACTGGGTTCGAACACGGGTCCATCCTCGCCGACCGGGGTCGTTTGCGCATTCGTGCTGTGCTGTTGTCACCGAGTGGCTGTCGTTTACGAATTACCCTCGGAAGGGGACAAATCCGCAGGTCCGAAGGCTGCGGCTGTCGGCATACTTCCGGTCGCATTGGTAAACCGATCGTCCCGGACCATCCAATAGCCCCATTTGCTCGTCGGCGCAATCTATATTCTAGTTCGAGTTGCGTGCCGCACCGGTGCGTGGGCCCACGTCAGTCGGCCACAGAGGGGGCGGGGAGCAGCCGATGGCCAAGGAGGATCCGGAGTTCAGTCTCTGGGACCGGCCGTCGGGAGGCGCGGATTCGGCCGCCTCGGCCCCGGATCGGCGTGGATCGTCGGCGTCGGGCGGGGAACGGCGTCCGGAAGCGCTGTCCGTTCCCTCGGCAACGGGCGATGACGAGCGCGGACCGTCGGCGTCGGCGCGGGTCCCCGCCGCCCACTCCACCCAGTCCGAAAGGTTGTCATCTTTTCGGACACCCTCCGGACGGCGTCGCGGGCCGTTCCTGCCCGAACCGGCCGGCCTCGCCGCCGGAGCCCGCCGGGTGCGGGCACGCCGGGCCTGGATGCTCATGGTCGCGACGTTGCTGCTGCCCGGTTGCGCCCAGTTGCTGGCGGGCAACAAGACCGTCGGTCGGGCGGCGCTGCGGGTGTGGCTGATTCTGCTGGTTGGTTTGCCGATCGGCGCCTTGTGGTTGGGCCGTTCCGGGCTGGTGTCGATGGCATTGCGCCCGGGCGCGCTGGCGACCTTCCAGGTCAGCCTGGTGGTGTTGGGCCTGTGCTGGGCCGGATTGCTCGTGGACGCCTGGCGGCTCGCCCGGCCGCGCGGACTCGGCCGGGGGACCCGGCTGCTCTCGGCGGGGCTCGTGCTCGTGCTGCTGGGCTCGGTCGGGACGCCGGTCGCCTACGGCGTGGTGCTGGCCGGGGCGCAGCGCGACCTGGTGACCTCGGTGTTCCACCAGGGTGGCGTCGGCGACCTGTACGAGGGCCGGCTGAACGTCGCGATCCTCGGTGGTGAGCCGGTACGCAGCGGCAGTCGCAGCCCGGCGGACTCGGTGGTCAGCTACACCGACCAGGACGCGGTGGCCAGCATCGACGTGCACACCGGTCAGACGACGATCTTCTCGATCCCGCGCAACATGCAGTACGCCCAGTTCCCGCCGGGCACCCCGATCGCCAAGCAGTTCCCCAACGGGTTCCCGAACTTCTTCTACGGGATCTACCCCTACGGCGCGCAGAACCCGCAGCTGTTCCCCGGCTCGGACAACCCGGGTGCCGCGGCGGTCGAGTCGGCGATGGCGCAACTGCTCGGCATTCCGATCCACTACTACGTGATCCTGAACATCGACGGCTTCGAGTCATTGGTCGACGCCCTCGGCGGGCTGACGATCCGGGTCACCGAGAACCTGCCGATCGGCGGTGGGCACCATGCCGGTGCCTGCGACCTGCCCGGTGGCGGCTGCGAGCAGTTGGCGCACAACAAGATCCTCGGCTGGATCCGGCCGGGCTTGCAGCACCTCGACGGCTACCGCGCCCTCTGGTACGCGCGTTCGCGCGAAGGGACCAGCGACTACGACCGGATGCTTCGGGAGCGGTGTGTGCTCAACGGGATCCTGAAGCAGATGGACCCGTTGACCGTGCTGCGGCACTTCCAGGCGCTGGTGTCCGGGACGAAGAACGCGGTGCGGACCGACCTGACCACCGGGGCGTTGGACGTGCTGGTGAAGGTCGCCTCCAAGACCAAGAAGTCCGAGGTGACCAGCCTGGTGCTGCAACCGCCGCTGATCGACCCGGTGGCACCGGACGTAGCGGTGGTCCGCGACGCCGTGCAGAAGGCGATAGCGGCCTCGCAGGCCGCTGGGCAGGCGAAAATCACCCCCGCCTCGACGGCCGCCAAGGCCAAGCGGGGCGCCAAGCCTGCGACACCGTCCGCCCCGGCCGGCCAGCCGGTCCCGCTCAGCCAGGTGTGTCAGTACTCCTGAGGCACTCCTGAGGCACTCCTGAGGCGGTCCCCCCGCGCCGCGCCCCGTATTGGCTGATCCCGCTTCGTCACTTCTGCGCTCTGTCGCACCCATCGAGGCGCTACGACAGGTGCGACAGGTGCGCAGAAGTGCGGGGTGAGAGGGCTCCCCGCCGGTCGCGCCGAGCTATGCCATTAGCGTTGCTGCCCGTCCTCGCCGGAACCCTCCGCGTGGCCGTTGACCTTCAACGAGTACCCGGCGTGCTGCTCGGTCGCATTGTCGTTGTCGGTCGGGTCGTCGTGCGCTATCACCGCGACGACCCGGGGGAAGCTGCGGTACTTGGCCAGGGTCGCGGCGTCCGGCGTCCAGGTGGGCCCGGCGTGTGAGGTGACCAGGACCCGGTGCCGGCCTGCGTCGATGCCGACCAGGCTGACGTACCAGCCGTCGACGGCCGGGGCTTCGCCGCCGCCGCCGCCCAACGAGCTGGTCGGGTCGTTCGGGTCCGCTGCCGCCGCGTTGACCTTCTGGTTGCCGGAGAACGCGAACTGCAGCGCCTGGCCGGTGGCCAGCTGCACGTAGTCGGCGCCGTTGGGCGCCGTGCCCTGGGTGCCGATCGCCGCCGGGTTCTCCAGGTTCAGCGTGGCGTCGAGGTCCTTGGCCGTGACCAGGTTGCGGTCGATGCCCTCGACCTTGCCGTTCTTGGCCCAGTGGTCGATCAGGTTCATCAACTGGAACTGGTGCAGCAGTGTCTCGACCTTCAGCCCGCCGGCGAACTTGTCCAACTGGGTCTGCACGTCGGCCAGGCCGACGTCCTTGCCGTCGCGGTGCAGCGCGGACATGAAGTCCAGGCCGAACCGGTCATAGCAGAACAGCATGAACGACCAGGCGTCGCCGTAGTTGGCCAGGATCGGGTCGGAGTCGCCCTGGTCGCCCCACAGGGTCAACGACTCAGCCGGTCCACCGCACGGGTGCGGGTTCGGGTTCGACGGGCCCTTCACGATCCCGTAACCCTGGAAGCACAGCAGTTGCGGTTGGGAGTTGCTCTGAGTGATGCCGCGGCGGGTGTCGGTGTAGCCGTCGAGCGCCTCGGCGAACATCGACAGGCCCTCGTTGACCCAGGTTGCCTGGTCGGGGTTCTGGTAGTGCTCGAGCAGGTGCTGCCACTCGTGGCCGAAGACCGCCTCGTAGGTGAACGGGTGCGCCGGCCGGGAGCGGCACAGGTCGGACGACGGCTCGTTCGCCGGGTTGGGCCCGGTGCGGTGGATCCAGTCGTAGGCGTCCACGGTGATCACGTTGCGGTCGGTGATCTGGTTGAACAGTGGCGCGTAGAACCCGGCGATGTAGGTCAGGTTCTTCGGGAACTCGTAGAAGTTGGGCTGCCGGATGTTGTCGATCAGGGCGACGGTGTGTTCGCCGTTGCCCGCGAAGTCCAGGCCGGCCGCAGCGATGCCGGGGATCGTGCTGCTGCCGTTGTGGTCCGGCGGCTTGGAGAACGCCGCGGTCTCCTTGGGATACATGTTCGAGTCGAACTGCCCGACGAGGTACTTGATCTGCTCGTCGGTGACGGTGGCGGAGTCGGGCACCTCCTTCTCACGGCAGTCGCCGGCTGGGAAGTGCGTGCCGCAGGACACCGCGTCGCAGCCCGAGGCCACCCAAACCTCGAGATGCTGCCCGACCGCCCGCAGGGAGTAGGGCTTGAGGTAGATGCCCGGCGGAATGCCACGCGCGGCGTCGAGCGCCGGCCACAGCAGGGTCGTCCCGACCGGCGGGGTCGACTCGCCGGCCAGCTGCGGGCGGGCCGCGGCGCGCAGCCGTGCCAGTCCGGACGCGTCCAGCGTCGAGGTGCCCAGCATCGCCGCCAGCTGCGGCGAGAGCCGGAAGACCTGGTTCGGCGCGAGCGTTGTCATGTCACCGCCGAAGGGCACGGTTGCCAGGGCCGGAATCGGCGGGGCGGGATCGGCGGGCGCGGCCACGGCGCCGGAGCCGGCCACCACTCCGGTCGTGGCAAGTGCCACCGTCAGGCCGATGATCGTCGCCAACCCGGTGAGTCTCATTCAGTCACCCCATCGTCGAACCCAGCGTCGGGTAACAGCTTGCCAAACTCTCCGGCCGCAAATCGGTCAGTCCGCAACTTCGACCCCCAAACGGACCAAATGTCGCACCGCCGCGCCCGCGAGTCGCTCCATAGTCAGTTGCGCAGGTAGTTGAATGAACCTACTTGACCGCGCCCAGGGCGTGCAGACCCTGGCCGGGGGCGGCCGAGGTCGAGTTCCTGACCCGGCTCGGCGTCGGGGATCGACTGCGACGCCCTGATCGGGCTCGAATGCCAGTTCCGGGAATCGGTGAGGCAGCCTCAGACCGGCGCGGTGAAGCGCGGTCGCCGGGGTGGGCGTGGCTTGTTCGGGTCCGGAGCCAGGGTGCCGTCGGGCGCGATGTGGGCGAGCATCTGCGCGATCACGCCGAGCACGTGCGGGTTGTCCACGCTGTACAGCTGGCGGCGGACCTCGCGGCGGGCGCTGACGATGCCGGCCGCCCGCAGCTTGGCGAGCTGCTGGCTGGTGGCCGGGATCGTGGCCCCGGTCGCCTCGGCCAAGGTGGTGACGTCGAGTTCGGTGTCGGCCAGCAGGCAGACCAGGTGCAACCTGCCCGGCACCGAAAGCAGCCCGAAGGTCAGGGCGGCCGCCTCCAGCTGTGCCGGGGTGACCTTGCGCAGGGCGTCTGACATCGTGCCTGCCAATCTGCCGTCAATTATTCATTAGCGCAATCGATTGAATGACTATTAAGCTCCGGGTCGCCGCGGCAGTACGCGTGATTCAGGTGTGCGGGGAGTCGGGAACGATGGCCAGAGGGTGCCTCACGGGGCCGCGCGCAGTAGGCCAGTTAGCCACGTGAGGCACCCTCTTGGTCTCGCGAGCGACGCCAGGTCGCGCCGCCCGCCGATCGCCGGCCCGCCGGGCCTCAGGTCAACCGTGCTCGCGTCGCCGGTGGAGGATACGCGATGACCCTGCTGCGGCCTTACTCCGGCGACGGGGCGTTGGCGACCGGCCGATCCAGGTTCCTTGCCGACGCGGTGGTACTGCCCGGCGCGGCGGTGACCTTCTGGGTCTTGATCCGCCTGGGGCACGGGGTCAACCGACCCTTCGACCGGGTCAACGCCCCCACGTCGGTGTCCACGGACCCGGCGGTGCTGCCGTACTACGCGGCTCGGTCGCTGCTCCGGATGTTCGTGGCGCTGTTCGCCTCGACGCTGTTCACGTTCGTCTACGCCACCGCCGCGGCGCGGTGGCGACGCGCCGAGGTGGTGCTGCTGCCGATTCTGGACGTGCTCCAGTCGGTCCCGGTGCTCGGATTCCTGTCGGTCACGCTGTCGATCTGGCTGACGCTGTTCCCACACACCTTCCTGGGCGTCGAGTGCGCCTCGGTGTTCGCGATCTTCACCAGCCAGGCCTGGAACATGACCTTCGGGTTCTACCAGTCGCTGGTGACGCAGCCGCGCGAGCTGGACGAGGCGGCTCGAGTGCTGCGGCTGACCAAGTGGCAGCGGTTCTGGAAGCTGGACGTGCCCAACGGCATGATCCCGTTGGTCTGGAACGGGATGATGAGCTTCGGCGGCGGCTGGTTCTTCCTGGTCGCCTCCGAGGTGATCAGCGTCAACAAGCACACCTACGCGCTGCCCGGCATCGGTTCCTACGTGGCGGCCTGCTCGGCGAAGCAACAGACGGGTCGGATGCTGCTGGCGATCGGCGCGATGATCATCATGGTGATCGGCGTCAACGCGGTGTTCTGGCGGCCGTTGACCGCCTGGGCCGAACGCTTCCGGGTCGAGCAGTCCGCGGCCACCGAGGCGCCCCGCAGCATCATGTTGGAGGTCCTGCGGCGGTCGGCCGTGGCGTCGGTGGTCGGGCGCGCGGTGCGTCCGGCAGGTCGGTTCCTGGACCGGGCGACCCGGCCCTTCGGGCTGGCCGAGTACCCGCTGCGGGTGAACCGCCGCCGCCGGAAGGTCGGCGACGTCGTCTTCGCCGCCGTGGTCCTCGAGGCGCTGCTCCTGGGAATTTGGCGGATGCTGGTCTACATCCAGAACGGCACGGGGTTGGGGGAGTTCCCGCACGCCTTCTGGCTGGGCCTGATCACCTTCGGTCGGGTGCTCGTGCTGATCGTGTTCAGCACGGTGGTCTGGGTGCCGATCGGGGTCTGGATAGGCATGAACCCGCGGGTCTCGCGGTTCGCCCAGCCGATCGTCCAGGTGCTGGCCAGTTTCCCGACCAACTTCCTGTTCCCGCTGTTCACCTTGCTGCTGCTGCGCACCCACCTCAGCATCAACTTCGGCGGAATCGTGCTGATGGCGTTGGGTGCGCAGTGGTACATCCTGTTCAACGTCATCGCCGGGGCCAGCGCCATCCCCACCGATCTGCGCGAGGTGGCGGCCAACCTGGGCCTGAGCCGGGTGCAGCGGTGGCGGTCGCTGATCGGGCCGGCGATATTCGGGGCCTGGGTCACCGGAGGGATCACCGCGGCGGGCGGGGCCTGGAATGCCTCGATCGTCGCGGAGCTCGTCTCCTACGGTCACACGACCCTGGTCGCGACCGGGCTGGGCGCGTACATCGCCCAGTCCACCACCGACGGGAACTTCCCGCGCACGCTGGTCGGGGTGACGGTGATGAGCGTGTACGTGGTGGGGCTGAACCGGGTGTTCTGGCGTCGGCTCTACCGGCTGGCGGAGACCCGTTACTCGTTGCAGCAGGGCTGAGCTCGAACCGAGCACCGAAGGGAGTGAACGACGATGGTGGCACCCACGATGACCCCGGTCGCCACTGCGGCGATCGTCGAGGTGGACAACGTCTCGAAGTCGTTCCCGGGCGCGCGGGGCACCATGCACCCGGTCCTGGACCACGTGACGTTGATCCTGCGCGAGGGCGAGGTCGTCGCGCTGTTGGGCAAGTCCGGATCGGGCAAGTCCACGCTGCTGCGCACGATCGCCGGGCTGATCGCCCCGAGCAGCGGGGCGGTCCGCTACCGCGGCACCGCCATCAACGGGGCCAACCCGGGGGTCGGGATGGTCTTCCAGTCCTTCGCGCTGATGCCCTGGTTGACCGTGCAGGCCAACGTCGAACTCGGCCTGCAGGCGCGGGCGGTCCCCGAGGCCGAGCGGTCGGCCCGGGCGCTGGCGGCCATCGACCTGATCGGCCTGGACGGCTTCGAGAGCGCCTACCCGAAGGAACTGTCCGGCGGGATGCGCCAACGTGTCGGCTTCGCCCGCGCCCTGGTGCTGCGGCCCGACGCGCTGCTGATGGACGAGCCGTTCTCCGCCCTCGACGTACTGACCGCGGAGAACCTGCGCACCGAGTTGATGGCGCTTTGGGCCCAGCCGGACTTCCCGACCAAGGCGATCTGCCTGGTGACCCACAACATCGAGGAGGCCGTGCTGCTGGCCGACCGGGTCATCGTGCTCGGTTCGAACCCGGGCCGGATCAAGGCTGAGGTCCCGGTTCACCTGCTCCGGCCCCGGGACCGTCGTTCGCCCACCTTCGAAGCCCTCGTCGACCAGCTCTACGCAATCCTGACCGACCGCGACGAGAGCCCGGCCGGGCGAACCGCGCCGAGCGGGCCGTTGACTCACCCGTTGCCCGCGGTGACCGTCGGCGGCCTGGCCGGCCTCGTCGAGATCGTGTACGCGCACAACGGACAGACCGACCTGCCCGACCTGGCCGACGAGCTTTCGTTCGAGATCGACGACCTGCTGCCGCTCGTGGACGCCGCGGTGATGCTCGGGCTGCTGGAGGTCGAGGGCGCTCAGGGGTTCCTGACCGAGACCGGCCGCGTCTGGTACACCGCCGACATCCAGACCAGCAAGCGGATCTTCGCCGAACTGGCGAGCACCCGGGCCCCGTTGGTCCGCACGATCGTGAAGGCCTTGCAGAACAGCGACAACGGCACGCTGCGCGAGGACTTCTTCCGCGACCTGCTGCGCCGGGGCTTCACCACCGCCGACACCGAGGCCCAGTTGGACATCGCAATCGACTGGGGTCGCTACGGCGAACTGTTCGACTACGACTCCGACAGCGGGGAACTCGTGCTGTCCGAGGTAGCCGCGGCGCTGACCGCCGGGCTGGCCGGGCTGGACGGCTGACCCTCGGCCCGGACCCGTGGCGATCGACCCGTCCATCCGCTGCAAGTTCGCCCCGGGGCGAAGTTGCGTCTGCCCGCGTGCGTGGCCCGGCGTGGCGTCCGCCTCGCAGCTGTCCGCAGTCCCTAGCTTGTCAAAGGGGGTGCGGCAGCGTGGATTTCCGGCGGGCACGGGTGGGGCTGGCGGCTGCCGTGTGCGGGGCCGGGTTGGCGCTGTTCGCGGCATTGGGGCCGGCCGCGGCGGTCGGGGGCTACACCGCACGCGAGTTCTCCTCGGGCATCGGTTCCTACGCCGCCCCGGAGCAGATCACCTCCGGGCCGGACGGCGCGTTGTGGTTCACCGAGTTCCTCGGCAATCGGATCGGCCGGATGGACACCTCCGGCCAGGTCAGCGAGTACGGCGCCGGGATCACCCCGGGTGCGTTGCCGTTCGGCATCACTTCGGGTCCGGACGGCGCGGTGTGGTTCACCGAGTACGCCGCCGGGCGCATCGGGCGCATCGACTCCGACGGCCAGGTGAACGAGTTCTTCATGGGGATCACGCCGCTGAGCGAGCCCGAGTCGATCACCACGGGCCCGGACGGGAACCTGTGGTTCACCGAACGCCACGGCGACCGGGTCGGCCGGCTGACGCCGCAGGGGGACATCACCGAGTTCCTGGCCGCCCCCGGCAGCACCCCGGAGGGCATCACGACGGGGCCGGACGGGGCGTTGTGGTTCGCCGAGTCCGGGACCAACCGGATCGGTCGCATCACCACCGACGGACGGGTGCACGAGTTCTTCGCCGGGATCAGCGCCCACTCCGCGCCGACCGGCATCGTCGCCGGCCCGGACGGCAATCTGTGGTTCACCGAGTCCAGGGGCAACCGCGTCGGCCGGATCACCCCGAAGGGGCAGGTTCGGGAGTACTCCGTGGGAATCGACCTGAAGGCTGGTCCGTCCTGGATCACCGTCGGCCCGGACTCGCAGCTGTGGTTCACCGAGAAGCAGACCGACGCGGTGGCCCGGCTCGACCCCTACACCGGCCGGATCACCCGGTTCGCGACCGGCATCACCAAGCGGGCCGAGCCCGACGGCATCACCACCGGCTCGGATCACCGGGTGTGGTTCACCGAACTACGGCTCGACCGCATCGCCCGGATCGAGTCCAGCGCCCCGGTCGGAACACTCGCCGCACCGACCCCGACCCAGACTCCGACTCCGCCCGCCCGTTAGGGCAGCTGCCGGATGAGAAACTCCTGAGGAACCCGGCGGACGTCTGGCGCCCGGCGTCCGGAGCCGGTCTAGGCTGCCACTCATGAGTATCGAGGTGAGCATCCCCGAGCTGGCCGCGGCCTTGCGCCGGCACCCGTTCGTCTACCTGGTGGCGGTCGGCGACCAACCGCGGGCGCACGTGGTCGCGTCCTCGGCGCGGATGACCGACGGCGTGATCGTGGTGGCCGACGCGGGCCGGCGGAGCCGGAATTCGGTCATGGTGAACCCGTTGGTCATGCTGCTCGCGCCGCCGTTCGAGCCGGGCGGGTACTCGCTGATCATCGACGGGACCGCGGAGTTGACGGTGGATTCGGTGCTGGTCAGCCCGAGCCGCGCGGTCCTGCACCGGCCGGCTCCGGAGCCTGTCCCGGTGGCGGTCGACGGCGAGTGTGTGGCCGACTGCGTCAAGATCCCGGTGGAACAAGGAACCTGACGGCGCGTCAGCCCGACGCCCGGACTCGGGGCGGTAACGAGGGACGACGGCGACGATCGGACCGGGGCGCCCCGCGGCCGTCAGCTCGGCTGCCGAGCTGGAACCCGGCGCGGTGTGGTCAGGGACTCGGGGAGCGGCCCGACTGGTCGTTGGCCAACACCTGCTCGTACCACCCGGAGCGGATCTCGTCGAGTTCCGGGTTGTCCCCGGGCCGATAGCCGGGAATGTCGAACCGCTGCGCCCAGGGCTTGAGATCGAGCACGGGCGTGCCGTGCACCATGTCCACGCCGGCGAACTCGACCACGGACCCGCTGATCTCGAGCACCTGGATCAGGTGCAGGCCCAGCGGGTTCGGCCGGGACGGGTAGCGGGTCGCGAACACCCCGATGCGCCGGGTGTCGTGGCGCATCAGCAGGGGCACCACGCGCAGGTCCGCCGGTACCGGCGCCGCCTGGTGCAACCAGGTGATCAACCACGCGTGGTCGAACCCCGCGAGGTCCGCCAGTCCGGCGGCGTAACGCTTGTGCAGGACCACCCGCCCACGGGCCCGGGGATTGCGCAGCGTCTGTTCCGGGGTGTGCTGCGCCCGCGTGTAGGGGCTGTCGATGTAGCCGATCGGGCGCATTGTCAGCTCGGCCGAGGACGCGTTGGACTCCTCCGACAACCTTCGCCCCCCTCTCGTCGGGTGGGATCGTAGAGCAAGACCCCCGATACCCTCGACATGCAGGATGCAGGCTATGTATGCCCTGCCCCTTTGTATACGCGAGAGCTGTCACGGAGTTGCCGCGGCAAGTGCGGGGCCGATGCGTAGCCCGTATCCGACGGAGGCCAATCACTGCGGGTGGAGATCTGGTCGGATGTGACCTGCCCGTGGTGCGGGATCGGGCATCAGCGCCTTCAGCAGGCGTTGGCGCGCTTCCCCGCGGCCGCTTCTGTGACGGTGGTTTACCGATCTTCCTGGTGAACAAGCATGCGCCGGACGGCACCTGGCCGGTGCGGGCACACCTGATGGGCCATTACCGGATGAACTGAGCCGCGCGCGCGACGGAGGAGCACGCGTGGCCAGGAATCCGGCAGTGGGCACTACCGGCTGAACGAGGCCGAGACGCAGGCGAGCATCGACCGGATCGAGAAGGTCGCCGCCCAGGACGGGATCAGCCCGTACCACCTGCGCGACAATGTGACCGGAAACACGGCCCTCGCCCACGAGATGCTCGCCTACGCGAAGGTGTGCGGGCTCGGCTCGCAGGCCTGGGACAGGCTGTTCCCGGCCTACTTCGGCGAAGCTCGCTCGGTGTTCGACGTGGACTCGCTGGTCGTCCTGGGCGAGGAGGTCGGGCTGGATCCGGCCGAGCTGCGGACGGCGCTCGGCGAGCGGCGGTACCGGTTCAACGTCGAGAACGATGATCATGCGGCCCGCAGCCGAGGCGCCGAGGGCGTTCCGTACTTCCTGTTCGCGGGCCGTTATGCAATACCCGGGGCAGAGTCGGCCGAGACGATCCTGCGCGGGCTGACGCTGGGCTGGGAACACGTACACGCGCGCACGGCCCCGATCGAGGTGTTGTCCTCGACCGGGGCCGCGTGCGGGCCGGACGGCTGCCGGGTTCCCTGAGCCGTCCGGATCAGCTCTGGTCGCCGGTGGTCCGGTGGTTGCCGGTGCTGTTCGCGCCGCCCTGGACACCGACCGAGCCGGAGGTGTCGCCGGACCGGTCGCTGTGGTCGCGGGTGTTGTCGGTGCGGTCCGGCTTCGGAGCCGGGGTCGGCGTGCTCGCCGTCGAGTCGTTGGTGCCGGTCCGACCCTCGGTGGTGCGGTTGTTCTCGGTGGTCGACGAGTCGGAGCCGGTGCCCGTGGTCGTCGATGAGGTGTTGCCTCGGGTGGCGTCGCCGGCGCTGCCAGACTCGGTGCCTACCCGGGCCGGCTGCTGATCGGACTTCGGTGCCGGGGTGGGCGCGCTCGAACTCGGCGCGCCCGGCGTTGTGCCGGGCTGCCCGGTGGTGTTGCCCGGTTGGGTGTCGCGGAAGCCGGGCCGGGTGATCTGCTGCGGGGCCGTGACGCCCGGCTGGACCGACGCGGTGGCCTGCGGGGCGACCTGGGGAACCTGGGGTTGCCCCGGCACGGGCACCTGGTTCGGGCCGCCTGGCGGCTGTTGGTTCTGCGGGGGCTGTTGGTTCTGTGGGACGGGCGCCGGGTTGTGGTCGAGTCGGCCCGGGCCGATGACGGCCGGCAGCCAGGGGCGGTTCGGGGGGTCGTCGGTCGGGCGGCCGATGCGCTGCCAACTGTTGTCCTGCCAGCGCCAGACGATGCCGGCGCGCCGGTCGGTGCCCCACTGGACCCAGTCGGCCGTGTCGGTCACCGGGTGGTCCCAGGTGGGCCGGAACCACCACGGGTGGCCGTTCCACTCCCCGTCCCACCAAACGTTTCCGGTGGACGACGAGTCATCGACGGTCGTGTTGTCCGAGCGGACGACCACGGCGGGGCCGGCGGAGGACTGGTCGTTCGACGCGGAGGCGTCGGTCGAGGTGCTCGGGGCCACGGTCTGCGGCGTCAGCTGGTCGAATGCGTCGAGCACGGACTGCTGCAGCGCGGCGCTCAGCCCGGGGCACTCATTCAGGCTGCTGAGCATGAGCAGAACCTCGTGTTGCTGTGTCGGATTGAGCCCGGAGATGTCGGAGCTGTAGACGTTCTGCACAGCGGGGGGCACCATCTGCGCCTGGTCGAGCTGCGTGTAGAACGTGTTGGCCCGGCCCAGGATCGGGTCGTTGTCGGCCACCCGTGGGGTCAGCTGCGCCATCCCGCAGGCGACCAGGGGAGAGCCCTGGATGGGCTGCGCCTCGCTCACCGTGCTGGCAGTCGTGCTGCTTGGGCCGCAGGCCGAAAGGCTCGTCAGCAGGCCGCCGGCCAGCACGGCCGCGACGATTGTGCGGTTTTTCGTCGTGGTCAGGGGCGTGGTCATGATCGATCCGTCCTTCGTCCAGCGGAGGGGTGGTACCCCACCAACTGGGCTGGGACTACCCGGCTCGGCCGGCTTTCATGTTCTGAATTGCACCTTGCGTGGTGCGTGTCACTCGTTCGGTCCAGCGGGGACGTGCCCGATGCGGTCGGCGTTCATCCGCGTGGCACGCCTCGTCGCGCTCGTTTCAGCGCAGCGGTTCGCCGCGCCGTGCGGGCGGAACCAGATACAGCCGCGGGCGCGGGCGGACAGCGGCACGCGCGACCCGTTCGGCCTCGAGCCGTGCCGACAGCGCCCTGGCGTGGGCTGATTCGCCGGCGGCGAGCGCGGCAGCCACGTGGGCCCGGTCGGCGTCGCTTGAGTAGGCCATGTGTGCCTCCGAGGCGATCAACACGTGTTCAGTGTGAAATAGAACACCATGTCCGGGTTGTTGCGCCAATCCTACGAACGACGGAGCGATTTTGCGCCCGAATCCGCACGGTGTCCGATTAATCCGTTTCGTTCCGGAAATCGACGGGTCGGCGAAACCGTGATCCGAGTGCTGCACTGATCGGCACCCGAAACGAATCCGAAACAGTGCGAGCGAAATCGTAGGGTGTGTTTCGCGTGCTGCCGGTATCGAATGCGGCGTGTCTTTGGCTTTCCTTCGAAAGGTTCGCCCTGGTGGGTCGCAGCGACCGGTTGTTGTGTGCCATTCATGGACACGCCACCATTCGGTAACAACCCGACCGTACTGTCGTACCCGGTTCGGCCGGTTCGGACGGACCGAGCTACTCGAGGGGTGGGTCCGATGTCTGCGTGGTCAATCGGCGTGTGAACGATTGATTCCCCGAGGCGCGCCGCGACCGACGCACCGCGCCGTACCGTGATCGCCGAACTCGACCGCTCGTGATCGAGAACCTGCGGCGACTGAAGACATTTGGGTACCGACGGCGGTGCTGCCGTCGGCATGGTGTCGAAATCCATTGCCAAGAATCGGAACAGCCCGGCGCTGTCGGGCTGCGATGGCTTGTGAGGAATGAAATGTATTCGAGCTCGCGCAATTACCCGACTCTGTCGCATCTGGTGAACCTTTCGTCGGCGGGCGCCGCGAACGCCTTCGACGTGATGATTCTGGACCCGGCGCTTGCGCAGTGGTTGGTCCCGGCGGGTGCCTTGGTGAAGGCTCGCCCGCTGCGTTACGACGCGCTGCGGGTGTTGCCCGCGACGCTTTACGTGGGCCGTCGGCGGCAGACCACGACGAGCGTGATCCTGGAACTGTTTCCGTGGTCGGACCACCGGTCGGAGTTGGCGATGCGCAGCGCCGACCGGTCCTGGCTGCCGGTCGGCCCTGCTGCGGGCCAGTACCGAGTCGCCGGGGCCGGTGCGCTGGAGGTTCTGGCGAGGCTGCTGGAATCGCTGTCGGTCGCGCCGCCCAGCCGCGTCGGTGTCCCCGGTCGGGAACCGATGGACGCGGGAACATTGATCGGCACGGCGCCGCCGCAACGCCACGGTGGATCACGCCATGGTGGATCACGCCACGGTGGATCGCCGGCGATCAACGGCCGGGATCGTTCGTCCTGACCGGTGAGGGTAGGGGTTGGCCGGGGCAGGCGGGTCAGCGCGACGGTGCAAGCCGTCGACCCGCCGCGCTCCGGCCGATCAGGCTCCGGTGCATTTCGTTCAACTGATCGGCCAGTTCTCGAACCTCGGCGGCCACCTGGGCGATCGCCGTCTCGCTCTCGTGGCGCGCGGCTCGGGCCACCGCTTCGGCGCGCTGCGTCAGGTCCTCGGCGTTCTTCGCCGCGGTCTCCCGGATTCCCTTGGCCTCCTGCTCGGCACCGCGGATGATCCGGAGGTTCCCCTCCTGCTTCGCGTGCGACTCGCGCTCGACCTTCTGCAGCGCCTCTTCCGCGGCGTGTTGCGCGGCTTCGGTGCGCTGCACGTGGGCGGTCTGATCGGCAGCCGTCCGATGCCCTTCGTCGACCGCTGCCTGGGCGGCCTGCGTGGTCGCGGCCTCGACCAGGGTCCGGGCGTCGGATTCCATGCGGGCCACCGTGGCATCGGCGTCCGCGAGAATTCCGCGGGCCTTTTCCTGGGACTGCGCCAGGACGCGGTCCCGTTCCTCGCGTGCCGCGGTCTGGGCGCGCAATCCCTCCGCGACCGCCTCCTCCCGTACGGTGTCGGCCATGGCTTCGGCCTGTTCCCGGGCCTGCCGGGCCTCGAGTTCGACTCGGTCCCGAGTCCGGTTCAGATCGTCGTAGGCGGCCTGCAGCACCGAGTGGACGGTGCGCCCGGCGTCGCCGTGGTTGGGCGGCCGGCCGGCGGCCAGCGCGGCGAGTTCTTCCTCGAGGACCAGTGCGTGTTGGTCGAAGCCGAGTCGCTCGGCGCCGATCTTCGCCAGACGGACGTCGACGGCGGCCCGGTCATAGCCGCGTAGCGCAACCGGGAAGGTCGTCTCGGACGAGACCTCGCGGGCCAGAGTCACGTGTTTCCCTCCCCCGAGCGGACGATCTCCTGTGCAGAGGGTGGCTGCGCAGTAGGTCCGGTGTCAGCAGGGGCGGGCCACATATTCATGATCTTTTGTCCGCGCATGGCCCCCGGCGCCATGGCAGGGCACGAGGCGCACCATCCGTTGCAAGATCGTTTACACGGCTCACAGGCGTCACAGCTGTTCGGCGATGCTCACGCACCGTCGTGGGCCGTGAACTGAACGTAGACAATTCGGTCGTACCGGCCTCACCATGGCGAGCAGCGCGGGGGCCGGGGGGGCCGCTGGACACGGATGGCGAAGGCGGTGGGGTGCGGTGATCACCGCCTCGGGCCTCCTCGACGTCGAGTCGATGACCGGCCGGTCCAAGTTCGTCGTCGACCTGATCAGCATTCCGGTGTTCAGCGGCATCGCCGGTCTGGTGACCAACTGGACCGGCGTGATCATGCTGTTCAGCCCGGTTCGCTTTCGGGGATTCCGCTGCCCGGGCGTCAAATCCCTGTTCCCGTTCCTGCCCCGTCGGATCCAGGTGCTGCCGATCTTCGCCCCGGGCGGGATCCTCGGCTTCCAGGGGTTCATCCCGGCTCGGGCCGAGCGCATGGCCAGCATCTGCGTGGACAAGGGGCTGACGAAGCTGGGCAGCATCCGGGACTTCACGGCCGAGTTCCAGCCGGAGGTCATCGCCGCGCAACTCGCCGTCGTCGCCCGGCCGCAGGTGCCCGACATGGTCGACGAGATCATGCGGCGCGAGCATCCGGAGCTCTGGGCGCAGTGCCCGCCGCAGTTGCGCGAGTTCGTCCACCACCGGGTCCTGGCGCGGTTGCCGGAAATCACCCGGCACGCGATGGCCGCGATTGAGCAGAACATCGACGACCTGATCGACGTGAAGCTGATGGTCGTCGGGAGATTGCGGCGCGACCCTGCGATCCTCTGCGGCATCATTCGCGGCCTGGGCGCCGAGGAGCTGCGGTTCATGACCGCGATCGGATTCTGGTTGGGTCTCCCGCTGGGTCTGGAACTGGCGCTCTTCCTCGACCGGGCAACGAATCTGCCGTTGCTCCGCGCCGTCCCGCGATGGGGGATCGTGGTCGTCGGTGCCTCATTGATCGGGATCATCGTCAACGTCGTCGCGATCAAGATGGTGTTCGAGCCCGCGGATCCGGCCCCCCGGTACCGCTACCCGTGGCGGCAGGCGAAGCTGGCCAGGCGTCAGCACGAGGCCGCGGCCAGTTTCGGTCGGTCGTTGGCCCACGAGGTCATCACGATGCCGAACATCCTCACCGAGTTGATCAGCGGGCCGCGCTCGGACAAGACCCGCGTGATCATCGCGGGGGTCATGGCCCGGGAGGTCGACCGGATCGTCGGTCCGACCCGGATGCTGGTGCGCGCCGCTGTCGGGGAGGACCACTTCGAGGCCATCCGAGTGTCCTCGACGCAACCCGCGATCGAGGTCGCCCGCGGGTTGCGGGACGACCTGGAGTTCACCGAGCGGCAGGCGGGGAAGATCGACGCGTTCTGCACTGAGGGCCTGCGGGAGCTGCCGCCCGCCGAGTTCATGGAACTGCTCTACTCGGCCGTGGAGCAGGACGCCTGGTTGCTCTACGCCCACGGCGGATTCCTCGGCCTGTTCGTCGGCGTCATCCACCTGGCGATATTCGGGGGATGAGGATGGCCGGTCAGCAGGTCGATCCGGTCGGCCCGGGGCGTCGGTCGGTCGCCACGGGGCTGCGCGGACTTGATCCGCGGAAACGCACCGGCGCCGTGGGGCTGGTCCGGCTCGCGACCGTCACCACCGTGCGGATCACTGCGGCGACCGTCCGGGGATCGCTGGCCTCGACGGTGGATCTGGCGCGCGACGTGTCCTCCGGTGAACCGATGGCCGAGGTCGTGGACCGAAGGGTCGAGGCCGTCCGGTCGGGCTTGGTGCGTGTTCTCGGTCTGGCCGGTCACGACTTCCCGCCGGCGCTCCCGGTCCGCCCGGGTGAGACGGAGGCCACCGACCTTCGCGCGGTCGGCGATGAATTGCTGCGTCGCCTGTCGGATCCTGCGGCGCAGGCTCCCGGGGGGCATCCGGCCTTCGCCCGCATCCTGGGTGAACTGCTGCCCGACGAGGCGCGGATTCTGCGCTTCATGGCGCTGGCCGGCCCGCAGCCCGCGATCGACGTGCGGACGAGAACTCCGCTCGGCGTCGGATCGGAACTGATCGCCGGCGGCATCAACCTTGTCGCACAGATGGCCGGGTGCGCCGATCCGGAACGCGACCAGGAGTACCTGGCCAACCTGGATCGGCTCGGGATGATCTACTTCTGCGACGAGCAGGTTGCCGATCCCCGCCGGTACTCGTTCGTCGAGGCGCAGCCGGTCACCTCGGCCGCAATGGCGCGGGTGCGGAAGTCCACCACGGTCTACCGCAGCATCCGGATCTCGCGGTTCGGACTGCAGTTCTGCGAGGTCTGTTTCACTCTCGACGGCTACGACGCGGGGGGCTGGCTCGAGGACGTCCGGTGAGCCGGCAAGGTTGTCCTGACGACGGAATAGGTTGATGTATCAACTAGTTGTCGTGGGTGACGGATCGGCATCGAGTTCGAAGGGCGACGAACATGGACTCCACAGCCACACTTCTGGACATCCGTAGGGCCGACGAGCGCGACGCCACCCGGATCGGGTGGTTGGACTCCAAGCACTCGTTCTCGTTCGGCGGGCACTACGACCCGGAGAACACCCACCACGGCCTGCTGTTGGTGAACAACGACGACATCGTCACGGCCGGTATGGGATTCGAGACCCACCCGCATCGCGACATGGAGATCGTCACCTGGGTGTTGTCGGGCTCGCTGGTGCATCAGGACTCCGAGGGCAACTCCGGGGTGATCTATCCCGCGCTGGCGCAACGGATGAGTGCCGGCACCGGGATCCTGCACTCGGAGAAGAACGACTCGTGGCGGCTGGGCGGGGCGCGGCACGGTGACCCGGTGCACTTCGTGCAGATGTGGGTCGTGCCCGACGAGCGGGGGATCGCGCCCGGGTACGAGCAGGCAGAGATCGATGCGGCACTGCTGCGCACCGGTTTGGTGCCGGTGGCATCCGGAATGCCTGCTCACGCGGCGGATGCGGCGATCCGCATCCGCAACGCCGGTGCCACGCTGTGGGCGGCCCGGCCGGCTCCTGGGCAGGCCATCGAGGTGCCGGACGCACCGTTCGTGCACCTGTTCGTGGCCCGCGGCGCGGTGGACCTGGAGGGCGCCGGTCCGTTGGCCACCGGCGACGCGGTCCGGCTGACCGGCCGCGGCGGGCAGCGATTGGTGGCGACCGCCGACAGCGAGGTGTTGATCTGGGAGATGCACGCCACGATCGCAGGCTGACCCATCGTCAGAACTTCAGGCTGGAAAGGGATTCCCCGGATGGAAGCAGTTGACGCGGTGGATCGCGACGCGGTGACCGGCGCCGAGCTGCACCCGTTGTTGGCGCATCGCTGGAGCCCGCGCGGGTTCGATCCGCAGTACACGCTGTCCGACGCCGATCTGCACACGCTGCTGGAGGGGGCCCGGTGGGCTCCGTCGTCAGGCAATTCGCAACCGTGGCGCTTCGTGGTCAGCCGCCGCGGCGACGAGATTCACCCGCGGCTGGTCAAACACCTGGTACCGGGCAACCAACTTTGGGCCCCGTCCGCCTCGATGTTGATGCTCGCCGCGGCGCTCACCGTGCGGGACGACGGCAAGGTGCTGGGCCACGCCTGGTACGACACCGGCCAGGCCGTGGCACACCTGAGCATCCAGGCCGGCGCGCTCGGCCTGGCGGTGCATCAGATGGGCGGCTTCGACCGGGACGGCGTGCGGGCCGAATTCGCGCTGCCCGCCCACGTCGAGCCGATCGCGATGGTGGCCGTCGGGCGCTACGACCCGGAGGCCGCGCTGCCTGAGCCGTTGTGGAGCCGTGAGCGCGCCCCGCGGGAGCGAAAGGCGGTTTCGGAGATCCTGCTCCCGTAGGCTGCCGGCCACCGGCTGTGCGGCATGGGGAAAAGGTCGGGGCGGAGGGCTGCCGGTGGCGACGAGCAGGCTCGAGGCCTTCAGCGACGGCGTGCTCGCGATCATCATCACGATCATGGTGCTGGAGCTGAAAGTGCCCCAGGGCCACGATCTGAGTGCGTTGTGGCACACCGCCGGGACCTCGCTGCTGACCTACCTGCTCAGCTTCGTCTACGTCGGCATCTACTGGAACAACCACCACCACATGTTCGCGCTCACCCACGAGATCACCGGTGGGGTGCTGTGGGCGAACCTGCACCTGCTGTTCTGGTTGTCGGTGTTCCCGTTCACCACCGCGTGGCTGGCCCAGAGCGACCTGGCCCGCACCCCGTTGATGGTTTACGGGGTGAACCAGCTGGCGGCGGCGATCGCGTACTTCGTGCTGCAGACCGCGATCCTGCGAGGTCAGCCCGCCGATTCCGCGTTGGCGCGGGCGATCGGTCCCGACCTCAAGGGCAAGCTGTCGCCGGTGCTCTATCTCTGCGGCATCGTCGTGGCGGGTTTCTCCGCCGACCACCATGGTCCGGCGACCTGGGCCGGGTTGGCGTTCTACGTCGCGGTCGCGGTGAACTGGCTGGTACCCGACCGGCGCATCGAGCGGGTGCTCGCCGACGAGACTCCGCCCTGAACCCCCGTTGCGTCCGGGTAACCGCGACCTATAGGCGACGGTTACCCGGACGCAACAGCTAGACCTTGAGGTGTCGGCCCAGCCGGCGGGCCAACGACATGATCGTGAACGTCGGCGGCACGCCCCAGGCGATGGGCAACACCGAGGAATCGCACACGTACAACCCGTCGACGGTGGTCGCCAGGTCCGCGTCGACCACGTCGCCGATGCGGGCCGTGCCTCCGGGATGCACCGCCACGCGTTGCGACGCGTGGATGGATTTCGCGCCGGCCGCCCGCAGCAGTTCCCGGGCCGCCGCCTCACCTGAGCGCAGCCGCTCCCGGTCCACCCGGGCCAGCGGCTTACGGGCCACCCCGTGTTCGGAGACCACGCCGCTCAACTCGTCGCGGACCTTGACCATCACCGACAACGTGCGGCGGTACTGGCCCAGTCGGTCGGGCCGGCCGGCGCTCAACGTCAGCGCCTCGTGCAGCCAGCGCGGCCGGCACAGGTCGGTCAGCATCCAACCGTCGGGCTCGTTGTTCACCGCGCCGCACATCGGTGGCTCGAAGCCGGCGTCCAGGTCATCGCGTACACCGTTGATCGCGACGACCGGGTCGTAGAACCAGTTGTGGCCGGCGCGTTCGATCCCGGCCGCCCGCAACAGCGGGGCGCTGCCCAGGGCACCGGCGGCCAGCACGACCTGGCCCGCGCGGACCAGCTCGGTGCCCTGGACGCCGGCCAGTTCCACGCCCTCGACGCGGTTGTGACGCACCGTCAGCTCGGTCACCCGGGCCCCGGCGCGGATCACCGCCCCGGCCGCCGCGGCGTCGTCGAGGAACCGTCGAGCGGTCCACCGCGCGGCGCCGTAGCCGCTCGGGCCGCGAGCGCGCAGCACTTCGACGTCGACAAACTTCGGCACCGGCCGCCAGTCGTGACCCAGCGAACGCGCGGCCGTCGCGAGGATCCGGGCGCGCGGGCCGGTCAGGTCATCGGGCAACGGGGCGGGCGCCAGCTCCGCGCGCAATGCGTCGGCGTCGGCCCGCAGGTCCACCCCGAACCGGTCGAACCACTGGTAGGGCGGTTCCCAGGCGGTGGCGAAGAAGTACATGGACGAGCCGCCGAGGGTGATCCCGCGCAGCACGGCCACCGGTCGGCGCCGCGGACCGACCACCGACATGCTCCGGCCCGGCCACCACAGCTCGCGCACCGCCTGGCGGACGGTGCCGGACGGTGGCCGGTCGGAACCGCGCTCCAGCACGATCACCGAGGCCCCGGCCCGGGCGAGTTCCCGCGCCACGGTCGCCCCACCGGGCCCGGACCCGACGACCGCGACGTCGTACACCTCGACCTCCGTTCGTGGCCTTCCTCGTTCGGCCGCCATTCTCGCCGTCCCCGGGCCTGCCCACCACGGCGGTGCCCGTTGTTGGGTTGTGCTCCTCGCTCGTTCCTCGCTCGTCGCAGTCGTTCACGGACCTACGCTGAACCATGACCTCGACGGTGAGCAATGTGCCGAACTCGACCCACGAGGTCACCAACCAACCGCCCCCGCTCGTGCCGTACGACGCCTCCGCACACCCGGCGTTGCTGGAGGGCTTGCGCCGCGAGGGAGCGGGCTGGGCGCAGGCCGATGTGCGTCGGCTCGGGGAGCAGGCCGGCGGCGAGGCGGCGCAGGCCTGGGCCGAGCAGGCCAACCGCTTCGAACCGGAACTGCGGACCCACGACCGGTTCGGCGAGCGGATCGACGAGGTGCAGTTCCACCCCAGCTGGCACCACCTGATGCACGTCGCGGTCGCGGAGGGGTTGTTCGCCTCGGCGTGGGTCGACCCTCGTCCCGGCGCCCACGTGGCGCGCTACGCGGCCCTGCAGGTCTGGGGTCACACCGAGGCCGGCCACACCTGTCCGGCCGCGATGACCTACGCGGTCGTCCCTGCCCTGCGCCGGCAACCCGAGTTGGCCGCGGCATACGAGCCGTTGTTGACCTCCCGGGTGTACGACCCGGGGCTGCGGGTGCCGAGCACCAAGCGCGGCCTGTTGGCCGGGATGGGCATGACCGAGAAGCAGGGCGGCTCCGACGTCCGCACCAACGCCACCGTCGCCAACCCGACCGGCGAGCCCGGCGTTTTCGCGTTGCGCGGCCACAAGTGGTTCACGTCGGCGCCGATGAGCGACCTGTTCCTGGTGCTGGCCCAGACACCGGACGGACTGTCGTGCTTCCTGGTCCCGCGGATCCTGCCCGACGGCGCCCGTAACCCGTTCCGCATCCAACGGCTGAAGGACAAGCTCGGCAACCGCTCGAACGCCTCGGCCGAGCCGGAGTTCGACGGGACGTTGGGCTGGCTGGTCGGGCCCGCCGGCGCCGGCCTGCGGACGATCCTGGAGATGGTCAACTGCACGCGGCTGGACTGCGTCGCGGGTTCCGCGCTGATCATGCGGCGGACACTCGTCGAGGCGGCGCACCACGCCCGGCACCGCAGGGCGTTCGGCGCCCGGCTGATCGGGCAGCCGCTGATGCGCAACGTGCTCGCCGACCTGGCGCTGGAGTCCGAGGCGGCCACGACGTTGACGATGCGGCTGGCCGGCGCCGCCGACCGGGCCGTCCGCGGCGACGGGGCCGAACGGGTCTTCCGGCGCATCGGCGTTGCGGTGGCGAAGTATTGGGTGCCCAAGCGGACGCCCGGGTTCACCGCCGAGGCCCTGGAGTGCCTCGGCGGCAACGGTTACGTCGAGGAGTCCTGCCTGCCGCGGCACTATCGCGAGGCGCCGCTGAACTCGGTGTGGGAGGGCTGCGGG
>DATAUG010000131.1:0-4358 GCA_036268355.1 Sporichthyaceae bacterium
CATCACCGCCTGACACACTCAATGGCGTCGACGATCACGACAACGTCGGCCTACACCACCTCGCGGGACGCGATCGAGCGGCAGCGCCGCGGAGCGGCGCCTTGATCTATCTAGGAGGTAATTTCGGCAGCTGCAGCGGAGCGGAGCGGCTGTCGGGCTCCGATTGGTCGGTAACACGCGGGCTTCAGATGACCGGTGGCACCATCGTTCTCGGCCTGTGATTCCGCACGCGGACAACCACGCGGAGCCAGACCCGCGAGCGGGCGCCGGAAGCGTTGCGGTCACCGGCAAAGAGAGGCGCTCACCATCGGGCGTCGCGGCTGTGAGTGGCGCGTTTCCAGAGGGTCACATGAGTGGATCACAATTCTCTGCTTCAACACCGCGCCGGTCGGTCGGCGTGTTCCCGGCGCGTTCCCGCGAGGAGGAGAAACGTGGACAACCGCGTCCCGCCGGCTGTGCCCGAACCATCGCCACCCAACGAGCCGCGCCGCCGCCAGGGGCCGACCCGGCGTCAAGCGGTCATCGGGATGGCCACGATCGGTGGGATCACGGCGGTCGGCGCAGGGGCGTTCGCGTGGGCTGAGGACCGGTCACCGTCCGACCGGCTCACACCGGCGAAGTTCGCCGACCGGTTCGAGCACGTGTACGGGGTGCACCCGGGGTTCCGGCGCAATCACGCCAAGGGCGTGAGCGCATCGGGCACCTTCATCAGCAAGGGGGCCGGCACCGGGCTGTCGAGCGCCGCCGTGTTCGCCCCGGGCACCACGCCGGTGACTGCGCGTTTCTCCCTGGCGGGCGGACTGCCCGCCGCCGTCGATGCGAATGCCGCGCCGCGCGGGTTGGGACTGCTCTTCCAGCTGGACAACGGCGAGCAGTGGCGCACCGGGATGCTCAACCTGCCGGTGTTCCTGGACAGCGTCCCGCAGGGCTTCTACGAGCGTGTGCTGGCCACCGCGCCGGTTCCGGCGACGGGGCAGCCGGACCCGGCGAAACTTGCCGCGTTCCTCGCCGCGCGTCCCGAGACCGCCCGTGCGATGGCGTTGGTCAAGAAGACGCCGCCGGCTGGCGGTTTCGCCAACAGCACCTTTCGCAGCCTGAACGCCTTCCGCTTCACCAACGGGGAGGGCAGGACGGTCCCCGTCCGGTGGAGCCTCGTGCCCGAGGACGTCTTCACCCCTGGCTCGAAGGATCCGCAGGCCGATCATGACTACCTGTTCGACGGGCTGATCAAGCGCGTGCAGTCCGGACCCGTGCGCTGGCATCTGATGATCACCCTCGGCGCATCCGGCGACCCCACCCATGACGCGACCCTGCCCTGGCCCGCGGACCGTCCCCAGGTCGACGTCGGCGTCCTGACGATTGACGCCGTGCAGACCGAGGCGTCGGGGAACGCGCGGGACATCAACTTCGACCCTCTCGTCCTCCCACGTGGCATCGGCCCGTCCGACGATCCTCTGCTCACCGCGAGATCGGCGGTCTACGCGCAGTCGTTCCAGCGCAGGATGCGGGAGTCGCACACGGCCAGCAAGGTCAACGTCAAGGCTGCGGAGGCCCGGGCCTGACCAGCGCGCCTGGCTGAAGTCCGCCGAGGCGCACCTGAAGATCAAGACCTTCGCCGAGTACCGCCCCGTGTCTTCGACACCAGGACCGTCCCGACCTTCGGTGACAAGGACCCAGGACTCCAACTGGGCCGAAGCCGACCTCGCCATACCCACCTCCGCGTACGGACAGGTGTACGTACCGAAGAGGCTCCGGCCTACTCACGGCCGCACCCCGGCGCGACCGGTTGAACGCCGCGTACAAGCCGTACAAGCCTCGCCCGACCTTGTACGCGGGGCACTACGCTCGCCGGTCCGCCCGTGCGACGGTCCCCTGGCGCGAATCCGATCGCCGCACCCGGCTGGGCCCGGCACGACCCACGGGCGCGAACCGCGACACCCCGCGCAACCCCACGGAACTCCCTATGGCCGCCAGCCCGCCGGGCCCCCGGGAATGGTGCGCCGCAGACAGAACCCAAAACGGCCAGAAGCCCAAGCACACCTATGCATCACGATCCGATGGGCCGCCGTCCGCCTGGCCGGTAGACGGCGCGCGGCCCGATCCGGGTCGGCCGGGGCGCGCCATCCGGCGGGCAAGCCCGGCGGATCCGGTGTTGTCGACCGACCGCACGGTGCCGGCTCGGCTCAGTGACGCGGCCCCGATCGGTAGGCAGATCCAACTGTGTACACGCGTACAAATCACCGTTCAATGCCGTAAAGCTTTGTACGGCGAGCGCTCAGAAGTTGTACGGGCCCAAGCGTGAGCGTCAGGTGAGCTAGCGCGGCCGGCGGGGCATGCGGGAGGCGAGCACATCGGCGGCCCGGCGGTCGGATTCGGGGACCCAGGCCGAGTAGACCCGCAGGGTCGTGGCACCGCCTCCGCCGTGGCCCAGACGACCGGCGACGGTGCGCGGGTCCACCCCCGCGGCGATGAGCTCCGTGGCCGAGTAGTGCCGCAGGCCGTGGAAGTGGGTGTGGAACGGCAGCTTCTTGGCCATGCGGTTGTAGTGCTGGGTCAGGGTGTCCGGCAGCAAAGGCGTGGACCCGTCCGGGGCCGGCGAGAACACGTAGGCCGACGGCTGCAACGGCACGCCCAGCAGACCCGCGTTGTTCTCGCACCGGACGCGGAATTCGCGCAGGATCTCGGCGGTGGTCTCGTCGAGGCTGAGCCGGCGGCGCTGGTGGGTCTTGGTGTCCTTCTCCCAGGTGTGCCCGCCGATCTGGCCCAGGCTGCGGCCGAAGGTCACCGAGCGGGCGTCGAGGTCGAGGTGGCGCCAGCGCAACGCCACCAGTTCGCCCCGACGAGCACCCGAAGCCATCGCCAGCCAGACCAGCACTCCCCAGTCCGGGTCCTTCCACGCCTCGGCGAGGATCGCGGCGGCCTGGTCGGCCGTCGGCGGACGCGGGTCCGGCGGGGGCACCCGCGGCGGCTCGATGAGGCTGATCGGGTTCACAGCGATCCACTCCCACCGGACCGCACGGTTGAGCGCCATCTTCAGCACAGAGTGGATCACTCGCACACTGCCGTCGGACAACGGCACGCACTCGTGCCTGCGGCAGCGCCGGGCGCAGGCCTCGCAAGCAGTCGGCCGCGGTGGACGACACGGCTTCCCGACATGCTCGTCGCACACGTGCTCGGCCTCGCTGCGATGTTCGACGAAACGGCGGCCGCAGCAGTGGTCCCGGCAGGTCCGCAGGCGGGCATACAACGAGTCGATGGCCTCGGCGTTCAACCGACCGACCGGCAGCGTGCCGATCGTCGGACGCAGATGTTTGTCGATCTTCCCGACGTACCCGGCGCGGGTCGTGCGTTCAACCTTGATCACCTCGAGCCAGCGGTCGAACAAGTCGTTCATCGTCTGCCCGGTTCGCGGGTTGCGCCGCTCGGCGACCTGGTGCAGCAATTTGGTCCGCACCTGCTCCGCCGCCCGCTGCGTCTCGCGTGCCGAACCGCGCACGGAGACCACCTCGCTGAGGTAGTGCCGCTTCTTGGTGACCGGGTCATAGCCCGCGAACACCCGTACCCGCAGGGCACCGCTGGGCAGTTCCTCGACCACCCCACGGGCCCGGCGCGGGCCGCCGACTGCTGCCGCCATGGTGCGAGCGTACTTCGACTTCGCACCACGTTTGATGTCATGACGAAAAATCAGCGCCTGCCGCACGAGGCGACCAAGGCGATGACCTGGGGTTTTGGTGGAGCCGCCTATCGGAATCGAACCGATGACCTACGCATTACGAGTGCGTCGCTCTAGCCGTCTGAGCTAAGGCGGCGTGGGGTCAGGCACGCCCGGCCCCGCCGCCGGACAGCCTACGGCACCGGATATCGACCGAAGGTCAGAGGATCACGCCCGGGTTCAGGATGCCCCGCGGGTCGAACGCCAGCTTGATCCGACGGGTCAGCTCCATGACGTCGGGGCCGACCTGGTCGCCGAGCCAGGGACGTTTGAGCCGGCCGACGCCGTGCTCGCCGGTGATCGTGCCACCGAGGCTGATCGCCAGGTCCATGATCTCGCCGAAGGCGGCCTCGGCGCGGGCGGTGGCGGCCTCGTCGGCCGGGTCGAACACCAGCAGCGGGTGGGTGTTGCCGTCGCCGGCGTGGGCGATCAGGGCGATCTCGACCTCGCGCACGGCGCCGATGCGGTGCACGCCGTCGACCAGGTCGGGCAGCCGGGGCAGGGGCACGCCCACGTCCTCGAGCAGCAGCTTGCCGCGGCGCTCGGCCGCCGGGATCGCGCTGCGCCGGGCGAAGACGAAGGCCTCGCCCTCCTTGAGGTCGTCGGTCACCGCGATCTCGGTGGCGCGGTGCGCCTCGAACGCGGC
>DATAUG010000132.1:0-11228 GCA_036268355.1 Sporichthyaceae bacterium
CCGCCACCGGTCCGGCGGGGGTGAACACGAAGGCCGCCCCGGCGAGCAGCCCGAAGATCCCCCCGAACCAGGCGCCGGTCTCCGCGCCCGCCCCGACGAGGTCCCTGGTGGTGACGAAGCCGTGGACGCGGCCCTCCACCGCGAGACCTTGGGTGACGAACGAGATCGCGCTTGCCGGCACGTTCTGCGCGCCGAGTTCCTGGACGGCCTTCTGGGCGGCGACGATGTCGCCGAAGACGCCGATCACGGCGGTGTCTGCCATGGTGGTAGTCATTGCTGTCCTCTCCAAGCCGACGGGTGGTCAGTGCAGTTCCCGCCCATGTCACGGCCCCTTCGGCGGTGCCGCGTGCTGACCCGCGGGCGGGTGGTCGAGCGTGACGGCGAGCTCGCCGTCCACCAGGTCGATGCGGATCCGCGTGCCGTCGTGGGCTCTCCCGCGAGCAGGGCCGGCCGAGGCGGGTCTGCACCTACCGCGCGATGAACCGGCGCAGCGGCCGGGCGCCGTAGACAAGGTCGAACGGATCGTGCGCGCCCCCTCGGCGTTGGGGATCACCGTCGCCTGACCGCCCTCGACCGCTGCGATCACCGAATTGGTGGTGCCGAGGTCTATTCCGACCGCTTTCGCCATGCTCATCGCCTCCTGGCCGCGGCCTGCGCCAACGCAGATCGCGCCCAGCCTTCGCCGGCGGGCGGTCGCGCACATCCCCCGATCGCGTAGTCCCGATCGCCAGGCGGTGGCGGCGCGGCGGGACCGCCCGGCCCGGCGAAGGACGGGTTGCGGACGCCACCCGGTGGGTACGTGCAACCACGTGCCAGGACTGGCGGGGATTCACCCGGAGCCCTGTGCAGTACCGGGGATTTCGCCTTCCACGTCTATCGAGATGGGGCGATCGAGGTGGATCTGCCGCAGGGTGTGCCGACGCCGCGGCAGCCGCAGGCGCTGCCCGAGGAGATGCGCTCGCTGTCCCCCGAGGCGTGCCACCTGTTGGAGGTGGCCGCGGTCTTCGGGCGGACCTTCGCGGTCGACGACCTCGCCGTGGTGCTCGGCGAGGCGATCGGGCAGGTCCTGGGAGCCCTGCGCGAGACGCTCGCCGCGGACGTGCTGGTTTCCCTACGAGAGCCTGTCCGAACAGCAAGGCGAGGGTCATTTCGGCCATCTGGTCGGCGGCGCGTGCGTCGCCCCAAAAAGCATGGCCAGCGTCTCGGCGAGCAGGTTTTGGTGGCTCCGGTCCACCCGTTTGAGCGCTTGGCCGACCACGGGTTCGACGTGTTGAAGTCTCAGGGAGTCTCTACGCATCGAGCTTGTCGGTATGCGAGGTGGTGTCCCGAGCCAGGCCTGAGAATTCAGGGAGCGGCCACGACAAGAAGGTGGCGATCAGTCCGCTCGGCCGGGAGCGGTGGTCGGGTGGCGGGGACCTGGCAGGGCCATCCGTAGGACCCGTCGCCACGCTCCGGTGACCTGCTTGCACAGAGTGTCGACGTTGTAGGGAAGGTCGTGCTCGGCGCAGAGGACTCGCACTCTGGGTGCGATCTCCGCATACCGGTTGCTGGGCAGGTCCGGGAAGAGGTGGTGTTCGATCTGGTGGCTGAGGTTGCCGGTCATCAGGTGCAGCAGGGGGCCGCCAAGGATGTTGGCCGATCCGGTGAGCTGTCGTACGTACTCCTGCCCTGAGGTTTCCTGTTGGATCTGTTCCTCGGTATAGAACGCGAGGCCGTCGGGAAATGGCCGCAGATGATCACTGTGTGTGCCCAGGTGTTGCGGGCGACATTGGCGGTGAGGTTGCCCGTCAGGACGGGCAGGAAGGCGGGCCCGGCGAGCAGCGGGAAGACCACGTAGTCCTTCAGGACCTGCCGACTGAGCTTCCGCGCGACGGAGCCGAGGTGCGTGGCGACGTCCCGCCATGATTTCTGGCCTCGGGCGGCCAGTTCGATCTCGGCGTCGTAGATGGCGATAGCCCACTCGAAGTTCACGGCCAGCACCGCGTTGTACAGCGGCTGGGCGAGGCACCAGATCGTCCATGGTTGGTCGGAACTGATCCGGAGCACGCCGTAGCCGATGTCGCGGTCCTTGCCGATGACGTTGGTGTAGGTGTGATGCACGAAGTTGTGCGAGTGCTTCCACTGTTTGGCGGGCATGGCGTGGTCCCAGTCCCAGATCCGTGAGTGGATTTGGGGATCCTCCAGCCAGTCCCACTGACCGTGCATGATGTTGTGGCCCAACCATGTTTTCCAGGATCTTGGCCGTGGCCAGCATTGCGGTTCCGGCGGTCCACGCGGGCGGCAACAGGGACGCGAACAGCGTCGCGCGGCCGCCGATCTCCAGGCGCCGCTGCAAGCGCACCACGCGCCGATGTAAGCCTCGTCCGGCGCGCCACGTTGGGCGAGGACCTGCGCCCGGATCCGGTCCAGTTGGCGACCGAACTCATCGATGTGTGTGTCGGGCGGAGCTGCGGTGGCGGTTGTCGTGTCCCTAAAATGCGGCATCTGAGTCTCCGGGCGCTGATCGATTCTGCGATCGCGCTGCCGAGAGTCCGGAGCAACACCTGGCCATGAACGCCACCGCAACATTAGTCCGATCCGATGGAATCCATTGTCCCCCGGGTTAACTCTGGAATAACTAATACGATCGGCAGGCAATCCGAAGGCCTTGTGATGGTCCGAGGTCAAGGTCGAGACATCAGCACTCGGAAGTTCACCGCTCGGGATCCGAGCGGCGTCGTCCGAGGCTGGAGGTGGTGACCGTCGCGCGACCATCAATGCGCCATGTGGACCGTGTGCTCCCGTCAGGACGAGGCGGAGCGGATGCCTGTTTGAGTTGAGGTCCGCGTGATGAGCATTTGGAGGGGGAGTTCCACCGAAACTCCACGCCGGGCTCGACGAGCGCAGCAATTCTGGAGCACGGAGTGTTGGTTATGAAGCCGCAGGCTCTGAAGCCTGCGGGTGTTTCGTGATCCACGTCAATTGGATGGTGCGCGCATAGGGACGGGTTTTTCCGTCCGGCTGGAAACGGCGTAGATTGGCGGGAGTTCTTGATCTCGTGTGTCGCCACGTGGGGACGAGGCGGTCCGAACCCAAGCGCCGGTCCTTGGCCCAGCACTCTGCGGCCTGGTGGTGCTCACTGTCAGCACCGCGTGCATTTGAGGGAGGCCGACTCCCGCAAACGCGCGATCGCGGCGGCTATCTGCGGCGCGGGTGCCGGCGGGGCCGGATCCGTTCGGCGGGTAGGGTGGCGTGCGACGCCGCTCCGGTCCCTGGTGCCGTTCGGCTGGCTTCCGCCAGTCCTGCGAAGCCTTGGGGTGTGGCGATGGGTGCTTGCGATGTATTTGCGCTCGGTCAGCCGCCGGGACACGAGGGTCGACCTTTCGTGGCCAGGGCAGTATCTGTTGCGCGTCGCTGCCGTGGGCGGTGCCCGGACGGTGATCGCAGTGCTGGGATGTTGGAGGCTCCACGCACGGCGCCCCGCAGTGGGGGTGGCTGAGTGGAGCCTGGGCGTCTGGCCCGGATCCGGGCCGGGCTCACCGGCGGCGGTGCCGAGGGGGCCGGGCCCCCGGCTCGGTTGTGTGAGATCACCAGGGACGTCGTCGGGGTCACCGGCGCGGGGGTGATGCTGATGTCCGGGGACCTGCCCACGGGCACGTTGTGTACCACCGATGCGGTGAGCAACCAGATCGAGGAGTTGCAGTACACGTTGGGGGAAGGCCCGTGCGTGGATGCCTACCACCAGGGCCAGGTGGTTTCCGAGCCGGACCTGGCTCGCCCCGGCACTCCTCGCTGGCCCGCCTTCGCCGACGCGGCCGCCCGGGCGGGTGCGCGCGCGGTGTTCGGGTTCCCGTTGCACCTCGGTGCGGCCCGTCTGGGTGCGCTCAATCTCTACCGCGACGCGCCCGGGCCGCTCAGTGACGACCAGCACGCTGACGCGCTGGTCATGGCCGAGGTGATCGCCGGCTGGGTGCTGAACGTGCAGGCCGTGGCCGCCCCGGACACCCTCGCTGTTGAGTTGGCGCGGGGCGATTTCCATTTCGTCGTGCACAACGCTGCGGGCGCGGTGTCGGTCCAGCTCGATGTCAGCGTCACCGAGGCACTCATTCGGCTGCGGGCCTATGCCTTCGCCAACAGCCGTCCGCTCGAGGATGTGGCCGAAGACGTCGTGGCCCGACGGCTGTGTTTTGAATGAGCACAAGCGGTACGAAAAGCGCGGGCGCGGGTGTGGGAGCGGGACTCGTGTGCACCGCGGCCACCGGGCCGATTGCCGGGTTGGTCGTTGGGGAGAGGATTGAAATGACCCGAGAAGCAGAGGTGATCCGGTCCCTGGTGGATCTGGCCGACATCTTGACCAGCGACTACGACGTGGTCGATCTGTTGACCCGGCTGAGCGACCGATGCGTGGACCTGCTCGGCGCGGCCGCCGCGGGAGTGATGCTGGCCGGTCCCACCGGTGAGTTGCGCCTGATCGCCTCCTCCTCGGAGGCCATGCGGGTGGTGGAGCTCTTCGAACTCCAAGTCAGGGAAGGGCCGTGTCTGGACGCCTTCCGCACCGGACACCGGGTAGAACACGAGAACCTGCACGCCGGGCTCGGCCGTTGGCCCCGCTTCGCCACCGTCGCCCTCGAGGCCGGCTTCCAGGGCGCGTTCGCCCTACCGCTACGCATCCGGGAGACCACCATCGGGGCGCTCAACCTGTTCAGCGCCGACCAGACCCCGATGCCAGAGGCCGACGTCCTGGTCGCGCGTGCGCTCGCGGACCTGGCCACCATCACCGTCCTGCAACAACGCGCGGGCGCGGAGACCCAACGCGTCAATGAACAACTTACCCACGCCCTGGCCAGCCGGATCGTGATCGAGCAGGCCAAAGGCGTTATCTTCGCGCGGGTCGGGGTCGAGATGGCCGAGGCATTCACCATGTTGCGGGCCTACTCCCGGAACCACAACATTCGCCTCACCGCCGTGGCCCAGGCCGCCATCGACGGCACCATCGACCCGCGCACGTGGGCTGCCCGATGAGCTGCTCTCGCGGCGCTGGTTCCGTTCCGATGGTGGACACGGCGCGGGGGTCTGCTCGTCGCCACGTTGCGCGGCATCGCCGTCACCCGTGACCAAATCGCGGCGGCGGGGACTGGAGCAGGACACAGGATGACTCGCCAGTCGCCTGGGGAACCGGAGCGATGCTCGTGGCCGACCGACAGATTGTGCTGATCAGCGCCAGCGCGCCGGCGCTGATGGCTGGAACCGTGGGAGCTGTCGAGGCTGTTGCTGCACACGCACCCTCGGCCAAGCCTCCCCTGCGGCGAACGCCGGGGGACTGCCGCGGCAAGCCGGACGGCGATTACTCCTACCCCGACACCAGGCACTACTACTACTCGTGCACGAATGGACACTCCTGATCGGTCCACGCTCCTGCCCCCTGGGTACCGAGTCCAAAGAGAACCAGCCGGGCGTGGGCACGTGTGAGAACCTAACCAGCGAATCACTATCCGGGTTGGTACGACTCCTCCTGGGCGCCCCGCCCGTCAGCAAAAGTCAGCAACACTGGCGGATGACAACAGACAACCACGGTCGGTCGGTGGCACTACACCACGACTGGGTTCCGTCAAGGCAGGGTGGGGCGACGCGGCGAACCGGGCACCGCCACGCCGGCCAGGACCCACGCCCCCGCCCGACCGATGATCCAACTGTCCGGTTGGCGAACAACGTCCCAGGCCGCATCTTCGCTGCCGGACAAGCAATTGTCCGTTGCCTTCATACACCTGAACCAACCAGATGGTTTGTTCATATGTAGATTACTGTGCGTCATCGCCCCCGAGACGGGCCAACGCACTACTCCAGATCGGGCCTCGGGCAGTTGGGCGAACGCAGCGGCCGGCACCGCGACCACGGTCGGGGAGGTGCCCAGCGGGCGGCGGGAACGCGCTCAGGCACCAGCTGCGCTGCTCGACCAGTTTCCCGATGTGCGAGCGGCCGTAACTGCTGGTTCCGACGTAGCTGCACGCCCGGGGGCATCGGGCAGGCTCGGCGATCCCCGTCGCCCCTGGACTGCTGACCCGCGGCGTGGTCCTTGCCTGGACCCGGGCCGAGGACGATGCTTCCGGGGCGACGGCCTGGCCGTCGATGACGCATCAACCAGCGGTGGTTGACGGCGGAGCGGGAGGACCGCCTCACACCGCTGCGTTCATTCATCACTGCTGTGGCGGACCAGCCCCGATCGCCACACGCTCGAGGCCGGGTCGCAGGCTGCGATCGTCGTAGCCCGCACGCGTTCCGCCGCCTGGTCCAATCTGACAGGGCACGGAGGGGGGATGAAACTGCTCGCCAAGGGCTAGGGTGAGGACCAGCTTCGGACGACATGGTATTGAGCGAAGCGGTGGCGTCCTGCGCGGCGCTCGACCACTCCGGACCCCGGTGGCACTTCTGGTGACCCGAAAAAGGGGCTGACGATGTGGCCATCACCGGCAGTTCGGCCAGGAACCTGTCCTGGACCCGGCCCCGACCGACCACGCCCGAGGGCGGTCCTATCGGTCGTCACACCCCGGGATCACCGCCCGCCGAGGTAGTTGCAGTTCCAGCGACGACCGGATCAACTGCCCCGTCCACTGAACAGCCGGCCGTCCTGCCCGGCCGCTATCCCACACGCAGGCTGCTCGGGAACGGCACCGTGCGTTGGAAACCAACAATCACATGAGCTCGATGGGCCTGACCGACACCCTCACTCTGGATGCCCCGGGGACCCCGCGCGCTGCGGAGGGCAACTGCGGTGAAGCGGTTCCCGAGGCTCACCCGCACACCGGGTTGGGCGGCGGGTCATGACCCGCCGCGTTGTGATCCCCTCCGTCTCGGGCCGGCCCGAGCCCCGGCCGGGGCGCCGGTCGGTCGCCGTCGTCCTGCTTCTTGGCGTTGGCGTTCTGGCTGGAGGATTTGCCGGTGGGACCGGTCGGCCGGCGGCTTGGGCGGCGGACAACGGGTTCGCGCCGGCCTCGGTCCCCATGGCCCCGGCCGTGGGGCCCGCCCATACGGCGGCGGCCCGCTCGTCGCCGGTGTCGCTGCGTATCCCGGCGCTGGGGTTGGCGGCCACGGTGGGCCCGCTCGGGCTCAATCCCGACGGCACCGTGCAGGTGCCCGAGAATCCTGACCACGCGGGGTGGTATCGGTTCGGGCCCTCTCCCGGGCAGAGCGGTTCCGCGGTCATCCTGGGCCACGTCGACTCGAAGACAGGTCCGGCGGTCTTCTACCGGCTCCGATCCCTGCGGGCGGGTAATGCGATCGTGGTCAGGCTGGCCGACGGCGTTGTCGCACATTTCCGGGTCGACCGCGTCATCAGTTATCCGAATGCGAAATTCCCGGCAAGCAAGGTCTACAGCCGGAATGGCCCACCGACCCTTCAGCTGGTCACTTGTGGAGGCCCCTACGACCACCGCGCCCGCACCTACACGGCCAACGTGGTCGTCTACACCTCTCTCATCTCCCTCACCCCGGCGCGGGAACGACATGCTTCGGTAACGGAATGATGCCTGAGGTTTCCTCGGCCGGCTGAGCCAATTCCCGCCCGATTGTTTGCGATCCGCCCATATCGGGTAGTACGGGCATATAGGACGTAATTAATTCCAGGTTAGGAAAAATTCGTCGGGGGTCAGGTCGAGATTTCGCGCTCTCCCGCCCCGGCCGGAATACCGGAAGAAGACGAGAAGTCATGGCCGATGCCGCGATTGTTCATGTCTCCAGCGCCTGGACGGCTGCTCCGATCACGCCGCACGACGTGGGGGCTGCTCCTCCGGGCCGATCCGTGGGCTTCCTGCGGGGTCCGCCCGAGGACCGCAGCCGGGCTCTGCGGTGAGGGCCTCCAGGGGTCGCTACATTCCGATCCGTGGGCGTCTGAAAGGGGCCGGTGCAGGGGCTGTTGCCACCGCGGTCCTGCTGACCGGGATTGTGAGCATGTCGCCGGCGTCGGCGGCGCTGGCCACGGTGAACATGGGGACGGCCGCGCCCTTCGCCGTCCTGGGGGCCAGCACGGTCACCAACACCGGCGCCTCGGTGCTCAGCGGTGACCTGGGGCTGTACCCGGGCACGTCGATCACCGGCTTCCCGCCTGGCGTGGTGCTCGACGGAATCATCCACACCACAGATGCCGTCGGGCAGCAGGCGCAATCGGATCTGACCATCGCCTACAACGACGCCAAGGGTCGCAGTCCGTCGAGTGCGACCCAATATGCCCTCCTGGGCGGCCTGACCTTGGTCGCGGGCGTCTACAACAGCGCGAGCTCCATGGGCCTGACCGGCACCGTCACCCTGGACGCGCAGAACGATCCTGGCGCAGTGTTCATCTTCCAGGCCGGTAGCACCCTGATCACCGCGCCCAGCAGCACGGTCATGCTCATCAACGGGGCATCGGCATGCAACGTGTTCTGGCAGGTGGGCAGCTCGGCCACGCTCGACACCAACACGGTATTCCGGGGCACAGTGATGGCCCTCACCTCGATCACGGCCGACACAACAAGCTCCGTTGTCGGCCAGTTACTGGCCCAAAACGGTGCCGTGACCCTGGACACCAACCGGATCACTCGCCCGACCTGCGGTACTCCGGGAGCTACGGGCGCTCCAGGGGCGCCGGGATCCACAGGCGCTCCGGGAGCGCCGGGTGCCGCGGGCACGCCGGGTACCCCAGGTCTGCCGGGCACGCCGGGCACCGCCGGCCTGCCGGGTACGCCGGGAACTCCGGGGTTGCCGGGTGCTCCGGGTGCCCCGGGTCTGCCCGGTGCCCCAGGGGACACGGGTGCCCCGGGAACGCCGGGTGCCGCGGGAACCCCGGGTGCCCCGGGAACCCCGGGCGCCGCGGGAACCCCGGGCACCGCCGGGCTGCCGGGTGCCCCGGGAACTCCGGGATTGCCGGGTGCGCCGGGTGGGCCGGGTCTGCCGGGTGCCCCAGGGGACACGGGCGCGCCGGGAACTCCGGGTGCCGCGGGAACCCCGGGTGCCCCGGGAACTCCGGGTGCCCCGGGAACCCCGGGCACCGGCGGGCTGCCGGGTGCGCCGGGAACTCCGGGATTGCCGGGTGCGCCGGGTGGGCCGGGTCTGCCGGGTGCGCCAGGGGACACGGGTGCCCCGGGTGCGCCAGGTCTGCCGGGAACCCCGGGTGCATCGGGGACGCCGGGTGCCCCGGGAACACCAGGTGCCCAAGGGCTGCCGGGCGCGCCGGGAACTCCGGCTCTGCCGGGTGCCCCAGGTACTCCGGGACTTCCGGGAACCCCGGGCCTGCCGGGTTCTCCGGGAACCCCGGGTGCTCCAGGAACGCCGGGCGTGCCGGGCGTTCCGGGCCTGCCGGGTACTCAGGCCGCACCGGGCGCTCCGGGAAAGCCGGGTCCGGCGGGTCCGGCCGGTCCACCGGGCCCTGCAGGCCGCGGTGGCGGGGGTAACTCCGGCGGCGGCCATCACTCGCAGCACGGCTGGAGGCCCCCGAAGGGCCACCCGGTCACCGGCTTGGGCGGCGCAGCCGACCGAGGCGAGAAGACTCCGAAAGGTCATCCCCGCACCGGGTCGAGCGCGAAGCCCTGACCAGCACCGCCCGTATCCCCGGCGCCTCGGACCGACCCACACCTCGGACCGGGGCGCCGCTGGACGGTGGCCCTCCTGCTCCTTGCCGCCCGGGGTCCACAGCGGAGGCCTACGCAGCGGGAGCCGTCACCCCGACGCCTCGACGATGCGGATCGGTCCCCGTCGACCACCGTCGCCAGTGCGTCGGCCACCGGTCCGACGAAAGCTGCGACGGCCGCGACGGCCCCGAGGTTGTCCGACGAAACCGGGGCGCCACATGAATCGGGTACCCCGGGGCCCGCGACGATGAGCGACCGGAGCCTGGTGCGGAGGAGTTCTGGCCGCATCGGGCTGGTCGCCTCGGGTACCCGCGAGGGGGCTCGCCCCATCCCGAGGCGTGCAGCCCTGCGCTGCTCGTGGCCACCGCACACGGGTCGGGAGTGGGCGCATCAGGTGATGGAGAAACCGGTGCTGGTCGCGGCCGTCAACGAAGAACTCGTCACCTGCAGGGTGTAGCCGGGGCCGGCTCCGACACCGAGAAGGCCGGCGATGGACAGGTCGTTGAAGGTGGCGACCCCGGCGACGGCGGACTTGGACTTGGTCCCGGACAACGCGCCGAGGCCGAGCAGTCCGCCGTTGTGGTTGATTGCGATGGCCACGGTGGCCGCGCTGGTGGTGAGGTTGCCGAACTGGTCCTGGATCTGGACGGTGATGGCGGGGGCGATCGTCGAGCCCTGGGCGGTGCTGCTCGGCTGCTGCCCGAAGGCGAGCATCGTCGCGGTTCCGGCGGTGATCGTTTCGGTCTGGGTGGCACTGGTGAGGGTTCCGCCGGCGCTGATTGTCGGGCTGCCCGCCTTGGTGTCGCCGTAGTAGAAAGTGACGCTGGAGAACCCGACCGGAATCGTCACGCTGGTGATGGCGCTGCCGCCGGAGGTCAGGGCGAAGTGGGCGGTGCCGGTCGAGTTCGAGGTCAGCGTGACCGTGGTGCCCCCAATCGGGGCGAGGACCGGGTTGCCGACGGTGTCCTGCTCCTGCACGGTGATCGGCCCCAGCGTGGCGGTGGCGGATGCGGTACCGGACACGGGGGACGTGAGGACGAACTTGGCCGCGGGCCCCACAGTGATCGTCTCGCCCTGGGTGGCGCTGGTGAGGGTTCCGCCGGCGGTGATCGTCGGGGTGCCCGCTTTGGTGTCCCCGTAGTAGAAGGCGACGCTCGAGGCCCCGGCCGGGATCGTCACGCTGCTGACGCTGCCGCCCCCGGAGGTCGCGGAGAAGATCGCGGTGCCGGTCGAGTTCGAGGTCAGCGTGACCGTGGTGCCACCGGTCGGGGCGAGGACCGGGTTGCCGAAGGTGTCCTGCTCCTGCACGGTGATCGGCCCCAGTGCGGCGCCGGCGGACGCGGCGCCGGACACCGCAGTGGAGGTGATGGCGAACTTGTTCGCAGTCGCCGTGGTGATCGTCTCGACCTGGGTGCCGCTGGTCAGGGCTCCACTGACCGTGATCGTCGGATTGCCCGCTTTGGTGTCGCCGTAGTAGAAGACGACGGAGGAGTACCCGCTCGGGATCGTCGCGCTGGTGACGGCGCCGCCCCCGGAGGTCAAGGCGAAGGGGTGGGTGCCTGCCGAGTTCGAGGTCAGCGTGACCGTGGTGCCACCGGTCGGGGCGAGGACCGGGTTGCCGAAGGTGTCCTGCTCCTGCACGGTGATCGG
>DATAUG010000133.1:0-28887 GCA_036268355.1 Sporichthyaceae bacterium
TGCCGCGCCGGGAAGGGCGCCCGACACGCCAGAAGATGGGAGGGGAGGACGGCCGGTCGCGCGGCGTCCGACGTCCCACCGGGTCGTGTTGGTCACGTCGGGCGCTTCAGATACGCAACCAACTGCTCGGTGTTGGGGCCCGGTACGACGGTGACCAGCTCCCAACCGTCCGAACCCCAGGTGTCGAGGATCTGCTTGGTCGCGTGAACCAGCAACGGCACGGTGGCGTACTCCCATTTCTGCATGGACCGGAGCATATGAGTCGGCGCGCCGGCTCTAAGCTGCGCGGATGCCGTCGGGTGCGAAGTCGCCCTGGGCCGGGGTGGAGCTGCACATCGTCACCGGCAAGGGCGGAACGGGGAAGACCACGGTGGCCGCCGTGCTCGCCCTCGCGCTGGCCGCGGGCGGGCGCCGCACCTTGTTGGTCGAGGTCGAGGGCCGCGGCGGGATCGCCCAGCTCTTCGACACCGCACCGCTGCCGTACTCCGAACGCCGCATCGCGGTCGCCCCGGGCGGTGGCGAGGTGTTCGCGCTGCCGATCGACCCGGAGGAGGCGTTGCTGGAGTACCTCGAGATGTTCTACCACCTGGGCCGAGCCGGCCGCGGGCTGCGCCGCCTGGGCTTCGTGGACTTCGTGACGACGATCGCACCCGGGCTTCGCGACGTACTGCTGACCGGCAAGGCATACGAGGCCGTCGGGCCGCGCCGCGGCGGCCGGCCCACCTACGACGCCGTGATCATGGACGCGCCCCCCACCGGGCGGATCGCCCAGTTCCTCAACATCAACACCGAGGTGGCCGGGTTGGCCAAGGGCGGCCCGATCCACAAGCAGGCCGAGTCGATCATGCAGCTGTTGCGGTCGAGGAGGACCGCGGTGCATTTCGTAACGGTGCTCGAGGAGATGCCGGTCCAGGAGACGATCGACGGCATCGGGGAGGTGTCGCAGGTCGGTATCCCGGTCGGGGCGGTGATCGTGAACATGGTCCGGCGACCGGTGCTCGGCGACGCGGACCTGGTCGCGGCAGGCGCCGGGACCCTGGACCGGACGGCCGTGCAGTCCGCGTTGACCGGCGTCGGGTTGGCCACGGATCACAACCTGGTGGACGGCCTGCTGGCCGAGGCCGGCGACCACGCCGTCCGCGTGGCCCTCGAAGCCGGCCGCCGCGAGGATCTGGCCGCCACCGGCCGCCCCCGGTACGAATTGCCCGCGCTGGTCGCGGGCATGGACCTAGGCGGGCTCTACCGGCTGACCGACGAGCTTCGCGAGCAGTGGGCGAGCCGTTGATCGCACCGACACCCCCGGCTTCCCCGACTTCGGCTGCCTGCCGCACCCTTCGAGAGCGGCGCAAGCGTGCGACAGGCACCAGAAGTGCAGGGGGACTGGGCTGATGAACGGGCGGCCAACCGAGGCGCTTCGGATCGACAACCTGCTGGACGACCGGGCGGTGCGAATCGTGGTCTGTTGCGGGTCCGGTGGGGTGGGCAAGACCACGACCGCCGCAGCGCTGGCGTTGCGGGCCGCCGAACGCGGGCGCGACGTCGTGGTGCTCACCATCGACCCGGCCCGGCGGTTGGCCCAGTCGATGGGCCTGGTGGAACTGGACAACACCCCGCGCCCGGTGGCCGGCGTCGACACGGCCAAGGGCGGGTCGCTGCAGGCGATGATGCTGGACATGAAACGCACGTTCGACGAGATCGTGCTGGCGCACTCCGACTCCGGCCGCGCCCAGGCGATCCTGGCCAACCCGTTCTACCAGTCGCTGTCCTCGTCCATGGCCGGGACGCAGGAGTACATGGCGATGGAGAAGCTCGGCCAGTTGCGCCGGGCCATCAACTGCGACCTGATCGTCGTCGACACCCCGCCGAGCCGTTCCGCGCTGGACTTCCTGGACGCCCCGAAACGGCTCGGGTCGTTCCTCGACGGCCGGGTGATCAAGTTGCTGGCGGCGCCGGCGAAGGTCGGCGGCCGGGCGTATCTGAAGGTCGTGAGCGTGGGCTTCGGCATGGTCGCGAACGTGTTCACGAAGGTGCTCGGCGCCCAGCTGCTCAAGGACGTGCAGGCCTTCATCGCTGCGCTGGACACGATGTTCGGCGGTTTCCGAGAACGCGCCGACGCGACCTATCGCCTGCTCAAAGCTCCGGAGACCAGGTTCGTGGTGGTGGCCGCCCCCGAACCCGACGCGCTGCGCGAGGCCTCGTACTTCGTCGAGCGGTTGCGCGACGAGCAGATGCCGCTGGCCGGGCTCGTGCTCAACAAGGTGCACCGTTCGGCCGCGGCGTCGCTGTCCCCGGAGCGGGCCCTGTCGGCCGCGGAGGACCTCGACCGGGCCGGTGACACACCCGGGCCGACGCTGACCGCGGCGCTGCTGCGCCTGCACGCGGACCTGATGCACGTCATCGACCGGGAGGAACGGCTCACCGAACGCTTCACCGAGGCGCACCCCGCTATCCCGGTGGTCGAGGTCGGCAACCAGTCGGCCGACGTCCACGACCTGGCCGGGCTGCGTCGGGTAGGTATGGATCTTGCTGGAGAGGCCTGAGAAAGCAGCGCGCCCGGAGGATCAAGTCCTCCGGGCGCGCCACGTTTGGTAGGGGGTGCGGGTGTTCCGGTTGAAGCGGGCTTCGCCCGGTGCAACCGGTCAACAGGCTTCAATCGGCTCGGGCGAAGCCCCCGCCGGCGGCGCGAAGCGCCGCAAAATACTAAAGAGGCCGACCCAGGTTCGCGCTTTCCGCGAACAAGGGCCGGCCATTCGGCCTCTGTTCAGATCGCCTCGGGCAACGCCTTCGGGCCACCCAGGTGCTCGTCGCGAGCCGCCTCGAGCAGGCCCCGCCAGGACGTGACGTTCGGCCGGCGACGCAGCAGAGCGCGCCGTTCGCGTTCGGTCATGCCGCCCCAGACGCCGAACTCGACCCGGTGATCCAGCGCGTCGGCCAGACATTCGGTACGAACCGGACAGCCCATGCACACGGCCTTGGCCCTGTTCTGCGCGGCACCCTGGACGAACAACTCGTCGGGAGCGGACTTACGGCACCGGGCGCGGGTTGCCCAATCACTGTCCCACATAAGACTCGCGTCCTCCCCCTGGCGAAAAGCCCGGACGCACCCGGGCCAGATGGCGCCGAACGTGACCGTACGTAACCCGGTTCGTGTCCGACAGGGCCCGTTGTGACCAACCTCACCTAGTCACTTCGGGCCACTGCTACGACTCGTTCGTGCCGGGTTGGACGCGTACTGCCCCGACTTGGTTCCAGCCGATCCGCTGCCCCAGAGCGACCGTCTCAGTTACGATCTCGGATCGCCCGGAACGCGTTGATCGAGTTGCGCCATGTGGGCGAGACAGCCATCGGTATCTGCCGGATCAATAGGACACAGCGCCCATTGGCCGGCTTCCCGGTCGTGCCTCAGGCAAGCCTTCGGTACGTCTCAGTTCAGCCGCAGCGTTAATTCGTCGGCCTCCTGGCCGTGCCTCGGGCAAGCCCTCGGTACGTCTCAGTTCAGCCGCAGTGTTGATTTGTCGGCTTCTTGGCCGTGCCTCGGGCAAGCCCTCGGTACGTCTCAGTTCAGCCGAACGGAGATAGTTTGGTCAGCCTTGGTCACCGTTATGTGAAGGAGCCGTTAGGAGGCTTGGATCAGGCTTAGTCTTGGCGCATGGGAATTCTGTGGCGGCGCAAGTCGGACACCCGTCCGAAGGTCATCACGCCGACTCTGGGCAGCAGAGGTCCGGCCAAGAAGACCAGCCGCTCCGGCTACGCGGCCGGGTTCGTCGGTGTCTGCGTTCTCTCCGGAACGATGATGGCCGGGATCCTGATGCCGGTCGTCGGCACGGGCGCCATGGCCGCCAACCACTTCTCCAAGGAATTCCAGGCCCTGCCGTCCGATTTGTCCACGGTCCCGCCCGCGCAGGCGTCGGTGATCCTGGCCGAGGACGGCACTCGCATCGGCAGCTTCTACGACGAGAACCGGGTCGACGTCGCCCTCGACCACATCGCGCCGGTGATGAAGCAGGCCATCCTGGCGATCGAGGACTACCGGTTCTACCAGCACGGCGGGATCGACCTGGAAGGGACGATGCGGGCATTGGTGAAGAACTCCTCGACCGGTAGCGGTCAGGGTGGTTCGACACTTACCCAGCAATACGTAAAGAACCTGCTAATTCAGCTGGCGAATGGCGACCCCGACAAGATCGCTGCCGCGCACGAGCACACAGTCACCCGAAAGCTCAAGGAACTGAAGTACGCCCTGGAGATCGAGAAGAAGTTGTCCAAGGATCAAATCCTGGACAATTACCTCAACATCTCCTATTTCGGGGCGGGCGCCTACGGGATCGAGGCGGCGTCCCGGCGGTACTTCTCGAAGAGCTCGAACAACCTGACGCTGACCGAGTCCGCGATGATCGCGGGCATCGTCCGCAGCCCGACGAAGTACGACGCGCTCGCCAACCCGGACGCCTCCAAGCAGCGCCGCGATGTGGTCCTGGCCCGGATGCGCGACCTGCACTACATCAGCCCGGACCAGTACACCCAGGCCATCGCGCAGGACCTTGGACTTCGGGTCTCGCCGACCTCCAACGGTTGCACGGCTTCCCCGGTCCCGTTCTTCTGCGACTACATCACCCACGTCATCCTCAACGACTCGGTGTTCGGCAAGACCGCGCAGGACCGCGAGGACCTACTCTCCCGGGGTGGGCTGACCATCCGAACCACGCTGGACATGCAGGCCCAGCGGGCCGCCGAGCAGTCCATCCACGACAAGGTCTCCCCGACCGACAAGGTCGCCGCGGCGCTGGCCTCGGTCGAGCCCGGCACCGGCAAGATCCGCGCCATGGCCGTGAGCCGCGAGTACGGCACCGGCAACGGCAAGACCGTGGTCAACTACGCGACCGACTACACCTACGGCGGCTCGCGCGGCTTCCAGGACGGCTCGACGCACAAGGTGTTCACCACCGCAGCGGCCCTGGCCGCCGGCTACGGCAGCGAGTTCCGCATCAACTCCCCGTACTCGATCGGCGGGTTTTACGCCCAAACCAACTGCGAGGGTAAGCGGGTCCCGGCCGACGGGTGGCACCCGAAGAACTTCACCGACGACGAGACCGACGGCGTGTTCGGCTCGATCACGATGCGTGAGGCGCTGCGGCGGTCGGTCAACACCTACTACGCACAGATGGAGCAGGACGTCGGACTGTGCAACGTGGTGCAGACGGCGACCGCAGCCGGCGTCCACCGCGCCGATGGCAAGCCGCAGCACGAATTCCTGCCCTACACCCTGGGCATCAACGAGGTCTCGCCGCTCGACATCGCCGACGGCTACGCGACCATGGCGGCCCGCGGCGTGCACTGCGACCCGATCGCGATCGAGTCCATGATCACCGCCGACGCCAAGGTGCTGCCGGTCCCCTCGGCCAACTGCAAGCAGGCCATCCCGCAGAAGGTCGCCGACGCCACTGTCGACGTCATGCGCAGCGTGATGGAGCCCGGCGGCTACGGCGACAAGATGGAGCTCAACGACTCCCGCGAGGCCGGCGGCAAGACCGGTACCACGAACAACAACGTCGCGGTCTGGTTCACCGGCGCCACCCCGCAGATGTCGACATCGGTCTGGTTGGGCAACCCCGACGACTACAGCTTCAAGATGGGCGACATGACCATCGGCGGGACCTACTACCACCTGGTGCTCGGTTCGCTCCTCCCTGGCCCGATCTGGAAGGAGATGATGGACGGCGCGCTGGCCGGCAAGCCGAAGCTGACATTCCACCCGGCCGACCCGGGGGTGCTGAACGGCACCAAGGGCGACGGCGACGGCGGAACGGCCAAGGTGTCCTGCAAGGGCATCAAGGACCCGCCCGGCCAACCCAAGTTCGGAGATCCCGGCTACACCCGCCCGATCTGCTGAGGCTGCGTCGATGGGCGGGGTCTGTCCGCAAAGAGCGCGGACCAGTTCGACTCCGCGATCATTGCGGCGCTTCGCGCCGCGGCGGGGGGCTTCGTCGAAGGGAGACGACTGTCCGCAAAGAGCGCGGACCAGTTCGACTCCGCCGTCACATTGCGACGCTTCGCGCCGCGGCAGGGGGCTTCGCCCCCCGCACCCCCTCTTCGATCGGCTCGGCTCACGGTTCGAGCTGGCGCGAATCTCCTCGGCCCGACCCGCCCAGCCAAGCTGCAGAGTTCGGCGACCCCGGCTTCGTCGATGGGCGGGGTCTGTCCGCAAAGAGCGCGGACCAGTTCGACTCCGCCGTCACATTGCGACGCTTCGCGCCGCGGCAGGGGGCTTCGCCCCCCGCACCCCCTCTTCGATCGGCTCGGCTCACGGTTCGAGCTGGCGCGAATCTCCTCCAGCCAACCCACTGGGCCAAGCTTCAGATCGAAGGGCGCCATCCCGGTAGGGGCGGCGCCCTCGTCGGTCGACGCCGCGGGGGCCGCGCGGCGGGCCCTCGAAGAAGAAAGGCGCCGAGCGAACCCACCGTCTGGGAGAATCCCCGGATGACGCAGCGCATCGCTCTTGCGCGAGCCGCCCGGGTGCTTGGTGGGCTCGCAGCGGCGGGCGCCGGGGTGCTCGCCTACGGAGCGGGGTACGAGGTCCGCGCGTTCACCCTGCGCCGGGTGCTCGTGCCGGTGCTCCCGGCGGGCCAACGCCCGCTCCGCGTGCTGCATCTCTCCGACCTGCACATGACGCCCGGCCAGCAGCGCAAACGGGACTGGGTCCGCTCCCTCGCCGCGCTGGAACCCGACCTCGTCGTCAACACCGGCGACAACATGGCCCACCTCGACTCGGTGCCCGGCCTCCTGGATGCCATGGATCCGTTGCTCGACCGGCCCGGGATTTTCGTGTTCGGGTCGAACGACTACTGGTCACCGCGGCTGGGCAACCCGGCCAAGTACCTGGTCCAACGCCAGTCCCGGGTCCTGCCGCGGGTGCCGGACCTGCCCAGCGCCCAACTGCGGGACGCGTTGGTCGAGCGTGGCTGGGAGTATCTGGGCAACGCGCGCACCCGGGTGAAGCTGGACGGACGCGTGCTGGACCTCGTCGGGGTCGACGACCCGCACGTCAACCGCGACCGGTACCCGGCCGTCGCCGGGCCCGCCGACCCGGCCGCCGACCTGTCGATGGGCGTGCTGCACGCGCCTTACCGCCGCGTCCTGGACGCCATGGCCGCCGACGGCCACCAACTGATCATCGCCGGCCACACCCATGGCGGGCAGCTACAGGTCCCCAGCTTCGGGGCCCTGGTGACCAACTGCGACCTGGACCGCAGGAGCGCCCGCGGCCTCACCCGATATCCCGATTGGCGCCTGCCGGGGTCGCCGTGGCTGCACGTCTCGGCCGGGCTGGGCACCTCGCCCTACGCCCCGGTCCGACTGTGCTGCCGGCCCGAGGCAACTCTGCTGACGCTGACCGCCGTGGAGCCCTGAGCCGGGCCGACTACGCCAGCAGGAGGCCGGCGTTGACGAACTCGCGGCGCAGTTGCTCGATCACCGCCCACGGCGACCCGGTCTGCGGGGCGTTGACGCCGGCCCGGTCCACCGGGAGCCCCGGCTGCAGCGCGCGAACCGCGTCCGGAAGGCCGGCACCACAGCCCCCGCGGACGCCCAGGTCGAGCGGTGTCGCGCTGGCCCGGAGGATCCCGAACAGCCGCTCGACGCGGGCAGCGTTGCGGGCGCGGAAGGGGCCGGTGAAGTCCGGGTGATGCGCCAGCACCAGCGCCGCGAGGCCGCTCACGTGAGCCGCGGCCGCTCCGGTTCCGTCCCAGGCGGCGAATCCGTCGGTCCCGACGGTCGAGACGATCCCGACGCCCGGCGCGCACAGGTCGACCTCCGGCCCCTGGCAGCTGAACGCCGCCCGGAACCAACCGGTGAACGGGTCCACCTGGAACGGGACCTGCCGGGCATGTCGGCTGGTGGCCGGGAACTCACCGACCCGGCCGACCGCCGCCACCGTGAGCACGTCGCGCGACAGACCCGGGAACTGGACCGGCCCGCCGGTGTTCCCGGCCGCGACCACGCACGCCACGCCGGCAGCCTTGGCCTGGGCGAGCTTGCCCAGCACCAGCGTCGAGGCCGAGGTGCTTCCCAGGCTGAGGTTGACCACGTCGACCTCGGCCTCGATGCAGTGGTCCAGCGCCGCCAGCAAGGTGCTGAAGCGGCCGCCGGGCAGGACGCGCAGGGCGATGACCTCGGCGCCGGGAGAGAAGCCGCGGAGGCCGGCGCCCGGTCGCCCGCCGATGATCCCGGCGCAGTGCGTGCCGTGCGAGATCGTGTCGTGCTCCCACCCGGTCGGATTGGCCAGCAGATCCTCGCCGCCGCTCACCCGGGCGAGGTCGGGATGGGCGTTGTTGATGCCGGAGTCGACCACCGCGATCTTGATCCCGACGCCGGTCACCGCCGGGTCCAGTTCGTCCAACCGCATGGCCCGCTGGCCCCAGCCGAGCCGGGGGGTCTTCGCCGCACCGACGATGTCCGGGCCGAAGGCCTCCAGGCGCACCACGTTGCGGGCGCGTGAGGTCAACGCGGGGTCGTCGACCCACAGGTCCCAGTGGCCCGAGGGCGGGTTCACATACAGCGCACGAATGGTGTCGTCCGACTCGTTCGGCAGGCTGATCGACACCGTGCCGCTCTCATCGGTCCGCCCTTGCCCCGGGACACCGGAGCCGTACAGGAACACCGCGGCACCGACCACCGGGGCGTCGCCGTCGGACAGGACCGCGAACTGCCAGGTGGTGGCCTGCCCGAACGGCAGGAACGCGGCCGGGTCGGTCGTTCCGGCAGGCGCCGGCCACACGGTGACCATCGGGTGGATGGCCGCGTCCTCCTCGATCAGCACGTGCGGCAACCGCGCCAACGCGTGCGCCCGTTCCTCCGGCATACGGGCGACGATGATCTTCTGCAGCGGGATGGGCGGGGTAAGTCCGTTGGCGTGGCCCCGGGCGGTGAGCACCCGCTCGACGCTGATCGCCGGATCCGCCTCCAGGGCCGCCAACAGCGCGTCCAGATCGACCGGTGGTGGACCGACGTTGACGAACGGTTCCTGACGGGCAATCAGAAACGTCCGCTCCCGCGAGGCGCCGACGGTTGTCTCGGCGGTCGCGGACCCTTCGCCCGCCTTGCTTCGGGTGGCCATGCGCGCTCACTCCCCACTGACGACGCCACGGTGCGTCCGCGGCGAGAACTGAAGGCCGGAGTCCCGGTCGAGGCGGTCACTTGCCCCCCGATCCCGGGCGGTACTCGTCCCGACGGGCGTGCCACGGCGCGCCCGTCGGGACGTCGTTCGGATCAGTCGGCCGCGCTCACGGGGCCGGCATCGTCGGGTTCGCCAGCCAGGTGCGGCGCAGGAACTCGTACACGCCCAAGGCCCGTTCCGTGGCACCGGTGGTGTCGTCGCGACCGTAGAGCGCGGCCGCTTCGCGCAGCGAGTCCACGGCCGGCAGCAACGACGGAAACGCGGCAACGTTCGACTCCACGTACCGGAAGAGGATCACCAGCAGTTGCGCCGACTCCGCCCGCGTCAGCCTCTCGCGCGGACCGGCAGTGGTCACCGCAGCCCCTGGCACCCGGCCGGCATCAGCGGGCCATCCCGTTGGCCAGGACCTGGAACGGCATGACGCCCCCGCCGTACGAGCCTGCGAGGTGGTTGCCGTACTGACCCTGGAACGGGTTACCGAACTGGCCCTGGAACGGGCTGCCGTACTGACCTTGGATCGGGCTGCCGTACTGACCTTGGAAGGGGTTGCCGTACTGCCCGGCCCACGGACCGCTACCGCTGTACTGCCCGGCGAACGGGCTCCCGTAGGGACCTGCGAACGGAGTCGGGTACTGGCCCAGGAACGGGCTCGCGTACTGCCACGGGTTTACTGCGCCGTACTGCCCGGCCTGCTGGTGCTGCCCGTGGTGGCCGGACAGGTGGCCGCCGAAGTTGTACTGGGGCGTCCCGCCCCAACCGGTCTGGTTGCCGATCCAGGCGCCGGTCTGGTTCAGCAAGGTGTTGAAGAGGCCGGCGGGCACCGCGATCAACGCATCCTGCCCAGCGACGTCCTGGCCCATCGGGTGGCGCGCACCGCCGGCGATGTCGCCGAGCATGGTGGTGGCCGCTCCAGGTGTCATCATCAAGAACTCCTCGCGATTCGTCGTACCGACATGGGGACGGTGCCCCAGCTCCAGCCGCGGCGCGACCGGGCCGGGCCCGTCGGACCGGAGCCTTTCGGGCGGCCCATCTCGTCGAAGTCACCGCGGCGTCACACACCCGTCACTCGCAGGGGTGTGCGGCGTCCGACTCGGTGCTGTCGTATCGTGGAAATCGGTTACGCGACCGAGTGCGGGGGCATCGGTGGGCAGTTCGAGCGAACAGTGGGCCGGGCGGGTAGTGGTGAGTCTTCTCGGCGGGTTTCGATTACGCGTGGACGACACCGAGGTTCCGCTCCGCGCGGTGCAGCAACGGGTGGTGGCGCTGATCGCGCTGCGCGGCCCGATCAGCCGCAGCAGGTTGGCCGGCACGCTCTGGCCGGACGTGATCGAACGCCAGGCGCTGGCCCGACTGCGGACGGCGATCTGGCGCGTGAATCGCGCCGCGCCGACCGTCCTGACCGCCGGCGTCGGGTCGCTGGCGTTGACCGACGACGTCGACGTCGACATCCAACGGCTGGCCGAGGCGGCCCGTACGGTGCTGCGCGGCGACCTGGCGGTGACCGGTCAACGGCTCCTCGAGGAGCCCCAGGGTGAGCTGCTGCCCGACTGGGACGACGAATGGCTCGCGGACGAACGCGAGCGGCTGCACCAGATGCGCCTGCACGCCCTGCAGGCGCTGGCCGAGGGATTGGCCGACACCGGCCAGTTCGGGTTGGCGATCGACGCAGCGCTCACCGTCCTGCACAGCGATCCGATCCGCGAGACCGCCTACCGCACGCTGATGCGGATCCATCGCGCGGAGGGCAACCTGGGCGAGGTCCGCCGGACCTATCACCGGTGCGCGGAGGTACTTGATCGTGAGCTCGGGGTGATCCCGCAGCGCGAGACCGCCTTGTTGCTGGTGGGGCCGTCGCTCCCGGCGCCCTCTCCGGGTCGGGCCGCGAAACCGATGCCCAAACAGATCTGACGAATCGTCAGGTCTGGTCGAAGAAAGTCGTCGAAGATAATCGCGGCGGCTTCAGGTGACCTGGTACCACCCGATCATCCGCCACTTGTGGAGATCGGTGAGCACGAGCATGTGCTCGACGTCGACCGGCGCGGTGTCCGGGACGTGGGCGGGCCTGCCCCGCCGCGGGCCCGGCCAGGCCGAGCGCCGCCGTACCCGTGGCGACGCCGAGTAGGCCGCGTCGGCTGACCCCGGCGGCGTCCGGACGCCTGACGGACTGTCAGATCCATTGCCGGAGTGGGTTTTTGGCCTCGCTGGAGTTGCCGGCTGTGGTCGGTTGGGTGAACACCAGATGACTGCGCAGCCGTCACGACGGCAGGTCGACCGCGCCGCGCCCTAGCGTGCCGGACAGGTCCGGGAGCGGGAACGGCTTGATGACGGCGGGAACGATGCAGGGTTCGCAGGGACACGTTCTCGCCGGTGGGCGCACGCGCATGCCGGATTCGGCTCCCCGGTGAGCCTTTCGCCACGCCGACACCCGGAGCCCGGTACGGCTGCGACGGACGACACGAGCCCGACCCGATGAGGTCGGCGCCGGACCCGCCGACCGCGAGACCACTCCCACCGGGCCCGCCACCGCTCGCCGAGGCGACCAGCGGGTCGGGGCCGTGCCGCACCGAGCCCGCGGAGGTGCGCTGGGCCGCGGCGGCGTGCCTGTCCTTCACAGTGGGGCCGCCGCCGCGCAGCAATTCGGAGCTGCCCCCGGATGGTGGTGGCCCGGCTACGTCCTGTGCTACCTGACCGGTGGCCTGCACCCGGCCATCGCCGGCTTCCGGGCCTTGTGGGCCGGGAAGTTGGACGTCGACCTGTTGATGGTCCAGGCCGCGGTGATCGCGGCCGGGATGGGGCAGGTGCTCGACGGCGCCCTGCTGATCGTGATCTTCGCCGGCTCCGGGGCACTCGAGGCCGTCGTCACCGCCCGGACCCGAGACTCGGTCCGCGAGTTGCTGGACCTGACCCCACCGACCGCGACCCGCCTGCTGCCCGACGGCCGCGAACAGACCGTGCGCGCCACCGAGCTCACCGCCGGCGACCTGGTGCTGGTGCGTCCCGGGGATCGGGTCTGCGCCGACGGTACGGTGCTCGACGGGTGCAGCGAGGTCGACCAGGCGAGCATCACCGGCGAACCGCTGCCCGCGCTGAAGAACGCCGGCTCGCAGGTGTTCGCGGGAACCCTCAACGGCACCGGCGCACTCACCGTGCGCGTGGATCGCCCCGCCGCACAGTCCGTCGTCGCGCAGGTCGTTGCCCTGGTCGAGGAGGCCTCGGGCACCAAGGCGCGTGGGCAGTTGTTCATCGAGACCTTCGAACAGCGCTACTCGGTGGTGATGGCCTGGATCACCCTGGGCCTGGTGGCGATCCCGGTGCTCACCGGAACGGCGTCGCAGTCCACGCTGTTACGAGCGATGACGTTCATGATCGTCGCCTCCCCCTGCGCCGTAGTACTGGCCACGATGCCGCCGCTGCTGGCCGCTGTCGCGAACGCCGGTCGGCACGGCGTCCTGGTCAAGTCCGCGATCGTGCTGGAACGACTCGCCGGCATCGACCTGGTGGCCTTCGACAAGACCGGCACCCTGACCGAGGGCACGCCGGTCCTGGTCGACGTGCACCTGCTCCCCGCGGCCGGCCACGACCGCGACTGCGTGCTGCGGTTGGCCGCGGCCGCCGAGCAACGCAGCGAACACCCGCTGGCGCGGGCCGTCGTGGCAGCCGCCACCGCGGCGGGGATCGTCCTGCCGCCCGTCCACGACTTCGGGTCAACGCCCGGTCGTGGCGTCGTGGCACTCGTCGAGGGCCGGCGGGTCGAGGTCGGCGGCCCGAGCCTGCTGGACGGAACCGCGACTGCGCAGGCGACCGGCCTGCCGAGCGCGGCTCACGAGATGGCGCTGGTGGAGGCCGCCGGACGAACCCCGGTCCTGGTGGTCGTGGACCACACCCCGGTCGCGGTGCTGACGCTCACCGATCGGCTGCGCCCGTTCGCCCGGGAAACCGTCGCCGACCTGGCGGCGCTGACCGGCGCCGACCCGCTGTTGCTCACCGGCGACGGCGGCGGTCCCGCCCGAGCCGTAGCCGCCGCGACCGGCATCCACCGGGTCCACGCCCGGCTGTTGCCGGCCGACAAGCTCGACGTCGTCCGCACCCACCAAGCCGCCGGACGCCGGGTACTGCTCGTTGGCGACGGCGTCAACGACGCCCCGGCACTGGCCGCCGCCGACGTCGGGGTAGCCCTGGGCCGCCACGGGGCCGACCTGGCGCTGCAGAGCGCCGACGCCGTCGTGCTCGCCGACGACCTGGCGGTCGTTCCAGCGCTGATCATGCTGGCCCGGCGGGACCGCCGCGTGGTCGTCGGCAACCTCGTCCTGGCCACGACGGTCATCACGATCCTCTCGGCCTGGAACTTCACCGTCGGGCTGCCACTGCCGCTGGCCGTGGCCGGACACGAGGGATCCACCGTCCTGGTCGGCCTGAACGGTCTGCGCCTGCTTCGCCACACCGCGTGGCCTACCGCCGCCGGCCGCCGTCCCCGATTGCCCAACCCGCGCCGCCACCCGCCCGCGCCCGCCGGGCCGCGGGCCGGCGCACCCTGATCGCGCGCAGCCCCAAACCCATTCCGCAACGAGGGGAGGCGTCGAGGGCCGACACCTGCGGACAACCGATCGTTCGCGGCCCCGGATTTCACACCGATCAAAGTCTTTTGTGAATACTTGTTGACATGGATGTTGCGGATTAGACTTCTCTCACGCTGGCGATGGGGCTCGCCGAAACCGCCGGCCCGGCTGACAGTCCCTGCTAGCGACTCGGGTCGGAGCCCACATGGTCAAGATCGGTTCAGACACCCTGCGGGTTCCGCTGCTCGGCCACGGCCGGCACGACAACCCGCGGAACGGCCTCGGCCTGCTGGAACTGGTCTCGGTACTCACCGACTCCGGCTGGACCGATCGCCCCACCAGCGTTCATCCCGCGCTGGCCGTGGTCGCGGAGACCGTCAACGACCTGATCGGTCCGAACGCCTCGCGGGCGCTGGTGCCACTGGCGCCGTGGCTGTGCACCGCACAGCCCGCACGGTTCGACCTCACGCCCGCGGTCGTGCTCACCTGCGCGAACACCGCTCTGCCGTATGCCGCGGGCCGAACCCGAGCCCGAATGCTCGAGGCGATCCAGTCCGCGGGTGAGCGACTCGTCGTATCGGGGCAGCCGTCGCGGCGTCGCCCGGCGGTGCTCTCGGGGTGGTTGCGCAACCACCAGGCCCGGGAAGCCGCGGGCCTGTTGCGGCGGGCGATCGGGGCCGTCGCCGCCGCGGTCCCGCCCGGACCGGAGCGCGACCTGGTGCTCGTGACCCTGCTCGAGGACTGCATCAACGCCAGCCGCGCGGCACTCGGCGCGGACCCGGTGCACCCGTGGCTGCCGCTGGAGCACTGCCCGGGCCACATCGACCTCCGCGTCAACTGGACCTACCACCCGGCTACCGGCGAACGCACTCGCAGCTACCAGCCGGCCGACCCGTCCTGGGTGCACCGCCTGGTGCGGGCCTCGGTCCTGGAATCCGGACGGGGCCAGCGGCCGGCCGCGCAGGCCCGTCGGACGGTGATCCGGTACCGCCCCGCCCGCCGGTCGGGGCCGCTGCCTCGACCGCGACGGCGGTCACCCCACGAGCGGTAACCACCCGGCAAGGGTGGCCGAGGTTCACCTCGGGTGAATTCTGAGTTACCCAGGCGTGTCCTTGCCCCTGATCCACCCCACGCGCCGGCGACGATCGCCGAAGAAGTAGCGGGCGTCGCATCGGGGGTGCGGGGTGCTTCTGTCAGCACTGGCGTTGATCGTTGGGCCGGCCTGGCAGGCCCGGCCGGTGGACCAGACGCTGTGTTCCGGGTACGCCGAGTGCCGGGCCGCCGGGTACGGCGACTTCGGCTACGGCCGGGCGCGGCGGACCTCGTGGTGGCAGATGGGAACCGGCAGCGACTGCACGAATTTCGTCGCCTATCGGCTGGTGCGGGCCGGTCTGCCCAACCGGCGACCGGCGGCGGACCGCGGTCGGGACGCGGGCTCACTGAACGCCTACCGGTGGGGCCTGGTCTACGCCTCGCGCACCGATCGGCGGCCCGCGCCGGGGGCGGTGGCCTGGTGGGGGCGGCACAGCGTCGACCCCTGGGGGCACGTCGCGATCGTGGAGTCGGTGAACCGGGACGGCAGCCTCACGATCTCGGAGGACTCCGCGACCGGATCGGCGTTCGACTGGAAACTCGTGCGGCCCGGGCGGAACTGGCCGACCGGGTTCATCCACTTCCCGATGCCGAGGGCCCGCCACACAGCCCCGCCGGCGCCGACCGGCAGGGGCGGGACGATTCCGGGGAGCCCGCCGGCCGCGCGTCCGGCGGCACGTCCGGCGGAACCTCCCGCGGCGGGCTCAGGACCCGACCCGCGTCTGCGGCCCCGCTGACGGCCCGCCCAGGATGCGGCCCAACTCGCGCACCGCCTCGGCCAAGCTGGTGGCGACGACCCCACCGGACTCCTCGATGAACCACTCGACCTGCAGGTTCACCACCGAGGCCGCGTTGTCGCCGGAACACCGGGTGTCCGTCCGCAGACCGACGACCGGCCGGGCAAGGGCCGCGGCGTAACCGATCTCGGCGGCCGTGCCGCTGTCCACGTCGGCGCCGTCCAGCACGGCCAGCAACGCGGCGCAGTCTCGGATCATCTCTGCGTTGCGCCGGCCGATCTGGCGATTCGTCGTCCGCAGGGCCCCCAGACACTGGGCCGAATCCGGCGTGCCCTCGCTCACACCCGATGGACCCTGCATCGCCCACGGGTCCAGCACGCCGAAACCCGCGGCGACCACGGTCGGGACGACCACCTGCTGGTGATGGAGCCGACCCGCCTCGGTGAACCCCGCCGGACCGGCCAGATACACCAACATCGACCCTCCTGATTCGCCCGTGTTGCAAGCACATCACGCACTTGGCGTGTCCGGTCGCGCCGGCCTAGGGTCGGACCGGTGCCGGTTGGCAAGGGGGCCGACCGGGCCGTACCACTGGGTCTGACGATAGGTCAGAAAACTCGACGCGCGGTTCGTGCACCGCGTCTTGGGGGAAATCCGATGCCTGCGCTCCACCGGAATCCGCGTTCCCGCACCGATGAGTACGACGACGCGTGGTTGTGCCCGAACTGCGGGTGCGACCTGTCCGAGCAGGCCGCGGTCCGTCCCGGTTCGGCGACCTGCCCGGCGGTGTGCGACTCGTGCCTCAAGGAATTGCCGACCCATCAGCGTCCCTGGCTCGACGCCGTCGTCATCGACCTGGGCGAGCCCGCGGTCGGTCACGCCCCGCGCCGGTTGACCCCCGTCGACCCCTGCCGCCCGGAGTGCGGCTGCTGCGCCTGATCGGACCAGTGAACTGACGGCCCGTCAGGCGCGGTTGATCAAGCAGGTGTGATCAGGCAGTGGGTCACCCGCAGGCCGAGCGCGGCCGCAGGACGGGCGACCACCGGCCCCTGCCGGTGCGAAGGCCTAATCCCGAACGGCCCGCCGGGCTGCGCCACGCGGTGCGCGCCGCACGCGTGTTCGGCAGGCCGTGACGTTCGGACGGTCTTCTTCCGGCGGACGCGCGGACGTCACCGGAGGATGTCACCCTCGCGCGCACCCCACCCGTCCGCTCGGAGGACCCATGACCGACCTGCCGGCCCGTGCCACCGCCATCTCCCGGCGCGACATGCTCCGGCTGGGGGCGACCGGCGGGGTGCTGCTGGGCGGACCCGCGCTGCTGGGCACCCCGGGAATCCGGCCGGCGCGGTCGGCGCCCGACCTGTTGCGCAGGCCGTCCGGGCTGGGCGCCCCGCCGGTCAGCGGACTGCACCTGACCTTCGGCGACAACCCGTCGAGCGAGATGGTGGTGTCCTGGACGACCTACGAGCCGATACGCGCACCGCGCGTGTTGCTCGGGACGGCCGGCGACGGGATCGGCACGACCGTGCAGGCCGATACGCACAGCTATACGGACGGTGCCTCCAACCGCCAGGTCGCGGTGCACTCGGCGACGATCCGCGGGCTGTTGCCGGATTCGGACTACCTCTACGCCGCGTTGCACGACGGCGCGGCCGCAGAGTTCGGCACGATCCGTACCGCCCCAGCCGGACGGACTCGGTTCACCTTCACCAGCTTCGGCGACATGGCGGCCCCGGTCCTCACCCACCGCGACGCGGCCGGCGGGAGTTGGGGCAACGACGCCTTCGGCACGCCGAACTCGGTGGACGTGGTGGACGGCATCGAACGGGTCGCCCCGCTGTTCAACGTGCTCAACGGCGACCTGTGTTACGCCAACCTGGCCGCGGACCGGTTGCGCACCTGGGCCGGCTTCCTGGACAACATCTCCCGCTCGGCCCGCCATCGCCCGTGGATGCCCGCCGCGGGCAACCACGAGAACGAGGCCGGCAACGGACCGGTCGGGTACTCGGCCTTCCAGACCTATTTCCCGGTCCCCAACCCCGGGGCCGACGGGGAATTCGCAGGGCTGTGGTACGCCTACACCGTCGGCAACGTCCGCTTCGTGCATCTGCAGAACGACGACGTCTGCCTGCAGGATGCGGGCAACAGCTACGTGCGCGGCTACAGCGCCGGGGGGCAACGGGCCTGGCTGGAACGGGAGTTGGCGCGCGCCCGCGACGACGACTCGACCGGTTGGATCGTGGTGTGCATGCATCAGGTCGCGATCAGCACCGCGGACAAATTCAACGGCGCCGACCTCGGCATCCGGCACAGTTGGCTTCCGCTGTTCGACGCCTACGGCGTCGACCTCGTGCTGTGCGGCCACGAACACCACTACGAACGATCGCACCCGATCCGCGGCGCCGAGCCGAACTCGACACTGACCCCGATCCCCCGGGCGACCGAGACCGCGATCGTCGAGGCCGGCCGCGGCGCCGTGCACCTGGTGATCGGCGGGGGCGGTACCTCGATTCCGTCCAACTCGTTGCTGACCCCGGACCGCCGATGCCGCGTGATCACGAAGGTCTCGGCGAAGTCCGAGGCGGGCGGCAAGCGGACGCCCACCTACGTCTGGGAGAAGGCCGACTGGTCCGCGGTGCGCGATTCCGCCCATCCGTACGGCTTCGTCGCCTGCACGGTGGACGGTTCGGCGCGCGGCGCCCGGACCACGATCGACGTCACCTACCACGCCGTCATCGGTCCTGGCGGGCAGCTGTCGGCGGTCGACTCGTTCACCCTCACCAAGCCTGCACTGCGGACCGGGAGGTTCCCGGAGAGCTGATCGGCGCGACAGGTCTGGCGGACCGTCAGAAACCGAGACGCACTGGACGCGCACGAGAAGTCGGGCAGGCGTAGGGCCCACCCTTCCAGAGCTCCCGGGCGGCCGGCCGACGACCGCGCCGCCCGGGCACCGCAGCACCAGGCGGTCAGGCCTGCGGGACCTCGAGGTCCAGCTGGACGTTGTCACCGGGGCCCAGGGTGGTGGAGATGACTCCCTCGTTGTTGAACGCCTTGTAGAAGACGTGGTTGTTGCGTCGGAACCGGGCGTGCACCACCACCGCCCCGTTCGTGCCGCCGCCGGCGGTCCGAAGTCCGAATCCGATCTGATAGCCCCCGGGGAGCACCTTGGGCCAGTCGCTGCACTCGCCGCCCTTGGAGAAGCCGGCCAGATCGTCCTCGCGGACCGAGGGCCCGTCGGCGTAGACGTTGAACATGTAGCCGCTGCGGTTGCAGATGCTGATCGTTGCCCCGGCCGACCCGGCGTCGCCCGGCGCCTGCGCGGCGATCGCTCGCGGCGGGCCGGTCATCACCAGGCCGCCGGCCACCGCAGCCACGACAAGCCCCGCCACATACCCGTGCATCGCCGGTTCCCCTCTCACAGGATCCCGTTAACTTAGGTGAGCCTTACCTAAACTTCAACCTCCGGCAGGCACGGCGTGGCGGCGGCGCCGTCCCGGCGTTCCGGCCGGCGGCGCCCATGTCTCGTTCTGAAAGGCAGATGTCCTTGTGCATGCCCCGCGGGCGTACCTACGGTCAAAACATGAGTAGGCGGGTGCTGGTCGTCGCGTACGGCGGGGTGCTCGGCATCGAGCTGTTCGGCGTCCGGGACCTGCTGGAGCTGGTGAACTGGTCGGCCGCCCGCAACGGCGAACCGAGCCCGTTCCTGGTGGAGTTCGCGACCCACGACGGCGCCCCGGTCCAACTGTGGGCAGGCACCGAACTGGTCCCGACCCGCAGCCTCGCGACCACCCGCGTGGCCATCGACACGCTCGTCATCGTCGGCGGGCCGGTGGCCGACGAGGCGGTCGACGACCCGGTCCTGGTCGGCCGGGTGCGCCGGGCAGCCGCCCGGGCACGGCGGGTGGTCGGGGTGTGCACGGGAGCCTTCCTACTCGCCGAGGCCGGCCTGTTGGACGGCCGGCGGTGCACCACACACTGGGCGTGGGGCGAGCAACTGGCCCGCCGCTACCCCGCGGTGCGCGTCGACACGGACCCGATCTTCGTGGTCGACGGCCCGGTTTGGACCGCGGGCGGCGTCACCTCCGGGTTCGACCTGATCCTGGCGATGATCGAGGAGGACATCGGTCCGGCGGCCGCGCGTTCGGCGGCCCAGTTGGCGGCGCTCTACCTGCGTCGGACCGGTAGCCAGGCCCAGTTCGGCGGATCCTGGGCGGGGACCGCGCCGAGCCGGCACCCGCTTCGCGAGCTGCAGCAGTTCGTCGTCGAGCATCCGGCGCAGGACCACTCACTGGAGGCGCTGGCCGCCCGGATGCATATGAGCCCCCGTCACTTCGCGCGGGTGTTCCGTGCCGAGACCGGCACCTCGGCGCGGCGCTTCGTGGAGAGCGTGCGCCTGCAGGCCGCGCGGCGCCGGTTGGAGGAGACCGGCGACACCGTCGAGGCGATCGCCGTGGCAACCGGCTTCGGCAACTACCAGGCGATGCGTCGCACATTCCTCGTCGACCTCGGGCTGACCCCCGCCGAGTACCGACGTCGGTTCGGCGCGGTCGCGGCCCCCGACTACCTGCCCGATCTACAACTGGTCACCCAGTAACAGCCCCCGCTTGTCCGGGACGCGTCGAGGTCGACCAGTAGGGTTCGGGTTTCGGGGCCCTTGCGGGTTGATGAACAAGACTTAACCGCGTCCGGCAGGACGCCGGCTCCCATTTCCGCACCGGCGCACGTCATCATCGAATTCGTGGCGACCTCCATTGCCGCCCCGGTCGAGCTGGTCGGGGTGACCAAGGCCTTCGGCGAGCGGATCGCCGTGGCCGACGTCTCGTTCGCCCTCGCCGCCGGTGCGGTGACCGGCTTTCTGGGGCCCAACGGGGCGGGCAAGAGCACGTCGTTGCGGATGATCGGCGGCCTGCTGCGCCCGAGCGCCGGCCGAGTCACCTTGTTCGGTCGCGACGCCCGCCGCCCGGCCGCCCGGGCGTGCCTGGGTTACATGCCCGCCGACCCGACGTTCGTGCTGAATCTGACCGGTCATCAGAACCTCGACCTGCTGGCCAAATTGCGCGGTAGTGACAGTCCGGAGCGCGCCACGGTCGCCGCTGCGCTCGACCTGCCGGAGCGCGATCTGGATCTGCCGGTGCGGGCGTTCTCCTCCGGCATGCGCCAGAAGCTCGCGATCATCGCGGCCCTCCAGCATCGCCCGGAACTGGTCGTGCTCGATGAGCCCGCCAACCGGCTGGACCCGCTCGCACACCATGCCTTCTGCGCCGTGATCGCCGGGGTCGCCCGGTCGGGCCGGACCGTGCTGCTGTCCTCACACGTGCTCACCGAGGTCGAGGAGGTCTGCGACACCGTGATCCTCATGCGGGACGGCCGACTGCTGCAGACTTCAGGGGTCGCGGAACTGCAGCGGCAAGCCTCCCGCGAGGTGACGCTGACCTATTCGGCGCCACCACGCCGGGTACTCAACGCCCTGACCGCGGTGCAGGTCGACGGCAGCGTCGTCCGCGGCCGCATCCCGGCGCATCGAACCGACATCCTGCGTGAACTGCTCCACGGAGAACCCGGACTGGTGGACCTCACCGTCGTCCCGGTCTCGTTGGAAGAACTGTTCCGGGACCTTTACGTAGGAGGTGGGCCGTGACGGCGCTCGTCCTGGCCGACCTGAGGGCTCGGTGGCGCAGCCTCGCCGGGATCGGCACCGGTTGTCTGGCCCTGCTGATCCTGCTGGCCAGCACCTACAAGGGCTTCGGCGGCGCCCACGGGATGGCCCAGAACTTCGGTGCGGGCGGTTTGGGCAAGGTGATGGCGGCGCTGACCGGATCGTCCTCGACCGACATCTTCGGCCCGGCCCATTTCCTCGGGTTCGGTTTCGCCCACCCGTTCGTCCTGACTCTGGCGGTCGGCGCGGCAGTTTCCAACGCAGCGGGCGCGATAGCCGCGGACGTGGAAACCGGTCGTGCCGAAATGCTGTACACCGCCCCGGTCACTCGGACCGCCATTCTCGCCGCCCGAGTGACGGGATGGCTGATCGCGGAGATCTTCGTGCTCACCTGCGCGATCGCCGGTGAGTTGGTGGGGTCCCGGATGTCTCCGGAACTGTCCGGAACATCGCCGGCGGTGCCCTTTCGGGTCGCGGTTCAATTCGGCTCGCTGCTCTTCTTCCTGGGCGCAGCGGCGTTCGCGGCGTCGGCCCGCGCCCGTACCCGAGGCGTTGCGCTCGGGATCGCGATCGCGGTCGCTGCGGGCTCCTACGCCGCCAATCTGGTCTCGCTGCTGTGGAGCCCGGCCGGGTTCGTGCACCACCTCAATCCGTTCGGCTACTACAACTCGACCTCGGCAGCCGATCGCGTCAACTGGGCGGACGCCGGGCTCCTCGTGAGCGCCGGGACGCTGCTGCTGCTCCTGAGCCGACATTGGCTGGAGCGCCGCGACCTGACCTGACCGAGCGCGCTCGGGGCGCGGCGTCGAACAGGGTCAGCGCCGCCGCGCGGGCGGCCGCTGCCGCGTCCTTGGCGACCACGCCCAGGCCGACCGCGACCGCGCACCCTTCCATCAGGAACAGCCACTGGAGGGCGATGGCGGCGGGCTCGGCGAGCCCGGCCTCGCCCGCCAACGCCACGAGCAGGCCTTGCGTCTCCTGCTTGTGCTGGCGCGCCACCGCGACGGCGGCAGGTCCGGCGCCGCCCGGCTCGGCGGCGGCGTTGACCAGTGGGCACCCGCGGAAACCGGGGTCGTCGGCCCGCGAGGCCCAGGCGTCGAAGACGGCGGCCAGCTTCACCCTGGGGGCGACCGCGCCCTGCGACGCCGCGCGCAACTGAGCGAGCCCACGCTCGTCGACGCCCCGCAACCACTCGTCGACCAGGCCCTGTTTGGAGCCGAACACCCGCCACAGACTCATCTGGGCGACCTCGGCGTGCTCGATCACCCGGCCAACCCCTACAGCGGCCACGCCCTCGGCACGGAACAACTCGTCCGCCGCCTCCAGGAGTCGTTCGCGCGGTCTGCCCTTGGCCATCTCGTGCCTCCTCGGATATGGTACCGACCGCTACCAATGATACTGATCGCTACCGCCTGGGGTGTGCAATGACCGACACTGAGAACAAGCGTGGCTCGCGGTGGTGGCGGGCGACCGCGGCGATCACCGCCGTGATCGGCGTGACGGTCACGACCGTCGTCTGGCGGGTCGACCGCACGTCCGCGACCACGGCCGCGCCGACCGGGTTCGTGCACTATCAGGACCGGACCGACGGATTCTCGTTCGACCACCCCAACTCGTGGCGGACGACCACGGTGCCGGGCGGGGTGCTGCTGACGATCTCCGGGTCCAACGCGGTCAGCCTGCGCCGCACCGATCTGGACCGACCGGTGGACACCTCTCGGCTGGCGGACCTGCGCGCGGTGACCGACGCGGTCATCGACTCCCCCGAGGCCCATCTGGGTGTCCTGAAGGCCGAGGCGACCACCGTCGGTGGCCTGCCGGGCGTCTACTACCTCTACACGTTCGGCACCGGCGCCGACCGCGGCGCACACACGCACTGGTTCGCCTTCCACGGTCGAGCCATGTACAGCCTGGTGTTCCAGGCCCTGCCGGACACCGGCTTCGCCGCCTTGGCCCCGGACTTCGACGCAGTGGTGAACTCGTTCCGGGTCCAGGCATGACGCAGCGTCAGATGGGTGACCGAGTCGCAAAACCGGGCCGAATGCCCGGTCGGCTCAGCGTCGTGGTCGTGGCGGTGGTCGCCCTCGTGGCGACCACGTTGTTGGTGCGCACCGAGCGGAACGCGGCCCACATCCGGACGCACACCGCTCGCATCGCCGCCTCGGCCCGGGGCATCAACACCGACACCGACGCGATCATGCAACTGACGCGGACAAACGAACGCATCAGCGCGGTACTCCTCTCGATCGCACCGGTCGCCGATCCGGTGCACCGGATCGACGAGCGCAGCGTCGCGATCGTCGAGCTGCTGAAGGCGATCCGCGCCCGGACGGCCGCGATCGAGACGTCCTCAGCCTCGATCGACCACAGCGCGGCGGGGATCCGGGTGGGCACCAACGGCCTGGCCGGCGACGTGACGAGCGTGCGGAACCGGCTCGCGAGCGCGAACACCGACGCCGCCGGGATACTCGCCGAACTGGGTCGGGTCCGCGCCGGGATAGACCTGCTCAACACCGACCTGCCGAGAGCGGAGTCCGTGCTGCGCGGGATCCTCGCCGACACCGGTGACCTGCTCGGCTCGCTCGGGAGCACCGAGCACTACGCAGCCTGCATCGACAACGGCCTGAACGGGGGCGTGCGATGCACGAGAACCCGATCCTGAACGATCATCCGACCGATGCGGGCACGGTGGCCTTGCGCCGGTGGGCCGCCACCTGGGTGGTCATCGGGGGCGTCATCGTCGCGGTGACCGCGGTGTTCCTGACGCTGATCAGCAATTCCCTCGTCCACATCAATGACGACCTGACCACCGCCGATCAGTCGGTGACCGACGTCTCCGGGCATGCCCGCACGCTGCCCGACCAGATCCAGAACCTCAACGCCTCCCTCGACCGCATCGAGACCGCCCTGCGTGCGCTGCCCGAGGACAGCGGCAAAATCGTCGGGCATCTGGACTCGGTGGTGGCGTCACTGGAGCAGATCCGGACCGATCTCTCCGGCGCCGACCCGGAACTGCGACGCACGGCGGCGAACCTCGTCGTGTCGAACGCCGCGCTTCCTCCGATCGGCAAAGGCGTGCACGACAGCGCGGACCTGCTGGCCCAGGTACTGACCGACACCGGATCCATCCGTTCGGCCCTGGCCGGGATCAGCGGATCGGGCGCCACCGGTTTGGCCGGCGTCCACCGCAACCTGGTCTCGATCGAGTCCGTCCTGCGCGCGGTCCACGACGACCTCGGGGACATCCTGCACATCGACCGCGGGGTCAACGGCAACCTCAATCGGGTGTGCCGTTCGGTCGCGGTCAACCTGCTGCACGGTCCGCAGCCGTGCTGAGCCGGTTGGCCCGCGTGGCGCGCGGGTTGCTGCCCGAGCGGATTCCGCGGGCGGCCGCATGGAACCTCGGCATCGTCGGGACCTTTGCGATGACGGCGGTCGTGCTGCTGATGCTGACCACGCTGCACGCGCACACGGTCTCCATCGACGTGCGTGAATCGGTGAATCCGCAACTGGCCGGGGTGAACGACCATCTCAGTGCCCTGCCGATCCTGGACTCCTCCGACGCCCTGGCCGCGCAGGTGGCTGCCGCCGCCGAGCCGGTCGGCGCGGATCTGGCGGAGACCCGAGCGGCGAACGCCGCGATCGCGGAAACCATGGGCGGTATCGCCGCGGACTCCGATGCCACCCGAACCTCGGTGGACCGGATCACGACCTCGGTCGCGGCGATCACCGCTGACCTGGGCGATCTGCGCCCGCTGATCCGGGCGGTCGACGCCTCCCTGGGCGACCTCGTCTCCCGCCTGGACCAGACGGCGAGGTCGACAGACGGAGTCGCCGAGGCGTTCGACGGGACCACCGCGACCGTGGCCCGCCTGGCCGACCTCACCGGTCGCGTGGGCTCGGATGTGGACGACGTACCGGCCCGGATGGTGCGGATCCGGCGGCACACCGAGAACATCGCCGCGGCCGAGGTCCTGGCCCGTATCGACGACCTGGGACACCGACTGCGGCTTCCCCGCGATCCGGGCTGACCGCCGCGTTCGGCCGGTGCGGCAAGTGTTCATCAGGTTGTCCGTAGGCGGAGGAGTCGGCGGCGGGCGTGGTGCGGTAGACGTTGGGGGCCGGGTACGAGGGGCTGCATCGCCCCGGCCGTCGATCGGAGACCGCCCTGAGCGAGCGCAACGAGCGAGGTAACCGGCACGGCGGCACCGCACTCGCTGTGCACATCTCGCCGGCGGAGCTGATCGTCCGCGCCGACACGTCCGCCGCCCTGCCGGCGGTCGTGACTCACGCTCCTGGTCCGGTCACCTACCGCTGGGAATGCCCGCGCGCGCTCGTCGCCCTGGGCCCGATCAACGCCGCTGCGCTGACCGTGCAGGCTCGTGATGTCGATGACGAAACCCGGACGCAGGTGGGCATCGTGGTGTCGGACTCCACCGGTCGGTCGGTGCGTGCCTGCGCCTCGGTGACCGTCAGAGCGACGCCGCGATACATCCCACATCTGCACGACGCGTAGCTCCCAACCCGCCGGGGCGGACGCCGCTCAGGCGGAGGCGACCCTGGCCGCGACGATCGCGGCCAGTCTGGTGGCCTCGGCGAGACTGGCCGGCGTGTCCGTCATGTTGTCGGTGACGGTGATCTCGGTCTGCCCCACGCGCACGCCGACCGTGTAGATGTCCAGGCCGCCGGCGCCGTTGAAGCCGGTCCGCTTGATGATGACGTGGTAAGCGAAGGCGTCGGGCGCGCCGGGCACACTGACCGGCACCAGGGTCGTGGTCACGCTGGTGACATTCGAGCCCTTCTCCTCCAGCGAATCCTTCAGGCCGTCGTTGTAGCAACTTGCCGCCCGATCGGTGTTCAGTGCCTTGACCTCGGCCGCGGCCTCGGCGGCGGAGGAGACGACGTCGGCGGAGGAGTCGATCTCCAGTCGGCCCTTGGTGAAGGCGGTTCCCGGGGTGCGACGCAGGTACAGCGGGTACGCGATTCCGACGCAGTTGTAGAACGTCCGACTGGCGGGCCCGGCGGGTTGCGGGTGGGCGGTGAATCCAGGCAGGTCACCGGCGAGGAGAACCGCCGCGGTTGCGAGCCTCCTGGCCCGCGCCGAACTGATGGACGGCTGCGCCGACGCGGAGTCCGAGGCGCTCGGCGAGACCGTCGGGCCGGCCGATTCGGTCGGGGTCGCCGATTCGGTCGGGGTGGCGGTGGCGGACGGCGGGAGCGTGACGATCGGGGACGGCGCCGGCAGATCCGAGAAGTTCGAACCCGATTTCCCACAGCCGGCCAGCACCGCACCCGCGAGACCCAGCACCACAACCACGCGAACCGTGCTCACTGGTTCACCATCTCCTGCACGCTCCCGGGTACAGCCAACCTTACGAAGGTCCCGTCCGCCCAGGATCGATCTACCCGCCCGTTGCGCGCGTCGCCACCATCCGAGCCCGACCTGCCGTCAGGATCGGTGGACGTGGGGAACCAGCAGATTGCGCGCCGGGCCGCCGGCATCACGCTCGCCGCCGGTCTCGCGGCGGCCTTGGCCGGCTGCGGCGGCGGGGCGAACTCCGCGTCGGCGACGGTGGTCTGCGGCACCACCTTGGCGCACAGCACGGACCCGACGGTCATCGTCGACGCGACCGCGCCGCCGCCACTGCGCGTCGTACGAAACCTGAATGTCGACGGCCTGCTCATCGTCCGGGTCGCGGACTGCGTCCACGGCGACGACCTGGTGATCGAACCCGGCTCCGCGGCGCACATCACCGGCACCGCCGCCAGCAAGGACGGCCGCACCGCCGCCGTCGTGCTGCGCCCCGTGCCGAACGCCAGCTTCCATGTCCGCGGGAAAGGGCCGAACGCGTTCGACCTACCCGTCGCGATCGCGCCGAAAGGATTCCGGCTACCGTTCGCCGACCCGACGCACTGAATTTCGCCGACGGCGACCTTTTCATGAATTGAATTTCATGAAGCACCCATGAAAATCCTGAACATACCGACATATCCTGAAAAACCCGGCGCAAATCATCCCACGTTCACGCTCGATTTCTTATTTTTTCCTGAATGCTTTCTGTGCGATGCTCAGTGACGCACGTGGATGCCGACTCCAACCATCAGCATCCGAGCGAACTGACATCGCTTCGATAAACCACACCCCTCATTCCTCGGACTTCCATTTCACGGTCCCGATTACCCCTCGCTTGTATTCGGAATGGAATCCGGGGCGGAGTCACATTGAAGGAGGCTCCTGCTTTGTTGACCAAACCTCGTGCCGTGCGGGCCGTCCCGGTCGTCGCGGCTGTCGCCATGTTGTTGGCCGCCTGCGGCAGCAGCGGCGAAAGTTCCTCCGTCGCTCAAGCCCCGGCCGCTCCCGCCGCCCCCGCCGCAGCACCTGCCACCGGCGCCGCGGACACGGCGTCGGCGGGCTCGGGCTCGAATTCCGCAGCCGCACCCGCGGCTGCGGCTGCGGCTGCGGCAAAGACCACCGCGGCGAAGACCGGCACCACCACCAAGGTGGCCGCTCCCGCCGCGGTCGCCCCCGCCGCCAGCACCACCACCGCAAAGAGCGCCGCCACCGACAAGGGCGCCAAGCCGGGCAAGGGCGCCAAGCCGGGCAACGCCGCGGCCAAGGCCGCCAAGACCGACACCGGCTCGACCGCCACCGGGTCCTCGGCCACGGACGTGCCGTCTGCGAAATACTTGGCCTCAGGTGCCGGCTCGAGCAGCAGCGACAATGCCGCCTATGCCAGCTCGGTCCGCCCGATCGACAACGCCACCGCGGCCGGCGCCAACAAGACGCTCGCGGACCAGAAGCAGGGTGCCACCGACACCGGTGTCACCAAGGACGGGATCCACCTCGGCGCGGTCAACATGCACGGCATGGCGCTGGGCAACGTTCTGGTCACCCCACAGGTGCACGGCGACCTGGCCACCATGGAAGCGATCAACGACCGTGGCGGCGTGCTCGGTCGGCGGCTGACCTTCACCGACTGCGACGACGGCCCCGGTGAGGTCTCGCGGGCCAAGGCCTGCATCAAGAAGCTCGTCGGTGAGGACCAGGTCTTCGCTCTGGTCACCGGTCTGGACTGGTCGACCGCGTCCATCCACGACGACCTGAAGGAATACCACCTGCCCTACTTCGGAGCCTGGGCCTACTCCCAGACCGAGTGGCAGGACCCGTTCATGTTCCCCACCCACATGTCGATGGTGAACGAGGCCTTCTCCGGCGCCTACTGGGTCGCCCACGTCATCCACCCGAAGACCTACGGCCTGGTCTGCCTGACCAGCCCGGAGATGCAGATCGCCTGCAACAACGTGTCGAAGATCCTGGACAAGACCGGGGCCAAGTTGGTCAAGCGCGCCGACGTGTCGATCTCGGAGACCTCGATGTCGGCGCAGATCCTGGCCTTCCGCGCCGCCAATCCCGACCACATCATCCACTACGTCATCAACCCCGCGACCATGGCGAAGTTCATGGTCGAGGCCGCCCAGCAGGGCTACTACCCACCGCTGGGCATCTCGGGCAACCACCTCGGTGCCGAGGTCCTGGGTTCGATCTTCGGCAAGTGGCCGACCGGTCGTTACTGGACCAACACCACCTACAAGTTGTGGGGCACCGAGTTCATGGCAGTCATGGACAAGTACGCCCGTACCAACACCGGCTCCAACCACCACATCGTGCAGGCC
>DATAUG010000134.1:0-5705 GCA_036268355.1 Sporichthyaceae bacterium
CTATAGCGACCACTTAGCCGGACGCAACAGACAGACGGTCTGCGAACGTCGGCGCGGCGCATGGGGGCACTTTATGGGCGCGCGATCACGCCTGCTCTAGCGTGGCGATCGTGAGTGAGCGCGGCGAGCGAACCAATGTCACGGTGCGCGCCACATTCGGCGTGCACCGTTGGACGATGGTGCGCCGGTGAGTGATTCGGTGAGCGCTCGGCAGCGGGTGCGCACCGCGGTGATCCGGGAAGCGCTGGGGGAGGCGTTGTCCCGACGGGCCGTCGAGGTCGGCCTGGATGCACTGGAGGTTCTCGACGTGGGCGGCGGGACCGGCGGGTTCGCCGTGCCGCTGGCCGAATCGGGCCACCGGGTAACCGTGCTGGAGCCGAGCCCGGACGCCTTGGCAGCGCTGGACCGGAGGTCCGCCGACGCCGGGTGCCAGGACCGCATCCGGTCGGTGCAGGAGGACGCCGGCCGACTGGGCGAGGTGTTCGCCGCCGAGAGCTTCGATGCCGTGCTCTGCCACGGGGTCCTCGAGCACGTCGACGATCCGACGGCCGTGCTGTCCGCGGCGGCCGCCGTGCTGCGGCCCGCCGGGCTGATGAGCGTGCTGGTTGCCAACCGGCACGCCGCCGTCCTGGCGCGGGCATTGGCCGGCCACCTCGACCAGGCCCGGGCGGCGCTGGTCGACCCGGCCGGCCGATGGGGCGACCGTGATCCGCTGCCGCGGCGGTTCGCTCCGGAGGAACTGCCCGCGATGTTCGCCGCGGCGGGCTTGACGATTACCGCCGTGCACGGGATCCGGGTGTGCGCGGACCTGGTGCCGTCCGGATTCGTCGACGGTGATCCGGCGCGGTCGGCGCAGTTGCTGGAACTCGAGGCGGACCTGGCGATCCGACCCGAGTATCTGGTCGTCGCCGCCCAGCTTCACGTGCTGGCGATGCGCCGCTGAGCCGTGACGTCGCCTCTGCCGTCGAGCTGCGGACGGGCGAGAAACCTGGCGGAATCCCGGCCCGGAACCCGTCCGTGAGCACTGCGGATGAATTGAGTCGGGGCGCGGACGGGTCGTCTGGATCGGGTCATGGCCCGACCGGGAACCAGGCAATAGGCACTGCGGGTGAACTGTTGCCCAGGTCGGGTTACATGGGCGGGCTCGCCTGCTTATTCTGACGGGTGAGAGTTCCGGTCGAGCGTCTGACCGCGAAACCGGGTGGAGGAGGTTTCCGTGCCGCTGTCTGAACACGAACAACGTCTGCTCGAGCAGATGGAGCGGGCCCTCTATGCGGAGGACCCGAAGTTCGTGTCGTCGCTGCGCGGGACCGATCTGCGGAGCCACTACCGCCGTCGGGCTGCCCAGGCGGCCGCAGGCTTCGTGCTCGGCATAGCCGCACTGCTCACCGGCGTCATCGCCAAGGGCCCGCTCATCGCGGTGGGCGTGCTCGGCTTCGTGATGATGCTCGCCTCCGCGTTGTTCGCGGTCTCCAGTTGGCGCAAGGTGTCGGGCAGCGAGGTCCCCACCCGACCCGCGTCCAAGTCGAGCAAGCGCCCCGCCAAGCGCAGCGTCACCGACCGCTTCGAGGACCGCTGGCGCAGGCGTCGCGACCAGGGGTAGACAGTCCTCGCGGTGAAGTGTGTTCGCGGACGACAGGCTCTGACGAGCCGTGTTCGCGGAAAGCGCGAACTGGGGTTGCCTGTCTCAGTTACATTGCGACGCTCCGCGTCGCTTGGCGGCGGCTGCGCCGCCATCCGAGCCTCAGCCGTCGGTGTCGCTTCGCGGCTGCGCCGCCCATCCGGGGGACATGTCCGGATGGATCCTGACCGCACCTGCCGGTCCGCCGTGTTCGCCCGGTCAATTCGACGCCCGGCGCGGAAGCAGCGCCCGCAGTCGACGGGTGTCGACGGGGCGCTCGATCACCGTCCGCAAGCTCACCCACAGCGACGGCGGCAGGAAGGTCGCCCGGATGCGGCGCGGCCACCCCGCGTGCTCGCGCAGCTCGTACTGGACCCGGTTCACCGCGGCCCGTAGCTGGTCCGGCCTGGTGATCGCATTCGCGGGGCGCGCGTAGCGCGCCCGTTCGATCGTCCCGCTGACGTGGACCAGCGCCAGGTCGCCGAGCGGGGTCAGTCGGCCGTCGGTCGCCAGTTGGGCGGCGGTCTGTCGCGGGGTCCGCGCGACCGGCCAGGAGTAGCCGAGGTCGACGGTGGTGTCGCGCAGCTCGCGCCAAGCCGCCTCCGCGGCGACCGCTGATTGCGTGCCGGAGGAGCGGCCGGCGGCGATCAGCGCCCACCTTCGCCGTCGCTGGAACTCCCGGATCACCGCCGGGCCGGCCAGCAGAATCAGCAGCGGCACCAGCCAGATCAGGGTCAGAAACGCCACCGAGTGGGGGTGGTTCGGATGGTCCGGGGTCTGCGGAGTGTTCGGGCTCTGGCACTGCGGGGCGTCGGGGGCCGCGGCGCAATTGTATTGGTTGGTACCCAGGGGCTGGGCCGCGCCAGGGGCGGGCCCCGACTCCGGCTGCGACGTCGCCGGGGCGCTCCCGGTCAGCGGCTTCGGGTTCTGCGGTTGCTTGGTTATCAACCAGTTCGGCGCGTGCGGGTTCGAGGCGGCGTTCCCGGGGGTCGGTTCGAATCGGGTCCAGCCGACGTTCGGCAACCACAGCTCCGGCCAGGCGTGCGCGTCGTGGGCGCTGATGATCCGGGTGAGGCCGTCGTCGGCGAGCCGGCCGGCGGTGAACCCGACGTCGACGCGGGCCGGGACACCGAGCAGGCGGGCCATCACGGCCATCGTCGCGGCGAACTGCTCGCAGAATCCGCGACGGAACTGGAGGAAGTCGGAGATCGCGGGTTGACCGGTTCCCGGGGGCGTGCGCAGGTCGTAGGTGAAGTTGCCGGGCGTGGTGAACCAGCTCTGCAGCGCCACTCCGATCCCGTACGGGCCTGCCGCCCCGGCGGTGACCTGCTGCGCCTCCTGCTTGACCGAGGCGGGCAGGTTCGCCGGGATCTGTAGGTAAGGAGTCAGGTACGAACTCGGCATCACAGTGCCGGCGACGTCGGAGGGCGAGGCGTTGACGTCCAGACTCTGCACCGTGTACGGCAGGCCGGATATCTGCTTGCGACCGTCGTGGCTGACAATGTTCTGGGTCAGCGGATCCAACCGCCACTGACCGTTGACCGTCAGGTCGGTGGCCGGATAAGGCAGGGGCAGGTAGTCCGACTGCAGGTTGGACAGCGCATTCATCTGACTGTCTACCGGCGATGTCGCGACTGCCGGCGACAGGCCCGGTGGCGCCGGCAGCTGCGGTGTGAACGTGCTGACCGTGCGTTTGCCCGCCTTCCACTGGACCCCGTCGAAGGTATCCAGGGTCACCGCCCGCAGATACAGGTCGCCGGGGTGGGCCGAGTCGGTCCGGACAGTGATCAGATCGGTGTCGGCGGGCTGAATCAGGTCGCCGCGCATCGACACCAGCGGGTCCAGGGTGGTGATCGTCTTGGCCTTCTCGGGCATGCCGATCCCCTTGTGGCTCTCGTAGACCCCGCTGATCTGGGGAATCAGGGCGGGGACGACCATCGAGATCGACAGCACGACGGCGCCGATGCGAGGGACGAGTCGATCCCGGTTGTCGGCCAGCAGGAGCAGGAAGGCCAAGGCGGGCGCGAGGAACAGCTTGCCGGATTCCTGCCCGTAGACGACGGGGAAGATCTCCAGCATCAGCAGCGGGAGCCCGGCCAACCCGGGGCTGCCGACGCCCGCGGCGAGGAAGTCGACCTGCACGGCGACGATCGCCGCCGCCGCCACGGCGGCGAAGGTCAGCGCATTGTTCGGGTGCACCGGAGGGATGAAGTTGAAGACCTCCTTCTCGCTGTCCCGGAGCAGATCGCCGAGCTGCCGCAAGGCGCTCCGGGTCGGCAACACCCCCGCTGCGAGGTGCTTGGGGGTGAACATCAGCAGCAGGTACTCGAACCCGGCCACCACCTGCAGCGCGAGAACCGTCACCGAATTCAGCCGCGCCGCCCGGGCCCCGATGCCGATCGCGGAGATCAGCGTCATCACCCCCGCGCAGCGGACGTACCAATCCACCCCGCGGAGTTCGGCGTACAACACTGTCATCGCGAGCGCGGCGGCCAACCAGGCCAGCACCCCGCGCCGCAGCGCCTGCGCGGCCTCGGTTCTGGTCGTCGCCGTGGTCACGCGCCGGCCTCGACCAACGGGGCCCCGGTCACCCGCGACGCCGCGCCGCGCGCGGCCAGCGGCCAGAGATCGGCCATGCGATCGCCGGCCGCCGCCGGCACGATCCGCCAGCCGGAGTCGCGCAGCAGCGCGACATTCCGTGCGAACTCGCGTTCGGCCGCCGCGTCCGGCCCCGCCGTCCCCCAGGTCCAGCTTCGCAACATGATGGCCACGGCAGTGCTGGTGCCCTGCCGCCGCCGCGCGAGATCGGACGCATCCTGTTCGCTGAGCGCGCCCAGGACCGCGATCATCAGGCTGTCCGACCCGGACCGGCCGAGCGCGACGTTGGCCTCGCGCAGGGATTGCGCGCGGCTCGGTTCCACCTCGGCCAAGCCGTCCAGCAGCAGCCCCTCGAGATCCGGTTGCGGGGCCAGCACCTCACCTGCCATGCCCGCCAGCGGGGCGCCGGTCTCGGTGAGCACCCGCAGCGAGAAACCCCGGCGGGTCAGGTGCAGGGCGACCGAACCGACGGCTGAGACGGCCCATTCCAGCGACGAGGCCGGGCCCTCGCCGCGGTGAGCATTCCACCGCGCGTCCAGCAGCAGCGTGGCCCGGCTCTGCTTGGGTTGCTCCTCCTGACGGACCATCAGTTCCCCGCGGCGCGCAGTGGCGCGCCAGTTGATCCGGTGCAACGGGTCGCCGCGTTGGTACTCGCGGATGCCGATGTCGTCCTCGCCCGCCGTCCGGATCGCACTGGGATGGCTGTCGTCGCCACCGGTCCACTCCCCGCCCAGCAGGACCTGGGGGAGGTGCTCGACGATCGGGATCACCACCAGGTCCTCGGTGCCCGGGAACGCCCGCTTCCGCTCGGCCATCCCGAACGGGTCGCCGACCAGGATGGTCAACGGCCCGATCCGGTAGCGCCCGCGCATCGGTGGACGCAGCGTGTAGGTGACCTCCCGGATTTCGTGCGGGTCCAGCCGCTTGATCACGAACCGGGGCTGGGCCGACGAAACCCGCCGCGGCAATACGTCCTCGGCGAGCAGGCGGCCCGAGGGAACCGTGGAGGTGTTCTCCACCAGCAGGGTCACCCGGGTCTCCTCCCCGATCTGGACCCGAGCCGGCTCCAGGCTGCGAGCGCATCGGATGTGGTGCTCGCCGCGACGCACCACGAGCGCGCAGACCAGTGGCAGGGACAGCGCCAGCACCGCGATACGGCTCAGCCCGCCCAGGCCGTCGTGCAGGAACGGCCCACCGAACGCCGCGATCCCGACGAACAGGAACGTCCAGCCGCGCAGAGTCAGCGGTCCACGGACGGATCTCACGGGCCCGACCCTCCGGTCGACCAAGCACCGCGCGACCTCGACCGGTTGGGCGGGTGCCTGTGCAGCACGGCGCTCAGCGCCCGGTCGGCAGTGGGACCTTGCGGACGATGTCGGCCAACACCGCCGCGCCGGTCCGCCGGGCGATCTGCGCCTCCGCGGTCGTCAACAACCGGTGCGCCAACACCGGACCGGCCAACGCCTGCACATCATCGGGCAACACG
>DATAUG010000135.1:0-3956 GCA_036268355.1 Sporichthyaceae bacterium
CCGGTTCGCCGCGGTCGTGTTCCCCGGGGACACCCTGCACATCGATCTCTGGCAGAACGGCTCGGAGGTACGGTTCTGTGCACGTAGGGAGGACGGGACAGTCGTGTTGAGCCAGGGCCGCGCGAGCATCGCGCCATGACCTTCGTTCCGGGCTGGCAGCCGTTGCTCGACGCGAGCCGGCGCCCACCCCTGACCATCCGCCACACCGCCCGAGGGAGCCCGGTGACATGAACGACCTTCCCGCCCTGCAGACCGTTCGGCTCAAGGGTCGCGCCGCCGCCGGACGAGCGCTCTGATGGCGTTGGTGGTGTTGAGCGGTTCCGGCACGCTGGACCGCGAGCACGTCGGCGGGAAGGCCTGGGGCGTCGACCGGATGCTCGCGATGGGTCTGCCGGTGCCACCGGCCTTCGTGCTGACCACGGACGAGTGCCGCCGGTTCCGCGACAACGGCGACGCCCTCGACGAGGCGGCGATCACCGCGCTCGCAACGGGTCTGACCCAGCTTCAGGAACGCACCGGCCGGCGCCTGGGCGACCCGGACTCCCCGCTGCTGGTCTCGGTTCGTTCCGGTGCTGCGCGCAGCATGCCCGGGATGATGGACACAATCCTGAACCTCGGAATGACCCCGGACGTGCAAAACGCGATTGCCGACCGCAGCGGCGATCCCGGTCACGCCGCGGATCTGACGCGGCGACTGCACGAGCAGTTCGAGCGGGTGGTCGGCACCACCGCCCCGGAGTCGCCCGTCGACCAACTGCGGGCCGCGGCTGCCGCGGTCCTCGGCTCGTGGATGTCCGAGCGCGCCGTTGCCTACCGTCGGCACCACGGCATCGCCGACGACCCCGGCACGTCGGTGACCGTGCAGGCAATGGTGTTCGGCAACCTCGACGCGACTTCCGGCACCGGGGTGCTGTTCACCCGCAACCCGCTCACCGGCGAGGCCGTCCCGTACGGCCAGTGGTTGCCCGGCGGGCAGGGCGAGGACGTGGTCTCCGGACGATTCAATGCCCTGCCGCTGAGCGATTTGGCGCGGACGTTGCCCGATGTCCACGCCGAGTTGCTCGACTGCGCGCAGCGTCTGGAGGCAGGCGCCGGCGACGTCCAGGACATCGAGTACACCGTGGAGTCCGGCCGACTGTTCCTGCTGCAGACCCGAGCGGCCAAGCGCTCGCCGGACGCCGCGATCCGCATCGCGGTCGAGATGTGCACCGAAGGGGCCATCGACCGGGCGGAGGCCTTGCGGCGGGTGACCCCCACGCAGGTCGACATCGTGCTGCGGCCGCGGATCGCGCCCGCGGCCCGGGCGACCGCGGTGCTGCTGGCGACCGGCGAACCGGCCTGCCCGGGCATCGGGCAGGGGCTGGTGGTCGAGTCCTGCGACGAGGCCGAGGATCTCGCGGACACCGGCGGATCGCCGGTGCTGGCCCGGCCCACGACCGACCCGGACGACGTCGCCGGGGTGCTCGTGTCGACCGCAATCGTGACCGAGATCGGCGGGGCCACCAGCCACGCCGCAGTGGTCTCCCGTGAGCTGGGCACGCCTTGTGTGGTCGGCGCCGGGCCAGGTGTGGTCGCGAAACTGACTGGGCGTCAGGTAACTGTGGACGGCACGACCGGCGAGGTTTTCGACGGCATCCTGCCTGTGACCGAAGGCAGCCCGGACGACCCCGCCCTGGGCAAGTTGCTTGCCTGGGCCGGCGAGGTCGGCGGCTCGTCGGGTCGCCCGCAGGACGTGTTGCGGGCCGCGCACGCGGCGCTGGACGCAGACCGATGAGCGAGGTGGATGTCCTGGTCGTGGGTTCCGGCGCCGCGGGGCTGAGCGCGGCGCTGGCGGCCCACGACCAGGGCGCCCGGCGGATCCTGGTCAGCGAGGCGATGGCGGAGGTCGGTGGGTCCTCGCGGTTGTCCGGGGGCATCGTGATGGGCGCAGGCAGTGCCCTGCAGCGGGCGGCCGGGATCGAGGACGATCCGGCAGATCTGTTCCACGAGTACATGCAGCTTCAGCGCTGGGACGTCGCCGCCGGACCGACGCGCCGATTCGCCGAACGCAGCGGCGGCACCATCGACTGGCTGGCCGCGCACGGCGTCCCGTTCTTCCCCCGCCTGATCTTCGGCGGCGACGAATGCAAACCGCGGTCGCACTGCGTCGACGGCGGCGGCCAGTCCTTGGTCGACGGGCTGCGCCGGGCGTGCGAGGCCGCGGACATCGACATCGCGCTGGGCCGCCGGGTGGACCGACTTCTCACCTCCACCGAGGGCGCCGTGCTCGGGGCCGCCGTCGGCACCGACGAACTGCGCGCCGAGGCCGTGGTGCTCACGGTCGGCGGTTTCGGCGCCTCCCGCGACCTGCTCGCCCGCTGGTTCCCGTCGGCCTGGGACGCCGAGCGCACCTGGTACATCGGCAGCGACGGCGCGGTTGGCGACGGGTTCGCCCTCGGGGCGCAGGTCGGTGCGCAGGTCGCCGGGCACGATCGCGGGCTGCGTAGCCTCGGGCCGGGCGGCTCCTTCGTCAACGAGGCGTTCCTGCCGGGCTGGACCATGCTGCTCGGCGCTGACGGCCGCCGGTTCGCCGACGAGACCGCGCCGTACGGGATCCTCGACGGGCTGGTCCGCACGCACGGCAACGCCGCGTTCGTCGTGCTCGACCAGGCCTGCCTCACCCCGCCGGCGGAGGCAGCGGAGCAGTACCGGGACTGCTACAAGCAGGTCTGGCCGAACCATCCGCCGTTCGCGCCACGCCACTACCGCGAGGATTTCCTGGAGTTGCTGCGCGCCGACGGCCGGGCGGTCCAGGCCCCCGACCTGACGGCGCTGGCCGCGGCCCTCGACCTGGCGCCCGATGTTCTGATCGGCGAGGTCGGGCGCTACAACGCGCACTGCGCGGCCGAGGTGGACGCGGACTTCGGTAAGGCGGCAAAATTCCTGCGCCCGCTGCGGACCCCGCCATTCCACGCAGTACCGGTGCGGCCGGTGACCGTGAACGTCACCGGATGCGGACTGCGGATCGACGACCGGGCAAGGGTTCTGGGACCGACCGGCTCACCGGTCGGGGGACTGTTCGCCGCCGGGGAGTGCGTCGGCGGGCTGCTCGGGCACGTGTACATGGGCAGCGGGAACTCCCTCGGCCTGGCCTGCGGGGTGGGTCGGATGGCCGGTGAGGCGGCCGCCGCCCGGGCGTGCGCGAAGGTCTCAACATGAGTTTGGGCCTGCTCACCAGCCGGTCGCGGCTGCGTACGGTGGACGCCGGTGCGGCCGCGGCGCAGGTCGAGGCCCTCGGTTTCGACACCCTCTGGGTCGGCGACCCGCGTGAGGATCTGCCGTTGCTGGACGAGGTTCTCGCCGCGACGACCAGGTTGCGAGCGGCCACTGCCGTCCTGTCCGTGTGGGCGCCGCCGGCCGGTGCGGTGGCCGACTGGTGGTCGGTGCTGCCGGAGCAGCAGCAAGAACGGGTGCTGCTCGGGCTCGGCGTCAGCCACGCAGTGTTGGTGCCGCAGTACGAGAAGCCGATGGCGGCGATGACCGCGTACCTGGACCGGTTGGACGCCGCCGGAGTGCCGCCCGCCGCGCGGGTCCTGGGCGCCAACGGCCCACGAATGGTCGAACTGGCCGGCCGTCGCGCCGCGGGCACGTTGACCTACCTGACCATGCCCGAACGGACCGCTGCCCAACTCGCCGCGCTCGGCCCCAAGCCGCGGATCGCCGCGGAGGTCAAGGTCGTCGTCACCGATGACCGGGCCGAAGGCCGCAGCCTGGCCCGGGCACACCTGGCGACCTACCTGGGGTTGCCCAACTACTTGGGCAACCTGCGCACGATGGGCTTCACCGACGAGGATCTGACACCACCGGGCAGCGACCGTCTCGTCGACGCCTTGGTGCTGCAGGGCGCGGCCGCCGCGCTGGCGCGGGCCGCCGAGCACCGGGCGGCCGGCGCGGACGCAATCGCCCTGCACGCGTTG
>DATAUG010000136.1:0-2558 GCA_036268355.1 Sporichthyaceae bacterium
GTCTCGTCGTCGCCCTGCAGCCGGATGTCGAAGCGGAACTCGCCCGGCTGGCGGCCGGCCGCGGCGACCAGGGTGGCCCGGCGGGCGGGGTCCCCGATGGCCGACAGCACCGGGTCGGCCTCGTTCGCGGCCCGTTCGTCCGGGAAGTAGATGCGGGTCACCACCCGGTCGAGCAGCCCGCGCGCGAACACCGACACGTCCAGATGCGGCGCCTCCACACCGCCGCGGGGGGCGGGCAGGGCACCCGGGCGCCGCGTTATGAACCGAAAACGGCCGGCCTCGTCGGTGGCGCAGCGGCCGAAGCCGCGGAAACCGGCGGGCGGCTCCGCGGGGCCGCGCGGGTCGTCCGGATGCGCGAACCGGCCGTCCGGGTCGGCCTGCCAGGTCTCCACCAGCGCGTCGGGCACCGGGTCGCCCGCGCCGTCGCGCACCACCCCGGTGATCGTGATCGCGCCCGGCGTGCCCTCGGGCACCACGTACGGGCCGTCCGGCCAGGGCAGGCCGATGGCCAGGAACGGGCCGACGGTCTGGGACGGGGTCAGCGGCAGGGTGGCCGGCGAGGGCGCTCGCTGTGGCTCGGACACGGCGGCCCCGCTACTCGCCGTTGAGCTGGGTCTGCAGCTCGCCCAGCACCCGGTAGCAGCGCAGGACGTCAGCGATGGCGGAGTTCGGCGCGCGCCCTTCGCGGATCGCCGCGATGAACTCGCGGTCCTGCAGTTCGATGCCGTTGGTTGACACGTCGACGCCGGAAGTGTCGACGGGCTCCTCCCGCCCGGTCAGCAGGTCGTCGTACCGGGCGATGTACGTCCCGTTGTCGCAGATGTAGCGGAAGAAGGTGCCGAACGGCCCGTCGTTGTTGAAGCTCAGCGAGAGCGTGCAGATGCTGCCGCTCGGCGTCCGCAGCTGGACGGACATGTCCATCGCGATGCCCAGGTCGGGGTGCGGCGGTCCCTGCACGGCGTTGGCGATCTCGACGTCCTCGCCGGTCTGGTACTGGAACAGGTCGACGGTGTGCGCGGCGTGGTGCCAGAGCAGGTGGTCGGTCCAGCTGCGGGGCTGGCCGAGAGCGTTCGTGTTCGTCCGGCGGAAGAAGTACGTCTGCACGTCCATCTGCTGGATCAGCAGCTCGCCGTCGGCGATGCGGCGGTGGATCCACTGGTGCGACGGGTTGAACCGGCGGGTGTGCCCGACCATGCAGACCAGGCCGGTCTCCTGCGCCACCCGGTTGACCGCCTGGGCGTCCGCCCAGCTGTCGGCGACGGGAATCTCGACCTGGACGTGCTTGCCCGCCCGCATGGCGGCGATGGCCTGCCGCGCGTGCAGCTGGGTCGGGGTACACAGGATGACCGCGTCGACGTCGTCGCGGGCCAGTACCTCGTCCAGGTCGGTCGAGGCGTGGGCGGCGCCGTACTTCCGCGCCACCTCCTCGGCCTGCTCCTGCCGGCGGCTGACCACGGACGTGACGGTGACGCCGTCGATGAGCGCGAGGCCGTCGAGATGCTTGATGCCGAAGGCGCCGGCCCCGGCGAGTGCGATCCGCATGGGTCTCCTAAGAGGGCTGGTCAACGGGCCGGACCACGAGGTGGCCGACCGCGGTGTTGGATCCGGGGACATGGTAGAAGCGGTACAGCTCGTCGACCTCGGGGCCCATGGCACCGCGCATGATCAACTGCATGACCAGCTCGATCCCCTCGGAGCCCGCTTCGCGCACGTACTCGATGTGCGGCACGAGAGCGAGGTTGTCCGGGTCGGCGACCAGCCGGTCGAAGAACGCGTGGTCGAACTTCGAGTTGATGAAGCCCGCGCGGGGCCCCTGCAACTGGTGGCTCATGCCGCCGGTGCCCCAGACGTGCACGGTGAGGTCCTCGCCGTAGCTCGCCACGGCCCGCCGGATCGCCTGGCCCAGCTTGTAGCACCGGTGCCCGGTCGGCGGCGGGTACTGCACGACGTTCACGGCCAGCGGGATGACGCGCACCGGCCACTCGTCGGGCTGGCCGTAGACCAGCGACAGCGGCACGGTGAGGCCGTGGTCGACGTCGAGCTTGTACATCAGGGTGAGGTCGAACTCGTCCAGGATCAGCGACTGCGCCAGGTGCGCGGCCAGGTCGGCGTGGCCCTGGACCACCGGGACCGGCCGCGGTCCGTACCCCTCGTCGGCGGGCGGGAAGTCGTCGGCGCAGCCGAGCGCGAACGTGGGGACCACCTCGGGCGTGAACGCGGACGCGTGGTCGTTGTAGACCAGGATCACCACGTCGGGGACTTCCCTGGCGGCCCAGGCCTTCGTCCACTCGTACCCGGCGAACAGGGGCTTCCAGTAGGGCTCTGCGGTCCTGCCCAGGTCGATCGCGGCGCCGATGGCCGGGATGTGGCTGGTGGTCAGCCCGGCCGTGATGCGGGCCACGTCAGCTCCCGTCCCGCACCGAGCGCCAGCCTTCCGGCGAGCGCCCGCCGGACACCATCATCTGCTGGTAGTCGTCGATGTTCATGCCGGTCATCGTGCTCACCGCCTGGAGGTAGCTGAGCCCGTCGGTGGCGAAGATCTTCGCCAGGAAGTAGAT
>DATAUG010000137.1:0-1983 GCA_036268355.1 Sporichthyaceae bacterium
CGGACCGGAGGGTCGGCTTTGCGCCCCCTCCCGGTTCCCACGCATTCACCCGACCTTCCGTCGGTTCCGGCTGGGGTGGCGGCGTTCGTCCTGAACACGATCGGGTGATTCGACGTCGGCGCCGGGGTGTCCGTCCGATGAATTCGGGTCGAGCCCGGTAGAACCGCTGGAGCACAGCCGCCGACGGTAAGGAGAACAGGACATGCGCAAGCTCTGCTCGGCCGCCGCACTGGTGGCCGTCGTGCTCGCCGGTGGGGCGTTCACGACGAGCGCTCACGCGGCGACAAGAACTGAACACACGGTGCCTGCTACTGAACACACCGTGCCGGCTGACGGCCCGGACTGGTGCGGCCCGCTGCACGACGACAACACCATTCCGCCGCCGCGCAAGCCGGACGACCGGGACTCCGCCCAGGGGCAGCACAGCTCCATGAACGGCGCCTACTGCTCCGGCGATGCCGGTTCGACCCGCAAACCTGGACCACAGGGCTACTACGCCCCCAAGGCCCCTAAATCCCCTAAGACCGATGCCGGACAACAGGGCGGCGCGGACCGGCAGCCCGCGACCGGCGAGCCTGCAGGTACCGGGGCCAAGCCCTGAACTGACGCATCGTCAGATAGGTCGAGAAGGCCGCCACGCCGAAGGTGTCCTTACTTGCGCAACCAGTTGAATGCTCCTATCGTCCCGAGCGGACCGGACCCCGGACTCGGCCGAGGAGATCGCATGTCCCACAACCGTTTTCCGTTCACCTGCCTGCGCCTGACGGCCCTCGGGGTAAGCCTTTGCGCGGCTCTCGTGCTCGGTGCGCCCGTCGCGCAGGCGAGCGTCGGTGCACCGGACGTGGCCGGGCGGCACCACCACTGCGGCAACGACCCCGCGTACAACTCCTCGCGCGATCCGCAGTGCCGCTGGATGATGCACCGCCGGCACAAGCACGACCACTGAATTCTGCGCACCTGACGCCTCTCAGGGCTCCGCCGGGTCGCCGTAGGCGTGGGACTGGTCGCTGTCGCTCGGCGCGGGCGCTTGATTGCCGCGCAGCAGGTCGAGCGGGCATGGGCCGCTCGAGTCGCAGATCGGCAGCCCGACCGGCCCGGCCTCGGCGGCGATGCTGTGCGGGTGGATCTGCCCGGCGGAGGCATGGCCCGCGCCCACGGTGAGCAGGGCTGAGACGAGCACGGCCGAGGTGAGGCTGACGGCGGTCAGGGCCCTGCCGGCCCGGGTGGTCAGTGGCATGCGACGTCCCCCTGCGTGGTGTTCTGATGCTGCGTGGCGTTCTGCGGACGGCCCGTGGGCCGTGATGGCTCTTCGACGCCGAACGGCCGATGCTCGGTTCCCTCATTCGGCGGATTTCTTCGGAAAATTCCGACAACCCGCTTGCGGTTCGGTCCGATCACCTGCTCGACCGACCCGCCGTGCCGGACGAATCGCCCGAAAGACGCTCGGAACTGGCCGAACGGAGGACCCCGACCTGGTCGCGCGACACGTCGAACAGGACACCCGACCGGTCGACGGTGCACCGGCGGGCCGCTGGGGGGCGACGTGGGGATTCGGGTGCGAGACCGGCAGGACCGATCACAGCGCAGGCGTGCGCGAGGTTCCCTCGCGGAATTCGACGCCGGGCGCAGTCAATCGCCGGAGCCGACGTGGGCTGCCGGCGCGCGGCTCGCGGCTGCCCGCTGGGTCGAGCTCGAGGATCACGTGCGGATCCTGACCGGGACGCCGGGCGCCTTGGAACTGGCCGAGAAGTGCGCGGACGTCGACCTCACGCTGACCCAGGTGGCCCTGCTTGTCACCACGATTCCGATGCCGGGTGCCGACGCTGTCCGCGCCGGTCTGGAGTCGGTGCAGTGCGACCTGCGGGCCGGACACCGACCGGACCTGCGACTGATGGCCTGCATCGCCCGCTGGCTGGGCAGCGCGGCCGGCGGCGCCCCTCCGGCCGCCGACTGACGAGCCGTCACTCCAGAACTCGCACCAGC
>DATAUG010000138.1:0-40688 GCA_036268355.1 Sporichthyaceae bacterium
GCGTGCTGGTGGTGCGCAGGCCGAACCCGATCTGGTAGTTGCCGGTCAGGACCTTGTCCCAGCTGGTGCACTCGTCCATCTCACCGGCCAGGTCGTCCTCGCGGATCGACGGGCCGTCGGCGTACACGTTGAACATGTAGCCGCTGTGATTGCAGACGATGATCATGCCCAGCGGCGGCGGGGGCGGCGGCATCGGAGCGGCGTGGTGGTGGTGAGCGGCGTGGTGCACCGGGACGGCCGGCGGAGCGCCGTCCGCCGATGCCGCACCGGCCGGCAGCGCGCCGAGGGAGGTGGCGGCCGCGGCAGCCACCGCGATCGCGCCGAAACGAGCGGAGTTGCGCATGGCGGTCTCTTTTCTGACATCCGGGCCCGAGGGCCAGGAGCGGGCAGTCTGTGGCAGTCGAAATCGGACTTGCCGGTCACTTTCTGGCGCGAACGTATCCCCGCGCCTGCGCCCAAATCATCAGTGTTGGGCCGACAGGGGGTATTCCGACCAGAAGGCGGCACACGGCACGAACCCCAGCACAGGGCGGAAAAAGGGTCATCACCGCACGGGCATCCCATGCCGCGCGGTGACGACCTTCAAGTCATCGGGTTGGATCAGTCTGCGTGGTCCCGCGCTGATCGTCCCTATCGGTGACGAGCCGGCTCAGCCCTGCGGGATGAACAAGTCGACACGCATGGTCTCGTCCTTGTTCACGAAACCGCTGAGCACGCCCTCGTTGTTGAAGACCTTGTAGTAGACGTGGTCGTCACGCTTGAAGCGGGCCTGGATGATCACGTTCTGCGTGCTGGTGGTGCGCAGGCCGAACCCGATCTGGTAGTTGCCGGTCAGGACCTTGTCCCAGCTGGTGCACTCGTCCATCTCACCGGCCAGGTCGTCCTCGCGGATCGACGGGCCGTCGGCGTACACATTGAACATGTAGCCGCTGTGGTTGCAGACGACGATCATGCCCAGGGGCGGCGGCGGCGGCCCATGGTGCGTCGAGGCAGCCGACGCGGACTGCATCGGAACGGCGGCAATACCGGCAACCGCGAGCGTCGCCGCTGCGGCACCGGCGCGCGTAATCTTGCGCATGGTGGTCTCTTTTCTGGACTTCTCGCCCCGGATGGGACAAGCGCGGGCAGTGATGATTGCGAAGTGCCGGCGCACAGAGCGGGAATTTGTTCCACCCCCCCGATGAGCACCGATATGAGGATATTGGTACGGAAGGTGCGGAGGATGACTGAGTGGCAACAATCTGTACATGATTCAGTACGCTGCGTAGGAAGCTGGCGCAAAGCGAATCGGCCCAGCCGGAACTGACGATCAGTCAGATCCTGAGCAGACATGGGAAAGCCGCCGAAACGACCATCGCCGCGCGGCCCTGACGGCCGCGCGGCGATCTTAGGTCTGCCGGCGAACCGGCCAGGAGGTCAGCCCTGTGGAATGAACAGATCGACCCGGGTCAGCTGCTCCGGACCGACGTTCGTCGACAGGACACCCTCGTTGTTGAACACCTTGTAGAACACGTGATCGTCCCGCTTGAAGCGCGCCTGGATGATCACGTTCTGGCTGCTGACGGTACGCAGCCCAAAACCGACCTGGTAGGCGCCCGGGAGGACCCGGGCCCAGTCGGTGCATTCGTCGAAGCTGCCGGCCAGGTCGTCCGTACGGAGCGACGGACCATCGGCGTATACGTTGAACACGTAGCCGCTGTGGTTGCAGACCTGGATGCTGCCGAGCAACGGACCATGCGGGTGTGCGCTGGCCGCACCGGCAGGCAGCAGGACGGAAGCGGTGGAGACGGCCGCGGCGACGACCATTCCAGCGCGGGACATCTTGCGCATTGGGATGCTCACTTCCTTCGTTACGGCGTCTCGGCCTGTATCGGCCGAGGGCAGTGGATCGCGGTTCGGTCGTCGACAGCAGTGCGGAGAATTGCAAGGAACGACGGCATGCCGTCGCTTCCCCCCTCAGCTCCGTTCTCACGGGACCACGCGAGAAACGGCTCCTGGAACGCCCCAACCCCCTAGTTGATCACCGTCCAACGGTATCCGCCGAATGTCCGGTTTGTGTTCTCCCGAGCGCCAAGACTGTTCCGCCCTCAAGATCACGAACTTAAAGAAGTCGCCTGCAACCGTTGCGCGACCTCACTCGATCGTCTGGTCGCGCTCAAGTCGGCCCTGCCGATGCCCGACCACGTCAGCCCTGCGGGATGCCGTACCCACGTCATCCCTGCGGGATGAACAGGTCCACGCGGGTGTGCGAGCCCGGGCCGACGTTGCTGCTGACGACGCCCTCGGAGTTGAAGACCTTGTAGAAGGTCTGCCCGTCGCGCTTGAAACGGGCCTGGATGATGACGCTCTGGGTAGTGGTGGTGCGTGCTCCGAAGCCGATGTCGTAGTGGCCGGCCCGAACCGGCGCCCAGTGCGTGCACTCGTCGAAACTGCCGGCCAGGTCGTCCTTGCGGATCGACGGACCGTCGGCGTAGACATTGAAGAGGTAGCCGCTGTGGTTGCAGACCTCGATCAGGCCCGCCGCCGCGTCCACCTCGTCGCCGCCCGCGGCCCAGTCCCAGTCGTGGTGCATCGGGGCGGCACCAGCAGGCAGGGCCACACCGCCGGCTGCGACGACCATGGCCAGAACCGCGCCTGTGCGGATGATGTTGCGCATGACAGGCTCACTCTCTGCTGGAATGCACCGGGACGAGAAGCCGGAGCGACTCCCGCCCCGCTGTGCGCTGAGAATGTTTGTAAAGGAAATTCCAGGTCCCCGTCAAGGTCGGTAATGACATGACATTCGACATCAAATTCCTCACGGATTCATACCCTGACTGATCGTTACATCGGGCATCGGAAATGACCGGATACACGCCGCCGACAGCACCGTTGCGATAGGGCGTCCGCCCGAATTGCGGCAAGCGGGCGTTTCCCGACAGCCGACCGGCGAGAAGATCGCAATGGTAAAGAAATGGTCTTGCCTGCGGTTCCGGCTGAGGCGCTCTGTTAAATGTCGAGCAGGCTGTCGCCCTGGTCGCCGGCCAGGCGCACCGAACTGCGCCCGGGGGCCACGAAATCCCCTCCGGGGGCGTGGATCTGGATGCCCGAGAAGATCGCGACGTCGGCGTCCCCCCAGCCGGGCTGCTTCTCCGCCGTGCGCAGCAGGTCCTCCAGGATCGCGTCGCGGGCGATCGTGGTCAGCTCCACCACACCGGGGATGTTGCCGTACGGGATGGCCCGCAGCAGTCGTTGCCGCATGAGGCTCATCTCCAGGTCGTACGGGTCCAGGTCGCCATTGAGCTTTCGACTGGCCAGCTCGGCCCGGAATGCCATGAGCGCGCCGCAGGCGGGGGTCTTGCGGCCCTGCCCGGGGCGGTTCACCGAGCCGATCACGCCATCGGCGTCGATGCCGACGTGCGGCATGGCGTAGACGACGAACCGCTGCCGCCCGTCGGAGCCCGGCGCGTGGGCCATGGCCGCACGCAGTCCGGCGGCACCGAGCAGCAGCATCCCGGCCATGCTGCCCATCACGAACGGCGGACCCCACGCGGCACGTACCGGCTCGCTCAGCGCCCCGGTCAACTCGTCGCGGCAGACCCCGACCATGGCCAGCGTGTTCTCCGAGGCCAGCCCGTAGGGCAGGACCGACCCGTGCGTGCGCTTCACGTATTCCTCGATCGGCACCGCGTCGGGAAAGAAATCGCTGACCATGGCCGAAAGGTATAGGGAACGGATGGCGCCGACGTAACGGCTTCGCGGGGTTGCGACCCAGCTCACCGCTGCCGGGCCGGCCCACCACTACGGTGCCGGTCATGCATGCGATCACATTGCCCACGTTCGGTGGGCCGGAAGTGATGGTCTGGGCCGAGGTACCGGACCCGCGGCCCGGACCCGGTGAGGTGCTGCTGGACATCGTCGCCTCAGCGGTCAACCGCGCGGACATCCTGCAACGCCAGGGCTTCTACCCGCCGCCGCCCGGCGCGCCGCCCTACCCCGGGCTGGAGTGCGCCGGCCGCATCCGGGAACTCGGCCCGGGAGTCACCGGGTGGTCGGTGGGCGACGAGGTGGCCGCTCTGCTCGGCGGTGGCGGGTACGCCGAGCAGGTCGCGGTCCCGGCCACGCAGCTGCTGCCGCGGCCCGTGGCGATGAGCCTGGTGGAGGCAGGCGGGCTGGCCGAGGTCACCTGCACGGTCTGGTCGAACGTCTTCCTGATCGCCGGGCTGCAGCCCGGGGCGACCCTGCTGGTCCACGGCGGGGCGAGCGGCATCGGCACAACGGCCATCCAGTTGGCGAGCGCGATCGGGGCCCGGGTCGCGATCACCGCCGGGAGCCCGGAGAAGCTGGAGCGCTGCCGACAACTCGGCGCCGACATACTGATCAACTACCGCGAGGACGACTTCGTGGCGAAGCTCAAGGCCGCGACCGACGGCCGGGGCGCCGACGTCATCCTGGACAACATGGGGGCGGCCTACCTGAGCCGCAACGTGGATGCGCTGGCCGTCAACGGCCGGCTGGTGATCATCGGAATGCAGGGCGGGCTGAAGGCCGAGCTGAACATCGGTGCGTTGATGTCGAAGCGGGGGGCCGTGCTGGCCACCTCGTTGCGGGCGCGGGACACCGCCGAGAAGGCGACCATCGTGGCGGCCGTGCGCCGGCACGTGCTGCCGTTGATCGAGGCGGGCAAGTTGCGGATAGTCGTGGACCGCACGTTGCCGATCCAGCGAGCCGCCGACGCGCACCGCGCGGTGGAGAACAGCGAGCACGTCGGGAAGGTGCTGCTCACCGTCGGTGGTTGACCCGATCACCCCACCCGGGAATGGCTGGACGGGGGTCGGTGATTATGGACCCATGAACCCAGAAGAATCCGCGGACCAACGCGTGCTGGTCGTCACCCCCGCCGGAATGGCGGTGGAGGGCCCGCCGGACGACGGCGGTGACGAGCACTCGATCACGCGGATGGTCGAGCAGCCGGCCAAGGTGATGCGGCTGGGCAGCATGATCAAGCAGCTCCTCGAGGAGGTCCGCACCGCGCCGCTGGACGAGGCCAGCCGGGTCCGGCTGGCGCAGATCCACCGCACCACGATCGCCGAGCTCGAACAGGGGCTGGCCCCCGAGCTGGTCGCGGAACTCGAGCGCCTGTCGCTGCCGTTCGGCGAGGGCCACGTACCCAGCGACAGCGAACTGCGCATCGCCCAGGCCCAGCTGGTCGGCTGGCTGGAGGGCTTGTTCCACGGCATCCAGACGGCCCTGTTCGCCCAGCAGATGGCGGCCCGTGCCCAGCTGGAACAGATGCGCCGAGCACTGCCCGGCGGCGCACCCGGCGCGGGCCTGCCGCCGGGCCTCGCGCCACCCGGCGGCCAGGGCCAGTACCTCTGACGGCCCGTCAGATCGCGCTCCGGCAGGACGATTACCCGACGCGTAATCGACGCACGCGGTCGCGGGGCGCAGGGTTGGTGATGGCGGGCGACCCGGCCCACCGCCGACCCGGGAGCTGATCGTGAGCGAACACCCCAATGCTGACGCCCTGCGCCACGTCTACGCCGCCTTCGCCGCCGGCGATCTGCCGGCCGTGCTGAGTGCCTTCGCCCCCGACGCCGTGATGCACGCCCGCGGCGACGGACCGATGGCCGGGGACCACAAGGGCCACGAGGCCATCACCGCCGTGCTGGTGCACGGCTTCGAGCTGACCGGCGGGACCCAACGCATCGAGGTACGCGAGGTGTATGCCGACGCCGAGCACGGCGTCGTGGTCGTCCAGGAGACCGCCACCCGAGCCGCGGACGGCGCCAGGCTCGAGGTCGCCGAGACGCACCTGGTCCGGTTCGGCCCCGACGGAACCGTCACCGACTTCTGGGACATCCCCGCCGACCCGAAGGCCCACGACGACTTCTTCGACGGCGTCTAGCGGGCGCCCCGGCCTCGCCCAACTCTGCGTCTTCTGACGTGTCGCGCGCCCTTCGGGCACGGTCGAGAGGCGCGCGACACGTCAGAAGACGTGGAAACTCGCCGGTGGCCTCGGGGTCGCCGGGGCGGGGCTAAGCGGTCTCGCGCCGGGCGGCCCGGGCGCGCAGGGCCGCCTCGGTCGCGGCATCGGCCGGGAAGAAGGTCTCGATGGCCAACTCGGACAGCGTGATGTCCCGCGGGCTGCCGAAGGTCGCCACCGTGCTGAAGAAGGTCATCTCGGTGGTCCCCGGCCCCGCTGCGCGCAGCCGGATCGGCAGCACCAACGCGGCCACCGGAGTGTCCACGACCTCGGTCCCCGGCGGGACCGGATAGGCGGACAGCTCCCGGTGCAGCTCCGCCAGTACCGGGTCCGGCCCGGCGTCCAGGGCGCGCCGCAGGGTGGTCAGGGCATGGCCCCGGTACTCGGCGAGATTGACCACGCGGCGGGCCAACCCGTCCGGGTGCAGCGCGGCCCGCATCACGTTGGTCGGTGGCACCAGCAACTCCGGCGCGATGCCCTCGGTAAGCACGTCGAGGGCGCGATTGGCCGCCACCAGCTCGAAGTGACGGTTCATCACCAAGGCCGGGAACGGTTCGTGGCCGCGCAGCACCAGCTGGACGGAGGCCAGCACCGCGGCCATCTCCGGGGCGTCCAACGGCTCCTCGGAGTAGGCCGGCGCGAACCCCGCGGCCAGCAGCATCCGGTTGCGCTCCCGCAGCGGGACGTCCAAGTGCTCGGCCAGGTGCAGGAGCAGTTCCCGGCTGGGCCGCGCCCGCCCGGTCTCCACGAAGCTCAGATGTCGCGTCGACACCCCGGAGTCCGAGGCCAGCTGGAGCTGGGACAGTCGCCGGCGCCGCCGCCATTGCTGCAGCAACGGCCCGGACCCGGTTCCCGCGCGGGTCGGCGGGGCAGGATGATCGGCCACCCCGCCGACGCTAGGACTCCCCCGCGACCAGAACCATTACCCCGCAGGTAACGGATCGGCCGCGGTCGAGTCCGGCGAACCGCTCAGCAGGCGCTCCAGCACCACCGCTACGCCGTCCTCATCGTTGCTGGGCGCCCGGGTCGGGATGACAGCCAGCACGTCCGGATTGGCGTTGGCCATCGCGTAGGGGCGCCCGGCCCACTGGAGCATCGGCAGGTCGTTGGGCATGTCGCCGAAGGCGACCACATCGTCCGCACTGATCCCGTGGCCGGCGCAGAGTCGGGCCAGCGCGGTTGCCTTGCTGACCCCGGCCGCGGACAACTCCAGCAGGCCCGGCCCCACCGGCGTCGAATGGGTCACCTCGGCCAATTGCCCGACCAACACTCGAACCTCCGCCAGCAGGTCCGCGGAGTCGCGTTCCTGGTGACGCACGAGTAACTTGGCGGCCGCACGCTCCAGCAACTCCGCAGCGGTAACCATGCGGATGTCCGTCCGCCGGTGTTCGAAAGTGACTGGGTAAGCGGCCTCGTACGCGAAGCCCGCGCCGTACTCAACCGCGAAGGCCAACCCGGGCACCGCCTCGCGCAGAAGGCCGATCGTCTCGGTGAGCACCTCGACGGACAGCAGGTCGGCCCCGACGACCTGCTCGGTGTGCAGGTCGTAGAGCAGGGCACCGTTCGCGCAGATGGCCAGCCCGCGGTGATCGGTCTGGACCGACACCGGCCGGATCCACCGAGGCGGGCGGCCGGTCACGAACACGAGCAGGATGCCCTGCTCCTCCACGGCGGCCAAGGCCGCCCGGGTGCGGGGCGAGACGGTGAGGTCGGAGCGCAGCAGGGTCCCGTCCAGGTCGCAGGCGACCGCCCCGACCGGCCGTGGCGAAACCAGCTTCATCGGTACGGATCGTGCCGGTGCTGCTGGGAGGAGGAATAGAGGACGGCAACCACCGAGAGCACCCAACCCAGCAGGGCCACGATCGTGCCCACCGTGACCGCGGCCTCGCGGGTGGAGCCCATCCGGAAGCCGATCAGGTCGATCTCCCGACAGGTGCGCAGGTCCATCGGGTTCTCCGGGGCGCAGGGCACGTAATCGGCCCCGTGGTGGAACGCGACACCGGCTCCGATCGCGGCCACCAGCCCGAGGGCCAAGCCGACGCCGAGGCAAGCGGCGAACAGCCGCCGACCCTCCCGGGTGCCTCGCATCGTTTCCTGCCTCCTGCTCCTGGGGCGGACGCGTGACGACGCGACTGGCGACTGGCCGAAGGTTACCCAGGGCCACGGCGCAGATCGGCCACATCGTCGGTGAATTGCACGACCCGGTCGGGCCCGGCCACACGGGCCGGGGGCCGGGTCGGCGACAGCGTCGGTGAATTGCACGACCCGACCCGGTCGGGCCCGGCCACACGGACCGGGGGGCGGGTCGGCGATAGCGTCGGCGAAGTGAGGCCCGACCTGCTGCGCCTGGCGCGCCGGCTCAGTGCCCCGGCGGCGCTGTTGGCTCTCGGCCTGGTCCTGGCGGGACGCCTGCTGCACACCTGGCCGGGTCCCTACTGGCCGGTGGCGCATCACAGCTGGCGCACCATCGCCCACGGCGCGGAGGACCTCGGAGCGGCATCGGTCGCCGCCCCGCCCGCGGCGTTGCTGGTGGCCGGGATGCGGGTGGGTTATCACCGCTGGCGCGAGGCCGTGTTCCTGGTGACCTCGATGGTTCTGGTGACGCTCGCGGTGACCGTGGCCGACGCCACCGTGTCCTACCCCGACTTCCCGGCCACCGCGACCGCCCTGGCGGCCGCCACGTACGGATCGGTGGCCGTCGTGCTCGGCCGTCGGCTGGCGACACCGCTACGGCGCACCCTCGGGCAGGGGCTGCCGCTGCTGGGTGCGTTGGCGGTGGCCGGCGCGCAACTGGTGCTCGGGGGCTATGCGGCCGCGACCGTCGGGGTGAGCCTGCTGGTCGGCGTCGGCGCCGTGGCCGTGGCCCGCCGCTACGTCCTGGCCGGCGGCAGCTTCGAACAGCGCCCCCGGATCGTCGACGTCCCGATGACCGAGCGGCATCGCGCGGCGGTGATCATCAACCCCACCAAGGTCGCCGACCTGGCCGAGGAGCAACGGGCGGTCAGCCGGTACATGCAGGTGGCGGGATGGGCGGAGCCGATCTGGTTGCCCACCCGCCCGGACGAGTTCGGCGTCGGGCTGGCCCGAACGGCGGCCGAGGCGGGCGCGGACGTGGTGTTCGCCTGCGGCGGCGACGGCACGATGTGCGCGGTGCTGTCCGGGCTGGCCGGGACCGGGGTGCCGATGGCGATACTGCCCGCGGGCACCGGGAATCTGTTGGCCCGCAACCTCGGGCTGCCGCAGGACCGCGACGCGTGTCTGCGGATCGGGCTGCACGGTGCCGACCGCAAGCTGGACGTCGGACGGGTCGACGAGACCCATCGATTCGCGGTGATGGCGGGCATGGGCATGGACGCGGCGATGATTGCGGATGCCCCGGCCCGGCTCAAGGCGAGCGTCGGCTGGTTCGCCTACATGGTCTCCGGTGCCCGGCACATCTTCGACCGCCGGGCCCACGTGACGATTACCGTGGACGACGAACCACCGGTGGAGTGCCGCGCCCGTGGGGTGGTGATCGGCAACGTCGGACGCCTGCAGGGCGGGATGCTGCTGATGCCCGGCGCGGTCCCGGACGACGGCATCCTCGACGTGGCGGTACTGATTCCCGCGTCGTTCCGGCAGTGGGCGATGCTCGCCCTGCACGTGATCCGGCGCCGCCCCGACTCGCCCGGCGCGCGCATCGTGCACCTACGCGGTCGCCGCATCCGGATCACCTGCGATCGGGTGTGGCCGCGGCAGATCGACGGCGACCTGCTCGAGCCGAGCCGACAGATGACCGTCGTCGTCGAACCCAGCGCGTTGCTCATCCGCACCCCGCCCCGCACCGAAGGCTTCGGGTGAACCCATCGCTTGCGTCCGGGGATGTCCTGCCGGCACGTCAGAGCTCAGGCGGAGGCGCGAACCGGCGCCTCGGCGGCAGGAGCCGCGCCCGCGAGCCGGATGCCGTGCGACGGGCGCAGCGCCGCGGCGACGACCTTGCTCTCCTCCGGCGACAGCTCGCTCTGTCCGTGGCCGGATCGCACCGCCTTGGCGTAGGAACGGGTGGCGCTGCGACCGACCAGCGAGGTCAGCACCACCCCGTCGCCGTTGTCGTCGAGCAGCGCCAACGACCAAGACAGCCGCCCGCCCATCTCGCCGAACGCGTCGTAGCGGTGCACGGCGACCCGGCGGATCGACTCGTCGACGTTGTCGCGGAAGGCGGCGAACTCCCGGTGCAGGCGTCCGACGTCCCCGCGCAGTCGCTCCAACTCCGACGCCGTCCGCGCGGCGGCGACGATGAACGACGAACCCTCGGCCCCCGACTGCAGCAGTGCGCAGTCGCGCCGCAGTCGACGGAACCGCACGTTGGCCCTGGCCGCGGCCAGGCACCCGCTCGCGCCCAGCGCGAACCCGGCCAGTGAGATCGGATCTGTCACGCCGCCGCCTCGCTTCGCTCGGTGATCGGCGTTCCCGACGGTGCTGTCCCCATGGTTCGCTCGCTCACAGCCAGGAGCGTAGGGGGCAGCCGCGGCGCGTCCCGTGCGGCGCGCCGTTCTAAAGTGGCGGGTGAGCCGAGAGGGGCGAGAGGTTGCGGACGCGACAGGCCTGGCTCGCGGCCCTGCTGCTGCCGGTCCTCGCCTTGGCGTCGGCCCGGCCGCCGAACAGCCCGCCGCAGGCAGCACCCGGCAGCCCGACCCGAGCAATGCCGAACAACCCGTCCCCGGCAGCGCCCAACAGCCCGATCCGGGCCACGCCGAACAACCCGTCCCCGGCAGCGCCGAACAGCGCGTCGCCGGCGATGCCCGACGATCCGACCCAGGCGGCACCCAAGGACCCGACCCAGGCGATGCCCAACGACCCTGCGCGGGCGGTGCCCAACGGCCCTGCGCCGGCGATGCGCATCGGCCCAGCGCCGGCGGTGCCGAACGGCCCGGTGACCTTCGTCGGCATCGGCGGCCTGCGCTGGGCCGACATTGCCCCGGACACCACTCCGGCGCTATGGCAGGTGACCCGACACTCGGCCGCGGCATCGCTGACCGTCCGGGCCGGACGGGCTGGGACCTGCCCGATCGACGGCTGGCTGACGCTGAACTCGGGCACCCGGTCGGACGCGGCGCGCCCGGGCGGGGCGTGCGCGCCGATTCCGGCGCCCGGCTCCGGCGGTTCGATCGCCGGCTGGTCGACGCTGCGGAATTCGTCCGATTCCGTTGCTGAGCGGCTGGGCACGCTGGCCGGTCCGACGCCGGATCGGGCCGACTGTGCGGTCGGCCCGGGCGCGGCGGTTGCCTTGGCCGGCGGCGACGGCACCCTCGCCGCCGGCTGGTTTCCGGACGCGACTTCGCTGCCCGACCGGTGCGACCTGCTCCTCGTCGACGGCGGGGCGCTGCCCCGCGCCCCGGCGGATCGGGCCGCGCGACTGAAACTCCTCGACGGCCTGGTGGCCGTGGTGGCCGCGCGGGTCTGGCGCGGGACCCTCGTCGTCGCCGGGATCTCCGACAGCCTGGCCACGGCCGGCCCCGACGGCCGAGATGCGGCCGGCGCGGCCGGTCGGGGTCGCCCGGCGGCGCCGGAGCTGACCGCGGTGGCCGTGGCGCCGCCGGGCGACGGGTACGACCCGGCGCATCGTCCGTTGCTTCGTTCAGCAAGCACTGAACAGGACGGGCTGGTGCAGCTGACCGATCTGACGCCCACTCTGATGCGGCGAACTCCACCGGCCGACCTGCCCGGCGCGCCGCTGCAGGCCGGCCCGGGCCGGGCCGCCGACCGCGACCTGATCGCCGCGGCGGTGGCCGCCAACACCGTGCGGGACATCTTTGTGCCGTTCTTCGTGGTGTTCGCCGGCGGGCAGTTGGTGGCCTGGCCCGTCCTTCTCGCCTGGCACCGGCGGCGCCGCGACCGCGCCGCCGCGGCCCGGGCCGCGCGCGCGGTGGGACTGTGGCTCGGCTCCGTGGCGCCGGCGTCCTTCGCCGTTAACCTGCTGCCGTGGTCGCACTGGCGGCATCCGGCAATCGTGCTCTGGGCGGCCATCGGATTGCTGACGACCGGGTTGAGCGTGATCGCGGCGACCGGTCCGTGGCGCCGATCCCCTTACGGACCCGCCGCGGCCATCGGTGCACTGACCGCCGCCGGGCTGGCGCTGGACGTCGCCACCGGGTCGCGCCGCCAACTCGACGCGCTGTTCGGGCTCTCGCCGCTGATCGCCGGCCGCTTCTACGGCTTCGGCAACATCACCTTCGCGGTGTTCGCGGTCTGCGCGCTGACCACCGCGGCCGCGGCCGCAACCTGGGCCGCGCCCCGGTTCGGCAGATGGCCGGCGACAGCGGCGGCGGCCGCGATCGGGAGCGGTGCGGCGCTGGTCGACGGTTGGCCCGGTCTGGGCACCGATTTCGGCGGCTTCGTGTCGTTGCTGCCGGGCGCCGCCGTGCTCACGTTGGGTGTGGCCGGCATCCGGATTCGCCCGCACATCGCTGCATTGGTAGCCGCATTTACTGTAATCATGATTACGGGCATTGCGGTAATCGACTTACGTCGACCGCCGGAGCGCACAACGCACCTCGGACGATTCGCCCAACAGGTCATCGACGGCGACGGGCCGTCGGTGATCGCCCGGAAGGCGGCGGCCAACCTGGGCCTGCTGCACGCCCCGGGTACGGTCACACTCGCGGTGCCCGCGATTGCGCTCATGCTGTTGGCGGTACGCGCCCCGGACGTGCTGCGGCTGACCGGCCTGGCCCGGGTCGGCGCGGCCGACCCGATCTTCCGGTCGCTGCTCACCGCGAGCCTGGTGACCGGCCTGCTGGGATTCGCACTCAACGACTCCGGGGTGATCGTGCCCGCGGTGGCCCTGACCACCGGCCTCCCGCTGTTCGTCACCGTCTGGGCCGCCCGCTGGCGCGATCTGGAATCGCCCTGAGCCCCTGCCGACGGCGATCCCACCATGATCGACACGCCCCCCAAGCGGGACGTCCGAAAGAACGCTATTGCGACCACTTCTTCGGACGTCCTGGAGTGCCAACCTCCGGAAGGGGTGTCACCCCACCGAACTGCGATCAGAGGGCGGGGCCGCCCGAGTTGCCGCCGGCATCGCGCATTTGAGCGGGGGTGTCACCCCTTGCGCACGCTGGATCCGGCGAGTCCGAGACTCACGGTTGTCGGTGGGGGTGTCACCCCAACCTCCGGAGGGGATGTCACCTCAACCTCCGGAGGGGATGTCATCCGCTGTGGACCCGCCCGCGGATGGGCCGGACTTCGGCGGCGGAAGTTCAGCGGCGAATGCGGCGCGGGGCAGCGAGCGCCGCGGCCACGTGCGCGTACTGCGTCGCGCGGTGCCGCACGGCGTGCCAGTCAGCACCGGTCACCCGGTGGTGCAGGTCGCACGGGATCTCGCAGACCGACAGGCCTGCGCGCAGCACGTCGATGGTCAGCGCGGTCTCCACCCCGAAGCCGTGAGCCAGTGGCAGCGCGGCCTCGAAGGCACGCCGGGTCAGGCACCGCTGCCCGGACAACGGCTGCGCCACGCTCGCCCCGGTCGCCAGCCGGATGCCCCGCGCGGCCAACCGGACCACGCGGCCTCGGCCACCGGCGGCCACCAACTGCCGGGGCAACGTCGCGATCGTCATGTCGTAGGCGCCGATCCGCACCGGCGGCACCAGTGGCTGGGCGGCCGCGGCGGACTCGGCCAGATCGGCGTCCAGGAACAACAGCATCCGCGCGCCTCGGCCCTCGGCCGAATCCAGCCGGGCGACCTCCGCGGCCCCGGTCTCCAACGCCGCGGCCTTGCCACGATTGCGCGGATGCCGCAGCACCCGGGCGCCGGCGGCCTGGGCCAACCCCGCGGTGGCATCGGTCGAGCCGTCGTCGACGACCACAACCAGGTCGACGCCATGAATGCTTGCCGACGCAATCACCGTGGCCGCGACCCGCTCGGCCTCCTGATGAGCCGGGATGACGACCGCGACGTCACCCACCGCGGCTCAGCGGATCGTGAGCTGCCGCGAGGCAAGGCCTTCCTTGGCCCGCCGTTCGTCGGCGGTCAGCGGGGTGTCGTCGGCCAGCGCCTCGCCCAGCCGCTCGCCCAACCCCTTGGCGCCCTCCTCGAAGTCGTCGGCCACCCGGTCGGTCGGCAGCTCCCAGACCGGGGCCAGCAGGCCCTGGCAGCGGAACGCCCCCACGTACCGGGTGCCCTCGCCCAGGCTGTCGGCCCGCGCGGCGTGCAGCCGCGCGAAAGCGTTCAACAACCGGTGCTCGTCCTCCGGCATCACCCACCGCAGCCAGGCGCGGTCGCGCTCGTGGCTCCAGTACGCGGCCCCGACCGACGCCAGCCGCGCGGTCGGCGGCGCGGCCTCGTTGGCCTGCGCCAGCGACTGCTCGATCTCCGGGGTCATCTCGGCGGGGTTCTCCACCCAGAAGGTGAAGCCGTCCTCGACCCGGATCTCCAACGGCACGTCCGGGTCCAGCAGATCCTGCAGCTTCGGGGTGTCCGGTTGGATCTCGACCGAGACCGGCGTCGACCCCGGGTTGATCGGCAGCGCGGCGAGCAGCGCCGCGGCGACCTGTCGGTTCGCGTCGCCGGCCGGGAACTGGGTCTGCATCGCCACCAGCACGCTGCCCTGTGAGCGGGTCAGGCACGGCAGCGCCAACGGCAGCACGGTGCACAGCGTGACCTCGCGCTCGGCGTACTCGCCGACCAACGGCAGCTTCATCGTCGCGGCCGGGATGATCTCGCGCATCGCGACCAGGTCGCACTCCGCGGCCATCCCCTCGAAGGGACGCTGCACGAAGGACTGGCGCTCGGCCGCACGCCGAGCCCGGGTGGCCTTGCTCATTGGGATTGCTCCTGATCGATTTCCGCCGGAGCGTTCAGCCTATGGGGTGCGGCTTGCGGGGCGGGAGCGTGGCGCTAGGCGGTTCCCGCGGCGCGCCCCTCCAGCACGCGGCGCCGGATCCCCAGCGGCAGGTCGGTGATCAGCGCGTCGACCCCGGCGGCCACGCACATGTCGGCGTCGTCGGGGGTGTTCACCGTCCAGACGTAGACAGCGTTGCCCTGCGCGTGGGCCCGCGCCACGTACTCCGGGTAGCGGTGCACGATGCCCACGTCGATGCCGGCGGCCCGCACGCCGTCGGGCAGGTGACCGTCGCGCAGGTGCGGCGGGATCCGGCCCATCAGCAGCACCAGGTCCAGATCCGGGGCCAGCTGGTGCATCCGCCGCAGCGAGGTCGGGGCGAAGCTCATCACCCGCACCGCGGGCCGAGCGCCGATCTGCGCCCCCGCCGCGGCGGCGGGCACGGTTCGTGGTCCGCCGAGCAGGCCGAACTCCCCCAGCAGCTCCACCAGGCGCGACTCGACCATGCCGCGGTACCGGGTCGGGTGCTTGGTCTCGATCGCCAGCCCCACCGGCCGCGACGCGGAGGTCGCGAGCTCCAGCAGCTGACGCAGTGTCAGCACCGCCGTGTCCGCGCGGTCCGGCCCGGTGGGCGTCGAACGGGGTCCCGGAACGCGGTACCGGTCGAGGGCGCGCCACGGCCGCCGGGTGCCGAAACGCAGCGCCCGCAACTGCGCCAGGTCCAAGGTCGACACCACGCCGCGCCCGTCGGAGACGAAGTCGACCCGACGGTCGTGCAGGCAGACCACGTGGCCGTCCGCGGTCAGCCGGACGTCGCACTCCAGCGAGTCCGCGCCGTCCAGGATGGCCTTGCGGTACGCGGTCAACGTGTGCTCGGCGGCCCCCTCCCGGGAGCCGCGGTGCGCCACGATCTCGATCACCCCTCCATGTTGACATCCGCACGGACTCCCGTGGCACCGATCGAGCGGGTTCGTACCGGACGTACACCCAACCGACGCGCCGGCGACATTCCGGGCTTTACCGGCCAACCCGGAGCTACCGCCACGCCGGCCGCACCCGTTCGGCGTAATCCGTGCGGCAATGCGCGGTTCGCCGGAACCCTTCCCCGCACGCAACCGTCGTAGCTGGCGTGCGTATCCGGAACCTGACCACCGTGGCGGCCCTGCTGACCAGCGCGATCGCCACGGTCCCGGCCGCCCCGGCGCAGGCCGCCGCCGGCCGGACCACCGAGCTGACCGTCGTCTATCGGGCCGACACGAGCGCCCAGACGCAGACGATGCATCTGCACTGCAACCCCGACGGCGGCGACCAGCCGCGCATCGCCGAGGCGTGCGACGACCTGGCCGCCCTCGACGCCGACCGGCGCGACCCGTTCGCGCCGCCCTCCGACGACCAGGTCTGCGCGGTGGAGTACGACGGCCCGCAGACCGCCGTCGTGTCCGGCCGTTGGGGCTCCGAGCCGGTCCAGGCCTCCTTCGCCCGCACCAACCAGTGCGAGACCAGCCGCTGGAACTCCATCGAAGCCGTGCTGGACCCCGATCCGCACCGCTGATCCGCACCGCCATGCTCCGACGCCCGACCCACGGGGGGCCTGCCGGGTCGGGCGTCGGCTCTGACACAGCACCCCATGAGCCGGGACGTCCGGGTAACCGTGACCTATAGGTCACGATTACCCGGACGTCCCGATGGGTGCAGCACCAGGATGGTGGGGCGTCACATCTACCTGACGGGCGTCACTTCAGCAGGCGCGACAGCCTTCGGTCGGCCAGCGGCTTGCCGCCGGTCTGGCAGGTCGGGCAGTACTGCAACGACGAGTCGCTGAACGAGACCTCGCGCACCGTGTCCCCGCACACCGGGCACGGCTGACCGGCCCGGGCGTGCACCCGCAGGCCGGCCTTCTTCTCGCCCTTGAGTTCACTGGTCGCCAACCCCTCGGCCCGGCCGATGGCGTCAGCCAGCGTCGCCCGGATCACCGCGTGCAGTTCGGCCACGCCCGCCGGGTCCAGGCTCGCGGCCGGTTTGAACGGCGACAGCCGGGCGGCGTGCAGCACCTCGTCGGAGTACGCGTTGCCGATCCCGGCGATCAGCGACTGGTCGCGCAGCACGCCCTTCAGCTGCGCCCGGCCGGCCGCCGCGAGCACCCCACCCAGAACCTCGGCGGTGAACGCCGGGTCCAACGGGTCCGGGCCGAGCCGCGCCACCCCGGGCACCTCGAGCGGGTCGCGGACGCAGTACACCGCCAGCCCCTTCTTGGTGCCGGCCTCGGTCAGGTCGAACCCCACCGACGCCGTGGGCGGGTCGTCCTCGAGCGGGCCCAGCCGGACTCGCATGGCCAACGGGCCCTTTCCGGGACGCGCCGGACCGGCCGGCAGGTTCTCCCGCCAGGCCAGCCAGCCCGCCCGGGCCAGGTGTACGACCAGGTGGAACGGTGCGTCCGCCACGGACGTGCCACCCACCGCCAGGTCGAGAAACTTCCCGTGCCGGGCCACGCCACAGACGAACAGCCCCGGCAGCGCCGTGACCGGTGGGTCGTAGGTCTTCAGCGCGCTGAAGGCGGCCACGTCGACCCCGACGACCGCGCGCCCGACGGCACGCTGCGCCAGCAGGCGACGAAGCGCCTCGACCTCCGGCAACTCGGGCATGCCCCATGATCCCCGGTGTCGGCGGTCAGCCGCCGGGGCAGGTCATCGCCGGCAACGCCAGGTGCTGCCCGCCGAAGGTGAATGCCAGCCCGTCGGCGCCCGGGTCGAGGCTCAGGTTCAGCCCGGCCGGAATCTGCCGCAGCTGGATCCGGAGCGGCGGCAAGGCGCTCAGATTGCCGCCGAACGACGGCCCGAACCCGGTGGTCGCCGACGCCGAGACCGGTTCGACGACCAGCGTGCTGCCGTCGATGCGCGGCGCTGCGGCGGCGGTGAACCCGAACGAACCCAGCCCGCCGCTGACCGTGACCTGGCCCGGCCCGCCGGCAGAGATCCGCAGCGGTGCCACCGCGGCGCTCAGGTCGGCATAGCTCAGCAGCCCGTCGCCGGAGATCGAGTCGACCGCGATGCCGCCCGACTGCCGCCGCACCCCGGTGAGCACGGCCCGGGCATGCGCGATCCGGGTGTGGCAGGCGGTGACGTCGCGCGCCTCCAACCGCACCCGCTGGAACTCCCCGGAGATCAACTGGGTGAGGAACGGGGTACCGTCCAGGTACACGCTCGGGCGCTGCGGCGTGTTCAACTGGCTCTGCATGCGGTCGGCGAACGCTCGCTGCACGACCTGACGTGACGTCACATCCGTCACCGGCAGCCCGATCACGACGAGCACCGCCACGGTCCACAGCACGATCCGTCGCCGGGACCGACGCGGAGGCAACGCCGGAACGATGCCGGGCTCGGTCGCGGGCAGGCTCATGGGCCAAAGAGTACGACGCCGTACAGCTGGTGCGGCAGTGTGGATTTGCAGCCACATGAGTGGACTCAACTGCCGCCGAGCTGAGTGGCCCGGATTGTGGCCGCACCCGGTGGCATGGATTGTGGTCGCACGGCGGCGTGGCGTCGGCGTGAATCCGAGATCGAATCCGATACCGTCCCGCCACGCACCAGCAATCCGAGTGGGCGCGCCGCGTCGGGACAGCGTTAATCGTTTCGGCACGGGTCGGTAACCAACGGCTCCTAGGTTGGAACCGTCCGGCCGCGCAGCCGGATCAGGTGGGGCGGAGGATCGTCGCCGGGACCGACGATCCGGTACGGGAGGGTTCAACCCGCGCGCCCCGGCCCACCGGCCGGAGTCAGCCCGGCTTCCGGCACGGTGGGCCACACCCGTCGGCTGCACCGGGCCGTACCGAGGGCTTGCCCGAGGCACGGTCGGACAGCCGACAAACAAGCACCGCGATGCGTGGAGGGTGGTGGGCAGTGACAGTACTTACCTTGGTCGAGCCCGACGAAGCCGCCGATCGAGGCGAAACCCCGGGGGTGGTGCAGGCGGTCTGGAAGGGCACGGTTCTGGCGGCCTCGAGCCGCACCCTGCAGATGGACGGTGTCGTGTACTTCCCGCCGGAGGACGTTCGGCACGAATACCTGAGCGAGTCGATGACCAGCCGGGTCAGCCTCTCGTTCGGCCAGGCCCGACTCCTCGACGTGACCGTGGCCGGCCGCACCGAACCCTCGGCGGCCTGGACCTGGCCGCCGCCCTCGCCGCTGGCCCGGCACCTGCCCGGGCACGTCGCCTTCGGCGGGCAGGCCGTGATCGTGCGTCAGCCGGCACCGGTCGACTGACCGAACGCGCGATTGACAGGGCATACTTCGGGACGGACCCACCGCGACAGCGCGTGGCCGATGGACACCGCTCGTGGGGGGCCCAAGGAGGATCTGCCCAGTTCTTGGAGGAGCCTGGCGATGGGTAAGAGCGGCAATAGCGCGCAGTGGCAAAGCAGTGTCCGCCGTGGCGGAAACCTACGGAACGTCGGGATGGCGCTGGATCCCCTTCCGTCGGAGGCCGCGGAGCCGACCATGCACGTCGAGCAGGACCCCGCAGAGTCGACAGCCGGTGGGCCGGCACACGATTCTGCGGACTAGGCAACACGACCGCGTTTGATCCGGTCGGGCCCCACGATCGTCAGGCCCGACCGGGTTGCGCACGACGGACACAGCTGCCACCGCCGGGACGAGGGCCACACCCCGGACCGCAGGACCGCCCCCACCCGGGCCGCCGGCTGGAGGCACGCGGGGGATGCTGCGGGCGGCGTGCTGATTGCCCACCCCGCCGGCGTCCTGCGCGCCGAGGAATCGCTGTCCAGCGGCCGCGGTTCGGGTCGGCCCGGGGCCGCCCGGCTCCGGCCGGGGCCGGGCACTTCGCCTCGTTCCAGACGATGTTGAATGGCCGTCAGATCCGGGGAAACTGCTCGTATTTGCGTATTTTTAGGGCTGTTTAACATTGATTGTGCGGCTCAGCTCGTGCGAAGGTATGGCAGAACCTGGGGCGGCTAAGCGCGCCGACCGGTGGATCCCGTGAGGACTTTGCTCGGCCCCGCGCGATGCCCGGATCTGAAGCGCCTCAGGCTGCCCTCGACGTGACGTACGGGTACGCCGTACCTGCGCGCCGGCGCCGATGGCGTCCGGCGGAATCGGAGCCATGGATGAGCCCTGACCAACCGATGGCCGCCGGCTCGTTGGAGCCGCGCGGGGCCGCGGGCTTGGACCAGCTGGTTCGGTTCGACTTCGACCGGGATCGTGAAGGCGACCTGGCCATGCTCGATGCCCTGCGGGCCGGACTTCGCAGGCCAGGGCCGGTCCGGCAGGCCGACCCGGCCCTCGACGACAGGTTGCGCCACGCTTTGCAACTGCTCGGTGAGGACCTCTGAGGCGGCCCGACTCGGCGCGCTCAACCTCCGCTGCATCACTGGCGCGTCCCAGCGCGCCGGCCTTCGGGGCTGCACGGTTCCACGACGTCCACGCACGGACCGTCGCTGTCCTTCGCCCCTGCTCCGGGTGGCATCCGGGTCGCGCGCTTGCTCGCCCGGGCGCGCTCGATGCGGTCGGCCGCAAGGCTGACCAACGCGGCGGTGATCGCACCGGCGATGCAGTCGATGAGGTAGTGCTCGCCGGAGTAGACCAGGCTGAACGTCATCACCAGCGGGTAGGCGACCAGCAGCGGGCGCCACCACCGGTTCACCCGAGCCCAGATGAAGATCACGAACAGCACCGTGCCGGCCAGGTGCAGCGACGGGAACGCCGCCACCGGATCGACGACGTGTCGCCCCTTGTCGATCAGCGGCTGTGCCGCGGACACGTGCAGGTCGCCCCAGCCGCGGTCGGAGATTCGCTGCACCCACGGATCCGCGCCGGGTCGGACGTTCGCGATGGGGCCGAACAGTCCCCCGGTGTGTAGGTCGTGGTTCATGCAGATCGGGTCGGAGGGGTGCGAGGCGATCTGGTCGGCGGTGCAGCGGGCGGCCGCCCATGGCCGCGCGGCGGGCATCAGCGTGAACAGGGCGAAGCCGACGAAGGACAGAGCGACGAAGCGCAACGCCCAACGGTGGAACTCGGCCCGGTTGCGCAGCCACAGCACCGCGGCCAACACGTAGGGCAGCAGGAAGAACGAGTTGTAGCAAAGGGTGTTCAGGACGTCCCACCAGTGCGGGTCCGGGGAGGTCGAGGTCCCGTACTTCAGGTGGGCCTGCAGCCAGACGGTCGGCTCGGTGCCGAAGGACAGGAACTTGTCGACCGCGATCTGCGGCTGCCACCAGGTGGCCATACCCAATCCGGCCGACAACCCTCGCAGATAGTCGTAGCCGATCAGGACGAGCGCGAACGGCAGGAAACCGGTGACGACCGGGACGACCGCGCGTCGGCCGACACCGGCCGCGGCCAGTCCGACGACCAGCCACGCCAGCACGCCTTCCCGATCCAACGGGATCCCGTAGCTGTGCACCTGCCATACCGCCAGCAGCACTCCGGCGAAGATCGCGGCCCGGCGCAGCACCGACCACGGTGCCCGCGGGCCGACCGGGCGGGCCGGCCCGGTGGGATGTCCTCCGGCGGATCGGCCGAGGGACCGCTGCGAGGATCCGACCGGCGGCGGCGGGCCGGTGGCCGCGCCGGCCGGCCCTGCCCGGCCTGTGCGGGCGGTCCGGGGGTGGGGGAGCACGACTGGCCGGCTCCTGGGGTCCGCGGGCGAGACCATACGGGCAGGGTAGGCAGTGGTGGCCCACAGGCCGGTCAAGTGCACGGGCGCCTCGCCGGGCGATCCCCCCGCGGAGCAAAGGCCGTCGAGCGGGAGGCAGGCGCACGGAGTGCGGTCCCGGTATGAGGTTTGGACAACTGGCGCGAGCCCGCGAGGACATCGCGATCGCCGGCTCGGCTATCGCCGGCTGCCCGGGCGGCGGCTCCAACCAGGATCCTGCAGGCAAGGTCCGGACCCGCTGCACCGAGACCGGGCGGATGTTCCTATCTCAACAATTCCAGGTCGCCGAGTTCCTGGCCGCTGCGTGGATCTGGTCGACCGCTTAGGCGGACAGCAAGTCGGGTTGGTCTTTCAGGTGGCCGAGCAGCCGGCGGGCGGCGATCACATTTACGCCCTCGGGTTGTTCCCGGACGGTGAGTTCGCGTGCGCCGACGATGACGACGAGAGCCTGCACGGTCACCGGCCGTCGGGCACCGATGGACAACAGGCCGGCGGCACGCTCGCGCTCGAATCGAGCGCTTCGTACGTAAGGAACGGCTTGGCCGTTGACGTGCACGTGGTCCCCGCCGACCCAGACGTTGCCGCGCGGATGGTGCTTCGCGTTGAGCGTGTAGACCCCGCCGGGGCCGATCAGGACATGGTCGATGTCGGCGCCGCGGTGGCCGACCGGCACGGCGTGCACGACGCGCCAACGGTCGAGCCCATCGAGGATTCCCGCGACGATTCGCTCCCCGTCCGCGCCGATTCGCCAAGCTCGCTCCGCTGTCCGGGCATCGACGAGTCGGGCCAACAGTGTCCGGACCGGCGCCTGACGACGCAGTTGCCGGGCCTGGTCACGGGCGGCGGCGCCGGGCCGATTGCCGGCAAGGTCGCGGCCCTGGGCCACGACGCCCCAGGACGGCGGTAGCGGCCGATTCGCGCGCCGGTGCCAGTCGGCGACAACGGCCTCGAACGGCTGCCACAGGTACGGGTCGTCGAGGTGGACTTCCCCGGCGTCGAGGTCCAGGTACCCGACGCATTTCCCGCCGCCGTTGTTCACGTACAACCGGTGCATCCCGTGTCGCTTCCACTCCCGGGCCTGCATCTGCTCCGGGCCGTCGAATTGCCCCGGGCTTCCGCTGCGTGCCGGGGAAGCCGAGACCGCCCTTTCGCATTCGCCGCCGGCCGCGGCAGCCGGAGACGTTTGCGGTGTCAGGGGCCGCGGCGCGGCAAACCACTGCCAGCGACCGGGCTCACCGGGTTTCCCGATTACGTGCCAGATGCCGGGTGTTCCGTCCGGTGACGGCGGCTGCTGGGCCGGTATCCAGTCGAATCGTTGGGCCTGACCGGGGACGCCGACCGGAACCCAACGGCCTTCTGGAACGGTCATGCCGGGATTTCCTTCGACGACTGTGCGGCATCACATACGGAAGCTCGAAAGCATCAGCACGTTACAACGGAGCAGGCGACACCATGTTCAAGTTCGTGATCTCACCCGGCGCACCGTCGAAGAACAGCGTCGGAATTCGGCAGCCACCCATCGTGCGACCGCCGAGCCGGCACGGTCGATCGACCTGGCCTCCCCTTGGACCCCGCCCGGAGCACCCGGCTGAACGTAGGACTCGATCCGATCCGGTCAGCTCATCCGTCGGCTGATCGGGGCACCTAGCGTCGGAGCAACCGGTGCGGAGGTAATCGCATGCCAGTCCGAGCCAGACTCCCCGAGGATGCCGCTGAACTCGAGCCGATGATCCGTGCTCACGGCATGGCCGGGGTCGCACGTCTTTCGACGCCATCCACAACACCCTGCCGACCGCCGCAACGGCCCGCCGACTCGACGTCCCCAGCCGCGCCGACAACGCCGACCACATCCCGCGCGCAGCTGACACACCCCAGCGGCGGGCACCACCACACCGTGCGGATGCTGCGCGCCTACGGCAAAGCCCGAGCGGGTGAAGCACTCGCCGAGCGGGAACGACTTGCCCTGGTTCGTTTTCTGCGGAAGCTCGACGCCGAGAATGCGGTGCTCGCCTACGACCCGGAGGACCACGACGAGCCCTTCAAGCTCGTTGACCGGCTGGCGGACGACACCGGGTACGTGCGCCGCCACACGACGGCGTAGCAGGCCCCACGGGCCGGGGAACGCATCGTCGAGCCGGCGGTGATGGGGGCCTGGACGCGCCGCGGGCGACCGGTTCAGAAGACCTCTGTGCCATCGGCCGGTGCGCCTCTCATTGCGCCTCCGCAGGTGCTGGAGCCCTTCCGGGCGGTGGTCCGGACCTGGTACCCGGGCGGGCCGGGGATCAGGACGACCGCGTGCCAGCCAGGGTCGGCCTCGACAATGCCGCCTTGCTCGAGTGCCCCGAGGTCGCCGAAGGCGCCTGTCTTGACCAGCAGGATCTCCTCCGCGAGGCGTAGGGCGGCGCTGTCGGCGCGGCAGGCAGCGCGCTGGGCGGCGGCGCCGGCCTGGTGAATGCGCGAAGCCGCGATACCCCCGGCGATGCCGAGGTTCGCCAGGACGACGGTGATCTCGACGACCCGTGAGGCGGCTCCGGCTTCCCGCGCCCGATCGGAGGCGGCCGGGGAGCGCGTCGATCACGTCCGGGCGCCCGGCGACGAAGCAGGATGTAGCAACAACATCTCGCCGCGTCCAACAAATCTGCCAATAAGCGGCCAGTGGTTGTCAGACCGGACACATTCCCGGAGCGAGCTGACGATCTCCTCGGCGCCGGGGCCGTTGGACGGGGCCTTGACCGGCGGCCGGTGGCCCGTGCCAGGCGCGACCAGGGTCGTGAACGACGTCTCGCTCAGGGCAGCAGTTCCCAACCTCGATCGGTCGGCCCCCGGGTGTTGCCGATGCAGCTGGATCGCACATAGGGGCAGGTGGGGCGATCGGCATCTACGGCCCGTGAACGACCGGCGGGCCGCGGATGAGCACGCGTTGACTCCCGAGCGCCCGCGCCTGCAAACGAAAAACCTCTTGCCGGCTTCTTGACAGGGGAATCCAGCGACTGGGCGGAATCGATGTCGACAACGCGCTCATGGCCTCGCTGCTGACCCAGATCCCGGACGCGACCCAGTGGGCCGAGCACGAACGCAACCTGTTCCGGTTCAATCTGGAACGCGCGAAAATCACCCTGTCCACCAGCGGCGTGGCTCAGGTGGCGCTGCCGCGGGGCGGACTGCTGGAGGTCAGCCGCGCTCAGTTCGAAGCCGCGATAATGCCGCTCATCGAGCGCACCCGCGAGCCGGTCGAACTGTGCCTGCGAGAAAGACATGGGGAGATCGATCATCTGTTGATGGTCGGCGGTAGCTCGAAGATGCCGGTCATCCGACGATTCATAAAAGGGATCGTGGGTGTCGAGCCGAGCAACGCCGTCGATGCGATGACCGCCGTCGGTGAGGGCGCCGCGATCGCAGCAGCGATCATGCAGGGCATCATCACCGACCTGGAGTTCCACGTCGGAACCGAGCACGCCCTGGGCACCGTCGTGCACGGCGACATGTGCCCACCGGAAGGAAAGTTCTCCGTACTGATCCCACGGAACATGAAATACCCGGCCGAGGCGTCGGACAAATACACCGCACTCGTCGATTATGCCGAGCAGTTGATCCTGTGGGTCATCGAGGGCGACCCCGCCAAGTCGTGACCCACGAGGACAACGTTATCCTGCGGGAGCGGCCCCTGAAGCTGCTGGAACGACGCCTCATCAGGGATTCCGCCTTTCGGGTCACCTACCATTACGACCTCAACGGCATCCTTCGCGTAACGGTCGTCGACGAGCAGACCAAGACGGTCATGATGGACGAGGAAATGATGTTCGGCGCGGCCCAGGCCCGGTCGCAGCTCCAGTTGATGCGCCGCCGCGTCGACGAACTGATGGACGACCCAACCGCGGCGCTGTCCGAAGCCGCCCCCGCGGCACCCGCCACAACGCTGAGCCCCGACTCGCTCACCGCCGTCAGCAAGGCCCGGACCAAGGTCATCCCCGTGGTCTCCAAAACCGAACGCAGCCGCCTGGAAGAACTCGTCCGAACGCTCGAGAACAGCACGCCGGAAAGGGAAACGGCGAACCTGGAGGCACTCCAGCGCGAACTGCGCAATCACGCCTACCTGCTCTGACCCGCGGTCGCGGAGCCAACCCGCGGGACAGCTCACCCCGACCTCCGATGGAACCTTGGTTCACCGGCGCTGGTGAATTGCAGCAGCTGACAAGCCGCACCGGCGGTGACTAGAATTCTGGTCATGAGTTCGCAGCCACTGGCCGAGGTGAAGGCCAACCTCTCCCGTTACGTGGAGGCCGCCGAGCGTGAGCACGAACGGATCACGATCACCAAGAACGGTCGACCCGCAGCGGTCCTGATCAGCGTCGCCGACCTGGAGACGCTCGAGGAAACCCTCTCGGTGCTCTCGGATCCAGCGGCGATGCGGGAGCTGGCCGAGGCCGACGAGGCGTGGGGACGGGGTGAGTACACGACGGCCCAGGACATGAGTGCGGTCCTGGCGGCCCGGCGCCGGGCCGAGCTTGGCTGATCCGGCCCCGTACACCATCGCGCTGTCCCCAGCGGCCCGTCGCGCTCTGGAACACAGACTTCCACTCGCGGTGGCCGAAGCGGCTTGGGCCTTGATCGTCGGGGCGATCGCGGCCGACCCGCACCGCCTGGGTAAACCCCTCGGCCCGCCCTTGGCCGGGCTGTTCTCGGCGCGTCGCGGCGTGTATCGGGTGCTCTACCGGATCGACGAAGAAAGCCGAGTGGTTCGCGTCGAGCGCATCGAACGACGCGCCGACGTCTATCGGTCCTGACCTCCTGCCGACACAAAGCCGCCCCGACGCCTTCCGCGACCGGGCGACGCCGCCGTGGCCGAGGTTGCGCCCACGGCCACTGCTGTCCAGCAGCAGCGTCTAGGCGATGACCCGCAGGACCTCCTCGATCGAGGTCAACCCACGGCGGACCTTGAGCCAACCGTCGTCGCGCAGCCGGGTCATGCCGTTCTCGACCGCCACCTTGCCGATCTCCTCCGCGGTGGCCCGGGCGACGCCCAGGCGTTCGATCTCCTCGGTGACCGCCATGACCTCGTGCAGCGCCATCCGGCCGCGGTAGCCCGAGCGGGCGCATTGGCTGCAGCCCACCGGCCGGTACAGCGTGGGAATACCGGTGTCGTCGATCGGGAACCGCAGTTCGGCCAGTTGGCCGGCGCCGGGGTCATAGGGCTGCCGGCACGTCGTGCAGAGCATCCGGCACAACCGCTGAGCCACGATCGTGTCCAACGCACTGCCGACCAGGAACGGCTCGATGCCCATCTCGACCAGACGTCCTATTGCTGACGGTGCGTCATTCGTGTGCAGGGTGCTCAACACCAGGTGCCCGGTCAGGGCCGCTTCCACGGCGATCTGGGCGGTCTCGTGGTCGCGGATCTCGCCGATCAGGATGATGTCGGGGTCGGCGCGCAGGATCGAGCGCAGTGCGCGGGCGAAGGTGAGCCCGCTCTGGGCGTTGGTCTGTACCTGATTCACGCCGGACATCCGGTACTCCACCGGGTCCTCGACGGTGATGATCTTAACGGCGGCGCTGTTCAGGGAATTCAGCGTGGCGTACAACGTCGTCGACTTACCCGATGCGGTGGGGCCGGTGACGAGGATCATTCCGTGCGGCTTGCTGTATGCCTGCTTGTAGCGCCGGAAATTCTCGGGCCCGAAACCCAGCTCGTTCAGGTCCAGCGCAGCGGCCGTGTTGTCCAGGATCCGGACGACGACCGTCTCGCCCCACACAGTCGGCAAAGTGGCTATCCGCAGGTCGATCGTGCGGCCCTGGTGATTGACCGAGAACCGACCGTCCTGGGGTACCCGGCGTTCGGCAATGTTCATGTCGGCCATGATCTTCAACCGGGAGATGACGCCGGCATGGATTGCCTTCGGCGAGCGGTCCATCTCGTGCAGCACGCCGTCGATCCGGTAACGGACCCTCAGATCCGCCTCGGTCGGCTCGATGTGGATGTCCGAGGCACGCTCGTCAATCGCCTGCCAGAGCATCCGATTGACGAAATGCACGATCGGCGCCTCGGCGGCGACGAGGGTGGGTCCGACGACCGGACCGGCAGGTTCGGGTTTCTGCACCGACGGCCCCGCCTGATCAGTGGGCGACGGCGAGCGGCAGGACCGGAGCGTTGGGGCGTTCGATCTCCTTCGGGTACAGGCTGTGATTGATCGCCTCGGCGTAATCCACGACCCCGGCCCGCACCAACTCGTTCAGCGAACCCTCCAACGTCTGCATGCCCTCCCGCGAGCCGGTGAGGATGACGTTGCGGATCTGGCGGGTCTTGCCCTCGCGAACCAGGTTGCGCACCGCCTGGGTGGCCTGCAGCACGTCGAAGGCAGCGACCCGGCCGCCCCCGATGCGTGGGATCAGCAGCTGGTGCAGCACCCCGCACAGGGTGTGCGCGAGTTGGAGGCGGATCTGGGGCTGCCGGTCGGCGGGGAACACGTCGACGATGCGGTCGAAGGTCTGCGCGGTGTCGTTGGTGTGCAGGGTGGCGAAGACCAGGTGCCCGGTCTCGGCGATGGTCAGAGCGGCCTGGATGCCCTCCGGGTCTCTCATCTCACCGATCAGCAGGACGTCGGGGTCCTCCCGGAGGACCGCGCGCAGGGCGTCGGCGAAGGAACGGGTGTCCGAACCCACCTCGCGCTGGTTGAGCGCCCCGCGCTTGTGGTGGTGCACGTACTCGATCGGGTCCTCGATCGTGATCAGATGCCGCGACTGGGTGGAGTTGATCCGGTCGAGGATCGAGGCCAGCGTCGTCGACTTGCCGCTACCGGTGGGCCCGGTAACCAGCACCAGCCCGCGCGGCAGCTCCGTCCAGGCCTGGACGGCGGCCGGCAGCTGCAACTGTTCCATGGTGGGGATGACCAGCGGCAGCATCCGCAACGTCAGCGCCACGGTTCCCTTCTGCAGGAAGGCATTCCCACGCAGCCGGGCCTGCTCGCGCCAGGTGATCGCGAAGTCGACCTGACCCAGGCTGAACAGCGAGCGCGTCAGCCCCTCGCCGACCAGCTCGCAGATCATGGCCCGGGTAGCCGCAGGTAACAGCACGTCGGATTCCGGTACCGGCGTGATCTTCCCGTCGACCCGCAGCAACGGCGGGGCGCCGGCGGTGATGATCAGGTCCGTGCCGTGAATGTTCCACAGGCGCTCCAGGCACTCGTCGATCAGCCCCGGGACCGTGGTGTCGTCCAGTTCCGCGGAGCGCAACACGCGTTCGTCGTCGGAACTCACCGGCTCAGCACCCCGCGGACCCGGTGCCGGCGGAGAAGTTCCGGGAGGTGAGGAGCAACGGCGGGTTAGGGTCGTCGCCGACGTCGGCGATGGACAGGCTCCCCACCAGAGTGGGGCCCGAGGATCCGTTGCAGGTGACGGTCAGCGCCAGCAGATGGGGGTTGGCGGTCGTCGCGCAGGCCACCGTCGCGGTGATCGGCGTCAGCACGCCGCCGGAGGCCAGGCCGTCGACATCACTCAGTATCAGGCTCGACGCGGGGCAGGCGCCGGGTGTGCTGTTCGTGCGGACCGCCTCGACACCGGCGCCGAGGCCGGACTCCAAGGCGTCGCTGACACGCTGGTTCGCGGTGTGCTCGACGGCGGCCTCGGGAACGGTGAAGCCGAACTTCGCGACGGTCATGGTGGCCAGCGCCAGGACGGTTACCACGGTGAGTACGAAGATCAGGGCCGCACCTTGGTCGCGGCCGCGTTTCTGACGCTCCGTCACTGCGGCCGCCGGGTGACCGTCAGCACGAACGGGTCGGATGCTCCGGCCAGCCCGGAGTGCCAGTCGGTGTCCGTCCGTGGGACGGTGATCGTGACCGTACGCGGCTGGTACGAGACCGCGGCACCGGGTCGTGGTCGCGCTGCCCAACGCGGCGCTGAGCGGGACCGGAACCGGCGCGGTATTGGCGCCCGGGCTGTAGGTTCCCCCCGGGGCTCCAGGCGGCCGTGACGGGGGCGCCGACCGGGGTGCCGCTGCAGTCGCTCGTCGGGTAGTACGCGAGGACGATGTTTCCGGTCGGGGGCGTTGGTCCGGTCGTGGTAAGCGTGGTCGCGTAGGTCACCGTCGACAATCTCTGATTCGGTGACGGTGAGCTTGTTGTCGGGGCGAGGACTGCTGGGGCAGGGCCCGAGTGGATACAGCCGGAAAGCGACTTGCCCCGAAGGTGACCTGCCACCGCCCCAACGGTGTCCAGCGGTGCCGCGGCGATCGGTCCGGTCGCGCTGCCCACCACGGACACGGCTGGTGTGCCCCTGGCCGGATCGGCGGCTAACGGCTGGGAGACCACCACCGCGCTCGCGGCCGGCACGTACGTTGGCGGGCGACCTACCTCGGCGATGGCGACAACGGGCCGGCGACCACGCCGTGCGGCCCGACCACGACTTCATCCGATCACCAGCAATTCCTGCTGCCCACCATGGTGGTGACCGCGCCGCCGACCCTCGCGGCCGCCGGAACCAGCGCTGGGCCGTCCGGTCGATGAGCTCGCGCTGGTCAGCCCCGGCAGGCCGAGCACCCGCTGTTTGGCCACGGCGGCCTGCTTCGTTGCACCGTCCGGCGTGGCCGTCTGCAGAGTCACCCGCTGGAGTCCGTCGGTGGTGCACGCACTCGGCGTGCTGGTGAATGCGGACCCTTCCCAGGATGCCACGGCCGTCACAGTGGTGGTGAAACCTGGTGGCGACGGAACCGCGTTCAGTGCGGTTTGGTATGCCGTCGCAGCCGTGTGCGGGTCGCACACACCGCTGTTGAGCGCGGTGTTGAACGGCACCGCGGCCTCGTCCGCAACGGTCTGAGCCGCGCTCGCCACGACCGTGTCGGCAGCGGCTTGTCCTTGCATCAGGCCGGCGCCTTTGACCGCCGTGGCCAGCGAGGTCGCGAACACCAACCCGGCCCCGCCCATCAACGCCACCGCGAGGGTCAACCCGATCAGGGTCTCGCCCGCGGCCGGCCCCCGGCGCAGGTACAGCCGCCTCATGTGCGGGCGGCCGCCCGCGTTTTCGGTCGGCGGATGCGAAGGCTAAGTGCGGACGCGACTTGCACCTCCTTCGCCAGCTTTCCACCAGCCAGCATGGTGCCACACCCCCTGCGGGTACCCCGAACTCTCAGTTTTTCGGGCGCTCAGCGGCCGAACTGGTGGCCGGAGAGGTAGATGTGCCACAGGTGGTTGCCGAAGAACAGGCCGAGCGTGGCGCCGATGACCATGAACGGGCCGAAGGGGATCGCGGTCTTGCGAGTAGCGCCGCCGAACGCGATCAGCAGCAACCCGGTGACGGCGCCCGCGGCGAAGCCGCCGAACAGGCCGATCAGGCTGGCCCCCCAACCGAGCCAACCGAGCGCGAGCCCGAGCGTGGGGGCGAGGACGACGTCGCCCAGGCCCATCCCGCGGCCGCCGGTGCCGACGTGCAGGAAGCCGAACAGGCCCAGCCAGACCAACATCGAAACAACCGCGACCCGGGCCGGGTGCCAGCCGTCGTGGTACCCGGCGAGGGCCAGCAGCGCGGCCACCACGGGCAGGCCGGGCACGGTGATGGCGAACGGGAGCCGGCCGACGTCCAGGTCGATCAGCGCGAGGGCAACACAACCCGCGATCAGCACCGTCATCGCGGGCAGCAGCCACGACCAGCCGAACCGCATCCCCAGCAGCGCGAACAGCCCCGCGGTGGCGGCCTCGACCAGCGGGTATCGGATGCTGACAGGCGCCCTGCAGTCGCGACAGCGGGCGCGCAGCACCAGCCACGACAACACCGGGACGTTGTCGAACCATCGGACCGGATGGCCGCACGACGGGCAGGCCGAACCCGGCGAGTTGATCGAGAGCCCGCGCGGCACCCGCTGGATCGCGACGTTGAGGAACGACCCGATCACCAGACCGAGGACCATCAGCGCCGGGACCAGCGTGCTTTCCGGCGGACGCAAGCGACGTTCCTCTCGGCGGACAACAGCGACAAATCATGCTGACGCAGGGTGCTTGGCGACCCACAGCCTGTCAAGAGCGAGGTCAAGGCCGGGGCGATGGCACGCAGACGCCGCTGGACATCTGAGCCTTCCAACGAAACGGTTGGGTTATCCCACCCCAGCGGTAGAGTCACACCCTGGTGATCCACCGATTGGGCAGGTTGGAGTGGGCGTGACCTGGGCCGAGAATGCGGTCGAACGGCCGCACCGGCTGCTCGTGTGGACGATGAGGCGAACATCGTGGAGCTGCTCGACAGGTGTTGAGCCTTGCCGGGGTTCGAGGTGGCTACGGCCGCCAATGGCGGGACGCACTGGAGCGGACCCGGTCGTATGCCCCGGATCTACTGGTGCTCGATGTGATGCTGCCCGACATCAGCGGTTTCGCCAGTCCGCAGCGGCGGCGTCCCACCACCACTGCGAAGCGGCGGCGACCAGCTCGCGGGTCAACTTCTCACCCGTCCGGTACTCCACGGACGACAAGACGCTCACCCTGACCTTGTCCGGGGCCGCCACGATCCAGTGCACGGCGTACGGTTCGGCGAAGACCGAGGCATCGCTCGGCGCAGGCCCGGTCATCGCAACGCCGAGGCGGGTGCGGGCTGCAGAGGTCGCCGCAGCCGCGGCGCTGTCCGCGGCTTTGGCCGCGCCGGCCGTCGTGTAGAGCCGAAGCACCTCACTCACCGAGGCGTAGTCCAGGGACGCGGAATATCGGGTCAGGGCGACGGCCGCGGCGGCCGCGCCCTCGGGGGTGTGCGGGAAGCTCACCGGGTACTCGTCGACCTGCGCGCCACCCGCCGGCAGCACCACCCGCCGGTCCGGTGCCTGAAAGGCCGCCGGGGCGGCGGCCGCCGTGACCACCGGCGTTGGCACGACCGCACCCGTCGGGCCGTGCCCGCCGTGCGCGCGCCCCACGTCGGTCACCACGGCGGTCGCCCAGAGCCCGAGCAGGGCGAGCCCACCGGCCAGGGCGAGCCAACGGCCCTTGCCGCGGCTGTGGCGCGGCCGGGCCGCGTCCAGGGTCTGGTCCGATGTCGTCATGAGATCAGCCGGGGATGACCGTCGAGACGATTGTGGAGGTCAGCGACACCAGGATCAGGCCCGCGATCACCCACGGGATTCCCGCGGCGCCCTCGCTGGCCAACGCGGAGCGGCCGCGGCGGCCGACCATCATCATGATCCCGCACACGATCAGCCCGATGGTTCCGGCGACCAGCGCGGCCCGCTTGAAGTAGCCGATCCAGTTGCCGATGAGGACGTCGGTCCCCGGCGGCGCGATCGGCCCGGGATTGGGCACGAGTGGCGAGAGGAAGTGGGCCATCGACACCAGCGAACCGTTCATGACTGCTCCACTGAGGCGAGATCGAAACCCGCGCCGGCCCGAGCGAACTCGGCAGCCGCACGTGCATTGGTCGGGTGGGACGGCTGGGATGCCAGAGCGGCGCACAGCCGTGCGGCGGCCCGGGCGACGGGCTTCGCGGTGGCGACCTCCTCGACGTGGTCGACAGCACGCAACGGCCACAGGAACGGCACCTCGACCATCCCGCGGGCCATGCCCCGGATCACCCGGATCCGGTAGCGCACCGGGGGCGGGGGCGGCGCCGGGACGTCGGCAACCAGGATCAGCCAGGGACGCGGGACGTCCGGGTGCCACTGCGACAGGAAGTCCGCCGCCGCGGTCAATCCCGGTGCCGTGGACCGCGCGACCAGCGCGGGCACCGCGCCCGGCGGCAGGTGATCCCCCGCCTGCACCAGAACCGCGGGCAAGCCGCCGATCCGGAGCAGCTCGGTGACGGTTCGGGCGCCTGCGCCGCCGTGAGCGCCGAGGACCGCCAGGAGGGGCTTCATGACCCGCCCCGTGACCGGGCTTCGAGCGACACTTCCGTCTGTCGCATCTCCCACGGCCCGCGCCGGCTTTCCACCCCAGCCTGGACCGGCACCTGCTCGACCGGTGCCACCGGGGTTCCCGGCGGCTTCGGGCCGGTGGCCGGGAGCATCGCGCCGGTGGCCGGGAGCATCGGGCCGGTGGCAGCGGTCGGCAGCTTCGGGCCACCGGCCGCGACATCGCCGTGGGGGAGCAGGTCGAGGTGCTGGGAAACCCGGATCCGATGGGCGAGCTCAGGTCGGCTTCGACCGAGCCCGTGGGCCGAACGCAAGTCCGCGGAGCCCGCGGGCTCGCTCGGCCGTTCGGCCGCGTGCAACTGCTCGAACACCGCGTAAACCGCCTTGGTCATCGCGGTGATCGTCGGTTGGGACATGCTCGCCCGCTTGATCCGCTCACCACCTCGCAACGCCTTCTCGTGGGGCAGCTCCACGACCGCTGCCGTCTGGGCGAACGCCGTCAGCGCGGCAGTCCGGCGGGCCGGGTCCGGGCGACCGCTCGCAGCCGTCAGCACGGTCACACACCGTCCGAGCAGGTCCTCCCGGCCGACCGCGGCCACGTGATCCAACGTCCAGCTCGCCGCGGCCACGCTGTCCGGCTCGTAGGTGCTGGCCAGGACAAGACAGTCAGCCATCGAGAGCGCGGCCTGCCACGCATCCGAGCGGGCGTTGTTGCCGGATTCGATGACCAACAGCCGGTAGTGGCGTCGCAGCACCGCGTGCAGGCGAAGGAAATCCTCGGCGCTGATCTGGAGCATCGAGCCCGGGTCCTCGTCCGAGGCCAGCACGTCGAAGGACTCGTCCTGGGGTCGCAGGTAACCGGCCAGCTCCCCGATCCCGGCAGCGTGCGACTCGAACGTCTCGAGCTCCACCAGCAGGTCCCGGACCGTCCGCCCGTCGGCGTCGGGAGCTCCCCGCGGGTTCGCGCGGTCCACCAGCCCACCACGTGCGTCGTGGTTGTCCCAGGCCAGGACGTTTCCGCCGCGGATCGACCCGAGGGTCCCGGCCATCAGCAGCGTGATTGCGGTCTTGCCGGAACCGCCCTTGGGGTTGGCCACCAACACAGTCATGGGGCGCCGGAACGGCCGACGCACGTCCTGCTCCACGGTGAGGTCCACCTCCACCGGCGCGGCCAGTCCCAACTTCTCCAAGGTCCGTTGGCTCGCCAGGGTCAACCGGCCCAGGCCCGAGCGCACGCCCACCCGGCGAGCCGGGCGAGTTCCGGTGGGCTCCGGGGCGGCATTGGGCCCATGGTCCGGTGCGGCCGCCGGCGGTGTCGCCGGCGTCGCGGCCGGGAGGCAGAGCGGCAAGGTCGGAGCCGGGTTGGCTGGGGCGACCCACGGGTGCAACTGCTCGACGGCCCTGGCGAAGGCAGCCATTGCGGGCAGCGGAGCGGCATCCTGCGCCACCGGGCCGAAACCGACCGGGTTCGGAAGAACAGGTGCGCCGGCGGCCACGACCGGCTGCGACAACGTCGGCATCAGAGGTGCAGCTTTGCCGCCGGCTGTCGCAGGATGCGCGGCCGGAACCCCACGCAAATGGCCGGGGCAAGCCTCCACGGTCGGTAGGTCGGCGTACGGCTGTCCGACCGCTGCGTTCTGCTGCGCGCTCGGCTGGTGGACGCGGCCCGTGGCAGCACGGACCGCATGGTTCTTACGCATTACACCCCCCCAGGTGCCAGCCCCCGCCGCCTGTGACGAATGGGACTAAAGTTATGCAATGAGAGTTTTGTGGACATTGCGACTGATGGCAACTGGCCTCAAGGGGGCATTTGCCAGCCCAATGGTGCTCATCCGGTCATATATGCCAAACCCTGGCAAAATGCTGGGACCTTCTCGCCTTACCCGGGCACGGGCGAGCGGTCTCCCTCGCAGCTGCCTGGTCCAGGCAGCCGCGCCCCGCAGATCTGATTGCCGGCCCAGCGTGCCTGGGTTGATCAGGGCGGCGGTCACCAGCACGGCCGGCGTCCGGCCGGGGTCAGGTGCCGGCATGGCGGCGCTCCCGCGCATAGGGTTCAGCCCGACATCGGGATGTGGGGGGTGCGGTGCTGACGGCGATCGGTGTGGTGGTGTTCGTCCTCCTGCTGCAGTTCTCGGTCGCCCTGCACGAGTTCGGTCACCTGCTGACCGCCAAGGCGTTCGGGATGAAGGCCACCGAGTACTTCATCGGTTTCGGACCGCGGATCTGGTCGTTCCGGCGCGGTGAGACCGAGTACGGCCTCAAGGCCATCCCCGCCGGCGGCTACGTGAAGATCGTCGGGATGCTCGACGCTGAGGATCTGCCCGAGGAGGACCGGGCCCGGGCCTTCCACCGGTACTCCGCCCCCCGACGGCTCCTGGTGCTGGCCGCCGGGTCGATCTCGCACATGATCCTGGCCTTCCTGCTGCTGTTGGTCGTGTTCGTCGGGGTCGGCACCTCACACGCGACCACCACGATCGGCACCGTGACCCCTTGCGTGTCCACGACGTCGAGTGGGTGCACCGGCGGCGACCCACCGTCCCCGGCGCTGGCCGCCGGACTTCGACCCGGCGACCAGGTGCTCGCAGTGGGCGGCACTCCGGTGACCCGCTGGCAACAGGCCACGGCCGCGATCCGCGCTGCCGGCCCGGGCCCGCTGCCGATCCGGATCCGCCGCGACGGGCAGGACCTGACCCTGACCCCCGTCCTGGTGGCTGCCCAACGCCCCGACCCCGACCACCCGGACCGCACGGTGAAGGTCGGCGTGCTGGGTGTGGAGGCGACCTCCCGCATCGTGCACGCCGGGCCGATCGCCGGCATCCGTGATTCGGCCGACTGGATGGTGCGCATCGTCAAGGCCAGCGTGGTCTCCCTGGCGCACATCCCGCAGAAGGTGCCGAACCTCATCGACTCCTTGCACGGCGGGCAACGCGACCGCACCGGCCTGGTCGGCGTCGTCGGCGCGGCCCGCATCTCCGGACAGACGCTGTCCTACCGATCCGCCCCCCTGGCAGAGCGGGCCGGTGACCTGCTGCTCATCGTGGCCGGACTCAACGTGTTCATCGGCCTGTTCAACGCGGTCCCACTGCTGCCGCTCGACGGCGGACACATGGCCGTAGTCGGCTACGAAACCATCCGCCGCCGGACCTACCGCCTGCTCGGACGAGCCGAACCCGGCAAGGTCGACATCACCAAGCTGATCCCGCTGACCTACGCCTTCCTGGCCGTCCTGCTCAGCCTGACCGTCCTGCTCATCGCCGCGGACATCGTCAACCCGGTCAACATCGGTTAGTGGTTCGTGCAGCAACGGCCGGGGCAGCGGGCACGGCGACATGGAGTGGTTCCATGTGCTGACGGCCCAGACGTGACGCCCCATCACCCAGGACGGAGTCCGCCAGATGACCAGCTATCCAGGCCACGGTGTCCCGGCCGAGCAGACGGAGGCCAGCGCGGCGACGATGCGCGCCACCGCCAACCTCAACGGCGAGCCGACCGACGCCGAGCGCTCCCGCACGCTGATGGCGACCAAGGCGTTCGGCTCGCTGGCGACGATGAGCACCGAATGCCCCGGCTTTCCGTTCGGATCGCTGGTCGGGTACGCGGTCGACGAGACCGGCCGCCCGCTGCTCTGCCTGTCCAGCCTGGCCGAGCACTCCCGGAACATGCTCGCCGACCCCAGGGCGTCGTTGCTGGTGGCCGAGCACGACGGCGGTGGCAATCTGCTCGCGCTGGCCCGGGTGACGTTGGTCGGCGAGATGGTGCGGATCGACAGCGCCGAACGACAGGCCTGCCTGGACCGCTATCTGGCGGCGCACCCGTCGGCTTTCTACGCCTCGTTCCACGACTTCTCGGTCTATCGGTTGGAGGTCGCGAACGTTCGCTACGTCGGCGGATTCGGACGGATGAGTTGGGTCAGCGCCCAGCAGTACCTCGAGGCTGAGCCCGACCCGCTCATCGACGCCGCCGAGCGGATCATCGGCCACATGAACGACGACCACGCCGACGCCCTGCTCGACTACTGCCGGGTCTTCGGCCGCCTGGAACCCGTCTCGGCGCTGATGACCGGCGTCGACCGTTACGGCATGGACGTGCTCGCCACCCTCCCCGGCGACGACAAGCGCGCGGTACGTATCAACTTCACCGAGCGCGCGGACACCACCGACACTGTGCGCAAGCAGACCGTGGCCCTGCTGCGCGAGGCCAGGGCGCAACTGCACCCGTGACCGTGGTCACCGCCGGTTAGGTATGCCTCAGGTGGTCGCTACGCTGACCGGATTCTGCCCCGGGCGAGAAAGTCGGCGTATTCGGGCGGTCCGGTCGTGGCAAGCGCGGGGAGTCGGATGAGGACCGTCGAGCGGTTGCACCCCGATCTGATGGGCGTGCACATCCGGCGGTACAAGAACCTCGTCGACCAGTGGATCCCGTGGGCGCCCGGCGTGGCGTTCTTCGGCGCGAACGGCGCGGGGAAGACCAACGTGCTGGAAGCGCTCTGCCTGCTCACGGGTCGTCCGGAGACGCTGCTGCGCGCTCGGGAGCGCATCATCGCGCCGGCCGCGGGGGACCTGCGGCTGTTCTGCCGGGGCGCGCCGCGCGGACTACCGTGGACCTGGGCGGCCGTCGAGCGGGTCGTCGACCCGACCCCGGCCGGGAGCGTGCTGTTGGGTGCCGGGCTGGAGGACCCCGATCTGTGGGGTCGCATCTCACCGGCGACGCACGACTTGATCTCCGAGCGCTGCCCGGATCTGGAGTGGTGGTCGGAGCTGGCCGGTTCGAGTCCGTTCGCCGAGTACTTGGCCTATTTCGTCGAGCAGCTGCGCGATCCGGTGATCGAGTACGAGCTGGTGGAGTTCGCCCTCCAGGGACCGGACTGGGACGCGTTCGCCGAGTTCTCCGACTTCTCCGACTTCTCCGACGAGGACGGGGCGGGGTTTCACCAGGAGGTCGAGAGCTGGGCCGTCCACCGGCTCTACACCCGCACCTGGTGGTGCGCCGACGTCCCGGACGAACTCACCCGGGCGGCCCACGAGCTGCCGAGTCAATTCCGACCGCTGCTGCGCCAGGAGTCCGTCGGCCCGGCCGGGTACCGCCCCGTCCTCGTGCTGCCCGAGGTCTACGAGCCGCCGCTGTGGACCGAGTGGATTGTCGGCGAACGCGAGCCCGACGAGGTCTGCCAGATGTTCCGGGAGGCCTACGAAAGGGCGGTGGAGCAGGCCGAGCGGCTGTCCGAGCACCTGGGCGCGATCGCCGTCCCGACCGGCGACGCGACGGCCGAGGTGGACGTCCACGGCTGGGTGAGCGCCGTGGCCGAACAGGCGGCGGCCGCCGAGCTGGCGTCCACCCTGCCGCACGTGGCGGTGGTCCCCGGCAACGGGAAGACGTTGAGCTTCCGGGTGCGTTCCGGCGGCGCGGGCGACAGCCTGCGCGTCACGGTCGGCGAAGAGGCCTCGGCGTTGGTGCACTGCTCGGCCGCGGAACGACGCTGGATCGACGAGGCGGCCGGCACCGCGGCCCGCGCGTTGAACCGATTCGCCGGTCGCGCGCAATGGCAGGCCGACTTCCTGGACACCCTCGACGTGGACGTCACGCAGGCCGCGCTGGACGCCGCGCTGGCATCGCTGGGGGGAACCACCCGAGCCGAGGGTTTCAGCACCGGGGACGTCGTCGCGGTCCTGGAGCAATTGGACGTGGCGCTGCTGAAGGCCGCCTGGGGTTCGGCAGCCGACGACCCGATTCTCGGCCTGCACGAAGCCAGCGTCCTGGCGCCGGGGCTGGTGCCGGACTGGACCGTCCGGGTCTTCGACGAGCCGGAGGCGCATCTGCATCCGGCGGCCCAGCACGCCATGACCAAGGCCCTGGCCGGGTTGTGCCGGATCGGCGACAACGTCGTCGTCGCCACCCACAGCCCGCGGTTTCTCAACATGCACGGCTTCGCGGTGATCCACGTCCGACGCACACCCGCAGGAACGGTCATCGACCCGCTGGACGGTCGGGACCGGCGCAGCACCTGGCAGACGATCGCCGACGACCTGGACTGCAACCGTGGTGAGCTGCTGACCCTGGTCACGTACGTCCTGCTTCTCGAAGGCGAGCACGACCGGTTCGTGCTGGAGACCTTCTACAAGCAGGAACTGGCCGAGGCGGGCGTGGCCATGTTGTGCCTGCGCGGGATCAAGAACCTCCCGACCGCCGCGGAACTGGACTTCATCGAGCGGTACCTGCACGTCCCGATCGGGCTGATGCTCGACAACACGCAACTGCTCCGGGTCAAGGACCGTGGTGTCCCGGACTACATGCTCACCGTCGAGGAGCGGGAGCTGCGCAACCTGATGACCAAGGCCCGCAACCGGGTCAAACCCTTCGGGCTGTCCGCGCCCGACGTGATCGCCTATCTCCCCGAATCGGCCATCCCGAACTTCCCGCCCGAGCTCACCTGGGCCCAGGTGCTCGACCGGTATCGCACCGTGCGCGGCCGCAGCTTCAAGCCGTGGCTCTTCGACACCTACGGGATCGAACTGCGCCATCTCCCGCAGATCAAGGAAGCCGTCTTCCGCACGCGAGGCCGGAACCTCCGGCTCGGTGCCGAACTCGTCAACGCCGTGGAGCGCGTACTGGTCGAGGCCACCTCGCACACCTGAGCCCCGGTGCGGGACGTCTCCGTCGCGGACGTACCTGACGGACCATCAGATCGGCTCCGCTCTCGGCGAATTCGCCGTCACGCGGTCATTTGCGGGCGATCGCCGCCGAGGCCGGGCCCGTCAGGGGCAGCACCTCCACCGAGCGGAACCCCACGCCCTCGCACCAGCCGCGGAAATCGGCACCGGTGAAGTCGAAGGCGTCGCCGAACTCGACGAGCATGTTCAGCGACATCATCAGCCCGAAGACGTTCTCGCGCCGATCGTCGTCGATGAGGTTCTCCACCGCGATGAACACGCCGCCGTCGGGCAGCGCGTCGTAGGCCTGCCGGATCAGGTGCAGCTTCCGGTCCAGATTCCAGTCGTGCAGGATCATGCCCATCGTGATCACGTCGGCCTTCGGGAGCGGGTCGGCGAAGAAGTCACCGCCCACCGCCTCGACCCGGTCGCTGATCTTCGCCTCGGCGATCGTCCGTCGCGCGATCGGCTCCACCACCGGCAGGTCGAAGCTGGTGCAGCGCAGATGCGCGTGGTGCTGGGCCAGGATGATCGACAGCTGACCGGTGGCGCCGCCGATGTCGCAGACCGTCTGGAACGGTGCGAAGTCGAATTTCTGGGCCAGCGCGTGGAAGTTGCCCGCCGAGATGCCGGCCATGGCCCGCATGAACTGCTCCAGCCGCGCCGGGTCGGAGTACAGCTCGGTGAACATCGAGGTCCCGGTGCTCTTGACCTCGTTCTGCGGTTGCCCGGTCCGCAGGGCCTCGGACAACCCGCCCCAGAACGGGTAGAGCCGCGGG
>DATAUG010000139.1:0-1562 GCA_036268355.1 Sporichthyaceae bacterium
GTGGAGTCCGACGAGAACCCCTCGGACCCCATCAACTCCTCGTGGTACAGCCTGCCGTCCGGACGCCGGAACTGGGTGTGCCGCTTCGGCGGGACCGAACCGGTGCTGCAGTAGTACGGCATGCATTCATCTTGCCCCGCCCGGCGGCCGCGTGCCCGACCCCGGGGACAATGTCGCGGTGCAACGTCCACCGCGGCTGATCCTCGCCTCCGCCTCCCCCGCCCGCCTGGCCACCCTGCGGGCCGCCGGGGTCGAGCCCGAGGTGATCGTCAGCGACGTCGACGAGGACGGCATCGACGCCGGGTCGCCGGCCGCGACCACTCTGGAACTGGCCCGGCGCAAGGCTGCCGCGGTCGCCGCTCGGATGACCGACGCCGCACCCGCCACGGTGGTGCTGGGTTGCGACTCGCTGCTGGAACTCGGCGACCGGCCCTGGGGCAAGCCGGGAACCGCCGACGCGGCCCGCGCCCGCTGGCAGGCCATGCGAGCCGGGTCCGGGATCCTGCACACCGGGCACTGCCTGATCGAGCCCGCGACCGGGCGCACCGAGGCCGAGGTCGCCTCGACCGTGGTCCACTTCGCGGACCCGACCGACGCGGAACTCGAGGCCTACCTGGCCAGCGGTGAACCACTGACTGTGGCCGGGGCGTTCACCCTCGACGGCCTCGGCGCAGCGTTCGTCACCGGGATCGAGGGCGACCCGTCGAACGTCGTCGGGGTCTCGCTCCCCCTGCTGCGCCTGATGCTCGCCCGGCTCGGGATCGGGTGGACCGACCTGTGGCGGAAGGACTGAGCCGGTGGACCTCCCGGTCATCGACGTCGGCGCGCTGGTGGCCGAGTCCGACCCCGCCGCCCGGCAGGCCGTCGCCGACCGGATGGGCGCGGCCTGTCGCGACACCAGGTTCTTCTACGTCTCGCACCACGGCGTCGCGGCCGGCCTGCAGCTGCGCCTCGAGGAGTCGTCCCGCGAGTTCTTCGCGCTGCCCGTGCAGCGCAAGTCGGCGATCCGGATGGAGTTGGCCGGGCCGGCCTGGCGCGGCTGGTTCCCGGTGGGCGCCGAGCTGACGTCCGGGCGCCCCGACGTCAAGGAGGGCATCTACTTCGGCAGCGAACTGGGCCCCGAACACGCGCGAGTGCTGGCCGGAATTCCCTTGCACGGCAGCAATCTTATGCCGGATCAGCCCGCCGAGCTGGGCCCGACTGTGCTGGCCTGGATCGATGCGATGACCGGTCTGGCGCACGCGCTGATGCGCGGTCTGGCGCTGAGCCTGGAGCTGCCGGAGAACTGGTTCGCCGAGCACTGGACGGCCGACCCGACCGTACTGTTCCGGATCTTCAACTACCCGCCCGCCGGTCCCGCCGCCGACGGCGGGCCCAAGTGGGGCGTCGGCGAGCACACCGACTACGGCCTGCTGACGATCCTCAAACAGGACCACCACGGTGGTCTGCAGGTGCGTGCCCGCGCCGGCGGGTGGATCGAGGCGCCCCCTGTGCCGGACACGTTCGTGTGCAACATCGGCGACATGCTCGACCGACTGACGGGTGGTCACTACCGCTCGACG
>DATAUG010000140.1:0-33544 GCA_036268355.1 Sporichthyaceae bacterium
CCGTCTCGCCAGGCTGGAGCTTCTCACCCTGCATAGCACCATCCACTATGGACAGCGCCCGAAGACGTGCAAGCGCCTCTGCGCGACGACGCGTACCTGGGCGCAGTAGCCGCTCCACCTGGGAAATCTCTTCGGTGAACAGGGATATCGGGTCCAGAAACGCAACGGTGGCGATCGGCAGCACCCGCTCCGGTAGAAGGTGTCGGAGCTCCTCGCCGAAGACAGAACGCATCAGATCGCGGTACAGAGTCAAGCTCGACTGCGCTTGCAGATAGAGATGACCTTCGCTGATGTCGACCAGGTGATGCTGCGCTGCATCACGCAAGCCGTTAACGGCCTGGAGCGTCAACGCCTGCTCATGGGTTAGAAATTGAACACTCGCGCTAGACAGCCCTCGCCGAACGCACTCGTCAAACCCGATGGTATTTTTCTCGCCAGGGTCCCGAATGCGACCGCCACGGTGCAAGATCGATGCCTTCAACAACATTTCGAACGAATGGTCGAGTAGCATAAGCACAGCATCTGTCCGACCGACATCTATCGGCCGGTTGAACAATTCGACACTCAATATCAAGGAATTCAAGGACTTACCCTTGAGCAATCGCGCTTCTTTCTTCATAGCTCTCCATGGGAGTCCGGGGATTTACAGGTCAGGCCGCCTGGGCGTTCCGGCGGATGTCCTCGGTGATCGCGAGGAGGCGGTCGACCTGTTCGGCGCCGAACAACTCGTCCGGCCCGGTGGGGCTGATGTCGGTGAACGGGGATTCGTAGAAGCGGCGGGTCTCGATGAGGCCGTGGTCGACGAGGTGGTCGACGACCACGTCGATGAAGTGGATCTGGTCGGCGCTGAACCGTGTGGCGTCGAGGAAGTCGGACAGTGCGGCCTTGGCTGCAGCTCGATCGAGGCCGACGAGGCTGCGGGCGAACAGTCCGAAACCGCCGGCCTCGGCTTCGGCGCGGGTGATGTCGTCGGTGGTTCCGAGGCCGGAGGAGACCAGCACGCTCTTGAGGGCCTCGAGGTCCGCGAGGCTGATCGGCCGGTTGGTGTGGAGCTTGGCGACTGCGGCTTCACCGAGGTGCTCCCGCAGATAGTGGCGGGTCTTGCGGCGGAACTTCTCGAACGAGTCCACCACGCCGGACAGGTCTATCTCGGTGCCGACGCCGATCACGTCGGTGAAGTCGGTGTAGAGGACGGCCTGTTTCGCCTTCAGGATGAACGGGATCAACGGTCGTAGCCGTAGCCGGAGGTCCTCGAGCCAGGCAAGTTTGAGGTCGAGCCACCATTCGTCGTTCTGGATGTCAGCGATGAACAGCGCCTGAGCGGCTACCGCGGGTACGCCGGGGTAGTCCTCCAGGTGACTCGCGACACCGCGGACCTTGACGACCAGGGTCGTGAAGCCCGTCGGCGTCTCCGGGTCCGTGTTCAGACTGCCGGGCCGATCGATGCCCCGCTGCTCCAGGTCCGCGAGAAACGCCGGAAGCTCCGCCCGCAACCGATTGAACCGGCAATCGGGACCGACGTGGACCCACCAACAGCCGGTGAGCCCCGGCTCCTCCCACACCTCGCCGCGGCCGTTCAAACCCCGCCACAAGGCCAGGGACCCCGGGTCCGCAATCGAGGTCACCTCGCAGGCGCCGAACCGGACATCCGCCCGGTACAGGTCCAGGTCGTGCATCCCGGGAAGAGAACCGTCGTCGTGCTGCTCCACGCGCGTGCCGGGCAGCGCGCCCGCGATGCAGTCCGCCGCCCAAGTGTCTTCCGGTCGCGCATCCCGTATCACTTTCGGCACCTCCCCGTTGGCACAATAGGTATCGGAATCAATCTTGATGCTTCGTCAGCCGCTCGATGCTCGCTGCGTTGTCCGATCCTCCGGAGACGTTCGGTGCGCGCTTGCCATTTCGGCAAGCCGGCCCATGGCGTGGACTCCTGCCCTACGACGTTGGGCATGTTGGCGGTTGTTCCCAGCGCCACGGCGACCTAGGTCGAACGAGGTCTACCGTCCGGCTGGTCGCGAACAGGTCGACCTCTTTCGAACCCAACTGGGTTCGAGCGAAGTTCGCGAAGTCCCGGCGCGCGATGCCGAGTCTGCGGAGAGCGTCGGCGGGTTGATTGTCCACGAGGACGTCCCCGACCACGTCGCGCACGACGTCGACGAGCCGATTGGCGGCGATGATCTCGGCACGGTCCCCATAGAGCCAAGCATCGGTCCAGTGGTCGAAGATCGGTCGGACCAGTGAGGACAGTCGATCGCCGACCTCCAGTGGTCCCGGTGGCGGCGGCAGTTGCTTCGTCAGGACGCGGCCGCCGGCGAGCCATTGACCGTAGACGGCCCTGACCTGGGTGAATGCAGGTAATTCCGTGCTCAGTCGAGCGGTCGCCGCCAACAGGCCCCGGTACCGCAGCCGCTGCTGCTCCGCGCGCAAGTCCAGGCGCTGGTGCCGGCGCCGCACGTAGTAGCCCACCGAGCCAATCAAGATCCCGAGGACCGCTGTCACCGCCGAGGCATAGAGGGACGCCATGCTTGCGATCTGCGTACTGGAGAGAGGTTCTGCCGCGACGCTTCTCATGACGGATCACGGTAGGCGTCCCGTCCGACACGATCACCTCCTCGCCCCCGCGCTCGGGTCCCAGCTCGCGCGTCTTGATCGCTCGCCTCCGCGTGGACGGGCAAGGGCTCGGCCGGCGGCGGCTACCTGGGCTGTCGGCACCGAAACAGGTGCTGCGGCAGCTGTCGAGGCCTCGTGTGGGTCAGGACCGGAATTGTCGGTGCGGGCGGACATCATGTAGGGCATGAGGGAGTCGTTGTTGCAACTGATCAGGCCAGTGGTCGGACTTTCGACATCCGCGCCGACGTTGCGCTGCTCTTGCGTCGAGCAATCGAAGGCGGCGCGCTTCCCGGTGGGCGCCACCAACCAACACCTCTGCTCGCGCAGCGCGGTTGGCGAGCGGTGAGCCGGGAGGCTCCCCTCGACCAGGTTGGACGGACCGAGGTCCCGTGGCTCGACCGCGCTCGACTTGCCGACAAGTTACGTGCCGACTGGGAGCGGATCGCCACCGCAACCGCCGCCCATGCTCAACCGCAGGCGCATGCACTTCTGGAAACCCTCAGACCCGAAGCGCACATCCGCGACAGACATCACACCGTTCCCCGCTTCTTGTTGAAGCGATGGGCCAACGCTTCCGAGCAGGTACACGTCTACAGCCGGATCGAGAACAAGCGTCGGAACGGCAACATCCGAGACCTGGCCATCACTGACTTTTACACCTTCGTGGATCGCGATGGCAGGAAGGACTCGCGGCTCGAGTCGGCGCTGGGCTACGTGGAGGACGAAACAGCACCGATCCTCGACCGCCTGCTGAGTCCTTTCGGCTCCGGACCGTTGGACCAGAAAGGGCTGGCCAAGCTTGCGCAGTTCGCGTCGGTCCAGTCGGTCCGGACCGCCCGGCAGAAGCGGGAGCTCGAGTTGATGGTTGAGTGGTACGCGAAGACCGGCGCGCGGGGCCGCATTTCCGACCAGGACCTGCGAAGCATCGAGATCGTCCCCCACCAGAACGACTTCATTCGCGGGATCGGACAGCGAGCCGAAGCCATGTTCCCCGTCATCGCCGCACGCCCCCTCGCACTGGTAACGCTGGATCAGCCGCTGCTCCTGATTGGCGACGACCCAGTGATCTTCAACGTGCCCGACCACCCGCCACACACACCAGACTGTTACCTGAGTGACGAGGAAATCGAAGAGCGATGTCGCCGACGCCGCCGCAAGGACCGCCGTACCAGTGGGAGTGGGAGGAAGCGGATCGTCCACATCTACAGCACCGTAAGCAAAGGAGCAGGCGTCGCCCTGGAGATCGTGATGCCGATCAGCCCCCGCGCTGCCCTGATCTGGGGCCCGCTCCATGAGGGCCGGTTCCTCGACCATTTCGAACGCGACCACCTGACCGGCAGCGATTGTCAAGACTTCGCGGCCCACGCCAACGAGGCGACCTGCAACCAAGCGCTCGACTGGACCGTGGCCCGGCCCGAGGACTCCAGCTTCGCCACGCGCAATTTCCCCGAAGTCAGGCTCCCTCTCGCGATATGCGACGGCGTGAACGCCGCTTCGAGCGCGCTCAACACGGTCCCCGCCAGACTCCGACCAGCCCGACTCTCGGCCAGCCCGTAGGAGCCTTGGCCGGTGAGCAGGGCCGCCCGCCGGCCGGCTTCGGTGACCTGCGGGTTGTGGCTGTCGGTGCGGTCGGCGGCGGTGTCAGTCGTCGTCGGCGTCCGCTGCGGTGCGGGCCGGTGCCGGTCGGGTGAGTCGCACCACGGTGCCGAGCGGTTCGCCGGTCACCGGGTCGTGCACGGCAAGGCGGACCGGGATGCCACCGGGGTGTCCTTCCCCGTTGGCGACCAGTTGCGCCTGCACCACTGCGACCAGTTCCTCGGCCAGCTCGTCCGCGAGGGCGAAGGCGGCCTGAAGGTTGCCGTGGATGGCGAGGAGTTCCTCGGTGTCGGTGCCCCATATCTCGTAACCCATGTAATCCATGCCGGGCAGGGTGACCGGTCGAGAGCCTTCCCCGGGCACGATGCGACGGGTTCTGTGGACGGACTCGGCGTTGTGGACAACCACCGGCCGGTGCCCTGTGGTCGACCCGGCCGGCCCAACAGGATCAGCACCGCGAAGCACGGTCGGTGGTCTGCGGGTCACGCCCGCGCGACGTCACCGCCGAGGCCGGCGGGAACCCGACCGACACCGTCGCGACAAACACACCGCCGCCGGCCGACCACACCTGCCGCGAGAACCTCCTACCGGTTCCTCCGTCCCACTGACCACGATCACCCCGGATCCATCCCCGCCCCGGCCGTCCCGCCGCCCGAAGCAGCCCGGTCGGGCTGCAGGCGCGAGGCCAGGCCGTCCAGCAGCTCCCCCGCCGCCACCAGCCGCCGCACCGTGACCTCATCAACGACCCGGTGGTCGGACCCGTCGAGCTCCCGCGGCGCCGGCAAATCGTGGCTCCGCGGGCGCCTGCCACCGCGAGCCAGATAGTCCTCGAGCCCGGCCCGGGTGTACCAGCAGCGGGTCCGCGGCCCCACCACCTGCCCGTGCAGTTCGCCGGCCGCGACCAGCCTGCGCAGCGTGCTCGGCGAACAGCCGAGCACCTCGCACGCGGCCAGGCCGTCGAGCAGCTCCCCGGCCGCCACCAACCGCCGGACTCCTGCCTCGTCGACCTTCCCGCGGTCCCGTTCGACCCGACCGCCGGCGGGCCGCCACTCGTACCGACGCGGCCCCCTGCCAGCGGCCAGGCAGTCCTGCAGCCCGGCCCGGCTGTAATAGCGCCGGTTCCCCGGCCCGATCACCTGCCCGGACAGCCGGCCCTCGCCGACCAACCGGCGCAACGTGCTCGGCGTGCAACCCAGCAGCTCACACACCGCCGGACCGTCCAACAACTCCCCGGCCACCACCAGCCGCCGCACCGTCGCCTCGTCAAGCCGCACCCGGTCCCGGCCGCCAGGCCCCGACGTCACCCCAACCTCCCGCGTCGCCGATCCGCAACCACGCAAGTCGCGCGCAGCTTCCCACAACCCGACCGGTGACGGCCCGGCCGCGCATCGGCCGCAACGCCCGCTACACGGATCCACAACCCGGCCTCGGACCGTCACGACCCCCACTGTCGGGATCACCCGACGGACCCCCGGCCCACGCGCGGCGTCGCAGTCACCGGACCTGACGCAGCATCAGACCCGGGGCCGCAGGCGGCCGCCGGGTACGGAGCGGACCGGGCCGCACGGGTGCGCGGCCCGGCTACTTCCAGTAGACCTCGAAGGAGTCGTGCTCACTGTTGGAGAAGAACGCACCCGCGCTGACGACCGGGACACCGGGGTGAGCGAGCACGACCTCACAGGCCAGGACCGTGCGCTGCTTGCTGGTCAACTTGAGTTCATTGGGTGCAGCCGGGCAATCGCCGACGTTTCCTGCCCCGATGACCGCATCGGCGCCAGAGCCGTCGGAGTACATCCCGGAGAAGTCCGCAATCTGGCCGTTGAAATCGGCGTTGGCCCAGGTGTAGGACTCGTGGATGTACCAGGGGACCAGGCCCTTGGCCGAGGCCGGCAGCTTCTTGCCGTTCAGGTCCGAGGCGTTGCCCTTCTCGATCCTGATCACCGCCACGCTCACCGGGACGCGCGAGACCTTGAAGTTAGCGTCGTAGCTCTCCATCCTGACCAGGCCGGTCTGCCCGACCTTCAAGGTGGTCTCGGAGGTGATCAACCCGGGCGGCCCGGCGGCGCGGGCCACGCCCGGGACGGCCACCAACGCCGACGCGACCAGCACGGTCCAGACCCCACGAACCTTCACCATGCCCCACTCCCTTTCACACAGCGGCCCAACTCCGTGCCCGGCGGCGCGCCGACGCTCCCCGCGGCGCCGATCCGCAAAACGTAAGTTCCGCGCAGCCTCCCACAACCCGCCCACGGGATGCGCTGCCCTGGGCACCGACCGCAACCCACGCTGCGCAATGTCTACGACCCGGTGAGGCGGCCATCAAAAGTGCACCGAAAATCGGACCCCCGAAATTCGCATCGCCGAAGCATTCCCCTCGTACTGACGACCAGTCAGATCCGGGGTGAAAGATCAATCGCCGGCGTAAGTTATCTGCTTGGCGTCCTCGGACGGCCGCACGACGGCCTCCTCGCCCGCAGACTCAGCCTCGGCCGAGTAGTGAAGCGTGTGGATGCCGGCCTGTTCCATGGACTCCGACGGAACTTCCACCGGCTCGGGCGTGGGTGTGGTCATCGGTGATCCTCCGGTCGGATCGGTTGGCTCCTGGCGGGCTGAGATGAGACGTCGGTCCGCGGCGCGCAAGAACCGCCCCCGTGCCGAACCTGCTCAAATTTCAACCCCAGTCGACTTGCTGCCCCTCCCTCAAGGATTTGAAGCCGGACCCGGACTCGACAAGTTCGTCCTGCATCGGTTTGACCAGCAGAGGGGAGTAAGGGGCCTCGGAGGTGATGACGCCGAGGTGTTCGGCGCTCGCGTCCGGGCCCGGTGAACCTTCGGCTGCGCTGTTCGGGTCGCCAGGGTTCGCCATGCGCACAAGTCCTCCGCGTGAGTGGTCACAATAATCCGCACCCGTGCCGCACGAAAAGCCGGAGCCGCCGCACTCACCCGGACCGTCGGCGGAGGCTGCGGGGCCGGCGGCGCGCCCACAAAACCGACCACTGGTTCGAATTCCTGCCGGGCGCAGCGGGCCGACCTGCGGTCCCCTGCTCCCCGTCGTGCAGCTGCACCGCACGTCCTGGGCGGACGAACCCGGCAGGTACGTCCTACCGCAGGCGTCGAGACGACCACAAGGGGACGAAGATAATTTCCAACCGGTCGGTTGGTTGGTCGGACCGTCGGTGGGGTGACCGAACACGGCCGCACGCCGGGCCGGAACCGGAACCGCACGCGGACGCGCCTCCGCCGAGTTGTCGACCGATCTGACGGCGGGTCACGGCCCTGCGGGGTCGACAAACCCTCCCCCGGTCGTCCTCCGCGAATGGTTGCGGCCACCCACCGGTCGGCGCGGGTTGACTTGCCGTCAGATCCCTTGTAAATCATGGCGTGGAGCCCGGACCCCGCCCCGATACGTGGGAATCGCCCGACAGTGAACCACCGCTCCGAGCCGTGTGTGAACTTCTCGTTACATCCCTTGCCCAGGTCGCCGAGACCGCCCCCACGTTCCGCGCAGCCCCGAAGGAGACGGCGACCCCCACCATCGCCTCGACGCGACAACTGGCCCACCACCGGAGGTACAAGAATGACTGAAGGAGAACGCGTGGAATTCGACCTCGGCACAGGGGCGCCGGCGTGATCCCGCGGTTCCACATCCGCCCCCCGCCGGTGGTCCGCGGCGGCAGGTGACCATGCCTCCGCTCGCAGCCGGAGGTGAACCGCCAAGGCGCCGTTGACGACGCGGGAGAAGTTGTCGTGGCCCCCGGGTTTCGGCGAGTTTCTGGGCTTTCACGAGCAGGTCACCCCGGGTCGTAAAAGGCGGTCGTCATGTTCGTCATGCTTACGAAATTGCGCACCCAACAAGACGTCGTCTTGCCCTGCATGCGAATTGTGTCGGATGAATCAACAACGGAAGTCAGTTGTTGATCGGCGGCCTTCTCGGGTTCCTGTCGGCGTCGTGAAAACGATTGCTCCCGGCCCCGTTCGAGAAATTCACCGCAGAATCTTGCCGGCGGTCCGCCCGTCTCGAAAGAATCGCACCCAAGTCCCGACGGGGCATATCGAGGAGGTCAAAATGGACCCGGAAAACACGCCGTACGTACCCGAACCAGCTGAGTCGGCCGAAGGAGAACGCGTCGAGTTCGACGCCATCCAGGGGCCGGTCACGCTCACGGGCGACGCCACGCTCACCGGTGGCGCCACGCTCACCGGCGGTGCGACGATCACCGGCGGTACCGTCAGCGGCATGGGCGCGGAAGCCCCGGCAGAACCTCACATCACGCCACCGTCCGAAGCCCCCTACAGCCCCCTTCTTGTCAAATGAGCAACGAATAGCACCCGGTCACGCCCAGCCCGGCCGGCTCCCTCACGGGAGGCGGCCGCCCCGGGGTTCAACGGCCGGCTTGCACCGAGATGGGCCTGCACCGCGCGGTCATCGCCGACGCGCGGCGCAGCAGCAGACCGCACCAGATCGAGTTCGACATCCTCGGCGAGGTCGGCGCCGGGGCGTGCCCAGCAACGCGTTGTGCGAGCGACTGGACGTCACGAAACGGGGTGCCGGTTGGGCCCCTCTTCGAAAGGGATACGGCTACCCGTCAGATTCACGGGTCGGGTGACACCGGCGGGTAAAGGGTCGGCGCCCCGGTTCACGGGGCCAGGACTTCATGATCGCCCGGCGCCCTCGTCGGCGGGTATGGATGGCGGTCTCGTCGGGCATCTGGCGCGGGTGCCTGCCCGCCGCAACGGCTACGAAGTCGGCGACCGAGGCCGCGTTCCGGTGCACATCGTCGAGAAGTACCACGCAACCGCCGGCCGCCGACCGCATCGCAAGCCGGCCGGGATCAGGCGCCGCTAGCCGTTCGACCGTTGCGTCCGGCCGAACGAACCCACCCTCCTGAATCGCCGATGGCGGCAACCAACAGCAGCCGAGCGTCCAGGTGTTCGGGGCCGTGTCGCCGAAAGGACTACTTGCGGTGGTCGTCCACCTCCGGGATTTCGACGTCTGCGTCGGCGTTCCTGGCGACCCGTCGGTCGACGGTGCCGGCACCGGCCCGCACGAGTTCGAGCGTCGGGGTGTCGTCCGTCGTCGTCATTGTTGCCTCGAGTAGACACGTTTTTTCGAGGAACGAGGCCACTGTGTGGATGGCGCGGGTCGAATCGAGATGTGTGTCCAGTTGCTGCAGGCCAATCAGCAGTGCGACCGTCTGGCGGCCGATGATCGCCCCGCTTTCCGGGTCGGCGACGATTCCTGAAATCGTCGCGGTGACCAGGGAAAGTGCGTCGCGGTCGAGGCGCCGTTGCGAGGCGCCGACAACCGGGTTGCTGCGCGCCCAGGCGCGGATGGCTACTTCCACCTCGTGCGGCATGGCGACGGCAAGGTTGATCGCCGAGCTCAGGCGCCGGACGGGGTCAGGTTCGGCGGCCAGGGCCGACCGGATATCGCCGAACAGGCACTCGCGATAGTCCGCCAGTTCCTCGACGAAGTGCTCGACGTTGCGGAAATGGTAGTAGAACGAACCCTTGGTGACCTTCAGGCGATCGCACAGATGCCCGGTCGTCAGCGCTTGCGGCCCTCGTTCCGCCAGGATGTCGAATGCAGTCTGGAAGTAGTCCTCCGGAGCCACCGGGCGAGACACGCTCCTGGAACCGTGCCGGGGCCGTGGTTTGCGCCGCCGGCTGCTCGCCGCACGCTGCCACCCATCCACGTTCGGGTACCGAACGGGACCCGTCGTCTCCCTGACCGGGTCCTGCCCGTTCGGCTTCGACTTCTCGGCCGCTGATGCCTCAGCCGGTACGACCGGATCGGATTCTGCGCTCGAAGGCGCGAGGACCACCTTCAGCGCACGCAGTGGTTCAGGTTCCCCACCCGACGGGCCGCCCGTCATTCGGTCGGCGTAGCCGGTCGATCGCCCGAAGGGGCCTGACTGATCAGCACGCAGGACTCCCCCTTCACCAGTCATCCCGTGAACCGCCTTCCCGTCAGATTCTTGGGTTTCCCCCCGACATCCGCTGTGATCTCTCTTGCAGGACATGCGACGTCGGGCCGAGATTCGGCTGGGCTGCGAACCGGTCGGAGCGGCACCCTCCAGGGCTCGGCATCGCCAGGAACAGGTGCCCTCGCCAACGCGGTCGGGAACAGGCGAGCGATGCGGTTCGCGGTGAACTCGGTGAACCACACGGCCGCGTCGGGTCCGATGGTTATGCCGTCGGGCGAACTGTCCCGCGTGGGTGTCGGGTACTCGGTGATGTGATGGGTCACCGGATCGATCCGGCCCAGAGCATTGGTGCCGAACTCGGTGAACCAAAGGGCTCCGTCCGCGCCGATCGTGATGCAGGACGGCAGGCTCCTGGGCGACGGGATGGGATAGATGCCGATCGTGTTCCCACCCGGGCTCACCTGGCGGATGGTGTTGCCGATCTGGTCGGTCAACCACAATGACCCGTCGTGAGCCACGGCCAGGCCGAAGGAGTCGATGCCGACCGGGTACTCGGTCACGCGATGCGTTCCCGGGTCCATCCGCCCCACGCCGCCGCGTTCGGTGAACCACAGCGCGCCCTGCGGGCCGGCAGTGATCGCCAGTGGCAAGGCGCCGCCTCCGCCCAGGCGGTACTCGGTCACCCGTGGATTTCGCGGGTCCATACGTCCGATCGCCGAGGCACCGAACTCGGTGAACCACAGGGCGTGGTCCGGCCCTGTGGTGATGCGCAGCGGCAGGGCCAGGGCCGTGGGGACCTGGTATTCGGTCAGCCGCCCGGTCGCGGGGTCGATACGGCCGATCTTGTCCGCACCGCTTTCGGTGAACCACACGTCCCCGTCGGGGCCGGCCGTGATTCCGATCGGGTGCGCGTGCGCAGCCAAAGGGTATTCCTGCATCTGGCGGGTGCGGGAGCCGATTCGACCGATCCGGTCGTTGAACTCCTCGGTGAACCACAGGGATCCGCTCACCGCAGCGATCCCACTGGCTCCCGTGTTCGCGTGTGCCAGCGGGAACTCCTCCATCGACGGGCCATCGGTCTGCGCGGCCCCGATCGGGCGCGGAGCCGACGAGCAGACAACGATTACCGCAATCAGCAGCGCTCGCCAGCGGAGCGGATGATTCGGCTTCATCGGACTCCCGCCAGTGTGCGAGGGAAATACGGGCGCCGCGGCACGACGGACGGATCGAACGACGTGCTCGGGCCGCCGAGCCGGCCAGTGCCCGGTCCGGGCCGGGCCGGCTGCCCGAGTGATCGGTGCGACCGCCATCCCCACAGCGAGCGCACCGACGCGTGCTCGATCAGTGGTCGCCGTAGACGCCGGTGAAGCTGATCGCACCGAGGCGGGTGACCTGGTGCTGCCCGATCCCGCCGTCACGAGCGTGCAGACCGTAGTCCACCTGGACCGACGGTGCCGTCACGTAGCGCCCACCGGCCCCTGTTCCGGTGTCGTTCGGGCCTTCCATCCCGGTGTCCGGGGCCATGACACGTACGCCGAACGGGCCAAGCGCCGCAACGGCGCCACTCACCGTCGAGAGCTGGCTGTTGAACTGGTCGCTCAATTGGTTGGCCGGGACGTTGTTCCCGGACAATGTGATCCCGTTCTGGTTCCACCCGGTGACCGAACCGCCGGAGTCGTTGTCGAACAACGACATCCGGTAGGTGACCACCGGGTCCGAGCCTGGCAACTGTTTCACTGTCATGAACGAGCTGAGCGCGGTAAGCGGTCCGGCGCCCTTGATGCCGGAGACGTAGGCCCGGGCGGTGCTGGTGTACTCACCGGTCGCACGGTCGACCCCGCCCTCGGTGTCACTTCCGACCACGTCGGCGACCTTCGCGACATCCACGACGTTGCCGTTGCCTGAACCTTTCACGTCGTCCTTGCAGTCGGCGTTTATGTACAGGGGCGTGCCGTCGTTGGGCAGCTTCGTTATCTCCTGACCGGGGGGGAAGTAGTTCTGAATGAACGGGTGCCGGTCGGTCAGGTTGGTGCCACCCGCCGAGACGTCCGGTTTGACGCTGCGGGACATCACGGGGTTCGCGTACCCGCCCGAGACATCGCCGGCGTCCGGCGGGGCCGCGCCCTTTTCGAGCACCGCTTCCTCCACGTACTGACCGAAGAAGTAGCCGGCACCCCGGGAATCGCACCTGGCCTCCGGTTGGCCGATGTCGTGGGACAGCTGGACCTCACTGAACCCGACGTCCTGGTAGGTTTTCGACGGGATCGGGGTGTTCTCCTCCACGCCGGCGTTCCGCATGTCCAACACGTAGCTTGCATCGTTGTTGAAGTCGAAGGATTTACCCTCGCCCCCCGCCGGACCGCTCGGACCATTTCCGGCGGCCGACGCCGGAGGTGCCAGGGCCCCGGTCAGTACAACCATGGTGCCCACGGCGGCCATTGCCACCCGTCCGGGTGGGGATTTTCGTGGAGTTAGCATTGCTTCACTTCCGTTTCCGACCACGGATCAGGTGGTCCCGCTACAAGCCAATGAGGTGCCGGCGACTGCGCAACACGCAGTTCGTGCTGGATGCTTTCCTCGGCTCGAAACGGTCCACTCGGGGACAGGACCAATGGGCGAAACATAACAAGGCGCCACCCGCACGAAAAGCCAAAATCCGGACAATACCTTCACGGAGGTACGCGCAATACCTTTGCGGAGGTATCTTCCTGTCGGCGATCCGAACAGCTGAGAAACAATACGGCTGGGTACGGATAATTTCTCAGGGTATGGAATATTGCTCCGGACGTGCGCGCCGATCCACCATCGTCGTGCCACTCGACCGGGCTCAGCGGTGGCGACCGGGCGCCGGCCGACCACCGGGTTGCCTGCGTTGCGCAGCCGCGGTGCCGGTCCCCTGCGGCCGAGACGGTGGCCGCAGACCAGTGCTGACTAGGTGCCGGTTCGGGTCGTCAGCGACGAGACGCCGCCGGTCGGTGGTCCGGCCTGGTTCGGGCGGCCGGCGCGGACACCGGTGCAGGTTCGTCGGTTCCCCGGCTGGGGACATCGCAGGATGGTCGCGCCGATCGCCCCGCGAGTGGCTGATGATCCGGGCAGCCCGAGTACCGACTGTTCGCCCCGGGGACCACCACATCGAGATCGCGCCGGCCGGGGGCGGCCGTAGGACTCCAGGCCGAAGTTGTGGGCGAATGAACCGGCGCGGCACCGGGACGCCGGTGGCGATGCCGATGCCGATGCCGATGCCGATGCCGGGAGACCCGAACATACCGTTTCTAACGGCCCGCTCCCGTGGTTAGCTGCTGGTCGGAGGTCTGCGATGCATTCCGTACCGGCGGGCACGCCTTGGGCTGCACGTGACCGCGAGACGTATTACGCCGCGGCATGGCAGCTGCTTGCGGAGAAGGGACCGGGCGGGGTCACGGTGGCCGGCCTCTGCGATCACCTGGGGGCGACCAAGGGCTCGTTCTACCACCATTTCGAGGACATGCCCGGATTCGTCGCGGCGTTCTCCGCGCGCTGGCAGGACTGGATGGTGCACCGGTTCGGCAGCTACCGGACCGAACCCGACCCCGTGCGCCAGGTCGAGGCGATGGCCAACACCTCGTTCCAGGACATGACCCCTGGACACGGCGGGATCCGGGCCTGGGCGCGGACCAGCCCGGCCGTGGCCGAGGCGATGCCTGCGGTGCATCGGACCGCCAAGGATTCCGCCGGCGGGGCGCTGAGCGAACTCGCGGGGGACGAGGGTTCCGGTGATGTGTTCGCGGGCTTGGCGCTGAGCTTCTGCGTCGGCCTGCAGCTGCGCCCCGAGGCGCCGAACCGGGAGCGCTTCCTGCGCAGGGTCGCGTTGATCTACGGCGCCATGGGCCTCGACTGCGAACTCCTGCACCGGGCCGGTGGGACGCGCCTGCGCGTGGTGTCGTGGCAGCGGCTGGTCCCGGTGACCGACCCGATCCCGGCCATCGGTCCGTTGGGGATCCGGGCTCGGCCGGCGGGGCACCGCCGACCGGTCGGGCGGCGGGTGGGGATGAGGCAGCAGTACTATGCGGCGGCGTGGGACCTGTTGTCCGAGCGTGGATCCGACTGCCTCACCATCGCCAACCTGGCCCAGCGACTCGAAGTCACCAGCGGAGCTTTCCAGTACCAGTTCGGGTCCATGCCCAGATTCCTGCAGCAGCTGGCCGCCGAATGGAGTTCGTACGAGTTCGCCCGCACCGACCGGGCCGCGGCCGAGCCGGATCCGTGGCGCAGACTGGAGCACCTGCTCGGCGACCTGCTGGTTGCGCCGAGCCCGGCCGAAACGGCATGGCAGGCCTGGGGTCACAGCAACCCACTGGTCGCCGTGGCACTGCAACAGGTCCAGGACGACCGCAAGCGTGCCATCACGATGACCCTGGATCAGATCCGGCCACGGCCGGAGAACGAACTGCTGGCCGACACGACGCTCGCGTTGGGCCTCGGCCTGCACCGATGGCACCCGCCGCGCACGCCGGCCCATGTCGCCTGCGTGGCCCGCGAATGGATGCGCCGCGGCCTGCACGTCGACGCCGAGGTGGGCGTCGAATCCGGAACACCTCGCCTGCTGGTCATCGCGGCCTGAACTCCGGCGGCGAATCACGACGACCGGGGGCTTGCCCGGCTGTACGAACCGCTCGCCTTCCCGGATGCAAACCACAACGGGATCTGCTTCGACCCGGAGGCGGTTGCCTGGCTCTGCACCGCCCGCTCGGCCGGTTGGGACCCACACGACGGGCCACAACACCCGTTACGGGTTGGGTACATGCCCGCCGTCGACAACCGCCGGCGCCCACCGCGGCAACGCGACTTGCTGCTGATCGGCCCGTACGCCCTCGGCCACATCGGATTCGGCGGCACAGTCGGCTTCGCCGACCCAACGCACGGGCTCGTGTCCGGTTACACCATGAACAGCATGTCCGCGCGGCGGTGACCATCGGTGGCCGCGCCCAACGCCTCATCGATTTCGCCCAGCGGTCACTGGGCCTGCACTCCACCGGCTCCGGAGCACGGCGATGGACGATCCCGGGTCAGGGCCCACCTGACGGCCCGTCACTGTCCGGTGCAGGCAGGTCGGCTGCTGCGGGGTACGGTCCGGTCCGATCGGGCCGCCACCCGCTCGGTCGGCAAGACGCCGACGCCGACGCGGACGTTTCGCCTCAGGTCCGGGCCGTCGGCCGTGGTCGGGCCAGGATCACGATCTGCCGACTGTCGTCGGGTTCACGTCGGCCCTGCGGGGTTCGAGCCCTTGCGTGCCGGCCCGCTCTCTGTTCCTGACGCGGCGTCATCCTGTCGGCGGCACCAGGCACTGTTGCCGGGCGGCGGAGGCCTCGCGACCTCGCGCGGCGTGTTGCGGATCTGACGGGCGCGCTGCGCGTTTCGGTGGCCGGGGGTAGGGGTGCCGGTTGCATCAGGTGCTCGTGCCCGGTGCGACCAGGCCGCCTTCGTAGGCGAGCGCGGTGAGGGCGGCGCGGTCGCGGCAGTCGAGTTTGTGCAGGACGTTGCGGACGTGGGTCTTGGCGGTCAGCGGGCTGATCACCAGGTCGTCGGCGATCTGGTCGTTGCTCCTGCCGCGGGCCACCAGGGTGAGGACCTCGCGTTCCCGTTCGGTGAGCTCGCGCAGCAGGTCGGGGCGGGGCGTGTGGGCACGGCGGGCGGTGAACTCGCGGATCAGTCGCAGGGTGGCGGTGGGGGCGAGCATGGCCTGTCCGGCGGCGACGACCTCGATGGCGTGGAGCAGGTCGCGGGGCCGGGTGTCCTTGAGCAGGAACCCGCTGGCCCCGGCGCGCAGCGCGTCGTGGACGTATTCGTCGAGGTCGAAGGTGGTCAGCATCAGCACCCGGGTGGCCGCCAGTGCCGGGTCGGCGCAGATCAGTCGGGTCGCGGCTACCCCGTCGAGCACCGGCATCCGGACGTCCATCAGGACCACGCTGGGCTGCGATCGTCTGGCCAGTTCGACGGCCTGGCGGCCGTTGGCGGCCTCACCGGCCAGGTGCATGTTCTCCGAGGCGTCGATGAGAGCGGTGAACCCGTTGCGTACGGCGGGCTGGTCGTCGACCACCAGGACGCTGATCACCGGGTCATCCGTTGCGGTAGGGCAGCCGGGCGCGGACGAGGAACCCGGTTTCCGAGGTGGTCGTGGTCAGGGTGCCGCCCAGCGCCTCGGCGCGTTCGGTCATCCCGAGGATGCCGACTCGTGAGGTCACGCCGCCGAGTGCGAGCTCGTTGCGCGGCGCAACCTGCCCGTTCGGGGGTCGGTGCTCGTGGTTGGTGTTCTCCACGGCGATGGCCAGTTCGTCCGGCGCGAAGGACAGCAGCACGTGGACCCCGGAGCCGGCGGTGTGCCGGGCCACGTTTGTCAACGACTCCTGCACGATCCGGTAGGCAGCGCAGGAGACCGCCTCCGGCAGTCGGTCGGGGCGTTGCCCGGTGATGTCGAGTTCTGCGCGTAGACCTGCGCCACGAGCCAGTTCCACCAGGTCGGGAACCTCGTCGAGACCGGGCGTCGGGACCCGGGACGCGACAGCCCCGTCGGGGTCGCGCAGAACGCCGAGGATCGCACGCAACTCCCCGATGCCGTCGCGACTGGCCTCCTCGATCACCGACAGAGCGTGCCGCGCCTGCTCGGGACGGCTGTCCAGCAGATGCCCAGCCACAGAGGCTTGGACGTTGATCGTGGTCAGGGTGTGCGCGATGACGTCGTGCAGGTCACGGGCGATCCGCAGCCGCTCCTCGGCCACCCGACGTTGCGCCTCCTGTTCCCGGGTCAACTTGACCAGCGCCAGCCGCTCGCCGGCTACGGATCGGTAGTCCCGACGCGACCGCAACGCTTCCCCGGCCAGGATCGGCGCGATCAGCAGCGCCAGGTGCTGGGAGGTGAACATCAGACCGGGCCGGTGGCGGTTCAGCAGTTCGGCCCCCGTTGCCACCGCGACACAGCTGATGCCTCCGGTCAGCTGTTGCGTCCAGGACCCGAACAGGGCGAGGGAGAAAAGTGCAACTGCCGGGACGAGCAGTGCGTATGGCGCCATCTCCCGGTCCACGGCCAGCACCGGCAGCGTGAGCACCGCTGTTGCCGCGACAGTCGCCGCTGGGTAACGCCGCCGGGCCACCAGCGACAGGCACGACAGGACGGACAAGACCGTGGCCGCCGGACGCGGCGGGTCAACGTCGTGTGCGTAGCCCGAGACCACCACGACCACTGCCGCCATCAGCGGCACAGCGGCATCCAGCGACGGCGCAAGTCGATGTCCCACAGTGCCCGTGACTCTAACCGCGACAGCGTGGGCCGGGCATACCTCCAGCGAGGTAGATCGAATACCTCGCCAGGCCGACGCGCCCGTCGACCCGTGAGCTCGACGATCGACACGACAGTCCCAGAGCCCGAGTTCCCGACATCCGACTCCAGATCGGTGCCCAAGCGGGGACCGGGCTGCATCCCGAGCCAACCTGGAGGAACGGTGCTGTGCTCGGAGCTCACCAAGGCACCGCTTCGCTCAACTGACGGGCACTCACCTGAGTCGGGCGTACACCTCGTCGACCCGGAGACGCACCGGCCGCATACGCGCCGTGGCGCCGTCATCTGCGGCCGGCATGGATTTGTTGCGTTCGCGTCGCGCGGATCGAGCGGTCCGGTCACCGACTGATGAGCGTCCACCTCGTGTTGTGCAAGCAGGTTCTGATCCTCGGGGTCGCCGAGGCCGGCCTTTACGTGCTGCTGCCGATCGCGTTGGTGCGGTCCTACCGGGTGAGCCGGACGGTCGCGTTCGTCCACGGCGGGATCGCTGCCTCGACCGCCTTGCTGTATTGGGTTCTGGTCTACGACAACCCGTTCCCGCCGGGCACACGCCCGGGGTTGCCGCCGTTCGTCGGCCTGTTGGTGGTGGTGGCCGTCGGCGGTGCGTTTGGTGCCGCCTACGGCACGGCCGTCACGCGGGCGAAGGTGGCGGCGTTGCCCAGGATGACGCTGACCGTGATCTCGCTGGGCGCGATGATGACCGCGATCGGGATATTCACCAGCACGTTGCGGGTGCCGCCCGAGTCGATCCCGCCCAGCCCGTTCGGCAACGGGCGCATGACGATCGCCGGGGTCGTGCTGACCCCGTTGCGCTCCACGACGATCCTGATCGCGGTCGTGTTGGTCGCCGGGTTGGCCGGGTTCCTGAACTCCTCGCGGACCGGCCGACACCTGCGTGCGATCTCCGACGACATGGAGGCCGGCGCCTGGTGCGGGGTCAAGGTCGCCCGGATCTCCACCGGCGTGTACAGCGGAGCCGGTGCGATCGCGGGCCTGGCCGGTGCGCTGATCGCGGCCCAGTCCGGTCCCGACCCGTTCAACCTGATCATCTTCCTGCTGCGCGCGATGGCCGTGGCGATCGTGGGCGGGCTGATGAGCCTGCCGATCGCGCTGGCCGCCGCCTTGGTCATGGCGGTGGTGCAGACCGCGCTGGTGGTGGGCGTGGTCGGGCCCTCGAGCACCGAGATGCCCTATTCGATCGGGCGCCAGGAATTGATCCTCAACGTGATCCTGCTGGCGATGATCCTCGGGGTGGCGCGGCTGCGGCCACGGCATTTCTACCTGCTCGATCGGCAAAGCCTGTGAACGCGGGAGACGTGGTCCTGACCACCGTCGGGTTGCGGGTCGGCTACGGCTCCTACGTCGTGCTGCACGACGTCAACTTCACCGCCCACGCCGGGCAGATCGTCACTCTGGTCGGCCTCAACGGGGCCGGGAAGTCCTCGTTCCTCAAGACGCTGTTGGGCACGATCCCGGCCATCGACGGTCGGATCAACCTGCTCGGTGCGGACGTGACGAACTGGCCGACATTCCGTCGGGTCGCCGCGGGCGTCGGGTTCTCGCCGGAAGGTCGCCGGGTGTTCCCGAACATGACCGTCACGCAGAACCTGTTGCTGGGCGCGGCCGCGCTGCCCCGGGCGCAGGAGCGCAACGGCTTGGCCCGGGTGCTCGCGTTGTTCCCCGAACTGAGCGGTCGGCTGGAGCAGCGCGCGGGCACGTTGTCCGGCGGGGAGCAGCAGATGCTGGCGATCGGCCGGGCCCTGATGGCCGGCCCGCGCCTGCTGCTGGTCGAGGAACCCTCGCAGGGCCTGGCGCCGGTAGTGGTGGACCGCGTCTACGCGGCGCTGGTCGGCGTGCTCGCCGAGGGTGTCGCGGTGGTCGTGGCCGAACAGTTCCAACAGGTCCGCGAGGACGTCTGCCACCGAGTCCTGGTCATCGACGGCGGCACCGTGACCCGGCACCGGTCGACCGGACCGGGCGTGAGTCTGATCGGCCGTCAGATATGAGCCAACACGGTGGCGGGAAGAGGTTGGGGAAGGTGCCGGTCAGCCAACGTACCCGGCCGATCCGCTCGGCGATGACCGCCGGTCCGACGCTGTGCTGGATCATCGCAGTCGTCTGGGTGTTCGACTTCGCCGACTACCAGATCTTCACGGTCAGCGCCGCGATCCCATTGGCAATCGCCTCACTCGGGTTGCTGGTGCTGCAGGGCTGGGCGCGGGAGATCTCCCTGGCCAGCGCCGGGCTGTGGGGTGCCTCGCTGTACTGGTTCGGTTATCTGGAACGTCCGGACAACCTGGGCAAGGGCATTCCCTGGGTCTTCGCTGCGATCATTGCGATCGGTGCGGTCGCGCTGCTGATGATGGGGATCGCCGCGGCCAGCGTGCGCCTTCCGGGCATCTACCTGGTCGTGATCACCCTCGGCGTGCAGATCACCCTGGAGAAGGCCGTATTCACCAACGGCAACCTGTCGGGCGGAATCTCCGGCGGCACCGAGCTCCAGAAGCCGATCACCAACCCGCGGCCGTACTTCCTGGGGCTGCCACTGCAGACCGACCGGGCGTTCTACTGGTTCCTGCTGGGTTGGCTGGTGGTCGTGGTGCTGTTGCTGGTGCGGCTACGGCACAGCCCGGCCGGCCGCGCGTTCCTGCTGGCGGGTGCCGACCGTCAGGCCGCGGCCGCGTGCGGCATCGCGCCGCTGCGATACCGGCTGGCCGCGTTCGCCACCTCCGGGATCCTCGCGGGCCTGGGCGGGGTCCTGGCCTGCTGGCTCTACATCAGCGCGCCCATATTCCTGGACTACATGGCGCCGACCTCGCTGCTGCTGCTGTCGATCCCGGTCCTGGCCGGCCGCGACGCAATCGGTTGGGTGCTCGCGATCGCCGTGGCCAACCAGATCCTGCCCGTGGCGTTGGAGCAGTACCACATCAACACCTTCCTGCTGGCCGGTGTCGGACTGATCGGCGGCGCGCTGGTCGGCCCACGCGGCATGGGCGGCTGGTTCAGCGACCTGCGCCGCCGCTACATCGGCCACAGCGACCGCGCCCACCTGCACCGGATCACCGGACACGAACTCGCGCCGGCCAACACGGCACCCGCGATCGTCGCGGACTGGTTGAACCACCAACCCTCGCCCGAAGCAGCAGCGCTGCAAGTCTCCAACGTCGGCGTCCGCATCGACGGCCTGAGCATCCTGGACGGGGTAAGCCTCGACGTCCCCGCCGGCGCCTTCGCCGGGCTCATCGGACCCAACGGAGCCGGCAAGAGCACCCTGCTCGACGTCATCAGCGGTTTCCGGCCACCGGACACCGGCACGGTCCGGCTGTTCGGCCAAGACGTCACCCACTCTCCCGCCTGGCGGCGACCGCAGGCCGGAATGTCGAGAGTGTTCCAGTCCACCCGGATCATCGAAGACCTCACAGTCGCCGACAACCTGTTGCTCGGCGCCCACCACCAACTCGGCTCCCCCACCCTGGCCTACCTGGCCGGCATGCGGCAGGCCTGGGACGCCTCGGCGGTCGCCGAACGGGCCGCCCAGGCAATCGCCACCATGCTCGCCATCGACGACCGGTGGGACGACCGCGCCGGCACACTGTCGTTCTCCGGCCGGCGCCGCATCGAGATCGGGCGCGCACTGCTGGCCTCCCCGCAGATCCTGCTGCTCGACGAACCCGCAGCCGGCCTCGACCCGAACTCCTCCGGCGCAATGTTCGACCTGCTGCGGCGCCTGCACTCGGAATTGGGCATGACCGTCCTGCTCGTCGAGCACAACGTCACCGCGGTGCTCTCGGTTTGCGAACTCGTCCACGTCCTGGCCGCCGGCAAGGTCCTCGCCGGCGGCACCCCCGCCGAGATCGCCGCCAATGAGACGGTTCGCGCCAACTACCTCGGCAACCGCCTGCGGTTCACCGCCGCCTGATCAGAACGGACCGCGACACCACCCCGCGAAACCCGGAGGTCCAATTGAACTCGCCAGCACTCGGCGCACCGTCGATCCTTCCCGTCCGATTGCCGCACCTGCGCGGCGAGATGCGGGCAGAGGCAGGCGCACGTGCCTGACCAGCTGATCCGCCAGCACCCGATCATCGACGAAGTGTTGGAGACCAACCGCCAGGCGATCGGCCCCCTCTACCCCGTGTGGCCAACCCACTCCTACCGAATGCTCAACATCTGCGCGAACGCCTGCCCCCAGGAACCTGTCGACAAGTTCGCCGTCGCCATCGCCTTCCACGACCTACCGGCCGCAATCGACGGAGACCTCCGTTACCTCGACCGCGCCGCGGCCCTGGCCCGAACCTGGCTGATCGACCACGGGCTGCCCGAGTGGGTACCGGAAGTCAGCGCGATGATCGTGAACCACCACAAGATCCGCCCGTACACCGGCCCCCACGCGGCCACCGTCGACGCCTTTCGCCGCGCCGACTGGATCGACGTCGCACTGGGCCACTGGTGCGGCGGCCAGGACAAGAACCTGGTCGCCCGGATCAACCGCGAACTGCCCCTGCAGGAAGGACGCCGAGCACTCACCAGCATCGTGCTCCCCTACGCCCTCCGTCACCCGCTCAAGCCCCTCCCGATGCTGCGCTGGTAGCGGAAGTTACTAGGCCCAGATCGGCCGCGTGGCATGGTCCTCAATGCAAACCATCACGTGGCTCGGCGTCCAGCGGATGGCGACCCCGGCTGTAGCTCGACCTCGCCGGGAACCATGAGCCGGGCGATCACGGGTATTCGACCCAGCGGCATACCGGCACATGCGGCGCCGTCTCCTTGTCGAGAACCCGGCGCCCAGCTGGCTGGACATCGAATAGATTCGACCGCGACTGGGGTCTGGTGAGTCGGCGCCTCGTTCCGCGACGAGCGCCTTCGGTGATCGCCTGCCGCCGTTCGGCTCAGCGATGGAGGCAAACCGGTTGGCTGCCACGTGGCGCGGCCCAGCCGGCGGTGGTTAGCAGCTCATAGAACACGCATCCGTTGCTGGTGGCGTGGGCCTCGTCGGGGGTGAAGGTGAGTGGCCCGGTCAGGCCGCCGAGGGTGTCGCCGTGGACCTTGCCCAGGCCGGCCAGGACCAGTTCCGGGGTGATCGGTCCGGTGGAGGCTTGGTCGGAGACCTTGTCGACGGCGGTTCGCAGCAGCTCGGCGGAGGCCCAGGCGATCACTGCGGCGCCGGTCGGTCGGGTGTTCGGCGCGTACATCGCCATCGCACGGTGGAAGGCAACCAGGCCCGGTTGGTCGTCGAGGAACCACGGGGCGTCGGGGGTGATCGTCGCGACGCCGAAGGATCGGATCGTGGGGTCGTCGGCCTGGTCGGGCCCCAACAGGGCGGCGCTGGTCGCGATCACCGGGTGGTAGCCGATCGCGGCGCAGGAACGTGCCACTCTGCCGATGGATGCTCCGTCCAGCGCCAGTGCCAGCAGGTCGACCTTCGCGTCCCGGGCATTCAGGCACTGCGCGGTGTAGTCGGGCTGTCCGACCGATGCCGGTGAGTTGTAGGCGACCTGGGCACCGGCGGCTGCGGCGCCGTCCTTGAAGTACTGGTCGGACTGCGTGCAACTGCTCGCCTCGACGCAGTAGAGGGCACCGAGTCGTCGGTGTCCCAGCTCGACGCCGTCGCGGATGATGCCGATCACCTGGTCCTTCGCAGAGGCTCCCTCGGGGAAGTACCAGCGGTCCTCGAAGTCCTGCTTGGTGTAGGAACCGCCGCCGACGGCCGGGATCCTCGCAGCGTCGAGGGCGGGGAAGAAACCGTTGGCCGACAGCGGTACCAGGTTGGCGACCAGCGCGATCACGTGGTGCTCGGCGACCAGCTCGTGGACCTCGGCGGCCGCCCGTGCGGGATCCGCGCCGTCGTCGTCGGAATAGACGGTCACCGGATGACAGGCCAATCCACCACGGGCGTCGACGTCCTTGACCCAGATGGCCAGGGCGTTGCGGGCCGGGCCGGTGATCGGACCGGCGAAACCGGAGAAGGTCCCCACCTGACCGATCGCGACCGGATCCAACTGGCGTGCACACCCGCGAACCGGCCCCGCCGCATCCGGCCCCGCTGCAGCTGGCGCCGCGGGTCCCCGTGCCCGTGCAGGCGTCGCCTGCATCACGGTTGCCGGTCCCCCGCCGGTGCTCGGGCGGCCCGGTCCTGGCGCGGGTCCACCGGCCGGGCGAGGCTGAACCAGGACCCCTGGTGGCGCAGGCCGCGCCAGGTTGGTTGTCGACCCGTTCACCTGCAGGCGAGCGCCGGCCGCGGCCGTCGCCGATTCCTGCGACCGGCCCTGCAGGGCGGCGAGGGTCCGCGGTGAGAAGCTCACCTGCCCGCCACCGGCTGCGGCGACGACTGCCGCGTGGTCGACCCGGCTCCCGCACCCGGCCAGCAAAACCGCCGACATCAGCAGGAGTCGCGGAACGGTTCCAGGGCGCACCCGGTGATGCTGCGCCACGGGAGACGACGCAGGCAACGAACCGTACGACAAAGTACGTTTCCTGGACCTCCCGCCGCCCCAGGCAGAAGGATCCAGCACGGCATCGACGGAGGGTGGGCATGGGCGGGAGCCAGGAGAAGGTCCGCAAAGGCCGCTTGGGTCGCGAGGCCTACTTCAACGCGGCGTTCAAGATCCTCGCCACGACCGGCTTCCAGGAACTGACCGTGGACAACCTCAGCGCGGAACTGGGCGCCACCAAGGGCTCGTTCTACCACCACTTCGCCGGCATGCCGGAGTTCACCGAGGCGTTGGTGGCGGCCTGGGAGGCCCGGGTCAGCGAGATCTTCACCGAGATGGTGGCCCTGCCCCCCATGGAGGCGCTGGCACGGTCCATGGAAATGATCCAGCAGTGGCCGCTGCAGGCCGACGCGGCCCTGCGCTCCTGGGCCTGGGCCAACCCCGTCGTCAAGGCCGCCGTACGGCGCCAGGAGGCGGTCTGGGAACGCCTCATGGTCAGCTGGCTGGAACAGGTCGTTCCCGACCCGGAACGGTGCCGCCTGCTGGCCCACATGACCCTGGCCCTGCTGGCAGGAATGATGCAACTGCAGCACCCGCCCGACGCCGACCTGATCAACGCCGTCGCCCTGGAACTCATCCACAACAACATCGGCATCGAACTCCTGCCCGACGGCACCCAACGACCGCAGGACCTGACCGTCGAGGCCTCCCCAAAGCCACGGCGAACCGGCCGACGAAAAACAACCTCACCCGCCGGCTGACCAACTCCCAAGACAGGTGGGTGTTTCCGACCGCGACCATCGCTCGGTCGCGTCACCGCCTGCCTCTTGCCTCGATGGGCCGGACTGTTCGACCTGACGTACCGTCAGTGTCCTGTGCAGACCGGTCGACTGCCGCGGGGCGCGGCCCAGCCGGCGGTGGTGAGCAGTTCGTAGAACACGCAGCCGTTGCTGGTGGCGTGGGTCTCGTCGGGGGTGAAGGTCAGTGGCCCGGTCAGGCCGCCGAGGGTGTCGTCGTGGATCCTGCCCAGGCCGGTCAGGACCAGTTCCGGGGTGATCGGGCCGGTACCGGCCTGGTCGGCGACCTTCTCGACGGCGGCGCGGAAAAGCTCGGCCGAGGTCCAGCCGATCAGTGAGGCGTTGGTCAGGTTGGAGGTGGGGGCCCAACGGTCCATCGCCTCGTGGAAGGCCCGCAGACCGGGTTGGTCGTCGAGAAACCACGGCGCCTCGGTGGTGATCGTCACGACGCCGAACGATCGGATGGTCGGGTCGTTGGCCTGGTCCGGGCCGAACACGGCCGCACTGGCCGCGAACACCGGGCGATAGCCGATAGCGGTACAGGATCGGGCCACCCGTCCGATCGATGCGCCGTCCAGAGCAACACCGAGCAGGTCCACCTTGGCGTCCCGGGCGTTGAGGCACTGCGCTGTGTAGTCCGGTTGGGTTATGGACACCGGGGCGTTGTAGACCATCGCTGCACCGGCCGGTGCGGCGCCGTTCTTGAAGTATTCGTCGGCCTGCGTGCAGACAGTGGCCTCGACGCAGTACAGGGCACCCAGCCGCCTGTGCCCCTGGTCAACCCCGTCGCGCAGGACCCCCATCACCTGGTCCTGCACGGAGGCACCGTCGGGGAAGAACCAGCGGTTGTCGAAGTCCTGCATCGTGTAGGAACCGCCGCCGATGGCGGGGATCTTCGCGGCCGCCACAGCCGGTGCGAACCCGTTGATCGACGCCGCGACCAGATTACCGACCAGCGCCACGACGTGGTGCTCGGCCACCAGCTCCTGGACCTCGGCCGCCGCCCTGGCCGGGTCGCCGCCGTCGTCGTCGGACCAGACCGCCACCGGGTGGCAGGCCAACCCACCGCGGGCGTTGACGTCCTTGGCCCAGACAGCTAACGCGGCGCGGATCGGCGCGGTGACCGTGCCGGCGAGCCCGGAGAACGTCCCCACCTGACCGATCGCAACCGGCTCCGAGGAGCGCGTGCACCGAGTGTTCGTGGGAGCCTCGGCGCTACCGGCGGGAACGACGGCTTGCCACGCTTGAGCCGCTTTGCCGGGTGCCACGACCGCGCCGGGTCGACGGTCAGGCGTCCGAGCGGCGGGCGACCTATCCGATGGCGCAGACACCGTCTGCGACGGCTGCGATGCCGCGGCTGTTCCGGGCGGCTGGGGGCTCGGCACGGCGGTCGTGGCGCGGGCGGGATCGGCCGCGACGGCGCTGTGCAGCGCGGCGATCGAGGACGGATCCAGCGAGACCGTCCCGGCGCCCGCCCCGGCGACCACCGCTTGATGGCTGACCCGGGTACCGCAAGCCGCCAAGGCCAGGACACCGGCGATCGAGAGCAGCGCTCGCCACATCGATGTGCCGTGCGCGCTGCCGGTCGAGTTGCCGCGTGCGGTGAGGACCACGACAGCAGAATGACCCGCAGACCGGTTTCGGCGTAATGGTCCATAACCTATGGCACGGTTTTCGCCGTGCCCCGACCGCAGGAAGAGGCGCGATGACCGGCCCGACCGCGGACGGCCTGCGGGCTCGTGGTGGGACAGGAACACGTGACCGTGAGGCCTACTTCGCCGCAGCCATGCAGCTGCTCGCCGAAGCCGGCCCTGCGGCGGTCACCATCGCCGGGCTGTGCGAACGCCTGCAGGTGACCCACGGGTCCTTCTACCACCACTTCGAGAACATGCCCGGCTTCGTCGTCGCGTTCGCGCAGCACTGGCAGGCCTTGGTCCTGGGCCTCTACGCCGGCTGGGAAGCCGAACCGGACCCGGTGCGCCGATACGAACTGATCGGCAGCGGCCTGGAGCTCATGGACTCCGAGCACCTCGCGATCGGGGCCTGGGCGCGCACCGAGCCCGTCATCGCGGCCACCGTCGAAACCTGCCAGCAGGCCTGGACCCCCATCGGGATACGTGTCGTCACCGAGATCGTCGGCGACCCACAGTCGGCTGAGGTGCTCCAGATGATGATCGAGTGCACCTGCGTGGGCATCGCACTTCGACCCGGGCGGCCCGGCCAAGAGCTGTTCCGTCGGGTCCAACAGGAACTCTGGCAGCGCTGCGCAGGTATACAACTCGACGTGGCCGAGGTCGAGAATCGCCAGGAACTGAAATTCCGCGGAAAGGCCTCCCACCACCTGCACCACGGAACTCGTGAGCCGGACCTCGGCCCGTTCACCTGGGCCGAGAACGACCTCGGACCGGACGCGGGCACCCCTCCCCCCGACCGACCCGGCCGTGGCCGCGAGGCCTACTTCCACGCCGCGTGGCAAATCCTCGGCGAACGCGGTCATGACGGGCTGACGGTCGACGCCCTGTGCCGCCGGCTGTCGGTCACCAAGGGCTCCTTCCAGTGGCACTTCGAGCGCATGGCCCTCTTCATCCAGGCGCTGGCCGACCACTGGGAAAACGAACACGACCGGCGCCTGGCCGCCCACCGTGACGAGCCCGACCCGCTGCTGCGGTTGCAGCAACTCCACCAACAACTACTGCGCCCGCCCGACCCCGCAGCTGCAACCTGGCGGGCCTGGGCCTACACCGAGTCGACGGTCGGTCGGGCGCTGCACCGGATCGACGGACACCGCCAGGACCTGCTCGCCGCAACGATCACCGAAGCCACCCAGGACCCCGAGGCGCCGCTGCTGGCCGAAGCCATGCTCGGACTCGCGATCGCATTCCGGGAGTCGGAAGTGCCGGACGTCAGCCCGGAACTCACCGTTCGGATGGTCCTCGAATGGGCTCGACGCATGCTGCGCCTGGCCGCCCGGATCGAAGTCCACGACGGGCGACCGGCCATCCTCCTTGCCTGACCGTACCGACCTCGACGATATCTGACTGGACGTCAGTTCAAGCATTCAGGCTTGGTGGCGCCCCGGGGCCGGGCCCTTGGTGGGTGGTCTCAGCGGGGCCGGCAGATCGGGCGGCTGCCGTCCGGGGTGGTCCATCCGGTCGTGGTGAGGTTCAGGTAGAACACGCAGCCGCTGCTGGGGTGTTCCTTCTGCCCGGCGTGGAAGGTCAACCCGACGGTGAGGCCGCCGAGGGACTCGTCGTGGATGCGATCCAGCCCGCTGATGATCAGTTGAGGAGTGATCGGGCCCTGGGTGGCCTCGGCGGTGACCTCGACGATGGCTGCCTCGAACAGCTTGGCTGCGGTGAAGGCGATGATGGAGGCGCCGTCGGGTGCGGTGTTAGACGCCCAGCGGGCCAGGACCCGGTGGTAGTCACGCAGGCCGGGTGTGTCGTCGAGTATCCAGGGTGCCTCACCGGTGGCGGTGACAATGCCGAAGGAACGGATGAGCGCGTCGGCGGCTTGGGCCGGACTCAACAACCCCGCGACGGTGGAGAAAAGCGGTCGATAGCCGACCGCCTCGCAGGAGCGGGCGACCCGGCCAATCGATGCCCCGTCCATGCCTAGGGCCAGTTGGTCGACGCCGGCGTCGCGGGCGTTGAGGCATTGGGCCGTGTAGTCCGTTTGGGTCAGCGATATCGGGGCGGAATAGACCAGCTCGGCTCCTGCTGCCTTGGCGATGCCCTTGACCTTGCTGGCGGCGTCGGTGCAGGCCGAGGCCTCCACGCAGTACAGGACTCCGAGTCTGCGTTTGCCGTGCTCGACGCCGTTGTGCACGAACCCGAAGATCTGGTCGTCGTTGTCGGCGCTCTGCGGGAAGACCCAGGAGCTGTGCCGGTATTCCTCGGCGCCGGTGGCCCCGACCACGGGCACCTTGGCGGCTTCGGCCGCGGAGATGAACGCAGTCGGGGTAAGCATCGCCGGGGCGATGAAGGCGACCACGTGATGGCGGGTGACCATGTCCTGGACCAGGTAGGCCGAGCGGGCCGGGTCTCCGCCGTCGTCCTCGGAATAGACGATCACGGGGTGACAGGCCAGGCCACCGTGGGAGTTGAGGTCCTGTGCCCAGGCGGCCAGCATCGGGCGCATGCTCCCTAGAACAGCCGCAGCCACCCCGGAGAAGAATCCGACCTGCCCGATGGCCACCGGCGCTAAGGGTGCAGCACAGGAAGCTGCACGCGCGACCGCCGATGGCGCCTGGGTCGGCAGTGGCGGCGCCACCGGTTTTGGGCTACCGGTCGTAATCTCGCGCGGCTCGGTTCGTTTGGGTTTGTCGAGCTGCAAACGCGTAGGTGTTTGCCCGATGATGACGCTGGTGCTATGGGCGGCGCGCTCGGGACTCAGGTGCTCAGCGGTCGAGCGAGCCAGGCTACCCAAGGTTGCTGGATGTGGTTGCGTCAGCGCCCGGATGGATTCCTGCGACAGCGAGACCGTGCCACCACCGGCCCCGGCCAGGACCGTGGAATGGTCGACCCGGGTCCCACAACCGACGAGAAAGACCGTAGCGGTCAGCAGCGAAGCCACCGCGCGCCGGTATCGGCCCCGAATGTGCTGCGGCTGTTGCATGGACGCCGTTGTACGACCCCGTTGCCCCGAAGAGCAACAGAAGGTACTGCTGGGTATGCCGTACGGTATTGCGGGACCGGGACAGGAGGTACGGTGCGCACGAAGTCCCGCAAGGGTGCCGACGGTTCGTTGGACCGTGTCGCGTACTTCAACGCCGCCTTCAAGATCCTCGCCGAGGGCGGCGCCGACGCGTTGACCATAGACAGCCTCTGCGCCCGGCTCGGGGTCACCAAGGGCTCCTTCTACCACCACTTCGGCGGCACCGACGAGTTCGTGAGCGGGCTGATGCGCTGCTGGATCGAATCGGGCAGCCAGGTCATCGACGAAATGCTCGCCAAATTCGCCGCCGACGACGACCCCTACCGATCCTTCGAAGAGGTCATCCCCAAACTGGCCGCCAAACAGCCGCACGAAGCCGAGGCGGCACTACGAGCCTGGGCCAACAGCAACCCCGCCGTCGCAGCCGGGGTCGAGCAGTACGACCGCCTCCGCGAGCAGGCAGCCATCGAGTGCTTCGCCCACTACGTGGACGACCCGCAACGCTGCCGCACCCTGGCCTACATGGCGATAGCCATGACCGCAGGCATGCAACAGCGCAAACCGCTGGACCGGGAACGGATGCTGGACGTCAACCTGGAATTCTTCCGAACCAACCTCGGCCTCGACATACAAACCGTCCAGGACGAATCCGGCCTACGCCTGACCGTAAAGCGACCCCACGCCAAGCGCCGCCGCACGACGACGAAGTGACCCATGCCGGGACGCACCCAACTCTCGGCAACGAACGGCACGACTGCTTCGTCCCGAACTCACGGCACGACGGTCAGTGCCCGTCTCCCACGCTCGGACGGCCTCAACGGCGGCCGGCCACGGACGTCGGCTGGTGATGGAGTTGCTGTATTTCGGTGCTATACGGCGGCCGCTCGAGCTTGCGATCCGCAGCGGGATGCCGATCGGAATGCGGCGTGCAGGGACGCTCGCGGCGCCGTTCCGGCGAACCCGTCAGCTTGTGCGATCGTGGAATCGTGCCCTACGCCCCTGTGGGGTCACGACGATGGTGACCTCAAGGTCCAACACGCGCTGCGCCCAGTCGGCGATCACGTCCAGGAAGCGGTGCGGGTCCAGCGTTCCTGGGCGGTGAAGCATCCCGATGGAAAGTGAGACCCCTTCGTACGCGAGAAGCGCCGCCAGTGCCTGGTCGTCGATGAACTGACGCAGAGCATGGCAGAGGGATGCCTCGGCGGCCGAGTCGGTCCGGCTGAGTGCAGCTCGGACGATGGGTTCGCTGAACCCCCATGAGCGTAGCGCGGCCTCTGACTCGTGGGCCATCGAGGCTGTGCCGTTGACCATGAACTCGAGTTGCGTGATGCGATCGGGAGCGGTCTGCTCCCAGTCCTCCAACTGGCGGAGGAACCCGGTCTGCCAGTGATCGGCAAACGCCTGAATGAAGTGCTCCAAGGACTCGAATCGGTGGTAGAAGGCTCCCTTGGTCACGTCAAGTCGTTGGCAGATCATGGGGATCGTGATCGCGTCCGGGCCCAACTCGCCGAGAAGTTGGTAGGTCGTGACGAAGTAGGCCTCGCGATCGACCTTGGTCACCGCACGAGCATAGGGGACCGCACGGCAGACCCGGCCCGTTCCACCAGCCGCCCCGAGCCCGTCGTCCACCTCGCCCGTTGTGCCTAACCGGGCGAGCCTCGATCATCGGGCACGCAGCCAGCGAGGACCTCCTGCCGCGAAATCATGCCGCACGGTATGACACACGTTGACGAGCCATTTCCAGCGCCCGAAAATACCTGGTATCCGCATTTCTCCGGAGCCGATTCGGCCCGGATCGCCGAATTCATCAACCCCTTTCCGTGGCGCCGAGCGCGCGCCGATCCGATCGCCACGCCCGCGGCACGGTAGAAGGACTGCCCACTGCGGGCATGGGCCGGAAACTGCGAGCTATTCACGCGCCTTTCCCCACGATTCCCGTTCGGAGACGACACACGTGAGAAATTCGGTTGGAGCGCGGGCGGCGAGACGGCTCCTGGGGACGGCGACTGCCGCCGTAATGATCGCGAGCACCTTCGCCATCGCCGCACCCCAGCCCGCCGGCGCGGATGTGACGTCTTCCGGCGCAAAGAACTGTCCCGATGCCACGGACAGTTTTCGGACCGCTCGCCCCGAGTCGGTCGGCCTCGACCCCGAGAAGATCCGGGCGGCCGTCGACCTGCTGTCCGTCAACGGATCAGAGACGGTGAAGGTCTTCCGGTACAACTGCCTCGTTGATTCCGGCATCTTCGATCCAGTCGCGGGCGAGATTCCCGGCCATCTCTGGAGCGGCACCAAACTCATCACGAGCCTGGCCGTCGGGCGGGCCGTGACCCTGGGGAAACTCCAGGTCGACGCCCCGATCGGGAAGTACCTCGCTCCCGGACTCGGTGACGCCGCCCACCGCGCAATCACCGTCGAGGAGCTTCTCACCCACACCAGTGGTGTGCACATGAATTACCCACGTGAATTCAACCTCGCCGCGCCGAACACGGTGCGGGAGTTCATGTCCGACCCATTCGACCACGAGCCGGGAACCTATTTCAAGTACGAACAGACCGGCCTGACCGTTCTGGACCGGGTGGTCGAGATCGCGGTCGGCGAGGAATTTCAATCCTTCGTGCAGCGCGAGCTGTTCGAGAAGGTCGGGATCCCGCGCGATCACTGGTTCTGGGGAACGGACCGCTCCGGCCACTCGATCGGGGCCGGATTTCTTTTCCTGCCCGGGAACGACTTCGCCCGGTTCGGCCAGCTCCTGCTGAACGACGGTACCTTCGCCGGGCAGCGGGTGATAACAGCCGAGTTCCTGCGCGCCGCACGGACCTCGATTCCGCAGAACCCGGCCATGGGCTACCTCCTGTGGCTGAACCGTGGACCGTACTGGATCAACCCTTCCATGACCTCCGAGCAGCGGATTCCGGGGCGCATGTACGGCAGTGCCCCCGCCGACATGTACACCGCCGCTTTCGGCGCGTTCGGACAGAACATCTGGGTGATCCCGAGCTTGAGCATCGTGGTGACCCGGTCCTCAGGAACTCTCACCACCGCGTCAAGCCGCACCGACATATCGGATCCGGAGGGCCCTGGGCTCGGAACGCCGGGCCAGGTCGAATACGAGTTCTTCCGAATCCTGATGCAATCGGTCCAAGACACTCCCCGAGCAGCTGCACCGGCCTACACCACACCGGCCGTCGGCGCGTTCGACGCCGGCCTGTTCGTCAACCCCGACGACAATCTGGATCTGGTGGGAGCCGGATCGACGGCACCACCCGGTTGCAGCACCCTCGGATGCGGCGGCCAGATCCCCGGCGCTGAGGCCGTGCCGGCCCTCATGGCTGGTGGCCCCGCCTACGCCTCCGCCGGGGCACGACTTCCCGGAGGGTTCCAAGTCCTGGCCAGCCGGATCCCGGACCTGTTTCCCCGGCTGCTCGACGGTTGGTCGCAGACAACGGCTTTGACGACACAACAAGCGCCTCGAACCGTGCCGAGCCTTGTCGAGACGAGCCGGCAGTCCGCTGACGCGAGCCAAAATACGACAGCCCACAACCTCGCCCGCGGGAATCCGTCTACACGTCACACCGTCGGAATTGGTTCACTTACTACACCTTGCACTGGCTGCCGGAGTCGCCGATGAGTAACCACCTCGCACTCCGGTAACAGGTCGCGTGATCAACCGGTCCCCGCTCTGCCCCGCACCGTGGGAACCGGGCTGTTGCGCTGGCCTGTCGTGGATCCACGGGAACTGGAACGAGCCGCCCCCGGACTGCGTTGCATTGACGCGATGAGCCTGGCGTCGGCGCCGAGCACACTCGAGTTGGGCCCGCACGCGCCCATCCTGGCCAGGCTGGCGGAGCACTTCCCGGGCCCGCGCAACCTCGGCACGTACTTCCGCTACGAGTTCGGTTCGGCGGAGGTAGGTCGTAGCTTCGCCGCACCGGGCCTCCGGGGCTTGGCGACGATCTGCTGTTGTCGCGGAAGGTCAGGTGGTCGGGGGCCCCAGGTGCACGGGAAGTTCGTGGAGCGCATGGAGGACCTGGGACTGTGTCCATCGGACCTGACTGTCCATCAGTTCCAGCCGGGGGAAGCGGGTGAACAGCCGGGTGAGTGTCTCGGCCGCCTCCAGGCGGGCCAGTGCGGCGCCGAGGCAGAAGTGGATCCCGGCGCCGAAGGCGAGGTGTCCGGCGGGTTCGCGGGTCAGGTCCATCCGGTCGCTGCCAGGAA
>DATAUG010000141.1:0-1706 GCA_036268355.1 Sporichthyaceae bacterium
CCGCCGACGTTGAGCGCACGGGCCGACGGCAACATGCTGCGGATCTCGGTGATCGACCACGGCCCCGGCATCCCGGCCGCGGACCGGGAGCGGGTGTTCGCGCCGTTCCAGCAACTCGGCGATGCCCCGAACGGGTCCGGGCTCGGGCTCGGGCTGGCGGTGGCCCGCGGCTTCACCGAGACCCTCGGCGGGCGGCTGGTCGCCCGCACCACGCCGGGTGGTGGGCTGACCATGCACCTGGACCTGCCGACGACCCGGGCGACGTCATGACCAGCGTGCTGGTGGTCGATGACGAACCGGCCCTGGTGCGGGCCCTGCGCATCAACCTGACGGCCCGTCAGCACATCGTGGTGACGGCCTCGGACGGCGCTTCCGGGCTGGCTGCGATGGCCCGTGAGCGACCGGACATCGTCGTGCTCGACCTGGGTCTGCCGGACATGGACGGGGTCGAGGTGATCCGCGGAATCCGCGGTTGGTCGAACGTCCCGATCATCGTGCTGTCGGCCCGCGACCAGGAGGCACAGAAAGTCGCGGCGCTGGATGCCGGCGCCGACGACTACATCACCAAGCCGTTCGGGATGAACGAGTTCCTGGCCCGACTGCGGGCCGCCGGGCGCCGGGCGAACGCCGGCGAGGAGGAACCGGTGGTCGCCACCGATGACTTCACCGTCGACCTGGCTGCCCGACGGGTGGTCCGCGGCGGTGCCGACGTGCACCTGACCCCAACCGAATGGCTGATCCTGGAGACCCTGTGTCGCAACCGGGGCAGGCTTGTGACGAGCCGTCAGTTGCTTCAGACGGTGTGGGGCCCCGCCTACGCCACCGAGACCAACTACCTGCACGCCTACCTGTGGCAGCTGCGCCGCAAGCTCGAACCGGACCCGGTCCGACCCAAGTGGCTGCTCACCGAACCCGGCATGGGCTACCGGTTGCAGGCGGACTGACCACCACAACCCCGTCGGCTGCCGAACAACATCGCGACACCAGGGGCGCGACGCGCCGCAGCGAGCGCCACGGCGGTCTCCGCTATGTTCGGCAGCCTTCGGGTTGAGCGGCTACCGGTTGCAGGCGGGCTGATCGGCGGCCAGGAATCGCTCCACGTGCCCTCCGGAGTCGAGTTGGCGCACCTGTTCCTGAGCCCACGGCGAGATCCGGCTGTCCGCGGCCAGCGCCTCGGCGACGAAGTCCGGCCAGTGCCACCAGTCGGTCGCGGCGACCTCGGCCGGGTCCGGGGCAGGCTCCGCGTCGGCGCGTGCCAGGAACACCGGGCACAGTTCGTGCTCCTCGACGCCCAGAAAGCTTGCCCGGTAGGAGAATTCCGGCAGGGCGAGCACGAGGCTGTCGGCCACGATCCCGAGTTCCTGCTGCAGTCGGCGCACCACGGCGTCGCGCGGTTGCTCGTCCGGTCCGGGGTGGCCGCAGCAACTGTTGGTCCAGATCCCCGGCCAGGTCAGCTTCGTGTGCGCGCGCTGGGTGACCAGGAACCGGCCGGCGTTGTCGAAGACGTAGCAGGAGAACGCCAAGTGGTACGGGGTGGTGGAGCCGTGCACGGTCGCCTTGTCGGCCACCCCGCACGGCCGGCCGTCCGGGTCGAGCAGGACCACCTGCTCCACACTCGCGGTCACGCTCCGGCCAGCGCGGCGGTCACGACCTCGCGGGCCTCTTCCTGGATCCGGGCCAGATGCTCGGGCCCGGCGAAGCTCTCC
>DATAUG010000142.1:0-18049 GCA_036268355.1 Sporichthyaceae bacterium
CGCTTCTTCGAGGACGCCGAGGCGCCGTTGCCGGAGATTCCCGGCGAGCCAGGATCGATGCACCCGGCGTTGGCGACGATCAACCAGCTGGCCCCGAACGGCGCGGGACTGACCGCCGCCCAGACCGCGCGGATCTGCGCCCACGACCGCGAGCTGGTGCTCGCTCTGATCGCGATCTGCGAACGCGAGGCCATCGGGTGGCGCAAGACGGCCGCGGACTCCCAGGACCCGGAACAGGTCCGCGCGGGCACCACCGAGGCCGACAACTGGGACGGGATCGCCGACCTGCTCCGCGCCGCGCTGCGGGAAATCGTGCTGGGCTGATCGCCATGATGCGACTACTCGGACCGGCGACCTCGGCAAGCCGGTCGAGCCGAGCACCTCGCTGCTGTGAGAAGCCGACAAGGTGAACGGGCCGTTTGCTGGGTAGCCCCGCTACGAGGACGTGCGGACCCGTGCGGATCTGAGCGTGGCCACGACGAGGGGAGAAAGCAACATGAATGCGCGCATCGACGCCGTCGCGAGCCTGCTGCCGGACGTGCCGAAGGCGATCCAAACGCTGTACAAGTCTGCCCACTCGGCCGGGGTTTCCGCCGAGGTCCTCGGCCTGGTGCACCTGAGGGTCAGTCAGATCAACGGCTGCAGCGCCTGCGTCGACAGCGGCGCCCGGGGCCTGAGCAAGGCCGGAACCTCCGACCAACGCCTGTTCATCGTGGCTGCGTGGCGCGAGACCGAGTGGTTCTCCGAGCCGGAGCGGGCCGCGCTGGCTCTGGCCGAGGCAGCGACCCGGATGGCCGATCGCCCCGATCCCGTGCCGGACGACATCTGGCAGGAGGCCGCGAAGCACTTCAGCGAGACCGAACTGGCGGCATTGGTGCTCTGGATCGCCACCAGCAACTTCTTCAACCGGCTCAATGTGACGACCCGTCAGCCGGCTGGGCAGGACTGGGGCTGACCTTCCGTATCGAGGTCGGCCCCGGTTCCGGTCCGGTCGGCCGCAGGGGCGTCGCCATCGGACTCGGCATCGGACTCGGCGCGGAGGACGAGGTGGCAATCACGCGGTCCGGGTCGGCCCTCGACCACGGGTAGGCGTCCAGCGCGTGCCGTTCGTCGGCGGTGGCCGTCTCCGTGTCGTAGAGGCTGGCCCCGATTGCGCCGGCGCGCCGGCAGGCGTCGATGAACCGCCAGATTTCCTGCGGCGTCGGCATTCCCGGGCGGCCGCCCTCCCACTTCATGTCGTAGGCCTGACCGATCGGGGTGACCGGGCGTAGCGCCGCCAGCACCCGGATCGAGGCCTCGGCGGTCTCGCCCGGCTCGTGGCAGGACCAGTAATCCATCGGGGCGAACGCGTCGACGTACGGCGCCTCGGCCCGGTACGGGTAGTCCTTGAGTTGGCCCGGCGTGGGCCGCATCACGGTGGCCACGACCGGCCGGTTCCCGGCCAACAGGCGCACGTGGGCCAGGTAGAGCGCCACCCGCTCGGGTGAGTTGTAGGTGCCCTCGGCCCGCGTCTCGATGTCCGGGCTGAACGCGTCGAGGCGTTCCCCGCCGAAGGTCCCGGTAAGTGCCGCGGCGGCGCGCAGGCTGTCGGCGACCGGGTCGGACAGCGTCGGGAAGTCCCAGGCGACGACCGAGATCCCAACCTCGTGCGCCGCGGGTAACAGCCTTTCCAGCAATGGTCTTCCGTACCAACCCTGCCTGCTCCCGCCGGTGCGGACCCAGAGCTGGTGCAGTCCGCCCGCCTTGGCCGCGGCGACCACGCCAGGCACGTCGACCTTTGAGTTGGCCCAGGTCGTCAGCCACATCCCCTTGCCGGAGATCGACGCCAGGTCGGGGTGGTGCGGTTGGAGGGCGGGCGGCGACGGCAGGGCCGAGTCTGGGACCTCCGGGCCGTGCGGCTTGTGCGGCCGGTGTCCGCCGTGGTGCTTGTGGTGCGGCAGTGGCGGCGGCGGGCACGGCATCGGGTAGGCCGGTGGTGCGGGCATCGGGTACAGCGTCGGCTCCCCGGCCCTCGCGTGGGAGGACGCCGGCTCGCCGGAGGCCGCGGTTAGCCCGAGGCTCACCGAGCCGGCGGCCGCGATCGCCACGACCCACACCCGAAGACGCACCCTGCCGAGGCTACCGAGCAGCCGGCCGAAGAGCAGGGACGCGCGCGGCGGCCGAATTCGACCTCCCGCACGGCGGCCGACGGCCCGGTCCCCGGTATGCGCCCCGGACGAAGGCCCCACCTGAACTGGGGCCGCTCAGACGACGGGCCGGATACCCAGGTGGTCCAGCAGGATGTCGATGACCTTGGCGATGTTCTCCCACCGGAAGCCGCTGGGGTCCACGGCGTGATGCAGCAACAGTCCGTCGACCAACGCCACCAGCACCGCGCCGAACGCGTTGGCCGGCACCTCGACCAGTTCACCGCTCTGGGCGCCCGCGGTGGCGAAGCCGGCCAACCGGACACGGCGCACCCGCACCGTCTCGGCGATGCGCTCGCGCAACCGCTCGTCCACCCCCACCTGGGACCACAGCTCGGCCCGGAAGGCCACCTCGGCCGGGTCCTGAGCACGCTGGACCATCGTGCGCACGAACGCGCGGACCTTCTCCAACTCAGGCAGCGGACCGGCCGCCAGCACGTCCAGCAGCTCGTTCACCTGGGCGATCTCCTCCTCGAGCATCGCGTGGAGCAGCTCCTGCTTCGAGGGGAAGTGGACGTAGAACGCGCCCTTCGAAAACCCCGCCCGGGCGCACACGTCGTCGATCGTGAGCGTGCGAAAGCCAGTTTCGGCGGCAAGTTCCCGGGCAGCTCTGATGAACTGATTCCGGCGCGCCGTACGCACCTCCGGGCCGATCTTGGGCACAAAACCTCCGAAGTTTCCTGAGCGGTACATAATTGGCCAGGTAAGATATATGTTAACAAAACCGACCAGTCGGTCATGGGAGGTCAGTCGTGACCAGCGTGACGCTTGCCTCCAGGAGGTCCCGCACTCACCAGGCCGTGGACACTTCGGAGGCGACCTTCGCCGGCGTCTCCCGTGGTCGGAATCTCGGCATCGGACGGTGGCTCCTGCTTGCCGTCGGCGTGGTGGTGGGCCTGGAGGCCAACAACTACTGGCTCTTCATCGTGCAGATGTCGTTCATCATGGGCATCGTCGCGCTCGGCACACTGATCGTGTCCGGCTACGCCCGCGAGATCACGCTGATGCAGGCCGGACTAACCGGTTCCGCGATCTACATCTCGGGGTGGGCATACCGCTCCAACTACAACGGCTTGGGCTGGCCGTTTCCGCTCGCGCTGGGGTTCGGCGTCGTGGTCGTGGTCGCCATCTCGGTGGCGGTGGCGCTGGCGTCGGCCCGGTTGTCGGCGATCTACGTGCTGGTGCTGACGCTGGCGGTGCAGTTCACCCTGGAGAACTCGCTGTTCACGTCCGGCACGCTGACCGGCGGGTTGCAGGCCCCGTTCGTGCCACGGCCGAATTTCTACGGCATCTCGTTGGCCGAGGAGCACAACGAGTACTTCTTCCTCTTGGCCCTGTCCGTGGTGCTGGTCGTGCTGGTGGAGCGCTTCCGGCACTGCCGGTTCGGCCGGGCGATGATGGCGGTGGGCTACGACAAGCACGCCGCAGCGGCCATGGGCATGAACCCGTGGATGTACCGCGTCGGTGCCTTCGCCCTCGGCGGCCTGTTCGCCGGGATCGGCGGATCACTGTGGGCACCCCAACTGGGCGCCCCGCCGGGGGCCGACCAGTTCTCCTCGATGGAGTCGCTGTTCTACCTGGCCATCCCCGTCCTCGCCGGGTTCGACTCGATCCCGACCGTGTTCGTGACCGCGATGGTCTTCATGACCCTGCCCATGGCGTTGGAGCAGTACCACTTCCAGCCGTTGCTGCTCGGCGGGGTGGCCCTGCTGATCGGGGTCGTGTTGGGCCCACGCGGCTTCGGCGGATTCACCGTCGACCTCGCCGCCCGGCTGCGCAAGGCCTGGGCCGCCGACGGCGCCCGCGGCCTGCTGAAGCTGGTCGCCCGGCCACGCCGCCCCGGGTGGATGCGGCTGCCGAACCGCAAGGCGGCACGCGCGTACCAGACGTTGCGCGCCGAGGAGTCGACCGCAACCTGCTGGTCCTCCGAGCGCCGCGGCTCGGCGATCAGCTGAATTCGTCAGGAGGCGTAAGGCAATGAGCGTTCGGGATGTTGCGCCGCTGCCGTTCTTCGCCGGTGTCGGCGGGGTGGTCCTCCTGCTCGGCACCGTGGTGGGCCAGAGCGGGCACGGCGACGTCGGTGGCACCACCGACCCCATGGCCGGGATGAACATGGGCTCGGGCGGGGGCTCGTCCTCGATGGCGGGCATGAACATGGGCTCCGGCAACGCCTTCACCAGCTCTGCCCCGTCGTCCGCGTCGTCTTCCATGCCCGGCATGAACATGGGGTCGGGCAGCTCCTCCGGCGACGGCCAGATGAAGATGGCGGACGGTTCGACCATGCCGTCCGCGGCAATGCCGATGAACATGTCCGACCCGCAGATGGCCGCGCAGATGCCCGGCGGCCTGCACAGCACCTGTGCGGGCGATACGTGCACCGTGATCTTCGCCGACAAAGCCACCGGCACCGCGAAGATCCTGGGCACCACCGCCAAGCTCGACTCCGCGAAGGCCAAGCAGATCGTACTCACCGTGGGCAAGAAGAAGCTGACGCTGAGTCAGGGCAAGCCGGTCACCGACGGGAAGTTCCGAATCGAACTGACATCCTCGAACGCCGGGGAGTACACGGTGAAGTTCACCAAATCCCACTGACTCCGGTGGCGGCCGGAACCCGGCCACCACCACGACACGCCGGGACACCGCAGGGATTCACCCGATGGCTGTAGCTATCGCCGCGTTGTCACCGACTGCCCGGCGCCGCCCGAGATAGGCTCGCTGCGGCGAACGGTTCAAAAAGCAGCCGAGTCGTCATGCCCCCCAAAGGGTTGTTCCCGGGACTGTCATGCCGAAGAAGGACAGCGCACGGCCGGCGCAGCCAACCGCGGCCGAGGTCGTTGCGAGATGGCGTGCTCACCTGCAGGCGTGCGGGGAGATGGGCTCGGCGATCGTCGCGTACGACTGGTCGACCGGCCCGTTGGGACCGGTCGAGACCTGGCCGGCAACGCTGCGGTCCGCCGTGGGCATGTGTGTCTCGTCGCGGTTCCCCATGGTCCTGTGGTGGGGCCCGGAACTGGTCATGCTCTACAACGACGCCTACCGCCAGATCCTGGGCGAGAACAAGCACTCCGACGCGCTCGGAGCTCCTGGGCGCGCGGTCTGGCCGGAGATCTGGGACGTCATCGGGCCGATGCTGCACAGCGTGCTGGCCGGGCAGGGCGCGACGTGGTCCGAGGACCAACCGCTGTTCATCGACCGCCACGGCTACACCGAGGAGTGCTACTTCACGTTCTCCTACTCTCCGATCACGCTGGAGTCCGGCCACATCGGCGGCGTGCTGTGTGCGCTGACCGAGTCGACCGATCAGGTCATCGCGGCACGCCGGCAGGAGACCGTGCTGCAGCTGTCCGGTGAGCTGTCCACGACCTCGGACCTGCAGACGGTGGTCGAGCGCGCCGCAGCGATCCTCCAGGCCAACGTCGCCGACCTGCCGGGCGTCGCGATCCACCGGATGGACACCGCGCCCCCGGAGGTGACCCTGGCGGGCGCGGTGCGCGTGGTGCTCGAGCCGGCCGACCTGGAACGCGCCGCCCGGTCCCCGAACGGCGTGCTGATCGAGCAGGCCGCGGAGGGGACCGCGCCGCACAAGCAGTTGTTCGCCACCGCGGTGTGCGAGCCCGGCGAGTCCCAGGGGATGGCCGTCCTCACCGTGGCGTTGAGCCCGTACCTGCCTTTCGACGCCTCCTACCGGGTGTTCATCAACACCGCGTCGGTCCACCTGGCGGCCGCGTTGAGCGGCGCCCACCGACTGGAGCTGGAACGTGCCCGCGCCCAGGCGCTGGCCGAGCTCGACGCCGCCAAGAGCGCCTTCTTCGCCGACGTCAGCCACGAACTACGTACCCCGCTGACCTTGATCGGGGCCCCGCTGGCCAACGTGCTGGCCGACCAGGAGGTGTCACTGGCCCCGGCGCATCGCGACCTGATCCGCATCGCGGCGCGCAACACCGAGCGGCTGTCCAACCTGGTCCGCGGCATGCTCGATTTCGTCCGGATCGAGGCCGGTCGGCTGATCCCGCAGCCCGCGCCGGTGGACCTGTCCGCGGCCACCGGCGCGCTGGCCGCCAATTTCGCGCCCGCCGTGGAGGCCGCCGGGCTGCGGTTCGACGTGACGATCCCGCAACTGCCCAGCCACGCCTACATCGACGTCGAGATGTGGGAGCGGGTGGTGCTCAACCTGTTGTCGAACGCGGTGAAGTACACGCTGTCCGGGTCGATCCGGGTAGCGCTCCGCGACGCCGGCGCCGAGGCCGAACTGGTGGTCGCCGACACCGGGGTGGGCATCGATCCGGCGGACATCCCGCGCCTGTTCGAACGCTTCTATCGGGCCAGGAACACCGCGGGACGCACGCAGGAGGGCTGCGGCATCGGACTGGCGCTGGTCGGCGAGTTGCTCAAGCTGCTCGGCGGCAGCATCGGAGTCAGTTCCGAGCCCGGAGTGGGCTCCGCATTCACCGTACGGGTGCCCTACGGGGATGGCCCTGGGGTGCTCGAGGAGGAGGGCGGCGCACGCGGTGCCTGGGCGACCCAACCCTTCCTCACCGAGGCGCTGTCCTGGGCAGCCGACGGCGGCAAGCAGGCCACGGGGATCCGGCGCGATCGGCCCCGCCTGCTCATCGCCGAGGACAACGCCGACATGCGCGCCTACCTGCGCGGCCTGCTCGGCACCGAGTTCGACGTGACACTGGCCGCCGACGGCGACAGCGCGCTGAAGGAGGCCCGGCACTCACCCCACGACCTGATCCTGGCCGACGTGACCATGCCGGGTACCGACGGCTTCGGGTTGTTGGCCGCGGTCCGCGAGGATCCGCGGCTGGCGAACCTGCCGGTGGTCCTGCTCTCGGCGCGGGCCGGCGAGGAGGCGACGGCCGAGGGCTTGGGCGCGGGCGCGGACGACTACGTGGTCAAGCCGTTCTCCGGCGCCGACCTGCTTGCCCGGCTGCGGGCCAACCTCGAGCGTGCTCGGGCCCGCTCCCGCGACGCGTCCTGGCGGTCGGCCATGCTCAGCTCGCTGACCGAGGGCGTCGCGATCGCGACCGCTTCCGGGCACGTGCTCGACATGAACGACGCCTTCGCCCGGATCACCGGCTTCGGCCCCGAGGGCCTGCCCTACGGTCCGCCGCACCCCTGGGCACCGGACTCCTCCGACGTCGAGAACCGTGCGTCGTACGACCAGGCGCTGCAGCAGGCGATCGCGGCCGGTCCCGTCGAGCTGCCGATCCAGCACCGCAGCGGCCGACTGATCTGGGTGGCGGTCGCGAGTTCCGCTGTGCCCGACCCCGCCGGCGGCGAGGAACTCCTCGTCTGGAGCCTGCGCGACATCACCCGCGAGCGCAACTTCCGGGCCAGACGTGACGCCGCGTCACAATTGGCCGCCGAGGTGGTCGAGCAGGTCGATCTGGCCGAACTGCAGGCCGCCGCGGTCACCGGCCTGGGCGAGCTGTTCGAGGGCGAGGCGTTCCTGTTCCGCGACGAACCGGAGATCACCCCGGACACCTACATCTGCGCCTCCGGGACACATCCGACCGCCGAGATATCGCAGCGGCTGTACGACACGATCTGTGCGGCCCGCCGCGAGCCCGAACCACCCCGCCCGGGCATACCCGTACCGGGCCTGCTGATCACCGCGACCGCTCCGGAACAACCGCACTCCGTGTGGGTCGACTTCGCCGTACCGCGGACCGTGTCCACCGACGAGCGTGCCCTGGCCGCAATGCTGGGCGACCTGTTGGCCACCGCGCTGGACCGGGCCTTTCGGGAGAGCGGACACCTGCACACCGAGGAGCACCTGCGTCGTGCGCTGGACGGCCAGCGGACGGTCGCCCATGCGGTCGGCATCCTCATGGAACGCCACCGGCTGACCCACCAGGTCGCCTTCGACCGCTTGCGCACGATCTCGAACCAACGCAACATCAAGCTGCGCGAACTCGCCGAACGGCTCGTGGAGACCGGGCTGGAACCCTGATCAACCGGCGGTCACGCGCCCGGGTGCCGGCGTTTGCCGGGGGCGGACCGCGGGCATCCAGGCCCATGCGTCAGGATCACATCCAGGCCCATGCGTCAGGATCAAGGGCGAAGTACACAACTGGGGAGGCCGCCGTGGAGGTAACCATCGTCCCGTCCGAGGTCGTCGTTCGCCGGGGAGACCTGGTGATACTCGCGGTCGAGGTGACCGACGGCGGTTCGGCGCACGAGTGCAAGTGGAAGACCGACTTCCCCGGGATGCAGCAGCCGGTCACCCACGGTCCCGAGTGGCGGTTGAGCGCCCCCGCGGTGTTGCGGACCCACAAGTTCGAGGTCTTCGTGGACGTCACCGACGTCGACTCCGGGACGGTTGCCTCGGCGGTGGCCAACGTCACGCTGAACCCGTAGCTGCACCGAACAAGTAGCTGCCTTCGGGGAGAGTGCCGGTCGACAGGCAGCGCCGCCGGACCGACACTCAGAGCGCCGCGCCGCCGTCCGTAACCCCCCGGGATGGCGGCGCGGTCTCGCGCCGGCTCTGCGGATGCACCCGCGACCCGGTGCCGGTGCCGGTGCCGTTGCCGTTGTGGTGATTCCCCGACTCCGGCGCCCCGGCCGCGAGCATGCGTTCGATCGCCGCCAACGGACCGCCGGCGCGCTCCGGCCGGTACCGGGTCTCGTAGACGACCTCATAGGCGGCCTTGTCCAGCATGAAGGCCTGCAGCACCAGCGGGTCGGCTGCGCCCGCTTGCGAGGCGTGGCCGGAGGCGAAACAGCGCTGGTTCTGCGCCACCCACGAGCGTGCCCGTTCGGCGGTGGCCGGGTCGGTGGGCTCCGGGCCGGCGAGCAGGGCGTCGGCCACGTAGTCGAACGAACGCAACATCCCGGCCACGTCCCGGATCGGGCTGCCGCAGGCCCGGCGCTCCTCCACCGGTGTCCCCGGCTCGCCCTCGAAGTCCAGGATGCGCCAGCCCGCGGGAACCCGGAGAACCTGGCCGAGGTGCAGGTCGCCGTGGATCCGTTGGGTCCGCAGTGGCGGCGTCTGCCGGGCCAGGTCGGCATAACGCTCCTGGATGCCCGGTACGTACGGGGTGAGCGCGGCGGCCGCCTGGGCGGCCGTGGACAGGCGCTTGGTCAGGGTCGCGGCCACCGCGGCCGCAGATTCCTCGCCGGTGCCCAGGGCGTCGGCCAGGTCGGCGTGAATGGCCGCAACCGCCTCGCCGAGGCGGTATGACTCGCTGCTGAAGTCCGCCCCGGACTGGGTCGGGATCTTCCCGGGCTCGGCCAGCAGCGCGCGCAGACTCCCCAGCGCCAGCTCCCACGCGCCGCTGGCCGAGTTCAGGAACTCGGTGGCAATCGCCAACGCTGCGGCGGTCTGCGTGCCGTCCGAGTCGCGCCAGGAACCGTCGATCCAGCCCATCACGGCAGGCACGTAGGGGTTACCGGCCCGCTGCAGGGCCCGCGACAGTTCGACGTCCGGGCTCAACCCAGGGGTCAGCCGACGGAACAACTTGAGCATCACCCTGTCGCCGTAGACGATCGAGGTGTTGCTGGCCTCGGCGGGCATCACCACGCTCGGCAGGTCCGCGGGCAGATCGGCCACCGCGGCCTCGCCGTGGAAATCCAGGCCCGGCAACCGGCTCGAGGCGACCACCGCGGACCACAGCGTGGCCGCGGCCGCGGGGTCGTACGGGGCGTCGTAGGCGAACGACGGCGCGCCGTCGCCCTCACCGTTTCCGATCAGTGCCCCGCCCAACTCCGCGACCGGATGGTCGTGGAAGACGACCGGCACCTGATAGCTCTCCTCACCGCCGTCCGCGTAACTCACAGTCACCATGAGCATTCGCAGCAACGGCTGCTCGGACAGCGTTCCGATCTCGCCCACCCGGACCCCGGCGATGCGGCGCTCCCGGCCCGCGAACCACCGCTGCTCCCCGAGCCAGTGCGCCAGATCGTCAAGGTTCATGGTCGCCGCCCTACCCAACGCGGGAGGGACTACCCCCCGCGGCGGGCGTCGGATCCAGGCGGAACCAGTAGACCCCGTGACCGGAGGCGGTGAGCGGGTAGAGGTCGGTCCCGATCGGCGGGAACGGCACGCCGCCGAGCATCTCGGTCGGTGTCCAACCGGAGAACCGGCGCAGGTCCAGCGCGATCGGCTGGGCGAACCGCGACAGGTTGTTCACGCACAGCACGACGTCGCTACGGTCGTCGTGGACGTACTCACGCAGGAACGAGAACACGCTGGGGTTGGCCCCGCCCAGGTCGGTGAAGGTTCCGAAGCCGAACGCCGGCGTCGTCTTGCGCACCTCGATCATCCGCCGGGTGAAATGCAGCAGCGAGCTGGGCGCGCTGGTGTGCGCCTCGACGTTGGTGACCTGGTAGCCGTAGATCGGGTCCATGTTCAGCGGCAGCACCATCCGGCCGGGGTTGCCGGTGGAGAAACCGCCGTTGCGGTCCGGCGTCCACTGCATGGGAGTCCGCACCCCGTCGCGGTCGCCGAGCCAGATGTTGTCGCCCATCCCGATCTCGTCGCCGTAGTAGAGAAACGGCGAGCCGGGCAACGACAGCAGCAGCGCGGTGAACAGCTCCAGGCGCCGCCGGTCGTTGTCCAACAAGGACGCCAGCCGACGACGGATGCCGATGTTCGCCTTCATCCGCGGGTCGAGGGCGTACTCGGCCCACATGTAGTCGCGTTCCTCGTCGGTGACCATCTCCAGGGTCAGCTCGTCGTGGTTGCGCAGGAAGATGCCCCACTGGCAGCCCTCCGGGATCGCCGGCGTGGCGGCCAGGATCTCCGAGATCGGGTAGCGGTTCTCCCGCCGGACGGCCATGAACAGCCGCGGCATCACTGGGAAGTGGAAGGCCATGTGGCACTCGTCGTCGTCGCCCAGGTAGTCGACCACGTCGTCGGGCCACTGGTTGGCCTCGCACAGCAGCAGGATGTCCGGGTAGTTCTTGTCGACCTCGGCGCGGACCCGCTTGAGGAAGGCGTGGGTGGCGGGCAGGTTCTCGCAGTTGGTGCCCTCGGCGGCGAACAGGTACGGGACGGCGTCCAGGCGGAAGCCGTCGATGCCCAGGTCCAGCCAGAACCGGAGCGCCTCCAGGATCGCGTCCTGGACCGCCGGGTTCTCGAAGTTCAGGTCCGGCTGGTGGGCGAAGAAGCGGTGCCAGTAGAACTGCCGGCGGACCGGATCGAACGTCCAGTTCGAGGTCTCGGTGTCGACGAAGATGATCCGCGCGCCCGGATAGCCGTTGTCGTCGTCGGCCCACATGTAGAAATCCCCGTATGGGCCGTCCGGGTCCGACCGCGAGGCCTGGAACCAGGGGTGGGCGTCCGAGGTGTGGTTCATCACCATGTCGATGATCACGCGTATGTTCCGGGCGTGGGCGGCCTGAACGAGTGCCACGAAGTCGTCGATGCTGCCGTAGGCCGGAAGGACCTCGGTGTAGCCGCTGACGTCGTAACCGCCGTCCCGCAACGGGGAGGCGAAGAACGGTGGCAACCACAGACAGTCGATCCCGAGCCACTGCAGGTAGTCCAGCTTCTGGGTGAGTCCCGGTAGGTCGCCCACGCCGTCGCCGGTGCTGTCCTTGAACGACCCGACCAGCGCCTCGTAGAAGACCGCGCTCTTGAACCAGTCAGTCACGAGCACAGCCTCCCCCGAGCGAATGGGCCTGGTGGGGCCCCGTAGAGCGGTCCGTCATCGCCTCCCCCAGGGCTGATCGGGTGCTCGCCGACTACCCGTCGTAGCCGGCGGACAAACTGGGCAGGCAATGTGCAGGACTCATCTTTCCCGCGATGGTTTCCGACATAAGCAACCGAATCACAACCCCGCCGAAACCTTCGCTGTGGGATAGTGGGCAGGCGCGGGCGTCGGAACGGCAGCGGGACGACGGCCCGGGCTACGAGATCGGTCACACAGCTGGCCTGCGATCTCGGCGCGCCGAAGGTAACGAACGATGAGGAGTTCCGCAGCAACCGCCGACACGGACCTTCCCGAGTCGGGCCTCGCCGAGTACAGCGATCTGGAACTGTTCCGCGCGATGCGGACCGCCGGTCTGAGCGAGAAGCGCCACATGCAGGACCTGTTGGTCCGGCGGCACTCGGGACTGGTCCGCTGGTTGGCCGGGCAATACGCCAACAAGGCCGTCGATGTCGATGAGCTGCGTCAGGTCGGCTACCTCGGCCTGGTGCTCGCGATCCAGCGCTTCGACGTCGAGCGCGGCCACGATTTCACCACCTTCGCCCGACCCACGGTCCAGGGCGAGATACGCCGGTACTTCCGCGACAAGCGCCGCTGGATCCGGCTGCCCCGACGCCTGCAGGAGGCCAAGGCCACCCTGCGGGAGTCGAACGAACTGATGACTCAACAGTTGGGCCGGCAGCCCACGGTCGAGGAACTGGCGCTGCACGCCGAGCTGCCCAGCGATCTGGTGTGCGAGGCGCTGGCCGCCGACGACACGTTCTCGCCCACCTCCCTGGACGCGCCGGTCAACGCCGACAGCGAGGAGTCGTTCACGGTGGCCGACACGATCGGCCGCGAGGACGAGCGCATCGAGTTGCTGATCGACTGCGACTCGGTACGACCGCTGATCGCCGAACTGCCGGAACGCGAGCGGCGGATGCTGCACATGCGGTTCTACGAGGACATGACCCAGACCGAGATCGGGGCCGAGCTGGGCATCTCGCAGATGCACGTCTCCCGGCTGCTGACCCGCACGCTGGACACGCTGCGCGAGCAGCTCGTGGCCGACTGAGCGGACCGCACGGCCCCAGCTCCGTCGGGACGTCGCCTTCGGGGGGCGACGTCCCGGCGGCATATCAGCGGACGTCCGGACGTCACTCCACCCATTCGGGGGGCGACGTCCCCGGCGGCTCGCCTCGAGGTTGGAAGGGCGGTGCGTCGGGTCAAGGTCGGCGGCCGAGGATCACCACGGCGTCGGGGGGCAACGACAGCGTCCGCCCGTCGCGTCGCGGGGTCGGGTTCCAGGCCAGCAGGATCTCGCAGCCGGTCGGCTCGAGCACGGCAACCTCACGGCGGCCGAGGTTGGCCAGCAGCAGGCACGCCCCGCGTTCCACCCGCAGCACGCCGTTGACCTCGTCGAAGCCGACCGCCGCCGCCGCTTTGCCTGATCCCAGGTCGGGATGCGAGCGGCGCAACGCGATCAGTTGCGTGTACCAACGCAGCATCGCGCTGTGGGCGGGCGCGGACAACTCGTTCCAGTCCAGCCGCGAGCGGGTGAAAGTCCTCGGATCCTGCGGGTCCGGCACTTCCTCCGGGTCGGTGCCCCACCCGGCGAACTCGGCGCGGCGGCCCGTGCGGATCGCCGCGCCCAGTTCGGGGTCGGTGTGGTCGGTGAAGTACTGGAACGGCGTGGCCGCGCCCCACTCCTCGCCCTGGAACAGCATGGGGGTGAACGGCGTGGTCAACAGCAGCGCGGCGCCGATCCGGGCCCGCGCGGCCGGGACCAACGCGGTGATCCGTTCGCCGAGCGCGCGATTGCCCACCTGGTCGTGGTTCTGCAGCGTGACGACGAACTGATGGTCCGTCAGTTCTCCGGGGCTGCGGCCGTGGGTTCGGCGCCGGAAGGCGGAGTACCGACCGTCGTAGGCCCAGCCCTGGCTCAGGGCGGCCCGCAACAGCGCCGCGTCGCCGAAGTCGGCGTAGTAGCCGGTCCGCTCCCCGGTCAGCGCCACGTGGACGGCGTGGTGCCAGTCGTCGGACCAGACCGCGTCCAAACCCATGCCGCCGGAGCACACCGGGAGCGCGAAGCGCGGGTCGTTCCGGTCGGACTCGGCGATCACCGTCAGCGGCCGATCGAGCCGGACCGAGAGCTGCGCGACCTCGTCGGCCAACTGCTCCAGGAACGGACGCGCCGAGACGTCGTAGATCGCGTGCACCGCGTCCAGCCGCAGGCCGTCGACGTGGTAGTCGCGCAGCCACAGCGCGGCGTTGTCGATCACCCAACGCCGGACCTCGTCGCTCTCGGGGCCGTCGAAGTTGACCGCGGCGCCCCACCCGGTGCTGTACCGGTCGGTGAAGTACGGGCCGAACTCGGGTAGGTAGTTCCCGGCCGGTCCGAGGTGGTTGTAGACGACGTCGAGGATCACGCCGAGCCCGGCCCGATGGCAGGCGTCGACCAGCCGCTTGAAACCGTCCGGGCCACCGTAGCCGTGGTGGGCGGCGTAGAGGTTCACCCCGTCGTAGCCCCAGCCCAACCGGCCGGGGAACTCCGCGATCGGCATGACCTCGATCGCGTCCACCCCGAGCGCGACCAGGTGGTCGAGTCGCTCGATGACGCCGTCGAAGGTGCCTTCGGGGGAGAAGGTCCCGACGTGCAACTCGTACAGCACCGAACCGGGCAACTCGAAGCCCCGCCAGTCGCCGTCGTGCCAGCTGAAGGCCCCGTGGTCGAGCACGGCCGAGAAGCCTTCGGGGCCGTCCGGCTGGCTGCCGGACCGCGGATCGGCCCGCGGCGGACCGCCGTCGAGGCTGAAGCCGTACCGATCGCCCGGGCGGGGCGGCGGGCCGCCGGACCACCACCCGTCGGCCCGCCGCAGCAACGGAATGCACTCACCGTCCAGGCACAGGTCCACGGCCTCCGCGTCGGGCGCCCAGACCGCGTAGCTCGCGGGCATCATCCGGGGCCCCGGGCCAGCACGGCCACCGGGAATCGCGAAAGCAGTTGCGCGACCGGAACCGGTCCGGCCCGGTGTGAGTGGCCGGACAGCACGTCCCGCCACTCACCTGGCGGCAGCTCGAGGGTGGTGTCGGCCCAGTCGTCGGCCAGGCCGATGACCAGCCGGGGCACCAGCACCACCAGGTCCCCCCTGGTGAAGGCCAGGACGTGGGCGGCCTTGCCACCGACGGCCTCGATGCCCACGTAGATCGCGGAGTCGAAGATCTCCGGACGCCGGCGGCGCAGCTCCAGCAGCCGCTCCGTCAGCCACAGCTTCGCGCCGCCGTCCGCGAGGTGGTCCAGCGCGCCCGCGGCGTCCAGCCCGCGCACCCGTTGCAGCAAGTGCTCCCGCAGCGCGAAGTCGACCGGGCACCGGTTGTCCGGGTCGACGGTGACCAGGCTCCACAGCTCATCGCCCTGATAGATGTCCGGGACGCCCGGGCAGGTGAGCAGCAAGGTCACGGCCGCCAGCGAGACGGTGCGCCCGGCCGCCAGGATCCCGTTGCCCAGGAGGAAGTCCTCGAGCTCGTCGCGGAAGGACTCGTCGGCCAGTACGCCCGCGCAGAAGCGCTCCAGGGCCGCCTCGTAGTCCTGGTCGGGGCGTACCCAGGACGTGTACACCTTGGCCTCGCGGACCGCCTTGAGCATGAACTCCCGCACGCGGGCCGGGCTGATCGGCCAGGTCCCGATCAGGGTCTGGTAGAGCAGGTACTCGGCGTCCGGGTCCGGCCAGGGTTCGGTGCGGTGCGCGGCGTTGTGCTTGGCCCACCGCAATGCCGCGGAGCTGAACTCCGCCGGGATCTCGGCGAGCGTCAGGATCCGGGCCCGGGTGTCGGAGCTTCGTTTGGTGTCGTGGGTGGACAGCGTCAACATCGTCCGCGGGCGCCGTCGGGCGATCGCGGCGCACCAGGCGTGGAAATCCGCGACCGGACGGCCGAACACCCCCGGGTCCCCACCCACCTCGTTGAGCGCGATCAGCCGCTGGAAGCGGTAGAACGCGGTGTCCTCGACGCCCTTGGCCATCACCGGCGCGCTGATCTGGGCGAAGCGCAGCGCGAACTCGGTCTCCTGGGCGCCGGGGTGTTCCAGCAGTAACAGCTCGGCCAGGAACTCCAGCAGTTCGTCGTCGATGTCCGGCCGGGCCTCGCGAGCACGGGCCAAGGCGTCCGCCACCACGGCCTCGTCGGCCGCGGAGGTCGGACGAGCCGGTGCGACGTAGGTCCGGTACACCGAAAACCCCGTCATGAACTCGATCAGGGCGTCGCGCAACTGCGCCCGGGTGTGGTCGCGATGACGACGGTGCCGTTCGCAGACCCGGGCCAGCCCAAGCACCAGACGCTCGATCTCGCCGGCCAGTTCGGTCCGCATCAGTTGCTGCTTGGCCGCCCGCACCACGGTCGGATAGGAGACGTCCGGAGCCGGGTCGACGGCGTCCCGCGCGTGGAACCGCGCGTAACAATCGTTCAACTCCGGCTGCCGTGCCGGGTCGACGAACACGTTGTTCACCGCGGTGACGAAGTCGTAGCCCGAGGTACCCTCCACCGGCCAGTCCGGCAGCTCCTCATCGGCGGCCAGGATCTTCTCGACAACCGTCCAGACGCCCCCGCAGGCGCGGCGCAGCCGGTGCAGGTAGGCCTCGGGATCGCGCAAGCCGTCCACGTGATCGATCCGCAGCCCGGTGATCACGCCCGACTGCACCAGCTCCACCACCAGCCGGTGGGTGTCGTCGAACACCGCGTCGTCCTCGACGCGCAGCCCGATCAACGAGTCGATCGTGAAGAACCGCCGGTAGTCCAGCTCCTCGTTGGCCGTCGTCCAGTGGGCCAGGCGATAGTTCTGCCGCAGCAGCAGCGCGTCCAAGGCGTCCGGGTCGGCGTTCAACGCGGCCAACCCGACATCGATCGCCACGGCCACCTCCGGCCCAGCCGCACAAAGCTGTGCCAGCCGCTCGCGCAGCAGCTCCTTCTCGGCGTGCCGTCCGGTCACCGCCGCGTTGTCGGACAGCCGGGCGTGTGGCAGGCACCCCAACTCCGCCGCCACTTCGGCGAGCTCGGCCGAGCCGATCGCGTCGGCCACGGTGCTCAGCAGGTCGTCGTAGGTCCGCGGCGACAACGGAAGCTCGCACCCCCCACAGCGCACCGCGAACGTCCCGCCATCGCGCGCCACGGTGATGCCGCCGGCCTCCAGGACCCGACCGTATTGGTCGGGGAGTATCGGCACGAGCACTGTGTGGCGGGATTTCTCCAGATCCCCGTCCCACTCGATATCGAAATAGCCCGCGTAACGGCTGGCCGGCCCGTTCTCCAGAACGTCCCACCACCAGCGATTCTGCGGCGTCACCCGGGCCATGTGATTCGGCACGATGTCGAGGATGTGAGACATTTCACAGGCGGTCAGCGCGTCCACGAAACGCCGGTGCGCGGCCGCGCCACCGAGATCCGCGCTGATCCGGGAGTGGTCGACGACGTCATAGCCGTGCGTGCTGCCGGGCGCGGCCTGCAGGTAGGGCGAGCAGTAGACGTGGCTTATCCCGAGACTCTGCAAGTACGGCACGATCGCGGTGGCCGCGTCGAAATCGAATCCGGGGCCCAGCTGCACGCGGTAGGTCGCCCGAGGGTGCACCTGGTCTGGGTACCCCCCGCCCACCTGCGCAAACGCCGGTTCGACACAGCCCGAGCGGCGCGCCGCGAATTCTCCTGGATCGCGGCCGTCGAAGTCGAATTCGGGCATGAATTCAGCCACGAGGGGGAAAGCTTCATCGGGTTGCTGATTGAGTCGAATCGAGCGCGGTTTGCCGATCGGCGGCGAAGGAGGAACTGATGCGCAGGATCCCAGTGATCATTGGCGCGGTCTTGCTGACCGGCGCGATCTGCGCGCCGACCGTGGCCGATGCCGTCGGCAGCGACCCGATCATCGTCGCCGAATGCCCGCCCGCCGGACTTCCTCGGCCGGGCGTCCCCGGCGCTCCGGCGCCCAACCCGCCGGCCGCACCAGTTCCGGCCCCGCCGTCCGTCCCGGCCCCGCCCGCGGTCCCCGGTGCCCCACCGACCGCGTCCCCCGCTCCCGGGATGCCCGCGGTGCCCGGCGCCTCCGCCAGTCCCTGCCCAGGCGCATAGTCCTGGCCGCCCAAATCGGGGCGGGCGCCTGAGCGGCTGAACGGCCGGTCCTCCAGAGTCGGGGGGCCGGCCGATCGGCGTCCGGCGATCGGCGTTGCGTCCGGGTAACCG
>DATAUG010000143.1:0-41221 GCA_036268355.1 Sporichthyaceae bacterium
TCGAGGCCTGGTACAACCCGAGGCGACGGCACACCAGCCTGGAAATGCTCGCCCCAGCCGAGTTCGAAGCCCTTCACACCACCGCCGTTACCGCGGCATGATCCCCACACCAACCGTGTCCGGGAAACCGGGGCAGGCACCCAGGTACGTTCCCACACCGCGTCCTGCTGGGCGCGGGCGAGCACCGCGATCGCCTGGGCGAGTTCGGAATCGGCCGGCAGCGCCCGGTGGGCGGCCATGTCGGTGCGCAGGATGTGCGCGAGCACCAAGGCGTCCCCGGCGTCGGACTTCTTGCCCGACACCGAGTGCCGGTCGCGGTAGCGGGAGACCGCCATCGGGTTGATCGCGAACACCTCGCGACCGGTGGCGCGCAGGCAGGCAACCAACAGACCCCGGCCGGTCTCGATCGCGACCGGGATCGGGGCATCAACGCTGTCGCCGACCTCGGCGAGCAGCGCCACCAACAGCCCGAAGCCGGCGGTGTCATCGGTGATGCGTCGTTTGGCGATCAGCTCGCCGTCGTTGTCGACCAGGGCAACGTCGTGGTGGTCCTCGGCCCAGTCGATGCCGCAGAACACTTTCAAGGTCTGGTTCCTCCCTTTCCTCACGCGGTGTTGGTCACGAGCCGGGACAGGGCACGCAGCTCCCTAATGGCAGGGCTCCAAGCCCGACATCCCACCAGCCGTTCGTGTCCCCAGCACACCGGCAGGGCCCTCGGTCTGCGGCGGAGCTGGACGCTCCCGTCCGGATCAAGAAGTGATCCCTGTCGGCGACTCGAACCACGAACAACATCGGCCCGGGTGCGCGCGCCGAGGCGGACCGACTCGCCGACAACTCGAGGTCGGTCGGGCCGAGCCGATCTCACCCAAGGGCTCGAGGTCCACCGGTTGAACGAAGGCTCGACCCGACGCCTCTACTGCAACCGCCCGACGCACCGCACTCCCGCCAAGCGCCGATCTTCGCCAAGGACTCCTCCGGGTGCCGGGGATGACACAGGCGTACCGGCGGCAAGTGCCCGCCGGACCGTTACGTGCCCATTAGGTTGAAGGCCATCGCAGCGCAGACCAGCCAGGCGCTGTTGGCCCAGAACTTCCCCGAAGGGAGGTGGGCCATGGGTCCGCTCTTGAGGTCGGCGATGACCTGTTCGATGATCGCGTGGCCGCGGTGCTGGGCCTCGGCCTGCAACATCGTCATCGGGGAATCGGTGAACACGGCGTGATACCGCCACACCGCGAACAGCTCACTTTGGTCCCCGGTAGGGGTTCTCGGGCTCAGACGGCGCACCCGGCGCACGATCAGACGCCCCGTCACCTGCTCGGCCCTGGGCCGGGAGCCGAACGCGGTGAACACCTCGACCTGGGCCACCTCGGCGTCGGAGATCAGCTCACCGGTGTCGGGATCGACGAAGGCGTTGGGGTAGTGGATCGCCGTCCACCCATCGGCGTCGATGCCCGCGATCGCGGCCGCCACGGCCGGGTTCATCCGCGCGGTGACCGAGAACCGGGCCCCGCCGCGGCGGGCCGCGGCGATCATCTTGGCGGTGTAGAACGCCGAGTCCATCCGCGCCATCACCACCGCGGCCCTCGGGTCCACCCCCGCACCGCGGGCGCCGGCCAACGCGGCGGCGAGCAGGTGATGCGCGCCCCGGGCGGAGTTCGTCGCCCCCTTGCGCAACCGGGTCGCGGCGATCACTGGCGCGCTGGTCGGGGTCGACAGGGTCGCCACGAGCGCGTTCAACCCCTTGACCCTGTTGTAGCCGTAGGCCACACCCTGCTTGGCGTAGCCGTGCGTCTCGCGCATCGTGTCATCGACATCGACGAACACCACCCCCGACCAGGCGGGCACCAGCAACGGGCACAACCCGGCCAGGCTCCCCAACAAAGCCGAGGCGACCGCGTCGAGTTGACGGACATGACCGAAGGTGAAGCACCGCCGGAACGTGCCCAACGTCGAAGGCGCCCGCACCCCGGTGAACAACCGGCCCATCGCCCCGTGGCGCAACAGGTCCATGTCATCGATGCAATCCGCGCCGGCGACCATACCGGCCACCAGCGCGCTGACCTTTCGATCACCATGAGCCGCGCCCGGGCCCGACAGGGTCAACCGCTCGGCGACCAACCGCGACAGGCCCGCGTTCTCGGCCAACGCCAGCACCGGCGCCAACCCGGCGCACGACACCAGATTCGGGTCATCGAACCGCGCGTGCACCCGGGAACGCGCATGAGAAAGTTGCATCCAGCGGATGCCCTCCTGGCTGGGCCGACAGGAACCTTAGACAAGTCCCATCGTCCTTGCCCAGAAGGGCATCCGCGCGTCACGACCCGGCCAGACCATCAACCGCGCCGGTGGATCCGGGCGTACGTCCAGCAGTCCGAGACGTCGGGCGAGAAGGGAGGACCGATGTAACTCGGGCGCGAAGTTCAGGGCAGCCAGCCGGTGAAAGTCCGGCCCGGGGAGACGCCAGAGTCCTCGGTAGCGGGGCTCCCGGCGTCGGTCGAGAGGCCGGTGTCGAAGTGGAGCGACAACCACCCCATGGGGGTGCGCAACCGGCCGGTCCGCAATATCAAGTGAAGCCTGCAGCGTCGTCAGCACCGACCCGCGTGAGCGGGGCCAAGGAGGAGCCGAGCCCGTGCCTTAGAGGGCGAAGGCCATGGAAGACGCCTGGGAATCTGGAGCGGGCGACGAAGAACCTCCCGGCGTAAGGGGCGTGGAACGGTCGGAAGGGTGTCCTGGGAACTGGAGAGGGCCTCCTCGACCCCGGGCCTGCGGCCCGGGAAGCAGAGCCCGCCCATAACCGGCGGAGCCGGGAAGTGGCGGGCTGTCGAGAGGCAGTCGGAGGGGGTCGTAGTAGTGCTGATCGGCGGGACAGCACAACCCGTCAGGAGCGAAGGGCCCCTGCTTCATCGATGCGTGTCGCGTGTGAGGAGGAGGCTCGGGTGAGTGCCGATTCGGCTGCTTCCACCCGCCGGAAGGACGGCGTCGCACGAGCGGACGGCCGACCTTTGGACAAGGTCCGTGCCTTGCAGTGGACGCTTTACCGCTGTGCCGAGCAAGATCCTGAACGTCGGTTCCACGCCCTGTTCGGCCACATCCTCCGCAGGGATGTCTTGTGGCGGGCCTGGTCCGGCGTGTGTGCGAACCGGGGCGCTCCCGGCGTGGACGGGTTGACCGTCGACGCGGTGGCCGCCGCCGGGGTGGAGGAGTTCCTCCAGGGCCTGTCGCAGCAGTTGCGGACCGGGACCTACCGGCCCTCACCGCTGCGCCGGGTCATGATCCCCAAGGCAGGGCGGCCGGGGGAATTCCGGCCGCTGTCAATTCCCACTGTGGCGGACCGGGTGGTGATGACGGCCGCGAAGCTGGTTCTCGAACCCGTCTTCGAGGCTGACTTCCTGCCGGTCAGCTACGGCTTCCGGCCCAGGCGGTCCGCGATCGAGGCGTGCGAGAGCGTGCGCGTCGAGGCCAATCGGGGCCGGGAGTGGGTACTCGAGGCCGACATCTGTGATTGTTTCGGGTCGATCAGGCATGACGCGCTGTTGGCCCAGATGGCCCGGCGGGTCTGTGACCGTTCGATGCTGAGACTGATTCGGTCCTGGCTTCGGGTAGGGGTACTGGAGGGGGGGTCATCCGGGCCGACGACGGCCGGAACCCCCCAGGGCTCACCGATCTCACCGTTGTGCTCGCCAACATCGCTTTGCACGTCCTGGACGAGGCATGGCAGCGCGACGGGCACCGGCTCGGGGTGCTGGTGAGGTACTGCGACGACTTCGTGATCCTGTGTCCGACCAGGGAACGCGCCGAGCAGGCACGGGAACTGGCCGGCGCGGTGCTGGCCGACCTCGGGTTGCAGCTGCACCCGGACAAGACCGGCATCGTCCACCTCGCCAGGGGCGGACAGGGTTTCGACTTCCTCGGCTTCCACCACCAGAAGGTGCAATCGTGGCGTCGCCGCGGCAGGTTCCACCTGCAGCGATGGCCATCCCAGCGGGCGATGGGGGTGTTGCGGGACAAGATCCGCGCGACCACCGACCGACGCCAGGTGGGACGGCCGGTATCGGCCGTGGTCGCCGACCTGAACCTGGTACTACGGGGTTGGGCGGCGTATTTCCGCAACGGCAATTCCGCCGGGAAGTTCTCCACGATCGACAGCTACGTCCACGAGCGACTCGCGATCTTCGACAATCGCAAGCGCGGCATCCCGGGCAGACGGTGGGGCAGGCGCCACGACGGCGCATGGTTCACCCGACTCGGAGTCTTCCGCCTGTCTGGGAACGTGCGCAGGGTGACGGTGCATGCCAGCCGGTGAACGATGTCGGTAAGCCGTGTGCGCGAGAAGCGCATGCACGGTTTGACGGGCGGGGGCTGGAAACGGAGCCCTCACAGGCCACCGCGCCAGTCCCCGACCCTACTGAGGGAACGGCCGCTGGGGCCGGGGAACAACGGATCGTTGGGTGCCCCGGCGCGTTCGGTGAGCCAGGCTTGCAGCAGCAGGCGGGTCTGGCGGCGCAACGGTGTGATTCGTTCCTTTCGCCCTTTGCCGTGGCAGCGCACGTGTGCGCCGGTGCCGAGGTGGACCGCGCCGCAGGTCAAGGTGGTGAGCTCGCTGACCCGTAGTCCGGTCTCAAGGGCGAGCAGCAGCAGCGCTTGATCGCGTCGCCCGATCCGGGTGGAGCGGTCCGGGGCGGCGAGCAGGGCCTGCATCTCGGGTTCGGTGAGGTAGGTGACCACGGCTCGGTCGGTGCGCTTGGGCGGGATGGAGAGCACGCGTTGGATCACCGCCGCGTGTTCGGGGTGACGGTAGGCGGCGAAGCCGAACAGCGACCGGATCGCGGTGAGCCGGGCGTCGCGGGTGCGGACGCTGACCCCGCGTTCGGCCTCGAGGTGGTTGAGGAAGGCCCCGATCAGGGGCGCGTCGAGATCGTCGAGGTCGAGCTGGTGCGGGGCTTTGCCGGTCCGATGGTGCGCGAAGCGCAGCAGTAGGCAGATCGCGTCGCGGTAGGAGGCCACGGTGTGTGGGCTCGCGTCGCGCTGACCGATCAACCGTTCGGTGAAGAACGCCTGCAGCAGCGGTGCGATCGTGCTCACGATTCGGCCTCGGTGGTCGCGTCCAACCGATCGACGACCAGTTCGAGCAGTTCGGGGACCGCCGTCAGATACCAGTAGGTCGACTTCGGCGCGATATGGCCCAGATAGGTGGACAGCAGCGGCAGCCGCTGTTGACGTCGAGGCCCTGCCAATACCAACTGATCAAGGTGCGCACCGCGAAGCTGTGGCGTAGATCGTGCAGCCGAGGCCGACGCCGGCCGGAGCCGACCAGTCCTGCGTCGCGGACGAGGCAGCCGAACACGGTGCTGACGTTGTCGGGCAGCAGCCGGGTTCCGGTGGTGGAGGTGAAGAAGCTGGCGCGGTTTGGTGCGTGGCGGGTGGCTCGTCCGTCGGGGCGGCGGGCGTCGCGGCGGGCGGCGTAGCCGGCGAGCGCCTCGACAGTGCTGTCGTGCACCGGGATCTGGCGGGACTTGCCGAACTTGCTGTCGCGGATGGTGAGCAGTCCCTGTTCGAGGTCCACGTCGGCGCGGTCGAGTCGAACGGCCTCACCTTCGCGCATACCGGTGACCGCGACCAGCCCGATCAGGGTTCGGTAGGTGTCGGCGCGATGCGCGGTGGGCAGCCGATCGGCCGCAGTGAGGAGCTCGGCGATGTCTTGCTCGGTGTAGATGTAGGGCACGACTCGGTGGCTGGGCGCGGGGATCAGCCCGGGTGGCGGGATCTCGGTCGCCGGGTCCAGCGCGCTGAGGTAGCGGGCGAAGGCGCGGACGGTGCTCAACCGCACTGCCCACCACACGCGCGCCGCGTCCGGCGGCTGCTTGGCCCATTCCACGGCGTGACGGACGGTCAGATGCTCGGCGCCGGCGGCGTTGAGGTAGGCCACGAACTGTTCGAGCATCCGGGCTTGGTAGGCGAGTTTGTAGCCCATTGCCCGCCGGGTGAGCAGGTAGTCCACCGCTGCTGCGGCGTAGTCGGTCATCGCCGGCTCCCCGGCCAGGGCGTGACCAGCCCGCGCAGCGCAAGGTGATCGACCTTGGCGTAGATCGATGTCGTCGCGACGCTGCGGTGACCCAAGACCTGGGCGACCTCGGTCAGCGACGCGCCGGCCGGCAGCATCTGGGTGGCCGCGGTGTGCCGCAGCCGATGCGAGCCGAAGCTGCCCAGCCCGGCCCGCTCGCTCGCGGCCCGCACCACCTCGCCCACCCCGTCCGGGCTCAGCCCGCGCAGCGGCGCGTGGAGGCGAAGGAAGACCTCCCGTTCGGGCCGTTGCGGACGGCCCTGCCGCAGGTAGGCAGCGATCGCCGCACCGACGTCGGGCGGCAACGGCAGGCGGTCCTCGGTTCGGCCCTTGCCCCGCACGGTGATTTCACCGGTCCGCCAGTCGATGTCATCGAGGCGAAGCGCGGAGATTTCGGCGGCGCGTAACCCGAGGCGTGCCAGCAACAGCAAGATCGCATAATCGCGGCGGCCCGACACCCGGCGCCGATCGCAGCCGGCCAACAGGATCGCAACCTGATCCGGGGTCAGCCCGCGGGGCAGTCCGGCACCGCTCCACCGCGCGACCGACGGGACCGCACCGATGAGCGGCTTGCTGATCAACCCCTCGACCGCGGCGAAGCCGAGGAATGACCGCAACCCGGTCGCGAGGCGTTCGGCTGCCCGCGGGCTGACCTGACCGTGCTGAGAGGTGATGAACCCGCTGACGTGCGCAGCGCTCAGTTCGTCGAGCCCCCGGCCGCCCTGCACCGCCAAGAAACGGCTGACGACCTGCACGTAGTTGGCGATCGTGACCGGCTCCAGTCCGCGCTCCAACGTCAAGTACTTGCGGTAGCGCTCGACCACTTCCTGCTGTCCGGTTCGCCGGCAAGGAGCCGCCGGTGCGGGGATCACCTCGACGCGCCGCAAGTAGTCGACTAGCCAGGACAGCGACCTCGACGTTGGCCGCCAAGCGCGGTTCTTCGACCGCAGCTCGCAGAGGAACTGCTCAATCACCTGCTGGTCCACATCGGCGGCGGCCAGGCCGCGTCGCTGCAAGAACCTGCTCAACCCTCCGGCCAGATACAGATGCCGCTCGACCAGCCCGGGGGTGTAACCCAGCGCCGAAAGTGTCTCCGCCATCCCCGGCGCCCACGGCGCCAGCGGACCCTTCATGACCATCGCCTCGCTCCTCCCGAAGATCTCTTGCGAGGCGCAAGCATCACGCCCAGGGCGACCCGAAACTATGTGGACTCGATCAACCCCGCGGTGCTGCTCCGATCAGGCCCTGCATCGACAGCCGCGCACGGCGCCGCATATTCCCCGGCGTCTCATAGGAGGCGCAGATCGACTACGGCTACCTGGGTTCCTGGACCGACCCGGCCACCGGGCGGCTGCGCCGGGTCTGGGCGTTCGTGATGGTCCTGACCTGTTCCCGGTTCCTGTTCCTGCGACCTGTTCTGACGATGGATCAGGTGGCGTGGACCCGCGCCCATGTCGAGGCGTTCGCGTTCTTCGGCGGGGTCCCGGCGCGGCTGGTCCCGGACAACCTCAAGACGGGCGTGGAACGCCCGGATCTCTACGACCCGAAGATCAACCGCTCCTATGCCGAACTGGCCACGCACTACGGCGTGCTGGTCGACCCGGCCCGCGCATCCAAGCCGAAGGATAAGGCCCGGGTCGAGCGCCCGATGCCCTACTGCCGCGACTCGTTCTTCCGCGGACGGGCCTTCGACTCCCTTGGCCGGATGCAGGCCGAGGCGCTGCGCTGGTCACGTGAGGTCGCCGGGGCGCGCTCGTGCCGGCCGCTGGACGGTGCGGCCCCGGGCGCGGTGTTCACCGCGCTGGAGGCCCCGGCCCTGAGCCCGTTGCCACGCGAACCGTTCGTGCTGGCGCACTGGTCGAGAGCCAAGGTCGGCCCGGACATCCACGTCAAGGCCGGGCGGACGCTCTACTCGGTGCCGTGGCGGTTCATCGGCCAGACGGTGGACATCCGCGCCACGCAGGACATGGTCCAGATCTTCACCGGCGGCGACCTGATCGCCAGTCACATCCTCACCGAGCGGGGGAAACGCACCGAGACGGTCCACTACCCGCCGGAGAAGATCGCCTTCCACATGCGCACCCCGACCTGGTGCCGCACCCGCGCCGCCGAGGTCGGTCCGGCGACGGTCGCGGTGATCGGCGCGCTGCTCAGCGACAACGCCCTGTTCCGCCTGCGCGCCGCACAAGGCGTGCTGGCCCTGGCCGAGAAGCACACCCCGGCCCGGTTGGAGGCCGCCGCGACCAAGGCGATCGCGGTCGGTGACCCGTCCTACCGCACCGTGAAAGGGATCCTGGCCGTCGGGACCGAGACCGACCCTGCCCCGGCCCCGACCGGCGACGCCGGCGCCGCGGCGCACCTGCACGGCCCTGCCGTGCTGTTCGGGAACGTCGTGGCCCTGTCCGGCGCGCACGGCGCCCGCGATGGACACCGCCACGACGAGCACCGCCAGGACGACGAGGAAGGGGCCACGGCGTGATCGTCGAGTCGGCACTGAACGAGGCCCTGCGCGCGCTCAAGCTCTCCGGGATGCTCGAGACCCTCGAAGCCCGTCTGGTCCAGGCCCGGGCCGGGGAACTCGGCCACATCGAGTTCCTCCAAGTGCTCTGCCACGACGAGATCGCCCGACGCGAGTCCACCGCCATGGGCCGGCGGATCCGCCGGGCGAGCTTCGAGGCACAAGCGACCCTGGAGGGCTTCGACTTCGCCGCCTCCCCGAAGCTGCCCGCCGCTCAGATCCGTGACCTGGCAGCACTTCGCTGGCTCGGCGCCGGGGAATCGGTGATCCTGCACGGCCCGGTCGGGGTCGGGAAATCCCACGTCGCCCAAGCCCTCGGGCACCTCGTCGTCCGGCAGGGCGGCGAGGTCCGCTTCGCCAAGGCCAACCGCGCCCTGGCCACGATGGCCGGGGGCCACGCCGACCGCACCTACGACCGGTGCCTCGGCGAGCTGGTCCGCCCCGCGGTGCTGATCCTCGACGACTTCGCCATGCCCGAGCACACCGCCGGCCAGGCCGACGACCTCTACGACCTCGTCACCACACGCGCCGCCGCCGGCCGCTCACTGATCCTCACCTCCAACCGGTCACCGGCCGACTGGTATCCACTGTTCCCCAACCCCGTCGTCGCCGAATCCCTCCTCGACCGGCTGATCAACAGCAGCCACCAGGCCTTCATGAACGGACCGTCCTACCGGCCGAACAAGCGACCCGGCCGCCAGCCCTCGACACCGAAGGAGACCACCCGCTAGAACAGACCCCGGACCCACCACCTGCGGAATTCCGTGAGCACACGCACCGGGAATTACGTGAGCGTCGACAGTGTAAAAGGCGCCCACCGCGTCCACCAGCCGCGGGGCCGCTGGCCAGCCTGCGGGCCAGGGTCTCCAGATCCCAGTCCGGCAGCCCGGATGCGGGCACCGACGATCCGCAGGGTCGGCGCAGCCCGGAACCGTAACGCGCCACCGGCCCGGGCGGCCCCCGGCTGCTCCGCCCCCCTTCGGTGGTCGACAATCGAGCCCAGCAGCTCCGGGGCAGGCGGCTTGAACCGCCGACGTGTCCGGGGACCCTTGGCCTGCCCCTGGTTCGCCGGAGTCGGGTGGCTGGATTTCATGCCCCGGCGATCGGTGTCTTGTCCTCGAACCCTATGGGCCTGAGCCAGCCCAGCGCGCGGTGCCGGCGTCGCCGGTTGTGCCAGATCTCCAGGTATTCGAAGATGGTGTCCGTGGAAGCGGGGCAGGCACGTTCCAGCCTTGGGCCCAGAACCATCTGGCTGGTAGGTGAAGTGTCGGGCGGCCTTTTGGTCGGGCGGTGCGGGCTGGGACCGCGATCAGTCGGCGGTGCAGCGTCGCACCTCGTGCGGCGCCATGTTCATCGCTGGACAAGTTGCCGGCCGCGCGCAGCAGGTTGTGGGTGATCATCGCGCAGGTCATCCAAACATCCCACTCCAACGGTCAACTTGCGCGTGTCACGCGGCGTCACCTGTGGCGTGCTCGACTAGGAAGGCGATGTTTCGTCGTAGGTCGTTCTGGTCTGCAGGCAGTGGTGCTGGATGCCCTGGTATGACCAGATGACGGCAGGCGGAAGCGTGGCTGTCGCCGCGCTGGCGACGTCGGTCGTAGTGGGCCCGGGCACCTGGGGAAGCGGTAAGCAGCGAGGAGGCCCACAGGTAACTGGCTTGACCGAGGCGCTTCTTGCGGATCACGCGACCTACGGGACCTCCTCACCGCCCTGGACGGTGCCATCTGCGGCCTCAGCTACGGCAACACCCTGGCAACGCGGCCAGCCTTCCCCCGCAGCGCGACACCCGGCTGCTGCCGTACGTACCGAACTACCCCAGGTCATCATGGCTGTCGTCCGCAAGGACGACAGGGTCGGTGCCGGGGGAGTACGGACAGGCTGGCCAGGTGCGGCTGACGTGCTGCACGAGGACTTGCTGCTGCCGAATGTCCTGGAGCGCTGCCAGGCACTGCGACCCGACTGCGGCGGTGTCTGGCCGGTCGCCGGCGTCCCAACGTCATGGCGCTCTAGATCACCACCAGCTCGCCTGAGGGCCTGTACTGACGACCACGCCCAGAGGGGCGAGCACGAGTTCATGACCGGGAAGACGCGACGGGAGCGGCTGGACCATGGTGGCTAGGAACCTGCTGGCGATCAGCGACCTCCATGTGGGCTATCCGGAGAACCGGAAGATTGTCGCGGACCTGCGCCCGCAGGCCGACGACGACTGGCTGATCGTCGCCGGAGACGTCGGCGAGATGCTCGACGACATCGGCTGGGCGCTGACCACGCTGCGCGAGCGCTTCGCCACCGTGGTCTGGGCGCCCGGCAACCACGAGCTGTGGACGCCGCGGGAGGAGCCGCTCCAGCTGCGCGGCGAGGAGCGCTACCGCCACCTGGTGGAACTCTGCCGCAGCCTCGGCATCCACACCCCTGAGGACCCGTACCCCGTCTGGGACGGGCCGGGTGGCCCCGCCACGGTCGCGCCGCTGTTCGTCCTCTACGACTTCACCTTCCGCACCCCGACGGCCCACACCCGCGAGCAGGCGCTCGCCGAGGCGTACGAACGGGGAGTGGTCTGCACGGACGAGTTCCTGCTGCACCCCGACCCCCACCCCAGCCGGCAGGCCTGGTGCGAGAGCAGGGTCCGGCTGACCGAGCAGCGCCTCCAGGCGTGCGATCCGGACCTCCCGACGGTGTTGGTCAACCACTTCCCGCTGATCCGCGAGCCCATCCGGGTGCTGCGCTATCCCGAGTTTGCGCAGTGGTGCGGCACCGTGCGCACCGCCGACTGGCACCTGCGGTTCAGGGCCACCGCCGTGGTGTACGGCCACCTCCACATCCCGCGCACCACCTGGCACGATGGCGTGCGCTTCGAGGAGGTCTCGGTCGGCTACCCACGGGAGTGGCGCCGCCCCGGCCACCCGCGGACCGCGACCCGGCGGATCCTGCCGCACCCGCCGGCGGGGGGCGGGCGGTGATCGAACTCATCCTGCCCCCGTTCGTCGCCGTCGGGGAGGCCTTCCACGATCCCGTGGAAGCTGTGCTCCACCCCGAGGAGGGGCGCTACGTTGCCGAGGCGGTCGAGGAGCGCCGCCGGGAGTTCACCACCGCCCGCCTCTGCGCCCACCGGACGCTGGCGCGCCTCGGCTTCCCCTCCGGGCAGCCTCTGCTGAAGGACCGCCACGGTGCGCCGCTGTGGCCACCCGGAGTGATCGGCAGCATTACCCACTGCGCCGGCTACCGGGCCGCGGCCGCGTCGCGCACCCCTGGCCTCGCCCTGCTGGGCATCGACGCCGAGCCAGCCGCGGCTCTGCCGCCGGGCGTGCTGGAGACCATCGCGCTTCCGGCCGAGCTGGCACGGATCCGCGGCCTGCTGTCCGCGCACCCCGGCACCCCCTGGGACCGGCTGCTGTTCAGCATGAAGGAGTCGGTCTACAAGGCCTGGTACCCGTACACCGGGCAGCGCCTGTACTTCGAGGACGCGGACGTGACCATCGATGCGGACTGCGGCGCCTTTACGGCCCGCCTGCTCGTCCCCGCACGGCCCGGGAGCCCGCCCGGGCCGCGACGACTCGAAGGGCGCTGGCTGGTCCGGGCGGGTCTTCTCGCGTCGGCGATCGCGATTCCCGGCTGAGCGGCGCGGGCGAAGGTGCTCGCGGTCGCGGTCGTGAGGGGGAGCGTTCGTGGTCCAACGGTGGTCGCGCCGGACACTTCGATGCGCTATGCGGACGCCGCAGGTTGGACACGCGGAACAGCCGCAACACACGCCCGGGATCGCCTCCCCGTCCCCTCCAGAATTGGGGCACTGGCGCGGGACTACGCGACCGACACGACAATCCGTCGGCCCTCCTTCCCACGAGTCCACCCATTACGTGCGACCTCGTGTCCCACTTCGGCTGATGTCGAACGGGGTGTTCGGGTCGGTAAGGAATCTCAGGTAGTCGGCTTGGCGAATCATGAGCCGGTTGGCCAGGGCGTGGAGTTTCGCCTCGAGCTTGTTGCTGCGGGCTGCGGGCTGCGGGCTGCGGGCCGCGGTGCCCAGGCGCCGATGCGCACGCCGGTCCGTCGCGGCGCCGCGCCGTGGCGACGGAGATGTAGGTGGTGGATACCGTGTACTTCCAACGCGTCGCGGATCCGCCGTAGATGCACTGGTTGATCCGAACGCCGACCCGCCGACTTTAGTGCACTCCACGCCCGTTCCGCGCTGCGAGCAGCGGGCAAGCGCTGCGAACAACTCCTCCGTGTTGTGGACGTACGCAGTCAGCCGCCGCGCGCCCGCGCAGTAGATAGCCACTCCCGACGTGCTGCAGGCCGACCGGTCCGGAATTGATGGTGGCTGGTGCGGCCAGGAGGGCGGCAAGCAGGGTCTGCGAGATCGCGGACGTGGTCATGCGCAGGTGTCTTCGTCGCCGCGCGGACGCGTTGCGCCCAGCTGGGGTGCGAGGCCAACGGTTGCATCCACCAGGGGGTCGGCTTGTGCTCGGCCTGTGACCAGCTCGCGATCACCTGGGTCAGCGGATAACCGTGTTCGGCGGCGATCCTGTCGGCTTCACGTTCGATGCGCCTGGACCGGCCTGCGACCAGGCCGGGCATGCTATGGCGTCGGCCATCCCGGCGACGAACACCCACAAACCGGCGACTTGTCCGGCCGCGCCGGGGCCTTTGGCCAGCTCGATCATGTACCTCACACCCGCCGTGCTCAGAGCCACGGCGAACACGGTGAATCGGAATGCGTACAGGGGATCCTGGATGTTGCGTGGGCGGTGATCGGCGAGCAGGTGCCCGACCTCCTGCGAAATCGTGCGCTCGACGACATCGACCGGCGCGTGGACCAGGCTGGGATCGAGGGCGACCTTGGCCAGTCCGACGACCGCACCCGTACCGGAATTCGGTTCGATAACGAATGTGGTGTCGGGCCGACCCATCTCGCGGGCTATCCGGCGGGCTCGTTCGAGGAGTTGTTGATCGGCGGTAATGATCACGGTGCGGCTCCGGTTGCTTTTGGGGCGGGGCGATAATTGGAGTCGTTCGCCCCAATTGCAGGTTCCACGGCACGCCGGCTTTGCCTCGCCGGTCGGGCGGTTCTGGTCAGACGGCGAGCGCCGCAAAGGTCGCATTTGTCGCGATTGTCATCTAGATTGCGTGCCAGGGAATTCGTGCGGCAAGGCGCCTGCGATCAGGTTTTCGATCGCGTCGTCGACCTGGTCGTCGGTGGCGCGAAGCAGGCCGCCGTAGACGTCGATGGTGGTTTGGATCGACTCGTGGCCCAGCCGCTGCTGGATCTTCGGCAGGGGCGTGTTGGCCGCGACCAGCCAGGCCACGTGGGTGTGTCTCAGGTCGTGGAAGCGCGGGGTCTTGGTCAGCCCGCGCTGTTGGGCCAGCCGCAGCGCGCGCTTCCAGCGGTCCTCGTGGAACGATGGGCTGCGCAGCGGGCAGCCGTCGCCGTTGAGGAACACGTATTCCTCCCGGGCGCGCCCGGTCAGGTGCGGTTCGAGCAGGCGCACCAGGGTCGGTGCCAGCGAGATCGCGCGCCGGGACCGCTCGGTCTTCGGCGGGCCGATCACCCACTGGCCCTCGCCGTCGCGCTTCCAGGCGCGCTTGACCGACAGCAGTCGCCGGGCGGGATCCACATCGCCGACCCGCAATGCCGTGATCTCGCCCCAGCGCAGCCCGGTGTGCACCGCCAGCGTGATGAAGTCGCGGTCCTGCCGGAAGGCGACTCCGGTCGTGGCGACGTGTTCGTGAGGGCGGCGGATGCCGCGGCCGCCGCCGGGTCGCCAGTCGTAGTGGTCGGCGGCGCACATAGCCTCGGCGATCAGCGCGAACTCCTCCGGTTCCAGGAAGCACACCGTTGGTTCGCCCTCGGCGTTGCACCGGGTCCGGACCGGCAACTGGGAGTCCAGACAAGGATTGTGCGGGAGCAGGCCCTTGCGGGCGGCGTAGGCGCAGATCGCGTACAGCAGGCCGTGGTGGTTCGCGATGGTCTTCGGTGCCCGGCCTGCCTTTCGTAATATGCGGATCCAGGCGGCCACGGCCTGGTCGTCGATCGTCTCGATCGTGGGGAAGTGCAATGCCAGGCCTTGGATCTCACAGCGGTAGCGGGTCAGCTGGTAGTCCGAGACCCGGTGGCGGGTGGCCAGGTACAGCTCGGCGAACTCGACGAACCCCGTGCGTTGCGGCTGAGGTTGGGCCTGCGGTTCGGGTGCGGCGGGCGCGGCATAGCCGACGCCGATAGCCCAACCGGGCGGCCATCGGTGGCCGGCCTCCTCGACGTCGAGGGCGAAGCGCGCCGCGGCGAGCTTCGCCTCGAAGGTCTCCGACTGCCAGCGACCGTCCTGCCGCCAGCGGACCTGATACGCGCTCGAGCCGTCGGCCCGCTGCCGTTGCACCAACGCCGCCATTCAGCGGCCCACCGAAGTCGGTTCCACACCGGTTATGTGTGCACCTGGGAAGCGCAGATCGACCGCAAGGCACCGGCCTCGGGTGAGCGATGTTCCCCTGGATGTTCCCCTGACGGTTTCCAAGATCGTTCCTCCGCTGCATCGCTGCAGGTCAGAGGCCGTTTTCCAGGGGTGTCCGAGGGGGGACTTGAACCCCCATGCCCTTTTGGGGCACTAGCACCTCAAGCTAGCGCGTCTGCCAATTCCGCCACCCGGACCCGGCGCCGCAGCGGGTTCACTCCCGGCCGGCGCCGGGCAAACCCTAGCACCGGCTTCGAGGCCGGCTGGGGTGATCGGCACAGTTGCTCGGCGGTCAGGTCCGGCCGAGTGGCCGGCCATGCGGTGGGCGGGGCAGGATGGGGCCAGAGCGGCGGATGGCCGCGGACGCGGCAAGGAGTCAAGGTGGAAGGCGCCAACCCCGACGCCACGGGCACTGCCGATCGGGCCGTGGCCGAGGTCGTGGAGCTGTGCCGCGACTTGATCCGCTTCGAGTCGGTCAACTTCGGGGACGGGTCGGGGCCGGGGGAGCGCGCGATCGCCGAGTTCGTCGCGGAGCGGCTGGCTGATGTCGGTTGCGCGACCGAGATCGTCGAGTCCGACCCGGGTCGGGCGAGCGTGATCACCAGGATCGCCGGCGCCGACCCGAGCCGGGGCGCGCTGCTCATTCACGGACACCTCGACGTGGTCCCCGCGTTCACCGAGCAGTGGACCTGGCCGCCGTTCGCCGCGGAGCTCGCCGACGGCTGCATCTGGGGCCGCGGCGCGGTGGACATGAAGGACATGGACGCGATGATCCTGTCCTGCGTGCGGGCCTGGGTCGGTTCCGGCCGGGTGCCGCCGCGGGACCTGGTGGTGGCCTTCGTCGCCGACGAGGAGGCGGGCGGGACCAAGGGCGCCCGCTATCTGGTCGACAACCGCCCGGATCTGTTCGAGGGCTGCACCGAGTCGATCAGCGAGGTCGGCGGGTTCTCGATAACGGTCGCCGGCCGCCGGCTCTACGCGATCGAGACCGCGCAGAAGGGCATGGCGTGGATGCGGCTGACTGCGCAGGGCCGGGCCGGGCACGGTTCGATGCTCGCCGAGGACAACGCGGTCACGCTCATCTGCGAGGCGGCGGCGAAGATCGGCAACCACCGCTTCCCGATCCGGATCACCAAGACCGTGCAGGCCTTCCTGGACGAGATCGCCGACGTGCTCGGGGTGAGGTTCGACCCCGACGACCCGGACGCGCTGGTCGCCCAGCTGGGCTCGATGGCGCGGCTGATCGGGGCGACGCTGCGCAACACGGCCAACCCGACCATGTTGTCCGCCGGCTACAAGTCCAACGTGATCCCGGCGCAGGCCTCCGCGGTGATCGACGGCCGCTTCCTGCCCGGACAGGAGGAGGAATTCCTGGCGACCATCGACGAGCTGATCGGGCCCCACGTGCAACGTGAGTTCGTGCACCACGACATCGCGCTGGAGACGACCTTCGACGGCGCCCTGGTGGATGCCATGGTGGCCGCCCTGCAGGCGGAGGACCCGGGGGCCCGGGTCATTCCGTACGCGCTGTCCGGCGGGACCGACGCCAAGTCGTTCTCCCGGCTGGGCATCCGCAGCTTCGGGTTCTCCCCGCTGCGGCTGCCGGCGGATCTGGACTTCGCCGGGATGTTCCACGGGGTCGACGAGCGGGTGCCAATCGATGCGCTCGAGTTCGGCGTCCGCGTGCTGGACCGTTTCCTCGCCACCTGCTGACGGGTCATCAGATCACATGCCCACCACTGAATCGCAGGCGCGTCGAGCGCTCGACAACCTGATCGCGGCCTTGCGCGACCACCTCGTTGCGGTGGAACGGCGCTCCGGCGAGCACGACGCGGGAGTCCAGGCCGCCTTCCTGGCGCTGCGGGCGGCCGCCGCCGATTACGACGAGACGCTCTACACCGAGCACGACGAGGTCACGCCGTTCGACCTGCCCCCGCTGGACACCGACGAGGCCGAGGACGACGACGACCCGGACGCCGAATCGGACCGGTTCGCCCTGCTGGCGCGGTGGGACTTCAGCGTCGTCGACCCCGATCTGTTGCTGGCCGCGGGCAGCGACGCACTGCGTGAGGAGGTCGACTCCTGCGCGGTCGCCGTCGCCGCCCTGGCCCACGTGCACGGCCACTCGGGGCTTGCCGACGTGGCCCGGGCCAACACCCTGGGCCTGCAGTGGCATGGAGCGACCACCTGGGTGGTGGCGGTCGACACCGATTCGGACGACGACTCGGCGGAGTGGATGGACACCGCCTTCGCCGACATGGATCCGGACGACATTTTGTGTCGGTTCGACGTCCCGGTCAGCCGGTCCGGTACGTCAGGCTGAGCCCCCGCCGGACACGTCGGCCAGCGCCCGCCGGATCTCGGTCGGCAGCACCAGCGCCTCGGCGGCCAACGAGGGCGCCAGTTGCGCGACGGTACGCGCCCCGACGATCACCGAGGCCACCTCCGCGCGGTCACGCACCCAGGCCAGTGCGACCTCCGCCGGACTGACCCCCAGCCCCTCGGCCGCCATGGTCACCGCGTCGACCACCCGCCGCCCCGGCGCCGTCAGATGATGTTCCACCAGGTCCGTCCGGGCGGCCCGCGAGTCCAGCGGGGTGTTGTGCCGGTACTTGCCGGTCAGCACCCCGCCGCCCAGCGGTGCGTAGGCGAGCACGCCGACACCCAGCGCGGCGGCCGCCGGAAGCATCTCCGCCTCGGCGGACCGCTCCAGCAGCGAGTACTCGGTCCCGGCGGCGACGATGCGGGCGTGGCCCGCGGCGCACTCCGCCAGGGTGCTCGCCCGGGCCAACTGCCAGCCGGAGTGGTTCGCCACGCCGACATATCGCGCACGCCCCGACGCCACGGCGTGCTCCAACGCCGAGAGCGTCTCCTCCGGCGGGGTCATCGGGTCGAGCAGTTGAATCTGCCACAGGTCGACGTGGTCGGTGTCCAGCCGGGCCAGCGACGCGTCGAGGCTGTCCAGCAGGGCGCGCCGTGAGCTGTCCGCGATGAGCCCGCCGGACCGCAGCGTGACGCCGGCCTTGGTCGCCAGCACGAAGTCGTCGCGCCGGAAAGCCTTGCCCAGCAACGAACCGAGCATCTCCTCGGCCCGGCCGTCGGTGTAGTGCGGACCGGTGTCCAACAAAGTGCCACCCGCGGCGGCGAACGCGGCGAGCAGTTCACCGGCGTCCACCGCGTCGGTCTCGATGCCCCAGGTGCCGGTTCCCAGGCCCACTCGGGAGACCCGCAGCCCGCTGCGTCCGACGCACCGCTCCGCAATCGCCTGCGGTGCACCCGTCGTCCCGCCGGGAGCCGGCGCACCGGTCGTCCCCCCGGGACTCTGCGCACCTGTCGTCCCGGGACGCTGTGCCAATGTCGTCCCTCCGGTACGAACCCCACCCGCGGCCATGAATGCAGGCTAAGGCGAGCCGGACCGGTGACCGTGAATCTGGCCCGGCAGCGCTTTCTCGTGTCGGCCGCATAAAGTGCGCAAGACGGTTGCCCGGAGTGGGGAGAGCGCGTGCGACTCGGCCTGAACCTCGGCTACTGGAGCCGGGACGACGACGTCGGGAGCTTCGCGCCCGCGGTGCTCGCCGAGCAACTCGGCTTCGACGTCGTCTGGGTGGCCGAGGCCTACGGTTCGGACGCCGCGACCGTGCTCGGGCACCTGTCCGCCCGCACCGAGCGGATCGGGCTGGGTTCCGCGGTGTTCCAGATCCCGGCCCGGGCCCCGACGATGACCGCGATGACCGCCGCAACCCTGGACGCGCTGTCCGGCGGCCGGTTCCACCTCGGTCTCGGGGTCTCCGGCCCGCAGGTCTCCGAGGGCTGGTACGGCGTGCGGTTCGACGATCCGTTGGGCCGCACCCGGGAGTATGTGGAGATCATCCGGGCGGCCTGGACGCGCCGCCGCGTCGAGCACTCCGGCAGGCACTGGACGCTGCCGTTGCCCGACGGCCCCGGGAAGGCGCTGCATCTGACGGTGCACCCCGAGCGCGACCGGATCCCGATCTACCTGGCTTCGTTGGGCCCCCGGAACCTGGCGTTGACCGGCGAGATCGCCGACGGCTGGCTCGGCCTGTTCCCGACGCAGGACACCCTGCCGGAGCAGATCGCCACGATCGCCGCCGGCCGGGCGAAGGCCGGCCAGGACATGACCGGCTTCGACGTGGCGCCGTCGTTGCCGCTGGTGGTCGGGCCGGACCCGGTCGAGTGCGCCGATGCGACCCGGAAGTTCACCGCGCTCTACGTGGGTGGGATGGGCAGTCGGGAGCGCAACTTCTACAACGAGCTGGCCTCCCGGATGGGCTACGAGAAAGAGGCCACTGCCGTCCAGGAGGCCTATCTGGAACGCCGCTACGCCGACGCCGAGGCGGCCCTGCCCTTCGGCTTCCTGGACTCGGTCGGGCTGCTGGGGCCGCGGGAGCGGATCGCCGAGCGGTTGGCCGGCTACGCCGCGGCCGGCGTCACCACGTTGAACGTGATGGTGCGTCAGCAGTCTGCCGAGCAGACTGCCGCCGCACTTCGGGCCCTGGTCGAGGCGGCCGAGACCGCCGGGGTCCGATAGCCCGGCATGCCAACCGTCCTGCTCATCCGGCACGGCCGGTCGACGGCCAACACCTCCGGCGTGCTGGCCGGACGTTCCCCGGGCATCGCACTGGACGACAAGGGCCGCGCGCAGGCGCAGGCCTTGGACGCCCGGTTGGGCGAGCTGAAACTGGCCGCGATCGTGTCCAGCCCGCTGCAGCGCTGCCTGGAGACGATCGAGCCCCTGGCGGCGACCCGCGGACTCGGCGTGGCGACCGAGGATCGTCTCGCCGAGTGCGACTACGGCGACTGGACCGGACGCACGATCGCCTCGCTGATGAAGGAGCGGCTCTGGGGTGTCGTCCAGGCGCATCCCAGCGGAGTCACCTTCCCCGGCGGGGAGTCCATGTCGGCGATGGCCGCCCGGGCCGCTGCCGCGGTGCGCGACTGGGACCGCCGAGTCGCCGACGAGCACGGCCCGGGCGCGGTGTGGGCGGCGTGCTCGCACGGCGACCTGATCAAGGCGCTCGTCGCTGAGACGCTCGGGCTGCACCTGGACCTGTTCCAGCGGATCGTGGTGGACCCGGGTTCGGTCACCGCGATCCGGTTCACCGAACTGCGGCCGTTCCTGGTCAAGCTCAACGACACCGGCGGCGACGTGGAGGCCTACCGGCCGGTCAAGAGTCGTCGGCGCCGGTCGAGCGAGGCCGTGGTCGGCGGCGGCGCAGGCCCCGCCGCGAAGCATTAGGCACGGCGACAGGGGCGTGTGGCAGCTTCCCGGTGTGGGTCGGCTCGACCGGCGGCCAGACATTGATCCTCGCTTCGCTCGTCAACAAGCCGCAATCGGCTCGGGAACGGACGCCGCTCGCAGGCTCGCCGCGATGGCTCGCCTCCCTGTGCTGCACGAGCCCGAGAGGGCTCGCAGGCTCGCTCTCTCGGCTGTTTCCGCTCCGGTCGGCGGCCCGTCCGTTCCACCGGGAGCAGCGTCCGATCCGCTCTCCTCAATCGCTTGTAGGCTCGTTCTATGCCCCGCCAGGTACACCTCTACGACCCGCCGGAGCGGTTCGTGGCCGGGACGGTGGGGGAGCCCGGTCAGCGCACCTTCTTCCTGCAGGCCCGCGGCCAGGGCCGATTGACCAGCGTGGCCCTGGAGAAGCAGCAGGTTCACTTGCTCGCCGAGCAGGTCGCGCGACTGCTCGACGAGGTGCGCCGGGTATCCGGCGGCGCCGACCCGTCGGCCGGCGTGCCCGGGCCCGGCGAGGTCGACCTGGCGCCGTTGGACACCCCGATCGAGGAGGAGTTCCGCGTGGCCACCCTCGCGCTGGGTTGGGACCCGCGCATCGACCGCGTGGTGATCGTGGCGCAGGCCGATGCCGAGGGTTCCGAGGCCGCGCCCGCGATCGACGAAGAGGACGAGGTGGACGCCGACGGACCCGACGTGCTGCGGGTCCGGATGACCGCGGCGATGGCTCGCGAGTTCGCCGGGCGGGCGGCGGCCGTGGTCTCGGCCGGTCGCCCGCCCTGCCCGTTCTGCGCCCTGCCGTTGGATCCGGCGGGCCATGTGTGTCCGCGGCAGAACGGTTATCGGCGTTGAGCCAGTCCGCCCCGGAACCTGTGACGCTCGCGCCGTCGGTTCCGGTCTCGGCGATCGGCGAGGCGGGCGCACTCCAACTGCTGGAGCACGGGGAGTTGGAGGTCCTCGGTCGGATGGTCTCCGCCTCCAACGCGACGCTGTACTGCGCGGTGACCCTCGACGGGGTGACGGCGGCCTGCGTCCACAAGCCGGTGGCCGGCGAGCGACCGCTCTGGGACTTTCCGGATGGCACGCTGGCGGCGCGTGAGGTTGCCGCCTACCGGCTGTCCGCGGCCACCGGCTGGGACGTGGTACCGCCTACGGTCCTGCGCGACGGCCCGTGGGGTACCGGCATGTGTCAGCTGTGGGTGGACGTCGACGCCGGCTGCGACCTGATCGCGCTGCTGAACAGCGACGATGATCGGGTGCGCCGCATGGCGGTGTTCGACTCGCTGGTGAACAACGCCGACCGCAAGGGCGGCCACCTGCTTCCGACCGCCGAGGGCCACCTGTACGGGATCGACCATGGCGTGTGCTTCGCCGTGCCGGACAAGCTGCGCACGCTGCTCTGGCGATGGGCAGGCCGGCCACTGCCGGCGGAGGCCAGCGACATGCTGGCGGGGTTGCTCGCCCGGTGGGACGCGGCGGCCGGTCCGGTGCTGAGCGGCCTGCTGGCCGCCGACGAGGTCACCGCGACCCGAGGGCGGATTGCCGCGTTGCTGCGGTCCGGGGTCCACCCCAGCCCGCGGGAGGACGGCTGGCCGGCCGTCCCCTGGCCGCCGTTTTAGGGTTGGTGTCATGCAATCCTGGCCGGCGCCCGAGGTGCCACTACTGCCGGGGACCGGGCCACCGGTCCGCGTCCGCGACACCAGCAGCGGTGGACTCGTCCCGGCTGCGGTCGGCCCCGAGGCCCGCTTCTACGTCTGTGGAATAACCCCGTACGACGCGACCCATTTGGGGCATGCCAACACCTACCTGACCTTCGACCTGCTGGGCCGGGCGTTGCGCGACGCGGGTGTCGCGGTGCACTACGTCCAGAACGTCACCGACGTCGACGACCCACTGCTGGAGCGGGCCGAGGCGACCGGCGAGGACTGGCGTGCACTGGCCGCCCGCGAGACCGAACTGTTCCGCGAGGACATGACCGCGTTGCGGATGCTGCCGCCGGAGCATTACGTCGGCGCGGTCGAGGCGATCGGGCTGATCGCGGAGTTCATCGCGGTCCTGCGCGAGCGGGGGGCCTGCTACGACGTGGACGCCGACCTGTACTTCCCGGTGGCCGCAGACCCGTCGTTCGGCGCGGTCTCCCGGCTGGACCGGACCACGATGCTCGAAGTGTTCGCCGAGCGCGGCGGCGATCCGGGCCGCGTCGGGAAGAAGGACCCGCTGGACGCCCTGTTGTGGCGAGCGCCGCGGATCGACGAGCCCAGCTGGGAGTCGGTGGTCGGCCCGGGCCGTCCGGGATGGCACGTGGAGTGCGCCGCGATCGCGTTGGACCGCCTGGGCCCGCACCTGGACATCATGGGCGGCGGCCGGGATCTGTCGTTCCCGCACCACGAGATGGGCGCCTCGCACGCGCACGTGCACGCCGGTGCCGGTGCCGATCAGGACAGTAGAAGCAGCGTGCGGGCCTTCGTGCACAGCGGGATGGTCGCCTACCAGGGCGAGAAGATGTCCAAGTCGCGCGGCAACCTGGTGTTCGTCTCGCGGCTGCGCCACGCCGGTGTGGAGCCGGCCGCGATCCGGCTGGCCCTGCTGGCACATCACTACGCGAGCGACTGGGAATGGACCGACGCGGATCTGACGCAGGCTCAGAAGCGTTTGCAGGCCTGGCGTTCGGCGGTCTCCCGACCCGACGGGCCGGCCGCGACCGACACCCTGGCGGCCGTGCGGGCCGCGCTGGCCCATGATCTGGACGGCCCGACCGCACTCGGTGCGGTGGACGACTGGGCACAGCGTGCCCGAGGTGCCGGCGGCATCGACCCAGGGGCCCCGGGTGTTGTCTCCCGAGCGGTGGACGCATTGCTGGGAATCGTCCTGTAGCTGCCCCGCGCAGTTCTTTTTCGGTGCCTGCCGATCGGCCGATGGACACATCCTCCGATCGGCCATTCTTTTCGCTCACGCCGCCTCGCGGCCTGCGATTCTTTTGGCTCCCGTGGGAATTCCGGAAACGGACATATCGGGATGTACCGGCGGAATCCGGTTCGGATCGCATCGGGCTCGACCAGAAGCCGCGCGGCTCGTTTCGCCCGCCCGGAGTTGAACACATAACCGCAGGTCAAGTGGCCTGCCTCGGCCTCCTGTGGGCCGCTGACCGACTCGTCCGCGGCGTTCGGTCTGGGCGTTGCGTCAGCAGAAATGAGGATTGCAGACCCCGGGCGTGATCGATGCAGTTGGGGGATTCTTTGCCTTGCGCCGGCGTCCGAGCGAGCCTTTGGGTTCGGCCGCGGCGTGTTGTCGGAAGGTGTTTCGCCGGCATTCTCATCTCGTCCGCTCCGGACGTCGCGCCACAAGCTCGGAGGTGCCGAAATGTTGATCGGTCGGTCGGCTCGTCGGCTACTGATCGTGAGCACCGCCGTCACGGTGTGCGGGGTCCTGGGGGCGGGCTCGGCCGCCGCGGCCACCACGTCGGACTCCGAGGACCTGCTGGGCCTCGGTGGCCTGCTCAACTCGCTCACGCTGCCGGTGACGCAGACGCTGCAGCCCGCACTCGCCCCGAATTCCGACAACTCGAGCCCGACGCTGGGCAGCACGCTGGAGAGCCTGCCGGTGCTCGGGCCGGTCGTCACCCCGCTGGTGAAAGCCCTGCCATTGCTGACCGCGCAGGCGCCGACCAAGTCGTCGTCCACCCCGGCCAAGCCACTGACCACAGGTGGAGGTACGACTACGCACCGGACGACTACCGCTCAGCCGACCGACATGGGTTCAACCTGGACCGCTCCGCGGATCGTGACGCCGGACCCTGCACCGGTCATCACGCCGTCGCAGATCAGCAGCGACCCGGGTGATTCCCCGGCGCAGCAAGTGCAGAACATGGTGAAAAATCTCCTGCCCACCACCGCGGCAGGCAAGGCTGAGTTGGGGGCCGCTGCGATCGCCCTGATCATTCTGGGCGGGGTGGCGGTGGCCGGGGCTGCCGGCGCCGCCGGCGCAACGGGACGTCGTCAGTTCGTTGGGGGACCATGGTGATCGGCACCGCACTGAGGGAGAGGAAACCGGCGCAGGAACCTGCGCCGGCGAAGGAGAAGAAGGCCCGCAATCCGTGGACGGTGGTCCAGTTCGCGCTGGCGGCCGCCTCGGCCGTGCCGTTGCTGTTCTGGGGCGGTCTGAGCGGTTGGCCGTGGGACCACGGTTCCCCGGCGAAGAGCACGTCGGCCGCCGGGTCTGCGGATCCGGTTCGGATCCAGGTGAGCAGCTTGAAGATCGACGCTTCGGTGGACCCGTTGACGGTCGACCCGAGCACGTCCGGCCTGACCCCGCCCGGTTATGGACAGGCCGGGTGGTACCAGGCGGGTGCCGAACCCGGGCAGGTCGGTCGGGCGGTGTTCGAGGGGCACGACACGAACGCGTCCGGGGGGAACGACGTGTTCGCCGGTCTGTCGGGGGCGACGGCCGGGGACCGGATCGAGGTGACCACCGCCGGGGGGAAGACGGTGGAGTACGTGGTCACCTCGGTGGCGACCTACCCGGTCGGCTCGGTGCCGACGGATCAGGTCTTCGGCAGCGACGGCAAGACCGCCCAGCTGCGGATGATCGCGCCCAGCGGCGCCGCCTCGGACGGCTCCTACCAGCAGGACGTCGTGGTCTACGCGGACCTGCAGTCCTGAAGTTCGCTCCGAACAGCACAGCCACGTGGGCCGGACGCGGGGGGCGTTCGGCCCACGGGTATGTCTCAGGCCCCGGTGGGACCGCCGGTCGCGGGCCCCTCGTCGCGGCGGCGCAGGTAGCGCTCGAACTCCTTGGCGATCGCCTCGCCCGAGGCCTCCGGCAGGTCCGCGGTGTCCTTGGCCTCCTCCAGCGAGCGCACGTACTCGGCGACCTCGGTGTCCTCGTTGGCCAGCTCGTCCACGCCCTCCTGCCAGGACCGCGCCTCCTCGGCCAGCTCGCCCAGCGGCACCGGGATGTCGAGCGCGTCCTCCACCCGTTGCAGCAGGGCCAGGGTGGCCTTCGGGCACGGCGGCTGCGGGACGTAGTACGGCACGGCGGCCCAGAACGAGGCGGCCGGTATGCCCGCTTGAGTACAGGCGTCTTGGAACACCCCGACGATGCCGGTCGGCCCGGTGTAGGTGGACGGTTCCACCGCCAGCAGCGCCCGCAGCCGGCGATCGCTGGAGGTTCCACGGACCGGGACCGGTCGGGTGTGCGGTGCGTCACCCAGCAGGGCGGCCAGCGTGATGACGGAGTCGACGCCGAGCCGGCGGCAGGCGTCGATCAGCTCGCCGCAGAAGCCGCGCCAGCGCATGTTGGGTTCCACCCCACGCATCAGCAGCACATCGCGCCCCTTGTGCGACGTGGCCCGGTAGAAGCGTGTGGTCGGCCAGGTGACGCGGGAGCCGGCCGGCTGCCCGGCGTCGGCCGAGATCGTGGGGCGGTTCACCTGGAAGTCGTAGTAGTCGTCCGGGTCCAGCTCGCCGATGGCCTGGGCGTCCCAGACGTCGATCAGGTGGGCCAGCGCGCCGGAAGCGGATTCCGCAGCGTCGTTCCAGCCCTCGAAGGACGCGAGCAGGATCGGGTCGGTCAACCCGGTGACGTCGAACTCGATCACAGCGACCCGAACCTCCCCGTCTCCTGACCGCCCGTCACGGCGCGAACCTATCGGACCGTGCCGGCTAAGCTGGGTACCGCAATGACTCCATCTCCCGACAGTCTGCGCCGTGCGCTGGCCGAACGTGTCGTCGTCGCCGACGGTGCCATGGGGACCATGCTCCAGGCACACGATCTGACCCTGGACGACTTCGACGGTCTCGAGGGCTGCAACGAGATCCTCAACGTGACCCGCCCCGACGTGGTCCGGTCGGTCCACGACGCCTACTTCGCCGTCGGGGTCGACGCCGTCGAGACCAACACCTTCGGTGCCAACCTCGCCAACCTCGCTGAGTACGACATACCCGAACGCATCGGCGAACTCGCGCAGGCCGGGGCTCGGATTGCCCGAGAGGCCGCCGACCACTGGACCGCGGCCAGTGGGCAGCAGCGTTGGGTGCTCGGTTCGGTGGGCCCGGGCACGAAGTTGCCGACGCTCGGGCACGCCCGCTACGACAGCCTGCGCGACGCCTACCAGCAACAGGCGCAGGGCCTGATCGCGGGCGGGGCCGACGCGTTCCTCGTCGAGACCGCACAGGACCTGTTGCAGGCCAAGGCCGCGATCCTCGGCTGCCGGCGCGCGGCGGAAGCGGCCGGCGTCGACCTGCCGGTCTTCGCGCAGGTGACCGTGGAGACCACCGGCACGATGTTGCTCGGCTCGGAGATCGGCGCGGCGCTGACCGCGCTGGAGCCGCTGGGCATCGACCTGATCGGGCTGAACTGCGCCACCGGCCCGGCCGAGATGAGTGAGCACCTGCGCTACCTGGCCAAGCATGCCCGGATCGGCGTCTCCTGCATGCCCAACGCGGGCCTGCCGGTGCTGGGTCCTGACGGTGCGTCATATCCGTTGGGGCCGGCCGAACTGGCCGCCGCGCAGGCCGGCTTCATCCACGACTACGGCCTGTCCCTGGTCGGCGGGTGCTGCGGGACGACACCGGAACACCTGCGGATGCTCGTGGAGCGCGTCCGCACGACGCCGAAGGGAGCGCGGCGGCCACGGCCGGAGCCGGGAGTCGCCTCGCTGTACGCCACGGTGCCGTTCAAGCAGGACGCCTCCTACCTGGCGATCGGCGAGCGCACCAACGCCAACGGCTCCAAGGCCTTCCGTGAGGCGATGCTGGACGGCCGCTGGGAGGACTGCGTCGACATCGCCCGGGGCCAGACCCGCGACGGTGCGCACCTGCTGGACCTCTGCGTGGACTACGTCGGCCGCGACGGCGTAGCCGACATGAAGGAGCTGGCCGGTCGGTTCGCGACCGCCTCGACGTTGCCGATAATGCTCGACTCCACCGAGCCCGCGGTGCTGCAGGCCGGTCTGGAATGCCTCGGCGGCCGGGTCGTGGTGAACTCGGTGAACTTCGAGGACGGGGCCGGCCCGGATTCGCGGTTCGGTCGCATCATGCCGCTGGTGCGTGAGCACGGCACCGCGGTGGTCGTCATGTGTATCGACGAGCAGGGCCAGGCCCGCACCGCGCAGCGCAAGGTGGAGATAGCGGCGCGCACGATCGACGCGTTGGTCGCCGACTGGGGGATGCGGGTCGAAGACATCTTCGTCGACTGCCTGGCCTTCACGATCGGCGCCGGACTCGAGGAGTCGCGCAAGGACGGCCAGGAAACTCTCGAAGGTATTCGGCTGCTCAAGCAGCGCTATCCGAACGTGCAGACCACGCTGGGACTGTCCAACATCTCCTTCGGCCTGAACCCGGCCGCGCGCATCGTGCTGAACTCGGTCTACCTCAACGAGGCGCAGAAGGCCGGCCTGGACTCGGCGATCGTGCACGCCTCGAAGATCCTGCCGATGGCGCGCATCCCCGAGGAGCGCCGCAATGTGGCGCTGGACCTGATCTACGACCGGCGTCGTCCGGCCACCGACGACACCCCGGGGTACGACCCCCTGCAGCGCTTCCTCGAACTGTTCGAGGGGGTCGACGCCAGTTCGATGGCCGCCGCCAAGGCCGAGGAACTGCTGTCGCTGCCGCTGTTCGCGCGGTTGGAGCAGCGGGTGGTCGACGGCGCGCGCAAGGGCCTGGAGGCCGACCTGGATCTCGCGCTGGCCGAGCGGCCGGCCCTGGAGATCATCAACGAGACACTGCTGGCCGGGATGAAGACGGTCGGGGAGTTGTTCGGCTCCGGGCAGATGCAGCTGCCGTTCGTGCTGCAGTCCGCCGAGGTGATGAAGATCGCCGTGGCGCATCTCGAGCCGCACATGGAGAAGGTCGAGGGCGAGGACTCCGGCAAGGGCACGATCGTGCTCGCCACGGTCAAGGGCGATGTCCACGACATCGGCAAGAACCTGGTCGACATCATCCTGTCCAACAACGGCTATTCCGTGGTGAACATCGGGATCAAGCAGCCGATCGCCGCGATCGTCGAGGCCGCCTCCGAGAACCGGGCCGATGTGGTCGGCATGTCCGGGTTGCTGGTGAAGTCCACGGTGATCATGAAGGAGAACCTGGAAGAGCTGACCAGCCGTCAGTTGGCCGACCGGTGGCCGATTCTGCTCGGTGGAGCGGCGCTGACCCGCGCCTACGTCGAGGAAGATCTGGCCGGACAGTTCGCCGGCCAGGTTCGCTACGCCAGGGACGCCTTCGAGGGCCTACGACTCATGGACGCCTTCATGGCGGTCAAACGTGGCGTGCCGGGTGCCGAGCTGCCGCCGCTGCGCAAGCGTCGGGTCTCCGGCGGGGCGAAGCTCATCGAGACGGCACCGGAGGACATGCCGGCCCGCTCGGACGTCGCGCTCGACAACAAGATCCCCGTGCCGCCGTTCTGGGGCACCCGGGTCGTCAAGGGCATCGCTCTGGCTGACTACTCGTCATATGTGGACGAGCGAGCGTTGTTCCTGGGCCAGTGGGGTCTCAAGCCGACCCGGGGCGACGGGCCCGGCTACGACGAACTGGTCGAGGCCGAGGGTCGTCCGCGGCTGCGGATGTGGCTGGACCGGCTGCACACCGAAAACATGCTCGAAGCCGCGGTCGTGTACGGATACTTCCCGTGCTGGTCCGAGGGCGACGACATCGTGGTCCTGCATCACGAAGGTCCGCTGGAGGGCCAGGAACGGCTGCGGTTCACGTTCCCGCGCCAGCGCCGCGACCGGCACCTGTGCCTGGCCGATTTCTTCCGGGCCAAGGCCTCCGGGGACACCGACGTGGTGGCCTTCCATCTGGTCACGATGGGCAGCCGGATCTCGGCGGCCGCCGCCGAGTTGTTCGCGGCCAACTCCTACCGGGACTACGTCGAACTGCACGGGCTGTCGGTCCAGCTGACCGAGGCGCTGGCCGAGATGTGGCACGCGCGGATCCGGGAGGAGCTCAGCCTCGCCGAAACCGACGCGGACGACCTGGGGGAGATCCTGCGCCAGGGCTACCAGGGTTCGCGTTACTCGTTCGGCTATCCGGCGTGTCCGGAGCTGGAGGACCGCGCGAAGCTCGTGGAGTTGCTGCGGCCGGACCGGATCGGCGTCACGCTGTCCGAGGAACTCCAGCTGCACCCGGAACAGTCGACCGACGCACTGATCGTGCACCACCCGGAAGCCAAGTACTTCAACGCGTAGGGCAGCGCATTTTCGCCCGGTCATGACGACCTCGGTTACCTCTGTCGGCGCGCAATCTCATCGGTCCAGATCGGTCCAGATCGGTCCAGATCGGTCCGGAGGGCCTCGCCATATGCCTTGAGGTGGGCGTCGCGTTTGCGGATCTCTTCCTCCATGACCTCGACCGGCTGGTCTCCGTCCAGGCCTTGGAAGGTGTCGAAGCCGAGGATGTCTATTTCGTTCAGGTAGTCGCGGATTATGTAGCCGCAGAAGAATCCGACATGGTCGGGCAACACGAACCGTTCGTTCACCGCCGCCCAGTCGTCGGCCGTGATCGAGCGGGTGAGTTGGCAATCGCCGTTGTGGAAGCCAAACCTCTGGGGTTGATCCAGCGGCAAGTGTCCGCGTTCCTCGATGAGGAATTTGGCGATCGGGATCAGGTGTCGGTACCCGGGCCCGGGTTGCTTGCCGGCCGGAATGATCTCGCGTCCGTCGGGTGCGACGTTCATCTTTCTCCTCGCTCGGCGGGTTCGTTGGCGACCTTGTCTATGGCCACGACGGTGGCGTCACGGACGTTGTCCCGGGCGTGTTCCTTGGCGGCATCCCAGCGCCCCAGGAGTTCCTCGTGGTCCGGGTCGAGGGCGTGTTCGGGCAGGCTGGGGTCGACCTGCTGGTAACGCGGGTCTTCGACGTTCGAGCTCAGGGTCGCGGGATCAAAGCTGTGTTCGCCGGCCGGGACCAACCGTCCGCTGTCGATGGCTTCACCTAGATCGCCGACCGACAACAGCGTCCCGCCTCCGGTGCCGAATTGGGGATTCGTCAAAGCGGTGGCCTTAGCAGCGTCCATGCCGCCGCGAACTCGGTAGAGAGCTACTTCCCCGGGCAGCTGAGGGGCGCCGGGAACGCCGTCAACCGAGACCGAACGTTTCGTCGGGGTCTGGATCGGTTCCAAGAACTTGCGCCCGTCGGTGGTCACTTCGCCGGAGACCGGAGTGATTATCTTGCCCTGGCCGGTCACGGCGATCAGATCGCCGTCGTGCAGGCGGGTCGGAATCCACTCGTCGGGTTTTCTGAGCCATTCGAGTTGGTCGCGCCCGGCCGCGCCGGACAGACCGTCGGTCCGAAGGCCCATCTCGGTCAGGCGGCGATCGGCTGCCGCACCACGCAAACCGCCACGCAGCGCTCCAGTGCGTTCGGCTTCCTCGACCCTTTCGCCCGTGCTGATGAGGTGCTCCTCGGTTTCGACGCCGCGTAGGGCGCCTTCTTTGGCCATGGCCGGTCCGAGCAGGATCAGGTCGGGAAGTAGTTTCCCGATCCACCTGGCCGGGTCGGTGCGCAGGGTGTCCCAGTCGGCGACGGAGGCGGCGAACTTGCCGGGGTGCTCGAGGGTGTGGGCGACGCCGTTGAAGAACGAATCCTGAGCCGCGAGGTAGCCGTGCGGGTCGTAGACGGCGCGGGCCGGGTTGAGTCGCGCGCCCAGTTCGACCAGCCCCACGGCGGCCGGGCCGAGTTCGGCGAAGCTTCAAACGCGCCTTCGGCCAGGGACTTGATCGCGCGCTTGAGTCCGGCCAGGAAGCCGGGCTCGGACGGGGCGGACTTCTGCGCCTCCTCCAAGGTCTTGGCCAGGGCGCGGGCGGCGCTGTCCAAGTGCTGGCGGGCCTGCTGCAGCATTGCGCCGGCGCGGGCCAGGGTGCCGTCCGGGTCCTCGACGGGGATGGTGGGCGCCACGGTCAGCAGGGCGCCGTGTGCGGCGGCCGAGGTCGGTGCGGCCGACTGGTACAGCCGTAGCGCCTCGGCGGCCCGGGCTCGGGCCTCGGCGTGGACGCCGGCGTAGCGGCCCACCGCGTGTCCGGCGTCGTCGAAGGCAGTCTCGGCCGCACCCAGCCGCCGGTTCAGTTGGGTCAGCTCGGCCTCGGTGCTCGCGGCGGCGGCTCCCACCCAACCGCCCAGGCCGACCCTGCCCAACCTCGTTCGAGCTTCCTGCGTGTCGTCGGCGAACGCCACGAGCATTCGGCCCAGCCGGTCGCTGTCCGCCGGTTCGCCGGCGATCAGCTGCCGGCATGGGTTGCCGCCGACAACTGCACCGATGAGGACAGCACTGCCGAGGCGTGCCGGCGCACCGGTGCCGGGTCGGGCACGGGTGGCGTAGTCCAGCCTGCAGCCACCGCTGCCGGGGAGCCCCCGACCGCGACCGTCAGCGAGGCCTCCGCCGCCTCGTAGGCCACCGCGGCGGTGCCCAGGTCGTGTCCCGCCTGTTCGGCCTGTTTGGCGACACAGCGCAGGCCGTAGTGCCAGCAGGACAGGAACTCCGCGACCGCCTGCACAGCCAGCTCGGCGCCCAGCTCGGGAACCAGCGCAGCCACCCGGCTCGACCGGTCGCCTGCTGCCGTCGCCAGCTCGGCCACCGAACGCAAGTCCCTCGCAGCGGCGCGCAACTGCGCAGTGTCGACCGCAGATCGGCCACGGCCCACCTCCACCGCAGGCGGCAACCCAACAGCGCGCACGCCTGCGGACCCGCGGACTGGCAGATTACGCCGTCAGGCTCCCTGACCCGCCCAGATGTTGTAACTGGCGGCGGCCTTGATCAGTGACCAGCGGACAGCTAGACCTTGCCGAACAGATCATCGAGACTCAACAGTGGCGGCCCCATGTTGCATACGCCGGTGTGCCAGGCCGGCCGAACGCACCGCTTGCCGTCCTTCACGCCCGTGCACTGCCCCGGCCGTAGGGTTGCCAACTTCGCCGCCTCGTTCTCCTGGCCAGCCATGCTTCACTGTGCGTCTGTGCGGGGGGAAAGGCAATACATCGGCCGGTGGCAGACCAGGCACTCGTCGGCCCCGGCGAGTTCGTCCCGGTCCTCCAGGCTCGCCAGGACCTCGCTGACTTCCTCGACGGTGCAGGCCAGCCGCTCGGCGACCAGGTGTGCGCACACCCCCGGGAGCCCGACCTCGAGCGCCTGCCGCACCGCGAGGTTGACAGTCTCCTGGTGCGGACGGCGGCGCAGTTTGGCGTCGACCCCGTCAGCCCACATCACGGTGCGCTGCACGGCCCGCAGCCGAGCCTCGGTTTCCGTCGCCGAGAAGTCGTAGACCGCGTCGTCGTCGCTGCCGACCACGCACCAGCCGTAGCCCGTGCGGGGCTCCACCCGGAAGTTCTGTTCGGACATACCGACCCCCTGGCCGAGAAATCCCTCCGCCGTTGCCAGTTGGACGTTCGCGGCCGAAGACCCGTTGCGTACTTCCGGCCGGTTCGGGATCGGTCGAACGGTCAGCTTCTTCCGGCGAAGGCGCAGGGCAGCCGCCGACCGGTTCGGTCGGCGGCTGCCCTGTGTTTGTGCTGCTCGGCGGATCACGCCTCGCAGAACGGGGAATTGCGACTGTCGAACCAGCCCCCGTGGTGTTCTCCGACGAGATCGACAAGTGGGTCAAACCATGCGGCCGGTCAACCATGACGCGCCATCACATTGCTCCACCCGAGGATGGCGGGCGGCGGCGTTACGGGTGGAAGCGCTGGACCAGTGCGGAGGCGTGGCCCGCGCTGCTGTGCCGGATCGCGAAGACCGGATAGGCGCCGTTCTGGGCGGCGTAGGCCTCGGCCAGCTTCGCGGCGGTCGACGGTTCCTCGACGATTCCGGCGGGACCTTCGTGGATCAGGACGACTTCGGCGTCGGTGTCCACGAACACGTGGTGGGTCCCGGGTTGGACCAGGTACTGATAATCGTCCGGCCCGCCGCAGTGCATGGTGGCGGTCCGGTAGGTCAGCGACGACTGCCCGTCGCTGGTCGAGACCTCGTCCACGTGGAGGTAGGTGAAGTTCGCGGCCAGCGTGGTGCAGGACCCGGCGTGGTTCAGGTCGTAGTCGAGGCTGTGCCCGGTGCCGGCCGAGGCAGTGGCCGACGCCGTAGGCACCGGTGTCGCGGCCGGTGTGGCTGTCGCGATCGGTGTGGCTGTCGGGACCGGAATCACCGAGGGCGTCGGCGCCGGCGGGGCGGCCGGGGAGGCCGCGGTCGTTGCGCCGCCGCAACCGGCGAGCAGCCCGGCGAGGAGGTACACCGCAAGGCTCCGACGCACAACCTGAGCGTAGATGAGAAACGAAAGACGACCAACCGAGTTGACATTTGCCCGGGTTTGCCTGAGTCTGTGCCCATGTCGCTGCCCGACGGTTCCGTGTCCGCGCTCGGATGCAGGTTGATCCGACGCCGGCACGTCGATCTGGTTCGGGTCGGGGCGGCGCTGTGTCCGGGCCAGTCCCGCTGACCGAATCCGCAGCACCGGCGCCTGCGTAAGCGAGCGCAGCCCCGCGACCCAAGTCAGGACCCACCCGACCCGAGCGGTCGGGCGGCCGACGGTTGCGCGCGCCGACCTCACCAGACTGGAAGCGAGCACGTATGAGAGCAAGATCAACCCGGCCATGGCTGTGGGGCGTCGGGGCCGTCGCTGTGACGACGGCGGCCGCGCCACTGGCGGCCGCCGGGGCAGCCCGCGCGGCGGTCGAGGCGCCGCCAAACGTGACCCGGACTGTGTCGGAGGTCATCGCGGCGGACGGCAGCATCGCCCGCAGCATCAACTACACCGTCAACGTGAAGTCGCACCCCCGAAAGTTGCGCGCCCGAAAGGCGGGCACCGCGCAGGACCACGGCAACCCGTTGGACGGCTCGTCCCTGCAGGGTCTGCCCGGCGCACCGTTCCTGGGCCAGGCCGGACCGGACGAGGAGGGCTACAACGCGGGCCTGCACAACGAGGGCCCCGGGGGGCGGGCCTGCCCGGCGCCCGGGGCCGGCCACGAGTACCTCATCGTCTGGGCCGGGAAGATGAACGCCGGCGATGTGACGGGTAGTCAGGCCGTCGATCTGCTCACCGGCGGCGCGGTGAACCCGCAAGGTCTGGCCAGCGTGGCGCCGATCCAGTACGGCGAGACCGGCTCGGACATGATGGCGACCATCGACGCCGAGAAGGGCTGCGACACCTACGGAAAGGTCGTCAACGTCTCGGTCATCTCGGGCCCGGACGGGATCGAGAACGAGCCGCACCACATGCAGTACTCCTGGTACCCGGGCCAGTCGGTGTGGTCGGGCGGTTTGTTCACCTCGCGGTTGTTCACCTGGGATCTGTCGAGCCTGCCTCGGGTGACGCTGCAGAAGACGCAGGAGCCGTGGGCCACCCCGTCCGGCTCCATCTGGGACGCCTTCACGACCCTGCCCAACGGCGACGCCTACGGCACGTTGATGGGCGGCCCGCTGTACGCGTACGGCACCACCCCGGGTTCGATCGTGAAGATCGCGGGCAACAGTCACGCGGGCAAGAAGCCCGGCGACATCCTCGGCGAGTGGGCCGCGAACGCGCCTAGTTCGGTGGTGAACTCCGGCGACGGGTCGACCGCCGGCGCGCTGGCCGACCAGCTCAAGGGGGCCGGCAACTCGGCCACCACGGTGGTGACCAAGACGCCGGAGGACGGCGGCGTGGACCACAACGGTTACAGCAAGTGCCCGGACTTCGGGTCGTGCGCGAACCCGCACGGCATCCAGGCGCGGGCGGACTTGAAGACGATGGTCACCTCCGACTACGCGGAGCCCGCGGCGATCGTGGAGGACCCGACGAAGCCGACCAACCCGAACATCTTCCGGCGCACCGTGCGGGTGTGGAGCTTCGGTCCCGATGGCTGCTCCGGTCACGCGACCCCGGGCGCCTCGCTGGACGACCCGAAGATCTGCTCGGTCGACGTGATGCCGGCCGGCCCACGGGACAGCGCGAACCCGTCGCACGCCGAGAACATGGGCATCATGGAGAACGGCGCGACGCAGGACTACCCGTTGCCGGACGGGCGGATTCCCAAGGGTTGGTTCTCCGAGTCGATGTGCGGCGGGGCGGTGTTCTACACCCCGGACATCACCGACACCGCGAAGAACCCGTGGCACGAGGTGTTCGACTCGACCACCGCGGCCAACGCCCTGACCACTTCGGCCGACGGCCGTACCGCGGGCGGCGGCGACGGCGGGAAGCACACGCTCAACGAGCCGGCCGGGTGCGATGGCGCCGCCTGGGACGTCGTCTCGCCGGACAACCGGTTCCTCGGCCACGCCGTCAACGGTCGGTACGTGCTGCAGGACAACTACGACGACGCCGGCAGCCCGAAGATGGTCTACACGATCAACATCGCCAAGCTGCTCGAGGCCGGCACGCACTACCAGTGCGATCTGTCCAACAACATCCGGGCGCTGGCCGACCCCACCCTCGGGGGCAAGGACTGCCCGACCGTGGCCGGGGTCACGGCCATCAACGACCCGACCTCCGGCGGCCCGCACTGGGCCGAGTACGACAACTTCAGCCTGGCCAAGGTCAAGATCAAGGACCCGAAGACCGGCAAGTCGTTCGTCGACACCCAGGCCCCGACCCGGATCGCGGAGGCGAACTACTTCGTCGCCCGCACCGGCGTCGACGGCAACCACTCGGTCTGCATTCTGAACATGGACCCGGTGTCCGGGAAGCTGGCGCTGGACACGGACTTCATCGACGAGACGCAGGGCACCCCCTGCGTCCAGTTCAACCGACGCGACTGGCCGGACCCGAACATCAAGGGTTTCTACAAGCCGCACGCGATGCTGTTCGTCGAGAACTCCGCGCCCAAGAGCGGTGACACCCCGGCCGGCCACGACTACGGGACGGGTTGCTCCTTCGGGAAGGTCGAGGCCGGCACCTGCCGCGGCTATTGGGGCGAGCCCATCGACATGGGCGCCGACACCGGCGGCCTGTCCTACGAGGACTGACGGGGCATGACGGCACTCCGTCCGCCGCGCCGGGCACCCGCCCGGCGCGGCGACGTCCCCAGTGGCACCACCGCCGTGGCGCCGGCTTCGCGCCGCCGACCCAGCCCCGTAACGGCGCTTCTGGTCGCATCCGGGCTTGTGCTGGCCGGCGGCGTCGGGGCCCGACTGCTGGCATCGCAGAACTCGGAAGCCGCCGCATGGCAGCCCACCGGTATTTCGGTGGCCAACGCGACGGACTCCGAGAGCGCCGAACAGGTGGGCACGCTGGCGCCTGCCGTGGTCGGCGCCAACACCTTCGTCCTGCAGACCGAACCGGCGCAGACGCACGGTCGGCCGCAGCCGGCCGCGGACATCACCGCGGTCGCGGCCCACGCAACCTGCGCCTGCGCCGGGGCCCGGGATCTCGTGCTGCATCCCAACGCCACCGGGACCTCCTGGGTGGCGGCGACGGACCTGTCGGCCGCGGGCCGCTGGACCTTCGAGGTCCACCTCGACCGCCCGAAGCACGACACGGAGACATTGCGCCTCGTCGAGACCGTCGTGCCGTCGGACGCCGGCAAGCAGGTGGTCATCGGGGTTCCCGCCGACCTGTCCGGGCCCGACGGCCGCAAGTGTCGTGACCAGGCACTGGGCGCCCAGGTCGCGCTGTCCGACGTGAACGCCACCGGCGACCGCAGCCGGGCCCGCAACCGGCTCGACGTGGTCGACCTGGGCGGCGGTATCGACTCGGCGATGGCGCAGCTCGATCGACTCGGCGCCCGCGCCATCGCGCTGCCCTGCGGCGACGAGGCAACCGTGAGCTCGGTGGTGCGAGCAGCGCAGCGCGCCGGGCTGCCGGTCGTCCTGGGTGCCCCCCCGGCGCCGGCCACCGGCACCGGGGTCTGGTCGGTTGTGCCGGACTGGGGCCGCGAGGGCGCCGCGATCGGCGTCCAGACGAAAGCTCAGGCCGCGGGCCGGGTCGAGGTCGTGAGCGGCCCGGGAACCGTCGACACCGCCGAGCTCGGCGGCCTGCGACACCAGCTGGCGGCCTCCGGTCTGACCGTCCGCTACGACTCACTGCCCAGCGATGCCACGGCCTGGGCCCGCGGGTTGCCCGACTACAACCTTGTCGTGCTGCTGCTCGGGCCGGCTCAGGCGCAGCCCCTGCTGCACGCGATGTCCGCGGTCGCCACGGGCGCCGGCAGGCCGGGCCTGCCCGGTCGGGGTGTGCTGGCGTCGAGCCAACTGTTCGACAGCGACGTGATCGACGGCGCGTGGCCGATCACCCGGATCGGCGTGGTCGAGTTCGCCGGCGACGTGAACCCGTTCGACCCGGTGGTGCAGTACTACATGCAGCGCCAGCAGGTGCTGGTCCCCGGGCTGCGGCCGACGATAGAGGGCATCCACGGCTATGACGCCGCCCTCGCGCTGGCCGAGGCTGTTCGAGTCAGCGGCGGGCGCCCGTCGGCGCAGCAGTTGGCCGACATTCTGGGCAACAAGCTGTCCGACTTCACGATCGGCAGCTACGGCCTGACCTGGACCCCGGCGGGCGGGACGTCGAACCGGTTGGCCTTCTTCCGCACCACCTACCTGAACCCGATGGCCATGCCGGCCGAGACGCCCGGGGGCGACCCGGATGCGGCACACATGGGCGCGCTGCTCGGCGACGGGGGCTTCGAGCAGGTGGCGCCGTTCCGAACGCTGACGTGAACCGTCGGATCCTCGCCGGCACGTTTCTGTTGCTCGGGGTGATCGGCGGATGCGGCGCCCCGTCCGCGGAACGGCGCCCGGTGACGGCCACGCCGACGCCGGTCGCCGAGACTGCGGCGCAACGCTGCGCGCCGGCTCTGCTCGCGCCGGGATTCCGGCGGGACGACGGTTACAGCGGAGATCTGACACCCAGTCAGTACAGCGCCTCGGCCGACGTCCAGGCGGCGTTGCTCTACGACCAGTACCAAGCCGGCTACCGTACGGTGCTGACCGCGTTGCCGCCCCCTTCCTCGCCTCCGGCCGCGCAGTCGGCCTCGGCACCGCCCGGCGCCCCGCAGTCGGCCGAGGTGTTCGCAAGTTGCGTGTCGATGCTCTTCGCCGGCGACGCGCAGGCCGCCCGGTTCCTGTCGTCGTACCGATCGTTGCGGGGGCAGGCCGGCGATCTCGTCCAGTCGTTCGACCCCGGCAAGGTGGACACCCTCACCGAGGTGATCGCCTATCGGGAGCACGGCCAGGACTTCCACGCCTACGGCATCACCAACACCGAGGTGATCGAACTGGCCGGCCGCGCCGGGCCGCGGTTGTTCATCGCGACCGTGGCCGGCGGCGCGCCGACCGTCGATCGGGCGCGTGCGCTGGCCGAGGCGATGCGCAACGGTTGAGAGCGGTCGCTCAGCGGGCGTCGACCAGACCGCGTGCGTGCAACTGGTCGACCAGTCCCGTGGCCACGCGCGACGCCTCGTACTTGGCCTGCAGGCGCACCGCCTGGTCGGCGGCTCGTGCCGCCGCCGCTTCGGGATCGGCGTGGATCACCCGCAGCAGGTCTATGGCGGTGTCGAGGTCCGGGACGGCCCACTTGCCGCCGCGGTGGTAGTCCGAGTCGACCAAGCGGCCCGGCACCAGGTAGGACGAGTCCGGGTCGAGGTACTCCAACGGCGCCCCGTGCGCCGTCGTGACCACTGGGCAACCGGCCACTGCCGCGTCGAAACATCCCATGTCCCAACCCTCGGCGTGGGGCAGCGAGACCCAGCACCCGCTGCGCCGGTGCATGCCCGCGATCTGCTCGAAGCTCAGTACCTCGGTGATCACGTTCAGCCGTGGGGCCGGGGCGTGACGGTGCATCAGATCCGCTATCAGCCAGGAGGTCCGGCTGGACCGACGGGTCGGCCAAGGCATCCCCGGTGCCTGCTCGACCTCCTCGGTGGTCCGCAGGATCATCGTCGTGGAGTCGCGCGGCCCGAAGGCCCGGGCGTAGGCCTCCAAGGTGACGTCGGGTCGCTTGCGTGGGTGCCAGCCGGCGATGCTGTGCAGCATCAGCTGGTCGGGTGGACAGAGCCCGTCCAACCACTCGGTCTGCGCCGACTCGATCCCCTGGGCGTGCGCGTGCGGCACGACCAGGATCGGGATCCGCACCCCGGCGGCGGCGAAGGCGTCCGCGTTCCATCGCGTGGGGACTATCACCGCTTCAGCCCGGTTGATCAGGCCGGGCCAATCGCGTGGCAACTGCTCGAACTCCCAGGCGGTGTGCAGCACCAGCGGGACGCCCGGCGGGACCAGGTGCTCCAGTGCGGGCAGGAATTCCGGGGTGGCGTGGACGATCATCACCTCGGTCGTGGAACCACGCGGGTGCGGGATGGTCGGCCGGGCCTCAGCCGTTCGGCACGACGGGAAGAGCGGGTGGCGGCTGCACCACTGCAGCGGCGTGTGTGCGACGGCGCAGCCGATTCGTTGCAGCCCGATCATCAGCCTGCGGCCCGCGACCGCGTGGCCGCTGAATCCGGGGTCGGACAGGTAATGGACCGCGGGGCGGACCGGGCGCGGTGTGCGGGAGGAGTCCACGATTGCAGATGATCACCCGCGGCACCGCCTTGGACGCGGCACCACGCGGTGGCCGAATCCCAACCGATGCACTCCGGTGATCCGGACCGCTCAGATCCAGGAGTGGAACCACATGTGTTTGTACCAGTCCTGGTAGGGCAACGACCCGGCCGTAAGTGCCGGGTACAGATAGAAGAAGTCTACCGCGACCAGCACAACCGGCAGACCCGTGACATGAAAAACAGCGCGGCGGTGGCGGCCCACCGCAACACCAGGGTGCCGATCGCCAGCACCTCCCGCACGCCACGACAGCGGTGTTACGGTCCGGATGGTTTCCCAGTCGGCGACGGATGCGACGAACTTGCCGGGGGTGCGGTGGGCGGCGTTCGCCGAAGCCAATCCGGATGTCCTCACCAAGGCGGCCAACGCGATGCCCGTGCCGTTGATCGGGGCGAGCGACATCTCCAACGCGGTTGCCTGGCTGTGCTCGGATGAGACGCGCTACATCACCGGGATCTGCCTGCCCGTCGACGCCGGATTCCTCGTCCGCTGAGCGCTCGGCCGCCGCGGTGCAGCCAGGCATGATCACGCCGGAGGGGTTCGCAGCCGCGATCTTGGCTGGGAGAATCCGGGCGGGTGCGTTTGGGGCATCCCCGGTGGCGTTCGGAGGCTCATGGTGGTTGATCTGCGGGTTGATTTCGGGGTGCTGGATGCGATGCAGCGGTCGCTGGTTGTGGTGGCTGATCGGTTTGAGGGGTTGGGTGGGCAGGCTGGTGTGGAGGGGCGGATTTGGGGTGGGAGCCATGTCCGGTCGGTGATGGGGGAGTTCGGGGAGAATTGGAAGTCTCATCGGGGCAGGCTGATCGAGGACGTGCGGAAGCTCGGTGAGCGGTGTGCGGGCACGGTGGAGGTGTTCGGTGGGGTGGATGGCGGGTTGGCGCGGTCGGTGCAGGGCACGCGAGCGCGGTGAGTCGGCCGTTCGATTGGGCGCCGTTGGCGGTGGGTGATCCGTTGCCGGGGGATCCGGATGCGATTCGGGAACAGGCTGCGGGGTTGCGGAACACCGCTGTGGAGATCACGTGGCAGGTGAGTCATCTGCGGCGGATCGGGGCCGATGAGTCGATGCGGGCGTTGTCGGTGGAGGCGTTGCAGTCCCAGGCGCTGGATGTGGCCAAGCGGTTGGAGGCGGTGATCGGGCGGTACAGCAAGACCGCGGGGTATTTGGGTTCGTGGGCTGATGAGTTGGAGGGGTTCCGGGAGGCGACGGTGAAGGTGCTGGGCAGGGCCCAGGATGCGGAGCGGGCGGCGGGGCGTGATCCGCATGCCGAGGTGGGAAACCAGGTGATGTTCGCTTATCAGGTGTTCGCACCGGCCGGGGTGGGTGATGCGTCGGGGGTGGCGGCGGCGGAGTTGGAGGTGGCGGCGGCGCGGCGGGAGTTGGCGCGGATCGTGGAGGAGGCTGCGGGGCGGGACCGGTTCTGGGCGGGGCGGATCAGTGATGCGATCGATGAC
>DATAUG010000144.1:0-18306 GCA_036268355.1 Sporichthyaceae bacterium
GGCGGAAGGGCGCCCGACACGCCAGAAGTTGAGGTCAGGGGCGACGCGGCGGGCGCGGGAAGAACCCGGAGGTTCGGGCCACGTATTCGGCGAATCCGGGACGACCGGCCATTCGACGCTCCGTCAGCGCGGCGCCACTGCCCTTGGTGAGCAGGAGAGTCATCACCACAGGGGAGAGGACGGTCAACGCGCCCCACTTCCCGCTGTCGGCGGCCACCAGCCAGATCCCCCACCAGACGCAGGCGTCGCCGAAGTAGTTCGGGTGCCGCGTGTACCGCCACAACCCGCGGTCCATGATCTTGCCCCGGTTGGCCGGGTCGGCCTTGAACGCCTTGAGCTGCCGGTCGCCGACCGCCTCGAACAGCAGCCCGATCGCCCAGCCGGCCAACCCGATCCAGGCCGGCACGCCGAGTCGGCGATCGCTGTACTGGGCCGGCTGCACCGGCAGGGAGATGAACAGGATCAAGATGCCTTGCAACAGATAGATCGTTCGCGCCGCGTACGCCGTCCGCCGGTGTTCCGGGACCTTCGCCAACAGCGCGACGTAGCGCGGATCCTCGCCGTGCCCGGCGTTGCGCCGGCCGATGTGCCAGGCCAGCCGAGTCCCCCAGAGGAGCACGATGGCGGTCAGCAGCAGACGCCGACCAAGACAGCCGTGCCCTGCCGAGACCGCGAACGTCAGCACCGCGACCGTACCGAAGCCGAGGCCCCAGGCGACGTCGACCACGCTGTGCTTGCGCAATCGCAGCGCCACCGCGAAGGTCGCGGCCAGCAGCGCGGCCACCCCGGCGGCACAGACACCGAGGCCGAGCAGCGCCCTGGCGCCGTGGAAATTCATATGCAGCAGTGTTCCTGACGGATGCTCAGATGGAATCCCGCACCGGCGGCATGCCGGACACCCCGGCGGGCGAGCGCTTCACGCACAAGATCTGGTCGACGCCCATGCGGCCCTCCTCGAACACCAGCGCCGCACCGACCAGATAGAGCCGCCAGACCCGGGCGACCTGTTCACCGACCAGGTCGACGACGGCTGCCCAATTTTTCTCCAACGTCTCCGACCAGGCCCGCACGGTCCACCCGTAGTGCTCGCGCATCGCCTGGACGTCGCGGACCTCCAGACCGGCGTCCTCCAGCAGCGCGACCGTCTCCCCCACTGGTCGCATGTGCATGTCCGGGGCGACGAAGCACTCGATGAACGCGCCACCACCGGGCCGATCGCGCCGCGACATCTGCTGGACAAGCACCCGACCGCCCTCGCGGACACATCGGTGCAGGACGCCCGCGAACGTCGGGTAGTTGGCCGCCCCGACGTGCTCCCCCATCTCGATCGAGGCCACGGCGTCGAATCCGCCGAAATCCGCGGCCGGCGTTGCGGGGATCGCCCGGTAGTCCTGCAACCGGATCTCCACCCGGCCGGCCAGCCCGCGCTCGGCGACCCGGGCGAGCACGAAGTCCTGCTGCTGCCGCGACAGCGTCACGCCGAGTACCTGCGCGCCGTAGTGCTGCGCGGCGTGCAGCGACAGCGCGCCCCATCCGCACCCGATGTCCAGCAGTCGGGCGCCGGGGCCCAGGCCGAGCTTTCGGCAGATCAGGTCGAGCTTGTCGCGTTGGGCGTCGGCAACCGTGTAGCCGGGGTCGGTGGAGGTGAAATAGGCACAGGAGTAGGCCATCTGCTCGTCGAGCAGCAGGGCGTAGAACTCGTTCGACAGGTCGTAGTGGTGGGCGATCGCGGCCCGGTCGCGACTGCGGCTGTGAAGCACGCCGGACAGCTTTGCCTGCGCGGCCGGCGCCGACGGTGGCGGCCCGATGGCGCCCAGGCGGGCCACGGCCCCAACAGCGGCAACGATCTGACGTGAGGTCAGCTTCGGTGGGCTCAGTCCGCGATCCCGGATGGCCGCCCAGATGAGCTGGAGGCCCTCGGTGAGATCACCCTCGACCTCGATCTCGCCGGTGATGTACGCCTGCGCCAGCCCGAGTTCGCCGGGCTGCCACAACAGGCGCCGTAAAGCCCGGCGCGAACGCACCACGACCGTCGGCGCGTCGGCCGGTCCGGCCTCGCTGGAGTCCCAGGCGCGGATCCGGATCGGGAGGCTCCCACCGAACAGCGGCTCGAGCAACGCGGCAAGTCGAGGCGCCACCGATTGCTTCACGCATCCCCCTTGGCGAGCACGAATTGGTGGACGTCGAGGTACCGGGAGCGAAAGCCGGCCTCGGAGTAGGCCAGGTAGAACGTCCACATTCGACGGAAGGTCTCGTCGAAGCCGAACCCGTCGATCTCGGCGGCGCGGGCGGTGAAGACCTCGCGCCAGATCCGCAGGGTCTCGGCGTAGTGCAGCCCGAAGCCGTGCCACGAGGCCACCCGCAGGCCGGCCCTCGCGGCGGAATCCTCGACCGAGGTCACCGACGGGATCAGCCCGCCGGGGAACACGTACTTGTGGATCCAGGTGTAGGTGTCGCGGGAGGCCAACATCCGGTCGTGGGGCATCGTGATCGCCTGCAGGCCGACCCGGCCGCCGGGGGCCAACACCCGGTCCAGGGTGGCGAAGTACTGCGGCCAGAACTCGAATCCGACCGCCTCGATCATCTCCACCGAGACGACGACGTCGTAGCTGCCCTGCACGTCGCGGTAGTCACACAGTTCAACGCTGACGCGCTCCGACAGACCGGCCGCGGCAATGCGCGCCAACGCCAGCGTGCGCTGCTCCTCCGACAGCGTGATCGACCGGACGTTCGCCCCGCGGGCACCGGCCCGCAGGGCCAGTTCGCCCCACCCGGTACCGATCTCCAGCACCCGTGACCCGGCCCGCACGCCTGCGGCGTCGAGCAGGCGGTCGATCTTGTGGCGTTGCGCGCGGGCCAGGTCGCCGCGGCCGGCGCGGGCGGCGATGTCAACCGACCCGTCGCCAGGACCGAATAGCGCCGCGGAGTAGGTCAGGGTCTCGTCCAGGAAAAGCGTGAACAGGTCGTTGGACAGGTCGTAGTGCCGCGAGATGTTGTTGCGGGCGTTGCTGATCGTGCCCCGGTCACCGTGCGGGTGGCGGTGCACCGCGAGGTCCCGCAGGCGTTGCAGCGGCGGCGGGACCAGGGTCGCCATGCGGCGACAGAAGACCGTGAGCACCGCCGGCAGGTCGGGCGCGGTCCAGTCCTCGGCCAGGTATGCCTCGCCGAAGCCGATCAGCCCACCGGCCCCGACCCGGCGGTGCAGCGCCCACGGCCGGATCAGGATCATTGCCGGGTCGGACGCCGTGCCGCCACCGATGTTGCGCCCGTCCGGCAGCAGGACGCGCAACGGCAGGTGAGCGACCAGTCGTTCGAACAGCCGCTCCGCGATCCGGGCCCGCAGGCCGCCCGGCGGCAGGTTTGCCACGTCGGGCCAACGTGTCGCCTCCACCTCGGGCCGGTACGAGCCTCGACGCGGCGTGGTCAGACTCATCGGAACCCGTCCGGCACGACGTGCTCGGGCCGCGGAACGACCGGCAGCCCGCGCCACCAGAGTCGGCTGCCCTGCAATCTGATCTGCGCCGCGGCAGTCCGCGTCACCAACGGCACGCGGACAGCGGCCCGCAGCAGGCTGCCGACCCCGGCCGGCCGAGGAGTGCCGCGCACGGTCGCCACGAATGGAAGTTGGCCTGGCCGGTGCAGCTCGACGGACAGCGCCAGACGCTCGCCGGGCAGCGGCAGCCGCATGCGGTAGTGGCCGTCGACCGGGTGGAACGGCGAGACGTAGAACTCCTTGCTGCACACCGCCGCGCCGTCCGGGTCCGGGTGCAGCAGGTAGCAATGGCGTTCGCCGTAGGTGTTGTGCACCTCGGCGAGCACGCAGGTCAGCGACCCCGCCGCATCGTGGCACCAGTAGACCGACAGCGGGTTGAAGACGTGACCGAAAACCCGGGCGTTGGCCAGCATCAGCACCCGCCCCCCGGACAGGTCGATGCCTGCGCTGCCCAGAAAGGCGTCAACGTTGGCGCGCAGGGAGCGCTCGGGCCGGCCGAGGTGGTCGGCGGCCCGGAACTGCGCCAACGGGCGCACGGGCCACGGCACCCGCGGCAGCCGATCCAGGTCGACCAGCCAGCTGTAGCTGCGGTACCGGAAGGAGTTGCTGATCGGCGTCCGCCGGGCGTGCGCGATCACCGTGTCGAAGATCGCGGCCCCGCCCCACCGGTCGGCGGCCGAATGCCCGAGCGCACAAGACTTCTGACGTCGCCTCACATCGGTGCTCACCATCGGCCACCGAGCGCAAGCGCGGCCCGCAGACCCGAGGCCGCCCCGTCCTCGTGGAAGCCCCAACCGTGATAGGCGCCGGCGAACGCGACGCGTTCGTCGGACAGTTCCGGCAACCGACGTTGCGCCGCCACCGATTCGGGGGTGTAGATCGGGTGTTCGTAGACCATCCGCGCCAACACCTTGGCGGGATCGATCGCACCGGCATCGTTGAGGCTGACCACGTAGTGCTCGGGACCCGGCAGGCCCTGGAGGCGATTCATGTCGTAACTGACTCCGACGCGGTCGGGCTCGGCGGTGCAGTCGGCCAGCCGGTAGTTCCAGGACGCCCGGGCACCGCCGGCGCGAGGCAGCGGGGACGGGTCGGTGTGCAGCACCGCGTGGTTTACCGAGTAGCCGAATGCGCCGAGCACCTCGGACTCGGCCCGGCTGGGCGCCGCCAACAGCCGGAGCGCCTGATCCGGATGCGTGGCGACGACGGCGCCCTGGAAATGCGCGACAGTGTCGGCGTCGTCGCGGATCTCGACGCCGTCGGCGGTCCGGGTCAACCTCCGCACCGGGGTGGCCGTGGCCACCGCCGAGAGCTCCTTCGCGGCGGCCTCGACGTAGCTGCGTGAACCCCCGACGACCGTACGCCACCGCGGCGACCCGGTGACCGACAACAGCCCGTGATTGGCCAGGAAGGCGAACAGGTAACGGGCCGGGTAGTCCAACGCGGAGCCGGGCGCACACGACCAGACCGCGGCGACCATCGGGACCAGGAAGTGGGTCCGGAAGTATTCGGAGTAGCCGTGGGCGGCGGCGAACTGACGCAGGGTCGGCTCGGCGGCCGCGGCGGGCCGACGCAACAGGGCTCGGGCGTCGCGGTGGAAACGCGGGACTTCGGTCAGCATCCGCAGATAGGGCCGGCGCAGATTGCTCGCCGCCGGGAACAGACCGCGCGCGCCGCGCGCACCGGCGTACTCCAGACCGCAACCGGAACAATGCACCGACATCGACATCTCGGTGGCCCGGGTGGTCACCCCCAGGGCGGCGAACAGCCGGAGCAGCGTCGGGTACGTGCGTTCGTTGTGGACGATGAACCCGGTGTCCACCGCGATGGAGCCGGCGCCGCGGATCACGTCGTGGGTGTCTGCGTGCCCGCCGAGCCGGTCGTCAGCCTCGTAGAGGGTGACGTCGGCAACGCGCTGAAGCACCCAGGCGGCGGTCAGTCCGGATACCCCCGAGCCCACCACCGCGATCCGTCGGCGCGCCCCCTCCGCCGGCCTCGGTTGCGCCATGTCCCTCGGTTGCACTGCCCTGACCTCCCCCGCGCGGCCCCTGATCTCCTCGGCCGGGCTGGGCCGCGGTCGAGGTTTCCTGCGGGGTTCGGCGCGGGCACGGCCGCGGTTTGGCCGGGCACCGCAGAGGGAGAACCGCGAGGATCTGACGGCCGGTCGGATGTCGCGGAAATCACATCGGTAAGGAAATCCGTCACCAGCCGACGCCATCGCCGGCGACGGCGGAGCATGAAGTGCCCGGCACCGCGGACGGCCACGAAGGTGGCGTCACCACCTGCCGCGGCCGCCTCGGCCACGTACTGCCGGGACGCGGCCGGATCAGTCCACCGATCGGCGGTGCCGTGCACGATCAGCAGTCGCGTCCGGCCCAGTGGCACGTGGGGCTCGTCGGGCGGCAACCACGGCGCGAGGCCGACCGCGGCGACGACGTCGGGCTCGCCGAGCAGTTGCAGCGCCGTGCGGCCACCCATCGAGTGGCCAAGCAGCAGCACCGGCACTCCCGGGAAGCGATCCCGCAACTCGTGCAACGCCCAGCGGGCGTCGCGCAACGGCGCCGCCTCGACACCGTTCCAACCGCGCACCTGATAGCGCAACAGGCCGGCGGCGACACCGGGGCGGTCGCCGATGGCGCGCCAGAACGGGACGAGCCGCGCGACCGAGAGATTCCACGGCCGTACCGGCGCCCGGCTCTCGACCCGGCCGCCGGGCAGCACCAGCACGACCAGCCTGGGCGTCCCCGCGGCCGTCCGGACCGCCAGCCGTGGCCGCTCGTCCATCCTCGATCCGCTCCCTTTCATCGTGGCCGCCCGGTGCTGGTTCGGTGAGCGGACGGCCCCGGGTTGGCGTGGACCCCGGACTGTGCCGTCGATCGGGCCCGCGGCCCGCCCGGACGTGTTTTCCTGGGACGACGTCCATCCTCGACGCCGCCCGAACGGATAGACCGTGTCCGATCACGCGACGCTCCCGCTGCCCGACCCCGGCGTGCCGGTCCGGAGCCCGCAGGCACACGCCCGCGCCGCGCGCCGACGACTGCGGCGCCACCAGTTCGAGTGGGTGACGCTCACGGCACTGGTCGCGTTGACGGCCGTGTCGCGCGAGGTGCCGCCGGCATTGGGTCCCGCGCTGGCGGTCCTGGGCATCGCGCTGGCGGTCCGAGCCTGGCGCGGCGCGGCGGCCGAACGCGCCGGACTGCTGCGGTCGCGGGGCCCGGCGCCGACCCAGGACATGGTCGCCGCGGTCGTCTGGCGCGCGGATCCGCGTGCCGAAATCGCCGAGGAATTCCGCCGCGCACGCAACTGGTGGGCCGCGTGGACGTTGGGCGCGCTGGCCTATCTCGTCCTACAGGCCTGGTTGCGCTGAATTGGGACGGGTGCCGCGGCGTGGGCCGGCGGATCCGAAGGGGGGCGCAATTCGGACATTTCGGTCGAAACGCCTAATCGGCTCCGTCGGGATTTATTACCGATATCGCGCATTCAAGATCATCTGACTCGTCTGAATGTAAAAAATCGTCGCCTCGGGCGGGCAAATTTCGCCTTGTCCGGCGCGACCGCGCCAACCCTGACACCCTTTCGATCAAGGCCAGAACTCCGGGGATCTCCAGCCCGGCTGCCATCGGAAGAAGCAAACTTCACGCCCGTGCCGACGAAGGATCCGTGACACCCATGACAATGAACCCCAACGCACCGTCCTTCGACACCGCGATGCGCGGCTACGACCGGACCGCCGTCGACTCCAAGGTGTCTGCCCTCACCGCCGAGCGTGCAGCCTACGAGCGCCGCGCCGCCGAACTGCAGCGCGAGATCACCAAGATGAACAGCACGATGGGTCGCGTCGATCAGGACGCTCCTTACTACGTCACCCTGGCCCGCCAGCTCGAGGGCATCCTGCGCTCCGCCGACGACGACGCGCGCCGGATGACCGGCGACGCCGCCGCCCAGGGCCACCAGCAGCGCCAGATGGCCGAGGCCACCGCCGACGCGATGCGTCAGCGGATGAACGAGGAGGCCGGCAACGCCGAGGCCGCCGCTCGTGAGGCCCAGTCCCAGATGATCGGGCAAGCCCAGCAGGAGGCCCAGATGATCCGGGCCCAGGGCGACGACAAGGCCGCCCGGATCGCCGGCGGCGCCGGTGAGGTCGTCGAGGCCGCCCGGGCGCACGGCGCCCAGATCGCCACCGACACCGAGACCCGGATGTCCACCCAGCGGGAGCAGTTCGAGCGCGACGTCGTCGCCCGGCAGGAGACCGCCGAGCGCCGCCTGGCCGAGACCGCTCAGCTCGCCGCCCAGATGAAGGCCGAGTCGTCCCAGATGACCGAGGACTCGCAGCGCGCCGCCCACGCCCTGATCGAGGCCGCCCGGGCCGCCGCTCGGGAACTGGTCGAGGAGACCGCCGAGCGCGCCGCCCGCCTGCACCAGGAGGCCGAGCGCGAGGTCGCCGCCCTGACCCACCGCCGCGACAGCATCCAGGCCCAGCTCTCCACCGTCCGCGAGACCCTGGCCAGCCTGTCCGGCTCCGCCGCCCTGGCCGCGCTGACCCGCGCCAACGGCAACTAGTCAAAAGGCTCAATTCGGGGGCGGCACCCTTCGGGGTGCCGCCCCCGAACGTTTGTCGGCCAAGCCCGCTGCGTCCGACAAACCGTGGCCCACCGGACACCAATCGTCGGACACAAGGGAAAGAGCGGACCCCGGAACCGCCAGGTCCAGCGGAGGCCCCAAAGCCCCGAGCACAGGGCACACCAAGGCCGCTGCGTCCGACAAATGGCTCGCCAGACATTATTTGCCGGACGCAAGCAATGGGGCGACGGTGCAACCGGTCAACGGGCTCAATCGGCTGGGAGTCGCGAGCAGGCGCGCTCGCTCGCGCGACGAAATCCCGGCACCCCCACCCGGAGGCTGTCAAGCCGAGCGGGCGAGAGCCCAGCGAAGCGCGAAGCGGCGCGGAGCGCCGCAATGTAATGACGAGGCGACGTGGCCCGCGCTTTCTGCGGGCACACGTCGCCTGTCGTCTCGTGGATCTGACCGAGCACGAGTCGAACCCGCACAACCACAACGAACAGCAACCACCGACAAAGGGGGTGCGGGTGTTCCGTTGAAGCGGGCTTCGCCCGATGCAACCGGTCAACAGGCTTCAATCGGCTCGGTATCGCGAACAGGCTCGCAAGCTCGCTTGTTCGCGCTCCACTCGCCTGTGGCGAAGCCGGCGAGCGAAGCGCGCGCGAGGCCCATCGGAGGCGGAGCCGAGCGAGCGAAGCGAGCCCAGCGAAGCGCTAAGCGGCGCGGAGCGCCGCAATGTAATGACGAGGCGACGTGGCCCGCGCTTTCTGCGGGCACACGTCGCCTGTCGTCTCGTGGAGGTGGCGGGAATTGAACCCGCGTCCTACGGAACCGATCCAGGCCTTCTCCGGGCGCAGCCCGCTGACGATTTTCTCAGCCTCGGGGAGTCACGCAGGCATGCTCCCCGACAGGCTCAGTCACTGTTTGCTGTCCCAATCAACCCCGTGACCGGGTCGAAGGGTAAGCCCTCTCGCTGATGCCAGACACCGGGTCGAAGGCACTCCCCGGGCTGACAGATCTCCTAGTGCTCTACCGTCAGGCGGCGAGAGCGAGATCGCGCTGGTTATTAACCTTGGCGCTTGATTTTTTGCGAGGCATGGTTAACGAGATCGTCCCCGCATCCTCGGCCCGCTTCTCCTGTACCGACATCCGCAGTCGAAACCGATCACCCCCTGTTGAGTTATCAACCGCACCCCACGACGCCAATCGTCGGGCACCACCCCAGGATAGCGCGCGGCGCCGACAACCGCGCCCGCCGATCGCAGTTGCCGCCCGGGCACCAGGACCGCCCGAGCGGCCTAATCCCGGCGCAAAGCAGCGCGCCACACGCCGGGCGCAGGCAGCATCGGGAACCAACCGAGGGCGTCCGGGGGCAGCGTGAATCTCGACGGAATCCGGGCAGGTGCCCAACAGCGAGCGCCGGTGCTGGTCACCCTGGCCGCCGGACTGGCGAGCATCTCGGTCCTTTCCCTGGGTCCCGGATCGCTCACCAGCCAGGCAAGCGCTCGCGCGCACGGCGTGACCGCGCCCGGCCCGAACTCCGTGGCACCCCCGAGGTCACCCGCCGTCGCGGCGCACCGGATCCAGCTCATCGGCCTCGGCGGCGGCTCGGACTGGGGCCCGGCGAACACACTGTCCGCGATCGAGAACGGCGTCGCCGCCGGATTGGACGGCGTCGAGTTGGACGTGGCCTTCACCGCCGACGGTCTGCCGGTGGTGTTCCCCGATGCCACGCTCACCGCGGCGCCCGCCTGCACCGGGCCGATCTGGGCGGTCACCCTCGCCCAGCTGTCAGCGTGCGGATTGGTGGGTCCCCGGGGGGCAACGACCCTCGACGCGGTACTGAGTCGTCTGGCACCCGGTCGGGGTCGCGTCTATCTCTACCTGACGCCGGGGGACGACCCGACCGGCGCCCGCCGGGTCGTCAGCCTGGTCGACAAGTACCGTCTCGACGACCCGAACCGGCTGACCGTGCTCGCCTCGGACCCCCGGACCCTGGAACAGCTGCGCACGGCCGGCGCCCGCGACCTCGGGTTCGTGTTCGGCGATGCCTCGGGTTGGACCTCGCCCTATCGGGTCCTGGTGGCCCGTGCCTCGGCGGCGTCGGCTGCGCAGATCGCCGACGCCCAGCGCCGCGGTCACTTCGTGATCGTTGCCGCGGACAGCCGGGCAGCGCTCGCCCAGGTCACCACGCTGCATCCGAACGGTGTGATGGCCCACGAAGTCGGCGCGCTGCTCCGTTAGCGCGCCTGCCGCCGGTTGCGGTTGTTCAGCTCGCGGGCCATCTCCCGGGTGGCCTGCCGCTCGGCAAGTGCCTCGCGCTTGTCGTGCAACTTCTTGCCACGGGCCAGGGCCAACTCGACCTTGGCCCGCCCGTCGGAGAAATACAGCGCCAACGGAACGATCGTCAGGCCGGACTCCTTGGTCTTCTGCGCCCACCGATCGATCTCCGCGCGGTGCAGCAGGAGCTTGCGCACCCGCCGCGGCTCGTGATTCGTCCACGTGCCCTGGGTGTACTCCGGGATGTGCACCGCGTGCAGGTACGCCTCACCGTCGCGCAACGTCACGAAACCGTCCACCAACGAGGCCCGCCCGGCCCGCAGTGACTTCACCTCGGTGCCAGTCAGGACCAGCCCGGCCTCGTAGGTGTCCTCGATGAAGTAGTCGTGGCGGGCCTTCTTGTTCTGCGCCACGAACTTGCGTCCGCGTTCCTTGGCCATGGCGGAGAACTCTAGACTTTCAGGAGACGGCCTTGAGTGCGCGAAGCCAAGTCATGGGATTCACGAACTTGCCGTCGATCAGCACCTCGAAGTGCAGGTGCGGGCCGGTCGTCCATCCGGTGTTGCCCGAATACGCGATGACCTCACCACGCTTCACCTTTTCGCCGGGATGCACGACCCAGCGGCTGAGGTGGTTGTAGGTGGTGACGAGGTAGACGCCGTTGATCAGGCCGTGGTCGACGATGACGCGGTTGCCGTAGGCGCTGTTGCGGAAGGCGTCGAGCACGACGCCGTCGCCCGCGGCACGCACCGCGGTGCCGACCGGCACCCCGAAGTCGGTCCCGGTGTGCAGCTTCCAGCGGTGCAGGATCGGGTGGTAACGCATCCCGAACGGTGAGGTGATCGGCCCGAACACGGGAAAGCTGAGGATTCCGTCGCCCAGCGGCAGCGGAGCACCTCGGTGCGCCCGGCGGGCCGCGGCCGCGCGCTCGGCGATGACCTTCGCCAACCGCGTGGACTCGGCCTCCTCGGCTGCGAACTCCGCCTCGACTGCGGCCCTCAATTTCTCGGCGTCGTCCAGCGCCTTACCCCGCAGCAGGACGAGGCCCGCCACCTCGCTGTCGGCGTCGTCGGCATCGGCGGCAGCCTGGGCAGTGCGGACCACGGCGGCGGCAGCCGCCGACTGATCGGCGGTCAACTGCTCGCGCGCCGCCGCCAACCGGGCCTGCTGCATCGCCAGCGAGCGCCGCTCTGCGTCCAGGGTGTCCAGGGTGGCGTGCTCGGATCGGCTGACCACGGCCGCGTAGGTCAGCGCCGTGGCGAAGTCCTCCGGACTGCGCGCCCCCAGGGCGATCCCCAGCCGGGCCAGGTCGCCGTTCATGTAGGCCTGGCGGGCCAACTCGCCGGCGGCCGAGCGGTGGGCCTGCATGTCCTCGGCGACGTGGTCGTAGGTCATCGCGGTCCGGACGCTCTCGACCTGCGTCGCCTCCAGGCGCGCGGCGGCGGCGGCGCAGGCGTCCTTCGCGCCGCTCAGCGTCTGCCTGGCGGTGGCCAGCCGGGCCTGGGCCACGGTCAGCCTGGCATTGGCCTCGTCCAGCGCCGTCGTCGCGGCCACCACCTCGGCGGCGCTGGCCTGGACCTGCGAGCGCAACACCTTGACCTGGGCATCCACCTTGTGCTTCTTGACGCGAGGGTCGTCACCGGCGACGGCCGCAGGTGCCACCACCGCGATCAAGGTCGTGACGACCAGGGCCGCCGACAGCACCCGACGCAATCGCAAGACAGCTCCGCCCGCTCGACCCCGAAAATCCCACCCGTCTCTCCAGTATCAAGAGGGGGCGCGGATCAGCGGCGGACCACGCCGGACCCGAACGAGTGACACATTGGGCTGTTCGGCGTCAAACGCGGAGATATCTCCGTAGCGTCACCGCGGACACCAACGAGGAGACCCCTACACCGAGCAGGAACAGCCACGCCACAGACACTGGCGACCACCGCGCTCCAGCCGATGAAGTTGGCGAACCGGAAGCTTCAGACGCGCAGATACCGGCGCAACGTCACCGCGGACACCAACGAGGAGACCCCTACGCCGAGCAGGAACAGCCACGGCACGGTCGCGACCACCGCGCTCCAGCCGATGAAGTTCGTGAACTGGACGGTGGGCTTCAGGTAGTGGTCGACCCCGCCCCACTGGGCCAGGGCCACCAGCCCCGTGGCCAGGCAGGCGCCGACCCCGCCGGCCACCGCGCCTTCCATGATGAACGGCAGTCGGATCGAGAAGTTGGACGCGCCCACCAGCCGTTTGATTCCGGTCTCCCGGCGTCTGCTGAACGCCGAGATGCGGATCGTGTTGATGATCAACAGCAGCGCGGCGGCCAGGATGATCCCGGCCAGCAGCAGCGCCCCGACGGACACCGCCCGCAGCACCCGGAAGAACGGCTCGAGCACCTTGCGCTCGTCCTGCACCTGCTCGATCCCCGGCCGACCGTTGAACGCGCTGTAGACGATGTCGTACTTGGTGGGGTTGGACAGCTTGACCCGGAACGACTCGGGCATCTGGTCCGGGGTGATGTTGTCGGCGATCGCCGATCCGGTGAACTGCTGCCTGAATCGCTGGTAGGCCTCGGTCTTCGACTCGTGATACACGTCCGAGACCAGCGGTCGCAGCTTGTTCAGGTCGGTCTGGATCTCGGTGCGCTGCGCGTCGGTGACCGCCCCGCCGTGACAACTCGGCGTGGTCGAGTCGGGCAGGCACAGGAACAGCGAGACCTGGACCTTGTCGTACCAGTAGTCCTTCATCGTGTTGACCTGCTTGCCGGTCAACAGCGCCAGGCCGAAAAGCGACAGGGCGACGGCCGTGGTGATCACGACCGCGATCGTCATGGTCAGATTGCGCCGCAAACCCGTGAGGATCTCCGAGGTGACGAAACTCAATCTCATGCGGTGTACCCGTAGACGCCGCGGTCCTGGTCGCGGACCAACCGACCCAGATCCAACTCCACGACCCGCTTGCGCATCTGGTCGACGATCGCCTGGTCGTGGGTAGCCATCACGACGGTCGTGCCGGTCCGGTTGATCCGGTCCAGCAGCTTCATGATCCCGACCGAGGTGTTCGGGTCGAGGTTGCCGGTCGGCTCGTCGGCGATCAGGATCAGCGGTCGATTGACGAAGGCCCGGGCGATGGCGACCCGCTGCTGCTCGCCACCGGACAGCTCGTCGGGCATGCGGTCGGCCTTGTCCGCCAGCCCGACCAGCTCCAGCACCTCCGGCACGACCTTGCGGGTCAGGCCGCGCGACTTGCCCAGCACCTCGAGCGCGAAGGCCACGTTCTCCCGCACGGTTTTGTTCGGCAGCAGCCGGAAGTCCTGGAAGACCGTGCCTATCTGACGGCGCAGTGCGGGCACCTTCCAGTTCGACAGCCGGGACAGGTCCTTGCCGAGCACATGGATCGCGCCCTGGCTGGGCCGGTCCTCCTTGAGGATCAGCCGCAGCAACGTCGACTTTCCCGACCCCGAAGCGCCGACCAGGAAGACGAATTCCCCCTTGGCCACCTCGAGTGAGACCTCCCGCAGCGCGGGCCGGTCCTGCGCCGGGTAGATCTTGGTGACGTTCTCGAGCCGGATCATGCGAACCAATACCGCTTTCAGCGCGGCGCCGCGGCGCCAGGCCTGTCGAGACTTCGAGTTTAGGCGCCGAAACGGCCCCGTACTGCCCATATCGGACGGCGCGGCGGGAGTGACGCGCTGCGACGGTCGAGCGACGCCACCGGCCGTGTCGCGGAACGCCGGATGGCGCCTGGTGGCGCCGGTTCACTAAACGTCTGCCGGCGCCTGCCGGCGCCACCGGCAGTGACATTGGATTCCGGATGGCGCCTGGCGGCGCCAGGTTCGCTAAACGTCCGCCGGCGCCTGCCGGCGCCACCGGATGGCTGCCTCGATGAACTCGTCGATCTCGCCGTTGAAGACCGCCTGGGGATTGCCGACCTCGTGCTCGGTGCGCAGGTCCTTGACGAGTTGGTACGGGTGGATCACGTAGGAGCGCATCTGGTTGCCCCAGGAGCCGCCGGAGTCGTCCTTCAGCGCGTTGATCTTGGCCTTCTCCTCGCGGCGGCGCACCTCGAGCAGCTTGGCCTGCAGCACCTCCATGGCGCGAGCCTTGTTCTGCAACTGCGAGCGCTCGTTCTGGCAGGAGACGACGATGTTGGTCGGTATGTGCGTCAGGCGCACCGCGGAGTCGGTGGTGTTCACGCCCTGCCCGCCGGGGCCGGACGACCGGTACACGTCGACCCGAATCTCGTCCTCCGGGATGTCGACGTGGTCGGTCTGCTCGGTGACCGGGACGACCTCGACACCGGCGAACGAGGTCTGCCGGCGGCCCTGATTGTCGAACGGGGAGATCCGGACCAACCGGTGGGTGCCCTGCTCGACGGACAACGTGCCGTACGCGTAGGGCGCGTGCACCACGAACGTGGCCGACTTGATGCCCGCCTCCTCGGCGTACGAGGTGTCGTAGACCTCGGTCTTGTACCCGTGCCGCTCGGCCCACCGCAGGTACATCCGCATCAGCATCTCGGCGAAATCCGCCGCGTCGACGCCGCCGGCCTCCGATCGGATCGTGACCAGCGCGTCGCGGTTGTCGTACTCCCCGGACAGCAGGGTCCGGACCTCGAGCTCGCCGACGTCCTTGGTCAACGCGGTCAGCTCAACCTCGGCCTCGGCCCGGACCTCCGCATCGTCCGCCTCCTGGGCCAGCTCCCAGAGCACCCCCAGGTCGTCCAGCCGGCGGCGGACCGTCTCGACCCGGCCGATCTCCGAGGCGAGCACCGACATCCGGCTGGTCACCCGCTGTGCCCGCTCCTGGTCGTCCCACAGGCCCGGTGCCGCCGCCTGCTGCTCCAGATCGGCATGCTCCCGCCGCAGTTTGTCCAGGTCGACGACGTGTTCGACGGAGGACAGCGTCGTGTCGAGCGCCTTCAGCAACTCGGAAAATTCTGGACCAGCCACACCCTGACCATAGAGGGTGTCTCACGTGGCGAACTGGCCTACGCGAGACACCACCTTGCGCAGGCACCGCGTAGGGTCGGCGCGTGCCCGAGCCGACCCGCAGATCGTTCGGCGAGGAGGGCGCGCGGCTGACCTACGGTTCGTACCTGCGGCTGCCCGAACTGCTCGACCAGCAGCGGACCCTGGCCGACCCGCCGGCCCACGACGAGCTGCTGTTCATCACCATCCACCAGGTCTACGAGCTGTGGTTCGCCGAAGTGCTGCACGAGCTGGAGGCCGCACGCGAGGCGATGTTCGCCGGCCGGCTGTGGTGGGCCCGGCACCTGCTCTCCCGGGTGGCGACGATCGAGAAAGTGATGATCAGTCAGGTCGATGTGCTGGAAACGATGACGCCGCAGGATTTCGGGGTGTTCCGGTCCCGCCTGGCCCCGGCCAGCGGCTTCCAGTCGGCCCAGTTCCGCGAGATCGAGTTCCTGTCCGGGGCAGCGGACCCCGAGTTCATCGAGCGCCTCGTGGGGTTGACCGACACCGAACGCCGCAGGCTGGAACGTCGGCTGGCCGAACCGACGCTCTGGGACGGCTATCTGCATGTGCTGTCCGCCCGCGGACTGCCGGTCGAGGGCCACGCGCCCGACGGACTGCCCGCCGTCATCGCCTCGCTGCTGGCGGTTGCGCGCGACCGGGAGTCCTACGGGGCCGAGTGGGACCTGGCCGAGGCGCTGGTGGAGCACGACGCCAACGCCTGGCTGTGGCGTTCCCGGCACGTGGTGATGGTTGAGCGGCAGATCGGCACCCGATCCGGCACCGGTGGGTCCTCGGGGGGGCCGTATCTGCGCAGCCGACTGCCGGTGCGGTATTACCCGATGTTGTGGGAGCTGCGGGATCACCTGTGAGTGACTCCGACGAGCAACTGCGACGCCTGCGACGAGCGAGGACCGAGCGAGGAACACAAGCGAGCAACAAGCACCGACGAGCGAGGAGCAGAAGCGAACGTTGAATACTGTGACGGGGTTGTCCGACGTCGAGCGCAAACTGCTGAATCGGATCTACTGGCGCCATGTCGCCGCCGAGGACATCAGTGGCCGGCCGGACGCGGATCTGGCCGGGGCGGTCGACTCGCACCTCGCGCTCGCCACCGTCCGACCCCAGGGCACCGCGCGAGTCCGGGTCCACACCCCGTCGGCCGAGGCCGACGGATGGACCGCCGCGGGCCGATCGGTGGTCGAGGTCGTGACCGATGACATGCCGTTCCTGGTCGACTCGGTGACCGCCGAACTGACGCAGACCGATCACCCGCTCGAGCTGACCGTGCACCCGCAATTGGTGGTCCGGCGCGACATCACCGGGGCCCTGCTCGGCCTGGCCGATCCGGGGGACCCGTCCCCGGAGGACACCGGTGAGTCGTGGATCCATGTGGAGATGGAACGAGTCACCGAGCAGGATGCCGCCGCGATCGAGAGCCGACTGCGCCACGTCCTGTCCGACGTGCGCGACGCCGTCGAGGACTGGCAGAAGATGGGCGAGGCGGCGTTGCGCGCCGCCGGCGATCTGCTCGGCGGCCAGGCCGATCCCGACCTGGTCGCCGACCAGGAGCACGGCGAGGCCGCGGACCTGCTGTGCTGGTTGGCGGACAACCACTTCACGTTCCTGGGCTACCGGGAATACCAGTTGGAGCACGGCGACCGCGGGGCGGCGCTGGTCGGGGTTCCGGGCAGCGGGCTGGGAATCCTGCGCGGCGACGCCCCGATCTCGTTCTCGTTCGACGCATTACCGGCCCAGGTCCGAGAGCGTGTCTGGGCGGATCCCCGTCCGATGATCGTGACCAAGTCGGCCTCGCGCTCCACCGTGCACCGGCCGGCCTATCTGGACTTCATCGGGGTCAAGCGCTACAACGCCGCCGGCGCGGTAATCGGGGAACGCAGGTTCCTCGGCCTGTTCTCCCGGTCGGCCTACAGCGAGAGCGTGCTGCGCATCCCGATGCTGCGCCGCAAGGTCGACGAGTTGTACGCGATCACCGGCTTCACGCCGAACAGCTTCTCCGGCCGCGACCTCATCGAAGCAATCGAGACCTACCCGCGCGACGAGTTGTACTGCACGTCGACCGCGCAACTGGCCGAGATCCTGCTCGCGGTGCTGCACCTGAAGGAACGTCGTCAACTGCGGCTCTTCCTGCGCCACGACGAATTCGAACGGTTCGTGTCCGCGTTGGTCTACCTGCCGCGCGACCGGTACAACACGGACAACCGCCTGCGGATCCAGCAGATCCTGACCGAGGAACTGCATGGGGTGAGCATCGACTACTCCTCCTGGGTCACCGAGTCGGTGCTGGCGCGCCTGCACTTCGTCGTCCGGCTGGACCCGGGGCAGGCGACCGGCGGGCCGGTCGACACCGCGGCCGTTGAAGCTCGCCTGGCCACCGCGACCCGGACCTGGCGCGAGGACCTCGCCGAGGCCCTCGACGAGCGCTACGACCCCGTGCTGGCAACGGAACTGACGGCCCGTTATGCCGAAGCCTTCCCGGCGGGCTACCGCGAGGCCAACTCCGCCTGGGCCGCCGTGGACGACCTGACCCGGCTGGAACGACTGCACGGCGACGAGGACCTGTCGGTGCGTCTCTACGGCGCCGACGACGCGCGGCGCTTCACCGTGTACCGGCGCGGGAGTCCCGTGTTGCTGTCCGAGGTGCTGCCGATGCTGCAGCACCTCGGGGTGGACGTCACCGACGAGCAGCCGTACCACATCAACTGCCCGGGGCAGCCGGCGCCGACCTGGATCTACGACTTCGGGCTGGCCACGCCCGGCGACGCGCAACCCGTCGCCGCGATCCGCGAGGCCTTCTGCGAGACGTTCCTGGCCGTACGCAAGGGATTGGCCGAGTCCGACGGGTTCAACCGGTTGGTGCTGCTCGCCGGTCTGACGTGGCGTCAGGTCAGCGTGCTCCGGGCCTACGCGAAGTATTTGCGACAGGCCGGCACGACATTCGGGCAGGAATACCTGGAGAGCGTGGTCACCTCCAACGTCGCGATCGCCC
>DATAUG010000145.1:0-2058 GCA_036268355.1 Sporichthyaceae bacterium
CCGGACCATGCATTCGGCCGCGCCGACCCGCCCGTGTCGGAGTTGGCCGGGTCGGTCACGAAAACCTGGAATTCCGGCCCGAGCGTCGCGCCCCACACGTGCTCCTGCAGGCCGGGCAGCCCGGCCCGGTAGTCCTGGACGCTGGAGAGCATGGCCGCAGGCGTGCGCCAGACCCGCAGGTCCGAGCCGTAGGGGCGACCGAGCAGGTCGCGGGAGAACGCGTAGTCGCCCCGGTACGCCTGCTGTCCCCACCAGTCCGACGGTTCGGCGCCCGCGATTCGCCGCACGATCTCCGGCACCCGGTACACCTGGGCCGTGGCCAGCGCGGCGCCGGGCAGCAGTTGTTCGTTGAGCGCCCCGACCCCGGCGAGCAGCCACAGGATCGGCGCGGTCTCCTCGAAACGTGAACTGCGCAGGGCCCGCACGTACGACCGGCCGTGGGCGGCGCCGTGCACGCCGCGCCAGGAGTTGCTCGCCAGCGTCAGCAATGTCTTGTCCAGCAAGGCTTCCGCGGCCGCGCGCAACTCCTCGTCCCGGTCGAACTCGACCAGGGTGACCAGGGCCAACGCGTCGATCGCCAGGTAGGCGTTGGAATCGAACTCGCTGAACCCGCCCTCGAGCTTGCGGCGGATCCAGGCCGCAGCGAGCGCACCGCCCGTTGCGGCGTGTTCGGTACCGGTGCGCCCGTCGACGGCGAACGGCCGGTCCGGCCAGGTCGACCCCGCCAGCCGCTGGGCGACGTGCCAGACCAGTTGATGGTTCTCGGTGAAGTAACACATCGCGTCCAGGCCGGTCTGGGTGATCCAGTACTTCATCGCGGTCAGGGCGTCGGCGACCCCGTCGCGCAAGCCGTCCGGCCAACGCCGCGCGGGGATCCGGTGCCACAGGTGCAGCAGTCCGAGCACCTCGAAGTCGGCACAGTCGCCACGGGTGGTGATCCGGACCGACGCGGAAGCCAGGTCCGCGATCTCGACCTGCCCGCGGGCCAGCGCGGCGGCGGTGCCGACGCGCTGCCCGACGTGCTCCAGCACCTCGGTCCGCCACTGCTCCGGCCCGCCGACGGCGACTGCGCGGTGGGCGCCGGGCAGTCGGGCGACCGTGAACCGTCGGTGGACCGGGGCCTCGTCGTCGTCGAGGCGGACCTCCAGGACGGCCTCGCCCTGGGCCGGCAACGGCACGTCGAGCGTCCCCTGCGCGTCCAGACGGAGTCGGTGCGTGGTCGTCCCGAGGCTCACCCGCAGTGCGACGCCCGGCGGACCGGTGAGGGTGGCGTCGGAATCGGCGGCCCAGGACGGGTTTCCGAGCTCCTCGAGCACCCGCTCGGCGACCGTGCTGCGGTACTCGTCGGCCGCCGGGTTCGGGATCACGACCCGGACCGGCAGGCCGAGCACCCGGGCCCGGACGACGTGCCGGCACTCGCGGAACGCGACCTGCCAAGTGGCTACCACAAGGTCGGTGGTCCGGGAGGGCAGCCGCACCCGGACCGTGCGCACATGCGGCTCCATGTACGTGAACCCGTCGTGCTCGAGCACGAGTTCACCGCCGAGCCAACACCGGAACGGGCCGGTGCACGCCACCTCGAGCACCCGTTCCTCGGCCTGATCGACCTCGAGCCGGGTGGCGGCCACCGCCTCCCGGTACTCCGGGGTGAAGCAGAACGCGCTCCAGTCGACGAAGCCGTCCGGGGCGACGTGCCGTCGGGTCCAGGTACCGATCTGCGGACCGGCGGTTGTCGGCCACTCGATCGGCCCGTCCTCCACCAACGCCGGCAGGTCCGGCTGCATCGGGAACGGGTGGCGCTGGAAGAGTCGGCGCTTCAGCGGCGCGACGTCGGGGCCGTTCGTGAGCACCCACCGACCCGTCGGGCCCCACGGCTCCCCCGCCGCGTCCAGCACCGCGTCGAGGTCCCCGCACGGGCGCGACCAGACCGGTGAGACCAGCCAGTCGCGGACCGTGCCGTCCGGGTCGAGCCGGTGCACGGTACGGCCGGTCGGCGGGAGAGCCATGCCCGCTGTCTACCGGGCCCGGGTGGCTTCCCGGCCTCTCAGCGGCCGGGGC
>DATAUG010000146.1:0-1845 GCA_036268355.1 Sporichthyaceae bacterium
GACGGACACCGCCGCAGCAGGCACGCGGCGCGTACCGCCGAAGGCCCGGCCGCAGGACGGCGAACTGCTCGATGCCTTCGCCGCGTGCAAGTTCCTCGACTGCTCCGGCAGCACCCTGCGCAGACTGCTGGCCTCCGGAAAACTGCACGGGCAGGTCCTCGGCGCGTACAACCGCCGCTACTACAAGCGCACCGCACTCGAGGCGTACCTCGTCGAGCACCCACCACCCCCCGGCCGGACGCAGACCTGACGGTACGTCAGCTCATCGGACGAGTCGGTCGGGCACAGACCGGTGACGCGACGGGTCCCGGTGGGTCCGGCCTGGGTGGGGTGCAGGCTTCGAGCCGTGCCGGGGATTACCTGACGGTACGTCAGGTCTGTGTCCGCGTTCACGATCCTCACGTCTTCCCGGGCGTGCGCACGCTGCCCGGCGCGCGAGCGCCCTGCCCGGCGTGGCGTGGCGAGGGCCCGTCAGGGGGCGTGGGCGGTGCCCCAGGTGCTGGGTGCGCTCCAGCCCTGGGTGGTGTGGAACCAGACGCGGACCCGGTACTGCGAGCCCGCGTGCAGCGATTTCTCGGTGGTGAAGGCAGTTGTTGGCGCGGGTGGAGTCGACCTTCGACACCATGCGCGGGGGCCGCGACACCGGATCCGAGAACAACAGCCCCGAGGGGCTCGCCGCTCCTACGCGACCAAGGTTTACGAGGAACAACGCCGGCGTTGCGACGGTCAGCGGGGACACCGATCTGGCCGAGGAGAGGCTGAGCACCGGAACAGCCTACAAACCGGGTCCAGGCACGCCCGCCGCAAGACCGGTAGACATTCCGTTTGACCCGTTCATCTGACGGCATCTCAGATGTTCGCGACACCGATCCACGCGGCGGTGGGTCCAGGCCAGCCCCAGGCACGGGCCAATACGGTACGCGACCGTCCAGGCCGCGATGGTTGCGGCGACCAGCAGCGACCGGGCCCCCGGGGATTCGCCCACATGCGGAGACGGCGGCAGAACATATCGAACGGTATGGACGCCTCCATGGCTTTGCGATTCTTCACGCATGAGATCCCTTTCCCCACTTCTTCAGCGACGAGCCCTTCGCGTTCTGGCGGTGACCGCCGCGGTGGCGATGCTGGCAGCGTGCGGCTCCAATGCCGGACCCGCTGCAGTGGAGTCGGCCGGTTCGGCGCCGCAGGCCGCCGCGCAGCGCGCGGCCTCGCCCGAGGCGCCGGTAAGCCGGCAGGCGACCGGCACCGAACAGGCCCCGGCACCCCCGACCACCACGACCGGGGCCCAACCGCGAACCGCAGCCGCCGCGGACGGCGGCAGAACCGGTGAATCCGCAGGCGTCGCGACCAAACCGGGTGCGGGCCAGGCCCCGAGCAAGCCCGGGCGAGGCCCGCGGGATGTGCACACCCCTGCGGATGCAAGCGCCGAAGCGATCCCCGCTGCGCCCCTGTGCACGCAGGCGCTGGAGCCGGTGGCGCTCGGTCAGATCGGAACCTTCTCGGGAGTCGCCGGGCAGATCGCTGCCGGCGCCAGAGCGGCGATGGCCCTGTGGGCCAAGCAGACCAACGCTCGCGGCGGACTGGCGTGTCACCCCGTCCAGCTGTACTCCGCCGACGACGCGGGCGACCCGGCACGAGCGGCATCAGCGGCGAAGCAGTTGATCGCCGACCATCATGTGGTTGCCTTCGTCGGCAACTACGTCCCCTTCTCCGTGTCCGGGTTCAGGTCCCAGATCGAGCAGGCGAAGGTCCCCGCCATCGGTGAGGCGATGCTCGCGCCCGACTGGAACACCAGCCCGTGGATGTTCCCGCAAGGAGCGAGCCTGGCCGACCAGGTCCTCGGCA
>DATAUG010000147.1:0-11692 GCA_036268355.1 Sporichthyaceae bacterium
TCCCTTCGCCAGGCACGACAGGTCGTGCACGGACCTGACCACCACACCCCGGGAGACGTTCGTGTCGTGCACGACCGTGGCGGTGTGCCTGCCGCAGGGGCAGCCCCGGATCTCGTGGTCACCCCTGCCGGGCCACAGGAAGTCAAGGGGGGATGGAGAGTGAGGCCGTCCGGCGCCGATCGTCCGGGCGACCTGGCCGGCGCAAGGGCCGGGCAGGCGGTGACGGCCGGTGGAGGTGGCGGTCAGGTTCGGGTGTGCCTCAACCTGACCAGGAGTCAGCACTGCGATCGCGGCCGGTGACACGATCCTTACCGGCACCCCATGTCGTTGCCAGGACGGACCCGGTGGCCTTGGGCCCGCCGACATGGACATGCGCGCTCAACCCTGGCCGGTTGCCTTCTCCAACGCGCTGATCGCCCGGTTCAACGCCGTACGGGCGGCCCGCAACTCGGCGAGCACATCCACCGGGCGTGGCCGGGGCCTGGTGCGCAGCACGAACGCGCCGCGACCCTGCCGGGTCTCGATCAGCCCGTCGCCGACGAGCAGTTGTTGGGCCTGGCGAATGGTGTTCAACCCGGGCACCGCGTAGTGCGCCTGCAGAGCCGCGATCGACGGCAACGTCGACCCGACACCGAACTCCCCGCCGGCGATGCGTTTCCCGAGATCCTCGGCAATCTCCCGGTAACGTGCCATCCGACCACTCTATCATGACAATATGAGTGGGTGAGTGGTCTCAAGTGGTCCAGTTGACATGAACCCTATTATCGGCGAACCGCAGGCCAGGTTCGACCTGCGGATCAAGTCCGAATCGGACATAATGGTGCAATCCGGCGAATTGCCGGCGACCCACGGCCGGTGCCCCGGACGGTCATCCAAGGGCAGGCCCACGAGAGCGGTGGCCCTGCGCCACCGACAAACGGGGCTGACCTGGGGAGGCTGCTGTGGTCTCCTGGCGCCGTGTCTGCCTGGCCCTTTGCGGTGTCGGGGTCGCGATGTTGTTCGCGCTCGCCGACATCGTGGCCGGCGCGATCCTGGCTGTCGGCCTCGGTTGCCTGATCGTGGTCCTGCGCAAGCGCAGCCGCGCCCGGCTGCGCATTGCCGGGATCCTCGGCGTGATCGGGGTCACGCTGTGCGCCGCGATCGCCGCCCTGGTCATCGGCACGTTCCGGGAGCGGGTCGGTCCGTTGGTGATCGCGACCGGGGGCCCGGCCAACCCGAGCCGGACGGCCGTAGCACCGGTGTCGGCTCACCGGAGCGTGGGGCCCGCCGGTACGGCGGGATTCGAGGCGCTCGGATTCCTGGCCAGCGACAACGACACGGCGATGAATTCCGTCGACGAGAACATCGGGGCGCTGACCACGCTGGCAGCGACCGGCCTGCGGTTGTCGGCGGAGCCGGGCCGGATGCTGACCGATGCGCTCGGGGACAGCCTGCAGCGGGCACATCTCAACGGCGCTCAGGCCCTGATCACATTGAGCAACTACGGCGCCACCGAATTCGACGGTGACCTGGCCGCAAAGGTCCTCAACGACAAGGCCGACCGCGCCCGGTTGGTTGAGGCGTTGCGCGACTACCTGCTGCGCAATCCCGGCTGGGACGGGGTCGTGCTCGACCTCGAACTCCTGCCCGCCTCGACACGAGCCAGCTACCCGACATTCCTCCGCGAGCTGCGCGCGGCCGTCGGTCGCGCCCGGATCGTGCTCGCGTTGCCGGCGTTCACCTCCCTCAAGGACCCCGATGCGGCAGCCTTCGACGTCCCGACGCTGAGCGGGTTGGTCGACACGGTGGTCCTGATGGCCTACGACCACCACGAGACCACCGCAGGACCCGGTGACATCGCGGGGATCCCGTGGGTGCACAAGGTCATCACGGAGGTGACCGACCAGATCGGCGGCGCGGCGCTGCACAAATTCCTGCTCGGCATCCCCAGCTACGGCTACCTGTGGCCCGCGCACGGGCAGCCCTCGGAGCTGACCGTCGCCGAGGCCCGGCGGCTGGCCCAGCTCCCCGGTGCGAGGGTGCGGTTCGATCCAGTCCAGGCCGAATCCAGGGTCGCCCTGCCCGACGGGTCGCAGGCCTGGTTCGACGACAGCGACGCTGTGCGGGCCCGCGCCGGGTTGGCCCGCGAACTCGGTTTCGCGGGGATCGCGGACTGGCGCATCGGTGGCGGCGATGTGCTCGACAGTTCCCAATTGGGCCCGGTGCGGAAATTCGCCCCGCAGGACCTGCCGGGCCGACCCATCGAACGCTCCAAGCTGGCCGGTCTGGTGGCACTGACCTTCGATGACGGTCCCGACCCGACCTGGACACCGCAGATCCTCGCCGTGCTTCGCCGACTGCACGTACCGGCGACGTTCTTCGTGATCGGCAGCAACGCCCAGGACCACCCGGGGCTCGTTCGCCAGGAGGTCCGCGAGGGCCACGTGGTGGGCAACCACACCTTCTCCCACCACGATCTGACCCACCTGAGCACCTGGCGGTCCAAGGCCGAGATACTCGGTGGAGCCGCCGTGATCGAAGGCATCACCGGCCGCAAACCCCTGTTGTTCCGAGCGCCCTACGGCGCGAACGACTCCGCCGGGGCCGGCAGCCGCGAGACGATGCCCTCGGCCCTGGGCTTCGTCCCGGTCGGCTGGACCGTCGACACCCTGGACTGGACGCGGCCCGGGGTGGCGGCCATCGTCGACGCGGTGGCACAACCGCGGTCCCGGCGCAGCATCGTCCTGCTCCACGACGCCGGTGGGGACCGGTCGCAGACCGTCGCAGCCCTGCCCAGGATCGTCGAGGAGCTGCGCGCCCGGGGCTACGACTTCACCACCGTGGACACCTTCGACGCCAGTATCAGCTCGCCCTACGCGCAACGCAGGGGTCTGGGCTCCCAATCCCGCGGGGTCGCCATCATCGCCGGGTTCCGCCTGTACGAGGCTGCCCAGAAGTTGCTCCTCGCGCTGCTCCTGGGCCTCGCGCTGGTCGCCGGGTGGCGCCTGGTGGTCTCCTGCCCGCTCGCCGTCCGGCACGCCGCGACCGGGCGCCGGCGCCGTTACGACCCGCCACCGACGGGGCGACCCCGAGTGAGCATCCTGATCCCCGCCCACAACGAGGAAGCGGTACTCGGCACCTGCCTGCAGACCCTGCTCGAGCTGGCCGAACCGGGTTGCGAGGTGATCGTCATCGACGACGGCTCCACCGACGACACGGCACTGGTGGCCGCCCGCCACCCGATCCGCCTGATCCGCCAACGCAAACAGGGTAAGGCGGGCGCCCTCAACGCCGGGTTGCGCAGCGCGACCGGCGAGATCGTGCTGGTCCTGGACGCCGACACCATCCTCGGCGCCGGTTTCCTCGACGCCGTGTGCCGGCAATTCACCGACCCCGCGGTCGGCGCGGTCGCCGCCAACATCAAGGTCGGCAACCGCGACCGGTTCCTGCCTCGCCTGCAGGCCCTGGAGTACATCGTCAGCCTGAACCTCGATCGCCGCGCCCAGTCCGTACTCAACTGCGTGACGGTGGTCCCCGGCGCAGCCGGCGCGTTCCGCCGAGCCGCCCTGAGCGATGTCGGCGGCTATCCCGATCGCACCCTGGTCGAGGACGCCGACCTCACCATGAACCTGCTCCGCGCCGGCTGGCGGATCCCCTACGAGCCGCAGGCCATCGCCTACACCGAGGCCCCGCAGCAGGTCGCCGACGTGCTCAAACAGCGGCGCCGCTGGTCCTTCGGCACCATCGAGGTGGCGGCGGCACACCACAGCGCGCTGTTCACCAGATCCGGCGGCAGGCCCGGTTGGCTTGCCATCCCCTGGCTGATCCTCAGTCAGATCGTCGTCCCACTGTTCGGCCCGGCCGTCGACGCCTACCTGCTCCACCTGGCCCTCGTCGGGCGCACCCGACAGGCCGCCGTCATGCTCGGCATCGCCCTGGCGATGGACCTGGCGGTCTGTGCCCTCGCCCTGCACCTGGACCGGGAGGACTGGTCCTTGCTGCGGTGGGCACCCGCGCTGCGCCTGGTCTGGCGACCGCTGCAGTTGTGGGCCGCGATGCTGAGCCTGTTCACCTGGTTGGCCGGCGGGACCGTGCTGTGGCGCCGATTGACCCGACACAACAGCGTGCGCACCACCGACGTGCGCCTGGAGGCGGCCGAGGATCGCCAGACCCCGGCCCCGGCCTGACACCCCGCCATGCAGGCCCCGGCCGCGGTCATGTCCTCGACCTGCTTCCCCCGAGGACACCTTCATCGCCCACGCCCGCAGGATCGGGACCGGCGGCGCCCGGCCGACCCCGGTGGCCGGCCCGGCTCGGACCGGGCCCGGGAGGCTGAACAGACACCCGGGGGTCCGGCGCGGCTGATCATCGATTCCGGGGACTCGGCTGCGACCACTGCGGCCGGGTCGGACCCCGATCGGTCACACGGGATCCTCACCGCGGTCCCGGGGGCGCGGCACCCGGTGACACCGGCCCGTGAACAGCTTCTGATCCACCGTCAGGCGCAGGAAACCGTACCGGTCTACACACCTTCAGCACGCCCCTCAAGCCTCAGCCGGCGGGGCGGAATTCGCCCGGTACCCCACAAGGGTCAGAATTCCGGGAGCGGTGAGACCACTGCCCGCGCAACGACGACGGGCAACCCCGGGGGCGACCCACCACCGGCCCCGGCCCCGGCGCGGGCGGCAGGTGCACCCAGGGTTCGCGGCCCCGCCCGACACCGGCCGGTCACCTCCTCAGGGGTGCGGCCGCGCGCAGGGCGGGGCCCTTTCCGCCGAACCTCCCACGCAGCCGACGACACCCACCTGCCCGACGGGCGCAGGACGGGCCAGGGCGCACGGTTCGGCACCGAAAAGGCCCGGCTGTCGCACACCACTGCGCGCGACGCCCACCCGACAGGTCAAGTCCCGGGGCGTGGTGTTCGACGGTTGCCGCGTGACCTCGGGTTCAGGCGCTGAGCGCCTCGGTCCGTCGGTTGGTTCCGGTCGCCTACGCCGCGGGTGCGGGGGCCAGGGTCCGGCGGGCGCGCCCCAGGATCTCGGGGCCGAGGTAGCAGCGGGCCTGCGCCCGATCGTCGGGCACCACCGAACTCCGGCAACATCCCCCGCGGGGTTGCCACCGTCCTGCCAGGTCATGGTCCGGGACCGCAACCACAGGGGCCGCCGGGCCCCACGGGCACATGGTGATCGTCGACACGGCCGGATACGACAACCCCACCCGCAGGTGGAACATCGTGGTCCGCCACCTCGACCGGTCCGGGAACTGCGGGATCGGCGCGAGCCCGTTCGGTCGGGGCGAGCGCCACGGCGTGAACAACGACATCCGCAGGTAACCCTTCGGGCTCACAGGTCGACAGCCACGTCGAAGGCCCGGACGGTGCGGTCGGGGAGTTGGGCCGGCAACCGACGCAGGTCGGTCCCGGGCCGACCGCGTCCGCGGCCGGGGCGAAGACAGCCCTGATCGCCCCACCCCGGTGGCCCGGCAACCTCGCCGTGCCCCCTAGGCGAAAGCGCCGCCCGCGAGGATCGCAAGCATCGCCAACGCGACCACGGCCGTGAACGCAGCCAACATACGCACGTGAACCATGAAACCCACCTCTGCTCGACGGTTCCCCTTGTGCCTCAGACGCGGCCGTCGCGCGCGGCGTTGCAACCGTTCGGCTGCAACCCGCTCCTACGTTCGGCCCGAAAATCGGGTTCCGCGCGGGCGCCGGGGTCGGACGGAAAACCCGTGGACGGTGCCTGCTCGTCGCTCGTCGAAGGCCCGGGCGCGCCGCTAAGCACCCCCACCGTCGAAGGTCTCCTGGAGTGTTTGTCCGGTCCCTTGATCGGCGCGTCGAAGAGCAAACCGGCCGGCCTGGGCAACGCGCGGCGACCCCGTGCCCACAGCGGTGCACCGAGCACGGCGCCCGCCAGGCACCACTTCCCGGCGTCGGCCGCCCAATAATATCTCCTACTTCGGTAGTATGGTTGTTCGATGCCGCGTGGGGAGCCGTCGCCGAAATTGGCGATAACCGTCAGTCCGGACGTGCATGCCGGGGTGGTTGCTGCGGCCGCGCAGGACGGGGTGAGCGTGTCGGCGTGGATGACGCAGGCGGCGCGACGGGCCCTGGTGATCCGTGACGGCCTGGCCGCGGTGGCCGAGTGGGAGGCCGAGCAAGGTGGGTTGACCGAGGCCGAGATGACCGCCGCGCGGCGACGGGTCGCTGCGGAGTCCGCCCGGGCCCGCCGTTCCCGTTCGGCGTGAGCGTCGTCTACGACGCCGCTCTGCTGGTCGCCGCCGACCGCGGTGACCGTGCCGTGTGGGCCGACCACCAGGCCCGCCTGGAACTCGGCGTCCTGCCGATGACCACCGGCCCGGTCGTCGCCCAGGTCAGCCGATCCCCCCGGCAGGTCCAACTACGTCGACTCCTGCGCGGCTGCCACATCGAACCGTTCACCGCCGAACAAGCCCACACCGTCGGGGAACTGCTCGCAAGAACCCGCACCTGTGACGTCATCGACGCACACCTGATCCACTGCACCGCGCAAGGCGCCACCGTCCACACCGGCGACCCCGACGACCTGCGCCGCCTGGCCGGTCACGCCGGCAAACGTATCCGGATCCGCCGGATCTGACCACGACCGGCCGCCCGGCACCCGCGCCCTTCCGGCGGCGCCCACGCCGGCCCGGTGGTGCCCGCAGCTTGATCCGGGGACGACGGTGCGGCCGTCGACGGGTCAGATTCTGAGGGCCCGTCAGGTACCAGCGCAGGAGCGGTGATTGCGACCTGGTGCCGGCGGCGGGACGCGTCCTTCATCCGTTGCACCTGCTTCGACCTGCTCGGCGACAAGGGGGCGCCCGCGGGGACAGGGCCAACAGATCGCCGGTAACTGACACAGCGTCAGGCGGCCCGGTCGACGTGATGTGCCTCGTCCGGGCCGGCCTGCCGCGGGTCTCAGCCGGTCGGGCGTGCGGGACCGGGATGCCGGCCGGGCGCCGGGTCGGTGCGTGGCAGCGGGTCGGTACCGGTGTGCGGATGCGGCGCCGGGTCGAGGTTACCGTACGGTGCCGGGTCGGTACCGGTGTGCGGATGCGGCGCCGGGTCGAGGTTACCGTGCGGTGCCGGGTCGGTACCGGCGTGCGGACGCGGCGCCGGGTCGAAGTTCCCGTGCGGCGCAGGGTCGGTGTGGGTGTGCCCGCCCGGGTCGGTGTGCGATCCCGGGTCGGTGCCGGGCTGCGATCCCGGGTCGGTGCGGGTGTGCGGCGGCGGCACCCGGTGCGGCGGCCCGGTGATCGGGCCGGGGTGCCCACCGTCGTGGTGCGCACCGTCACCGTGTCCACCGCGGTAGTGCCAGACGTGGTTGTGGTGCCAGCGGCCGTCGGTGAAACCCTCGTCGGTGTACCAGCCGTCGTCCCGACAGGAACCCGGGTAGTACGAGTCGTCGACGCGGACCCGCGCGACCGGGACCAGGCCGTCGCCGTCGGGCGCCACGAACCATCTCGCGCTGGACCCGAAGGGCCCCTCCACACTGTCCCCGAGGATCCAGCAGACGACGTTCGCGCTGCGCCCGCCGGCCAGGACGAACACCACCGGGGAATCCGGCGTCGGGTCGGTGCGGAACGCGGCACCACCCGGACCCGCCGTCACCACCGGCAGATCCGGATCCAACCCGAACGGCGCAACCGGCGCCGCCACGCTCGGGGTCCCCGCGAGCGTCGCCGCCCCGGCACCGGACGCCGCGCTCAGGGCGACGGCAGCAGCAGCGGACACGGTCCCTGCCGCACGGATCAGATTGCGCACGATTCCTCCAGCACTCGCAACGCACGCCCGACCGACGCGGCCGGACCAGAAGCACCCTCGCCGAGGCGTTCGGACCCGAAAGTCCCATTCGGACACAGATGTCCGTCCGCTAACCGACCCGATGCCGGGATTTGACTCCGGCACCTGCTCCACCGGTACACCCGCAACCGCAGCGGTCCCGGACCGGCCCTCGGTCCACGAAGCCCGCCCGGCAAATGTCCAACGGCGATGTCATCCGTCCACGGCACGGACTTCATCGAGCAAGCCCTGGGCGAGCCGGCATCCAGGGCCAGGGACCTACTGGTCCCACCGGGGCGACGGCCGCGATGGGTGTCACCGGCGCAACCGGCGCCCAGGGTCCGACGGGAACCACCGGCCCCACCGGTTCGAACGATCGCCCGCGCCACCGACACCACCGTCACGACGACGGGGACTTCGGCCCCGGATTCCCCCTCAACTGACCGACCGTCAGATTCCGCTGCCGGACCGAAACGGGGCTCCGCCCCGCGCCCCGGCCTCGGGCTCCGGGACAGGGGATGACGGTTCGTGGGTCCAGTCGCCTCGCCGCCTTGAACGGCAACCACCCCGACCCGGGCCGCCGCAAGGCCGCTGCGCGGTCCTACGGACAACGCCTTGCCCCGGCCCGGGGTCGGCGCGGTCGGACAGGCCCGCCGAGGCGACGGGACAGCAACACCGAAGGGCGCGTTCAACACGAGGCGCCCTCGTCCTGACATCGGCCCGCATGCAGTGACGCCATCGAATCGGCGCCGGCCCCAGGTCCGCCCGCACCACCCAGGCAAGCCAACTATCGCCGTCACCCATCGACCGCGGCCGCGCCGGGAATGCCCGGTGGTGCGGCTTTCGCGGACCCCCACCCGGCCCTGCCCGCCGGCCTCGGACGAGGCCACCGCCCGACCATGCCAAACAGGTCCGGCACGTGTCGGACATGCCGGACCCGCCACCGAACACGTGACGGCCCAGCGCCCGTCCCCGTGGAGGCAGAAGGTGAACGGTCGCAAGGCACTGGTGCGGGCGCGTGCGGTGCGCCGCGCCCGCTTCGCCCGCCGACCCGGCACCGCCGCAGCCCTCGTCCTCGGCCTGGTCGCAGCCGGCCAGCAACTGCTCCCCGGGACCGCACTGGCCGCCACCTGCAACGTCAACCAATGGTCCGACCTCGTATCCGATCTCAAGGGCGGCACCACGGCGGTCCTCTGCGTAGCCGTCAGCGACCCCACCGGCGACACCGCTGCCAACTACCCGCAACTGATCGTCGGCAACGGGACCGTCACCAGCGGCACCCTCGACCTCAACGGCCAGTCCTTGAGCATCAGCAACGTACCCGCCGACAGCGGAGAGGCCGGGATCAACGTCGCGCCCAGCACCACTCTGACGATCCAGGACAGCAGCGCCGGCTCAGGCGGCACCCTGAACGCCACCGGCGCCACTGGCCCAAGCAGTTCCGGGGGGGGCGGGGCGGGGATCGGCGGCAACAACGGTCAGGGCGGCGGGACGATCACCATCAACTCCGGCACCGTCACCGCAACAGGTGGCGCGGCCGCGGGGCGCTCCAACGGGGGCCCCGGCGCCGGCGCCGGGGTCGGCGGCGGTGGTGGCAGCGCAGGGCAGGGCGGGGGAGCCGGGGGCACGCTGAACGTCACGGGCGGCAGCCTCACCGCAGTCGGTGGTTCTGGCGTCCTCGGCGGGGGCGGGGCCGGAATCGGTGGCGGCGGCGGATCCAGTGGCACCCCAAGCCTCGACGGCGGTGCCGGCGGCAGTGTGAACGTCAGCGGCGGCGCCGTAATGCCCAGCGGTAACGGGCCCGGCGGGGCCGGGATCGGCGGCGGCGGCGGCGGCGCGCGGGATCCCGCCGCGCCCTCAACCGCCGGCAAGGGCGGGGCTGGTGCGACGGTCACTGTCACCGGGGGCAGGATCGTGAACTCCACCGGCTCCTCCAAAGCAGCCGGGATCGGTGGTGGCGGCGGCGGCAGTGGAGCTGCCGGCGGTGCCGGTGGGGTGTTGGGGGTGGCGACCCCGGCCGGTACGGGCTCGGTCCCGGGCACCACCGACGGTGGCGGGTCCGTCATGGCGTCTGATGCGGTTGCCTACGACTTGACTGTTGCCGGTGGCGCGTCCGGGCAAACCCCGACCGCAACTCTGACCGACGTGTCGTTCCCGTTCACCGTGAGCGGGACCACCACCGACTGCACCGGCGCGTCGATCGCCTTCGCCGCCACGCCTGTCGCCGGTGGCGCCGCCACATCCCTTGGCGGTGGCACCACCAACGTCAGCGGAATCGCCACCGCCACCGGCCAGGTGCCGGCCGGCGGTCCGTACATCGTGACCGCGACGCTGACCGCTGCGGGCAGCGCCAACTGCACCGGCGCCTCCCCGCTGGCCGGGACCAGCGGGTTGACCGCGACCATCGGCGCCTCGCCGGGCCGGCCGGGTGCACCGACCGCGACCGCGGGCAACGCCTCGGCCACCGTCACCGTCAACCCACCCATCAGCGGCGACCCGGCCGCCTCCTACACGGTCACCGCCGCCGATGCCGCCACCCCCGGCGACGGCGGGCAGACCTGCACCGTCACCGGCGCCACCGGCTCTTGCACCGTCACCGGCCTGACCAACGGCCAGTCCTACACCTTCACCGCCACGGCCACCGACGCCGCCGGCAGCACCGGCCCCGCATCACCTGCCTCCAACACCGTGACCCCGCAGGCGCCGCCCGGTGTCCCCGGGGCCCCGACCGCCACCTCCGGCAACGCCACCACGACGGTCACAGTCACCCCACCCAGCAGCGGCGGCTCGGTCGCCTCCTACACGGTCACCGCGGCAGACTCCGCCACCCCCGGCGACGGCGGACAGACCTGCACCGTCACCGGCGCCACCGGCTCCTGCACCGTCACCGGCCTGACCAACGGCCAGTCCTACACCTTCACCGCCACCGCCACGAATGTCGCCGGCACCTCCACCGCCTCCCAGCCCTCCAACGCGGTGGTCCCGCAAGCACCGCCCGGCACACCGGGGGCGCCCACCGCCACCTCCGGGAACACCACCGCCACAGTCACCGTCACCCCACCCAGCAGCGGCGGGCCCCCCGCCTCCTACACCGTCACCGCCACCGACACCACGACCCCGGGCAACGGCATGCAGACCTGCACCGTCACCGGCGCCACCGGCTCCTGCACGCTGACCGGACTGACCAACGGCGACTCCTACACCTTCACCGACACCGCCACCAACGTCGGCGGCACCTCGACGGCCTCGCCCGCCTCCAACCCCGTCATCCCCGGCACGGGTTCCGTCGGCGCCACCGGAGCCTCCGGAGCAACAGGCCCGACTGGACCGACCGGTGCCACGGGCGCAACGGGCGCAACCGGGGCGACCGGCGCAACAGGCGCAACAGGCCCGACCGGTGCCACGGGCGCGACGGGTGCCACCGGACCGACGGGTGCCACCGGCGCGACGGGCGCCACCGGAACCACCGGCGCAACTGGTCCCACGGGCACAACCGGGACCACCGGAGTGACCGGAGCAACCGGTCCCACCGGCCCGACGGGAACCACCGGACCGACGGGTGCCGCCGGCTCGACCGGCACGACCGGAACCACCGGTGCCACTGGTGGGACCGGTGCCACGGGTGCCACCGGCACGACAGGCGCGACCGGAACCACCGGCGCAACTGGTCCCACGGGCACAACCGGGACCACCGGCGCCACCGGAGCTACCGGCGACACGGGCACAACCGGTGCGACGGGTGCCACCGGAACCACGGGCGCCACCGGCGTCGGCGTCACCGGCCCGACCGGCCCGACGGGTGCCGCCGGAGCCACCGGAGCCACGGGTACGACCGGTACGACCGGTGCGACCGGTGCGACCGGTGCGACCGGTGCGACCGGTGCGACCGGTGCGACCGGTGCGACCGGTGCC
>DATAUG010000148.1:0-28963 GCA_036268355.1 Sporichthyaceae bacterium
GGGTAACCGATACCTATAGGTCGCGGTTACCCGGACGCAACGCGATTTACGGGCCGGGCACCACCCGGCGGCGGGGGCCGGCCGACTGGCATTGTTGGGGCGACCGGCGGCATCGGGACATCGCCCGGAACGCCCAGCAAACCGTCGAGGGAGAACTGGGTGGCCGAGACGGTCGCGAGCGCGACGACGGATCGGCCGGACCCCGGCGCCCATCCGGCTGCGCACGGCGCGGGAACCGTGGGCCTGGCACTCGGCGCCCTCGGGGTGGTCTTCGGCGACATCGGGACCAGCCCGCTGTATGCCGCACAGACCGTGTTCTCGCTCGACGGGGGCGTGGTGCGCCCGGATCGGGTGAACGTTTACGGCATCGTCTCCGCGATCCTGTGGTCGATCACGATCGTGGTGACGATCAAGTACGTCACGATCGTGCTACGCGCGGACAACGACGGCGAGGGCGGAGTGCTCGCGCTGGCGGCACTGACCCGACGCGCGTTGGGCGCCGGCCGCGCCCGACTGGTCGGCGTGGTGATGGCGTTGGGCGTACTCGGTGCCGCGCTGCTCTACGGCGACAGCGTGATCACGCCGGCGATCTCGGTGCTGTCCGCCGTCGAGGGTCTCAAAACCGCCGCCCCGGACCTGGCCGATCTGGTACTGCCGATCTCGGTGGCAATCCTGGTGGTGCTGTTCGCCGTGCAGCGCAAGGGCACGGGCCAGGTCGGCCGGGTGTTCGGCCCGGTGATGCTGATCTGGTTCGCCGCGATCACCCTGCTGGGGCTGCGCGAGATCGGCCGCGACCCGGACGTGCTGCGCGCGCTGTCGCCCACCTACGCCGTTGCGTTCGCGGCCCGCCATCCGCATCTGGCGTTCATCGCGATGGGCGCGGTCGTGCTGGCGATCACCGGCGCCGAGGCGCTCTACGCCGACATGAGCCACTTCGGACGGGTCCCGATCCGGCTGAGCTGGTTCGTGGTGGTGCTACCCGCGCTGATGGTCAACTACCTGGGTCAGGGGGCGCTGCTGCTGCACCACCCGGATGCCGCCGCCGACCCGTTCTTCCTGATGTCCCCGAACTGGGCCAAGGTCCCACTCGTGGTGCTGGCCACCTTGGCCACCGTGATCGCCTCCCAGGCGGTCATCTCGGGTGCATACACCCTGTCGCGCCAGGCGGTTCGGCTCGGTTTCCTGCCGCCGTTGAAGATCACGCACACCTCCGACACCGAGAGCGGCCAGATCTACGTGGGCGCAGTGAACAACCTGCTGTGGATCGCCGTCCTCACCCTGACCTTGGCGTTCGGTTCCTCGGCCAAGCTGGCCACCGCGTACGGGTTGGCCGTGACCGGCACGCTGATGCTGACCACCACGCTGTTCGGGATCCTGGCCGCGACCAGCCGCGGGTGGCCCACCTGGAAGCTGGTCGCCGGCGGAATCCTGTTCGGGGGCCTGGAGGTGGTGTTCTTCGGCGCCAACCTCACCAAGATTGCCCACGGCGGTTGGGTGCCGCTGGTGATTGCGGCGGTCGTCATCCTGGTAATGACGACCTGGCAACGCGGTCGCGCGATCGTCACGTCGCGCCGGCGCGACCTGGAAGGCGACCTGGACGAGTTCCTCGAGGAGGTGCGCTGCGACCGCCCCTTCCGGGTGGCCGGGACCGCGGTCTTCCTCCACCCCAGTCGCCAGACGACACCGTTGGCGCTACGGGCCAACCTCGACTTCAACTCCGTACTGCACCAACGGGTGGTGATCGTCGAGGTCGTCAACGAGGACGTGCCACACGTGGCGGTCGCCGAACGGTCCACCCTGGAGCAGTTGGGGCGCGGCGACACCGGGATCTGGCACCTGCGCGCCCGATTCGGATTCCAGGACCGCCAGGACATCCCCCGGGCGATCGCGCTGGCCCGGGGCCCGGACGACCGACTGCTGGTCCGGTCGGACGAACCGCTCTACTACATCTCCCGCATCGATCTGCGCCGCGGGACGCAACCCGGTCTGCCCACCTGGCGCAAGCAGCTGTTCATCGCCCTGGCGCACAATGCCGCCGATCCCGCCACGCAGTTCCGGCTCCCCCTGGCCCGGACGATCGGGATGAGCACCGAGATCCAACTTTAGATTCAGCGCCCCGCCATTCGGGTAGACCACACCTAGGTACCAACCCGGCGGAGGCAGCGATGACCTGGACGATTGTGATCCTGGCGCTGCTTCTCGTGCTGCTCGCCTCCGCGGTCGTGGTCCAGAAGCGACGCCGGCGTGGCGGCGTGGTGGGGATCGGGGAGAACAAATGAGTGTCCTTATGCGCGCCGGGGAACTCGCCGGCCGTCCGGTGGTGACCCTGCAGGGGGACCGGATCGCCGAGGTCAAGGACGTGGTCTTCGAGCGGGCCCAAGGTTCGGTCGCCGGGTTCACGTTGAACAACCCGGGCCTGTTCAGCCGGTCCCGCAAGGACGCGTTGCCCTGGGCCGGCGTGCACGGTGTCGGTTCGGACGCGGTGATGGTCCGGGTCCCGGAGGTCCTGGTGCCCCTCGACGTGGTCGTGCCGAAGGCGGAGCGCAAGCACGGCGACGTGCTGTTCGGGGAAGTGCTCACCGAGACGGGTCAGGCGATCGGCACGGTCGTCGACGTCATCCTGGAGATCGGGCCGGGCTCCGCCGAGGTGGTCGGCTACGAGGTCGAGGCGGCCTCGGGCTTGGCAAGTGCCGGGCGGAAGGTCTACATCCCGGTGCCTTCGACCATGTCCGTGTCGAGGGAGCACCTCGTGGTGCCTGCCGAGGTCACCGAGTTCGTGGCCGACGACCTGGCCGGCTTCGGGGCCGCGGTGGACGCCTTCCGGGCCAAGCTGGCGCACGCCGGGCGGCGTTGAGATGAGGTTCACCGAAGGCCTGCACCACGACGTCGTGTCCACCTCGACCGCCGCCACCGTCGGTCGCGTCGAGGGCTTCGTGGTGCGACCCGCGCCGGCCCGGATCGTCGCGTTGCGCCTGGGGAAAACCCCGACCAAGGACACGTTGTTGGACTGGTCACGGCTGTCGGCCTTCGGGCCGGACGCGGTGACGGTGGACTCGATGGAGGAGTTGCACCCGGCGGCGAGCGGTGTCGAGCACGACCTCGCGGACAGTTCGCGAGACCTGCTCGGCAAGCTCGCGCTGAGCGAGGCCGGCGACGGCCTGGGAACGGTGACGGACGTCGAGTTCGATCCCGCGTCCGGCGCGGTGCTGACGATTATGACGGACCGTCAGAACATGGCAGGCGACCAGCTCATCGGACTCGGTGAGTATGCCGCGGTGTTCGCGGTGGCCGATCCGGCCACCCGGTCCACCCCTAACTCGAACTGAAGAGGAGATCGACGTGATGAATCCGAAGATGATGAACCCGAAAGTGATGGGTTCGAAGGTCATGCACTCGGACCCGATGCAGGATCTGCTCGATCGGCTGGGCCGGACACCGCTGCCGGTCCATACGTCCCGGCGGCGCGGCTTCCTGCCGGCGCTGTCTCGGCGCAACGCGCTGTCGGTGGCCATCGTGCTGGTGCCTGCGATGCTGACGCTCGCGTTGTTCCGGGCCCGCAGGCGGCGGTTCGCCGACCCCCAGATGGATGCCGGTGCGCCGATCGACACCGACGTCACCCCGGACTCCACCCGGCAAGGCATCGCAGCGCAGCGCGACGGCCGCGAACCGGCAAAGACGCCCGGCGCCCGGCATCACTGAACAATCCCGGCGACGCGCGCATCCCGACGGCTGACTCGCTACGCCCGCGAATGGGTGTCGCAACCACGTGACCGGGTAGTCCACCAACGCGCTGCCGACCCAAACCGGCGGCACCGACCATCCAAGAACCAGGCGGGCGACGGCCGCTCCCCCCACTCGGCCGTCGCTTCGCCGTGTCATCGAAAGGGTGCCCGCGTTGAGCGTGCCGTTGGAGGACTACGCGCTGCTCGGCGATCTGCACACCGCCGCGCTGGTGTCCACGAGCGGCTCGGTCGACTGGCTCTGCCTCCCCAGATTCGACTCCGGCGCCTGTTTCGCCGCTCTGCTCGACGAGCCGGATGCCGGCCACTGGCGGATCGCCCCGGCGGACGGGCAGCCCTGCAGCAAGCGCCGCTACCGGCCGGACACGCTGATTCTGGAGACCGATTTCGAGACCGGCGACGGCGCTGTGCGCGTAATCGACTTCATGCCCGTGCGCTCCGGCGGCGGGGCCGAACTGGTGCGGATCGTGGTCGGCCTGTCCGGTCGCGTCCCGATGCAGATGTCCCTGCAGTTGCGGTTCGACTACGGAAGCATCGTGCCGTGGGTGCACCGCCGGGGCGACGCGTTGGTCGCCACGGCCGGACCCGACTCGACGTGGCTGCGCACACCGGTCCGGACCCAGGGCCGCGGCATGAGCACCTGCGCCGAATTCGTGGTGGCCGCCGGCGACCGCGTGCCGTTCGTTCTGACACACCGTCAGTCGCACGACTCGACGCCGCCGCCGTTGGACGCCGAGGCGGCGTTGAGCCGCACCGAGCACTTCTGGCGCGGGTGGATGACCCACTGCCACCAGCTGGGGCCCTACTCCGAAGCCGTCCGGCGCTCGCTGATCACGTTGAAGGCGCTGACCTATCAGCCGACCGGCGCGATCGTCGCGGCACCGACCACCTCGTTGCCCGAACAACTCGGCGGGGAACGCAACTGGGACTACCGCTACTGCTGGCTGCGCGATGCCTCACTGACGTTGTCCGCCTTGCTGGGCGCCGGCTTCCACGCCGAGGCCCGCGCGTGGCGCGAATGGTTGCTGCGCGCGGTCGCCGGCGACCCCGCGGACCTGCAGATCCTCTACAGCGTCGACGGCACCCGGCGGATCCCGGAGATGACCCTGGACTGGCTGGGCGGCTACGAGAAGTCCGCCCCGGTCCGGATCGGGAACGCCGCCCATGAACAGTTCCAGCTCGACGTGTGGGGCGAGGTCCTCGACGGACTGCACCTGGCCCGCGAGGCGGGTCTGTCCACCGGGTCCGATGCCTGGGCGGTGCAACTGAAACTGCTGGACTTCCTCGAGGGCAACTGGCAGCGCGACGACTCCGGGCTCTGGGAGGTCCGCGGTGCGACGCGACCGTTCGTCCACTCCAAGGTCATGGCCTGGGCCGGGGTGGACCGGGCGGTGCGCGCGGTCGAGAACTTTCACCTGCCCGGCCCCCTCGACCGCTGGCGCGCCCTGGCCGACGCCATCCACGCCGAGGTCTGCGCCCGCGGCTACGACCCGGTGCGCAACACGTTCACCCAGTTCTACGGCTCGTCCGGACTGGATGCCGCGCTGCTGCTGCTCCCCCGGGTCGGCTTCCTGCCGTGGGAGGACCCGCGGGTGATCGGCACGGTCGAGGCGGTGCAACGCGAACTCGACCACGACGGGTTCCTGCTGCGGTACGACCCGGCCGCGGACGGCGGCGTCGACGGTCTGCCGGGCTCCGAGGGCGCCTTTCTGGTGTGCACGTTCTGGTTGGTCGAGGCACTGGCCGGCATCGGTCGGCAGGACGCGGCCCGGGACCTGTTCGAACGGTTGCTGACGTTGCGAAACGACGTCGGCCTGCTCGCCGAGGAGTACGACGCCCGCTCGGGGCGACTGATCGGCAACTACCCGCAGGCCTTCAGCCACCTCGGTCTGGTCAGCGCCGCGATGCGACTGGCCGGTCAAGAAGGTTTTTCGTCCGAGGTTTAGCCGAAAATCCGCGTGGGAAGAAATGCCTAGCCCGACGGGGACGATCTACGCCGGGGCGCGTGAGTACCGCCGCCTCCCGGCGGCAATCCAGCCTTGATCGTCCCTGTCGGGTCCAAACCGCGAACGACTCGAGCGGGCAGGACGAGCGAGCGAGACAAGCGAGTAACCAGCCCTGCCTGACGAGCCGAATGTGACGGAGACCCTGACAGCGCGCCCACCCGGTACCGACGTCGCTGTCTGGCCGGGTCGGGCGTATCCACTGGGTGCCACCTACGACGGGGCGGGCACCAACTTCTCACTGTTCTCCCAGGTCGCCGATGCCGTCGACCTCTGCCTGTTCGACGACAGCGGCGCGGAGACCCGAATCCGCCTGGAGGAGCTCGACGCGTGGTGCCGGCACGCCTACCTGCCCGGGGTCGGCCCGGGCCAGCGCTACGGGTTCCGCGTCCACGGCCCCTGGGATCCCGCTGCCGGTCTGCGCTGCAATCCCGCCAAGCTGCTGCTCGATCCCTACGCCAAGGCCATCGACGGCGAGATCGACTGGGACCAGGCCTGCTTCAGCTACAACTTCGGCGACGAGTACTCCCGCAACGACGCCGACAGCGCGCCGCACGTCCCGCGCTCGGTGGTGCACAGCCCCTACTTCGACTGGAGCAACGAGAGCCGGCCGGACGTCCCGCTGAGCCAGTCGGTCATCTACGAGGTCCACGTCAAGGGATTCACCGCCCGGCACCCGGACGTGCCCAAGGAGCAGCGCGGAACCTACGCCGGCCTGGCTCATCCGGCGGCCATCGACTACCTGACCCGCCTGGGCGTCACGGCCGTGGAACTGCTCCCGGTGCACCAGTTCGTGCACGACTCCCACCTGATCGAACGCGGCCTGCGCAACTACTGGGGCTACAACACGATCGGCTTCCTGGCCCCGCACAACGGCTACTGCGCCGCGGGCAGCGACGGGGAACAGGTTTCGGAGTTCAAGTCGATGGTCCGCGCGCTGCACGCCGCCGGTATCGAGGTCATCCTCGACGTCGTCTACAACCACACGGCCGAGGGCAACCACCTCGGCCCGACGCTGTCGTTCAAGGGCATCGACAACGCCGCCTACTACCGCCTGGTGGGCGACGACGCGCGCTACTACTACGACACCACCGGCACCGGCAACAGCCTCAACGTGAGCAATCCGCACACCCTGCAACTGATCATGGACTCGCTGCGCTACTGGGTGACCGAGATGCACGTGGACGGCTTCCGGTTCGACCTGGCGGCGACTTTGGCCCGGCAGTTCCACGAGGTCGACCGCCTGTCCGCGTTCTTCGACCTGGTGCAGCAGGACCCGGTCGTCTCGCAGGTCAAGCTGATCGCCGAACCGTGGGACCTCGGTGAGGGCGGCTACCAGGTCGGCAACTTCCCCCCCGTGTGGTCGGAGTGGAACGGGCGCTACCGCGACACCGTGCGGGACTTCTGGCGTGGCGAGTTCTCCACGGTCGGTGAGTTCGCGACCCGGCTGACCGGGTCCTCGGACCTGTACGCCGACGACTCCCGGCGCCCGGTGGCCAGCGTCAACTTCGTGACCGCGCACGACGGATTCACTCTTCGGGACCTTGTCTCGTACCACGAGAAGCACAACGAGGCCAACGGCGAGGACAATGCCGACGGGGAGAGCCACAACCGGTCCTGGAACTGCGGCACCGAGGGCGAGACCGCCGACCCGGAGATCCTGAATCTGAGGGCGCGTCAGCAACGCAACTTCCTGGCCACCCTGTTGCTGTCCCAGGGTGTGCCGATGCTGCTCGGCGGCGACGAGGCCGGCCGCACCCAGGGCGGCAACAACAACGCGTACTGCCAGGACAACGAGACCTCCTGGTTCGACTGGGACGCGCTCGACCACGATCTGGTCGAGTTCACCGGCGCCCTGATCGCGTTGCGCCGCGAGCACACCGTGCTGCGGCGCAAGCGCTGGTTCTCCGGCCGGCCGATCCGCGGCACGATCGACCTGGGCTGGTGCCGGCCGGACGGCGCCGAGATGACCGACGAGGACTGGGAAACCGCACACGCCCGCTGCATCGGCCTGTTCCTCAACGGCCACGCCATCACCGGCCGGGACCCGCAGGGGCGGCGCATAATCGACGACTCGTTCCTGCTGCTGTTCAACGCCTCCGACGTCGACCTGTCCTGGCATCTGCCAAACCAGTGGGGGCAACTGTGGGAGGTGGTGCTGGACACCGGCGAGCGCGGCCCCGGGCTGGCGCGGGGCCGCCGGTCCGCCGCGGTGCCGAAGTCCCGCCAGGTCCGCGCTCGCCGCCGGGTGCGGTCCCGATCGATGCAGGTGTTGCGTCGAATGGAGGCGGGCTCAACCGGCCAGGACCGCGTACCCGCACTGGGGATCGGCACCGGCCGGCCGGTCGTCATGGTCGAGCAGTGAGCCAGCGCAGCGAGTAAGAGCGCCGTCAGTTCAGCGCCCACCGGGTGCGGCGTGCGTAATGGCGCGCGGCTCGCGCGGCCGGGGACCTGGAGTCCCGATCCGCGACGGCGGCCTCGAAGGCCGCGTGGGTCCGGTCCAGGACCCGCATCAGATGTGCGCTCAGTTCGGCAGCACGCTGCGGTGACAGTTCCTCACGTCCGGTCCGGTCGCCCTCGAGCGGGTCGTGCATGGCTGCCTCCCGTGGTGGGGTGCCGTCGGCCGCCCCAAGTATGTATGTGCGCACACATGGGAACCGGGGCGGGACGGTGCTTGTTCCCTCCCCCGAGCGCAATGTGGTGAGGCTCACCCGCAGCGGTCCCGGCTGACGAACCGGGCGATGTGCCCGCGGGGAACGATTCGGGCGAGGGCCCCGCAATCGCCGATGTTCCGACCGGGTCGGGCCGGTCGCGGTGGGGTGACAGGTGTCAGTCCGGTCCGGGTTTCGCCCACACGGGCCCGTGCCGGGTGTTGAGATGGGAACGCGTCCGGGCGGGTGGGGCCCCGGCGGTTGCAGGTCGACGGTCGGGCCGCGGCCGGGAGAAGTCACGGGGGTCCAGGTGCGGGTGTCGGTGATACTGCTCGCCCTGCGGGCAGTCCTGGGCATGACGAAGGGCGCCCGGCGGGTGGCCGGTCGGGTGACCCGGTGCCTGGCCGGCACCGCGGCCCTGATCGTGCTCGTGCTCGGTCCCGGGTCCACCGCCCCGCTCGGCCCCGACCGGCCGGCGACGGACACGACCTCCCTGTCGCAGCACCCGGCTCGACTGCTCGTCCCCACCGCAGCGACAACCGCAGCGGGCAGGCACAGCTCACGCCGGGCCGGATCGGACCTCCCGGCGGCCACGGCGGGACCGGTGTCGCGCAGCGCCGCCGGCCCCGACGAGCACCATCTGCCCACGGCCACGGTGACCGGGCCCGACGGCATGCCCTGGCAGGTGCTTGCCGGCTGGTCGGACCCGGTCCAGTGGCCCCGCCGCGGCACCGTCGTCTCGGCCACGGTGACCGGGGCCCGGACCCGGTTGACCGAACAGGCCTGGGTCCATCTCCCCGGGGCCTACTTCGCCACGACCGGGTCCGGCCCGCTCGGCGGCGCGCGCGAGCTTCCCGTCACCGTCGTATTCACCGGCTACCCGGGGCACGAGGACAACCTGATCACCCGTCAGCACTACCCCCAGGTCGCGGCCGACGCCGTCACCGCCGGCACGCTCACCCCGACCGTGCTGGTCATGCTCTCCCCGTCGGTCGACCATCCCTGGGACACCGAGTGCACCGACATCCCACACGGCCCCCAGGCTTTCACCTTCGACGCCGAGGACGTGCCCGACGCAGTCGCCGCCCGGTTCGGTCTGCACCCCGACGCCTACGCCGCCATCGGGGACTCAACCGGCGGCTACTGCGCGGCCAAACTGGAGTCCCTCGACCCGGGCCGCTTCACCGCCGCCGCCTCCCTGTCCGGCTACTACCGCCCCGCCACCGACCCCAGCACCCGTGGCGTGTTCACCGACACCGGTCTGCGGGAACGCAACGACCTCGGTTGGCGCCTGCTCCACCTGCCCGTCCCACCGGTCGCCCTGCTGCTGGCCACCGCCCGCGACGAGACCGGTGCCGACGGCTGGGCCACCGACCGTGAGTGGTTCGACCTGACCCGGGCACCCATGACAACCGACCAACTCACCCTTGACCACGGCGGGCACAACTCCGCCGCCTGGGCCCGAGAGATCCCCTACGCCCTGTCCTGGATCGCCGACCACCTCCCCCACGCCCCCACCACCACCGCGCCCGTGCCCGCCGGCGCAACCCTCACCCACCACACCGACGTCGACCGGCGCAGCGCCCCACCCGCAACCCGGCACACCACCGGGCACCGGTGACCCCGGCATCGCAGAGGACACCACCGCCCGACCCGCTCCCACAGATCGCCGGGGTCCGGCCCGTGGCAGACCGGACCGACCATCGCCCTGCGGACGGCCGGGGCACGGATCAATCCGATACGCGGGTCGACCCGTACGGGGTCTGCGGCGGGGAAATCGCAGCCCGATCATCCGGCCTGCAACTGCCGGGGGGCCGGGCGAACGGTTCCCCGCAACGGTCAGGAGCTCTCGTCGACCACCAGGCCCCGGCTCAACGCGCAGCACACCGCCAAGCGCACCCTGCTGCCGTCGGGGTTCGCGCCGACCAGGAACGTCTCCCCCGCCTGCACCAGCCGCCCGCAGCAGTCGCAGTCGAAATCCCTGACCGATGTCCCGAACCCGTACTCGTCGCCGGCGGGACGAAGCTCAGATCCCATCGCCACATTCTCGACCCCGCGCCACCCCTGCGCATCCGGGGTGCCGCCGCCCGCCCTCACCGACGCCACGAGCGGCCCGCGAGCCGGACCCCCGCCGGACCCGCGCGCCGGTGGCGCCGGCGAGATGGACCCGGGCAGAGCGTGCGCAGCCGTGCCTGCCGTGGTGCGGTCGATCCTGCGGTGGTCGATGAACCGGCTGCCCTCGATCGGCGTAGTCACGCGGCGGACCAGCGGCCGGTTGCTCAGCCGGCGGTGCCGAGTTTGCGTACTTCCGGTATTCCGGCGGCGCGTTCGGCGGCCAGGTCGTGGGCGGACTGCATCGCGAGCCACGCCCGTGCGGTGCCGACGCCGGCCTCCTCGAGGCGGACCGCGAGGTTGGGGCTGATCCGGGCGTGGCCGTGCAGCACCCGGCTGAGGGTGACGCGGGAGACGCCCAGTCGGGCGGCGGCCTCACCCACGGTCATCCCGATCTCGCCCAGCACGTCCTCCCGGATGACCTCACCGGGATGGACCGGATTCCTCATCACCGCCCGCCCTCCTGTCCTTCAGTGGTGGTCCCGGTAGTCGACGAGTTCGACGTCGGTCTCGGCGAACCGGAACGTCACCCGCCAGTTGCCGTTCACCCACACCGACCAGTGTCCGGCCAGGTCACCCTTGAGCCGATGGGCACGGAAGTACGGGATCGCAAGGTCCTCGGGCCCTTGCGCCACGTCGAGCACCGAAAGGATGCGAAGCAGCTTCGGAACATGCGCGGCCTGGACCCCCTTGCCCGTCCCGTCGCGATACAACCGTTCCAGGCCCTTGTGCCGGAAACCGACGATCACCGCAATGACTGTATCGCGTATCGATACACGCTACAAGCTCGTTGCAGGAGGTTCCGTGCCGCACCGCGCACGCAGTCGCGGTGGGCGCGGCTCGCGATGCATCGTGATCGGCGGCCACGACGTCGGAGACGTCCCGGTGGCCGGTTCGGTTCGCACCGGCGGTGCACTGCCCGACGGCGCCATCGCGGGCATCAATGTTCGCGCTTGTCCCGCAAGGGCGATCTTCGGGTTCCAGGCCGACGGTCACCGGAGGTCCAACGTCACCGTCGGCCCGGTCCTCACGATCGGCGTACCGGGGATTCCCGCTCCGCGCCGCGGCGAATTCCGGTGAAGAGTAACGATTGTGGCGATTCCTGCGCACAGGCAACGGTCGGGCCCGACACTTCCCCGCATGAAGCGAACCAGTGCCGCGGCGGCGGCCCTCGTCGTCCTGTCCTCAAGTCCCGCAGCGGCCGGTGCCACGAAAGCTGCCCTCCCGGGGCACCGCCCGGACGGGCGCCCAGGTTGCGGTTCGGCGGTCCGGGTGAGCACATGGGCAGGGTTGGTCGAATGCTTCGACGCCGCCGGCACCCGCACGATCACGCTGCGGGCCGACATCGCCGACCGACCGGCCCTCACGCCGGTGGCGGACAGGCTCACCCTGCCCCACGGCGCCGCGGTGAGCATCGACCTGCACGGGCACCGACTGAGCGTCACGCACCCCTACTGGGGTTACGCGGCGATCAACGTGCCGGCCGGCACGACCCTCAGGGTCATCGACACCGCCGGGCGCCGCGGGTCGCTGACCGCCGAGGCCGCCGTCGTGTACGCCCCCGGCTGGACCGCGCCGAACTTCGGCGGCGGGGCGGGGATCGGCGGGGACGCCGGGCAGTCCGCCGGCACGTTCATCACCTCCGCCACCGTGCAGGCCGGCGGCGCCGAGGGAGGTGACAGCGGCGCGGGCATCGGTGGCGGGGGCGGGCGGATCGGCGGCGACGGCGGCCGGACACTGATCCTGCCCGGCGGGCACGTGACCGCCCGCGGCGGCGGCTCGCAAACCGGCGGGGCCGGCATCGGTGGGGGCGCCGGAACCGAGCAGGCAGGACTCGGCGGAACCACCGTGAACCACGGGATCGTCGTGGCCACCGGCGGATTCGGCAGCAACGGCGGCAGCGGCGCGGGCATCGGCGGGGGCGGCGGCCGCGGCGGCGACGGCGGGATCACTGTCAACTACGGGACCATCCGCGCCAACGGGGAGGCGTCCATGTTCAGCGGCGCAGGCGCCGGCATCGGAGGCGGGGGCGGCAGCCGGGTCGCCGGCAACGGCGGAAGCACCACCGACAACGGCACCGGGACGATCCAGGCCACCGGCGGCCGCGGCGACATCGGCGGCGCCGGCGCCGGGATAGGTGGCGGGGGCTGCGGCGGCGGCGGAATCAACGCCGGCAACGGCGCGTCCACCGCGAACAACGGCAGCGGCGACATCACCGGCACCGGCGGCAGCGGCAGCGAGACCGGGGCCGGTGCCGGTATCGGTGGCGGCTCCGGCAGTCACCTGTCCGGCCGCGGCGGAAGCACCGCCAACAACGGCACCGGCACCATCACCGGGAACGGCGGCGGGTTCAACATGGGCGGCGGCGGGGCAGGGATCGGTGGCGGTGGTGGCGGGGTCTACACGGAAGGGCCGGTGATCGGACCGGGAGCGCCCGGCGGCACCCAGACAGGCCTGCGAATCATCGGCCACGGCGGCAAGCAGATCCGGCACGACCAGCCCACCATCTCCGGCGCCGACGGGTCCGACATCGGACCGGGCGGCAACGCCCCCGGCCCGGCCGGAGCCCAGAACCTCGGCCTCGGACCACCCGCGCCGGGCCGGACCGCCGGGAACCCCACCCCTGCCACGCCCCCGGGCGCCGCCTGATCGACGCGGCCGACGCCGGCCGCTGATATGACACTGCGTCAGTTCCGGTGCAGACCCGCGTGCAACCGTTGGACTCGGCCAGGAGGCGCGGGGATGTCCTGGCGGGCATGGCCGAGGAAATCCTGGTGTGCGAACCCCCGTTTTTCAGTCCAGTCGTAGCGTGGGTCCTCCTCTGATGCGAGAGGACCGGTGTCGGCCCCGATGGCCGCGGCGAAGAGGTTCACTCCCGGGCAGATCGTCGTCGAGCTGCGGGAGGCGGACCACCTGGACAACGCGGGGCGGTCCCCACCTCCAGGCCGCCCGCAACTGTGCCTCGACGGAACGCGACCGCCACCGTCGACCCGGCACTCATGGGTCCCCGGCATCCGATCCGTCTTCGGCCGAACCGACCGGCTCACCCTGCCCGGCGAAGAACCTGCACGAGGAGCCAAGTCGACCTGAGGGTGGGTCAGAGGTCTATGAGGCGGCGTAGGACGAAGCGGATCCGGTCGATCTCGGCCAGGCTCAGGGTGGTCTTGTGCGGGCGCCGCAGGCGCCGGCTGCTGATCGACTTGACCTGGTCGCACATGACGAAGGAGGTCCTCCCGTCGAGGTCGACCGGCGGGTGGATCGGCAGACCCCGGTCGGTGGAGGTGACCGGGACGACGATCGCCAGATCGTTGGGCAGTTCGCCGGCCAGGCGGGTGCCGACCACGACCGCCGGGCGTTCACCGGCTTGTTCCTGCCCGACCCGGGGGTCGAAATCGGTCCACCAGACCTGCCACGGCTCGACGAACCGACTCACGGGTGCACCTGTACGTCGACCGGCGCCAGTTCGGCCGCTTCGCGGCGGTAGTCCTCACGCTCCTCGGCGTCCAACCGGGCGAACGCGGCCCGGGTACGGTGCTCGAACATCAGCACCTGGAGAACCTCGTCGAGGCTCGCGCCACGCAGCTCCGTCTCCCCGATCCTCGCCAAGGCGTCCCTGGTCTCCTGCGACACCCGCATCGAGGTGGTACCCGCACCCGCACTTTGCATGCATCAAGCATACACGCCATATGCGGTGCGCGGGGTGGTCGCGCGTTCGGATATTTCCCACGACCGTAAGGCCCGTCCGGGCCCGGACCCGGCACATCCGGCTGTCGGCCGGGCGTATCGAGGCGACCCCGCCTGCCACGTCCGCCCGCCCGGGGCGGTCCGGGTACCTACCCGGGTTGTTCACCCACGGTTCGTCGACCGGTTGCCAGGCAGGTTGACGGTGCTGCGGGTACGGGACAGGCTGGGGGCGTCCGCACGCCGCGGACCGCAAACCGCAGAAGGAACGTGAAATGGCAACTGGCACGGTGAAATGGTTCAACGCCGAGAAGGGCTTCGGCTTCATCCAGCAGGACGACGGTGGCCCCGACGTCTTCGTCCACTACTCCGCGATCAACAGCGGCGGCTACCGCTCGCTGGACGAGAACGCCAAGGTCAAGTATGACGTCACGCAGGGCGCGAAAGGCCCGCAGGCCGAGAACGTGACCCTGGCGTAAACACGTCGCGTCGGGTGGGGCCCGGCCGGTTCCGGCCGGGCCCCGCCCGAAGGTCGCGGGGCTTCCCGATCACCCATCGGGTTCACTTCCCGGCGAGTCGGCGCAGCAGCCCGGTCGATCCTCACCGATCCGACGCCGGGCCGAGCGGCACGGGGACGCCCGATACTTCGGGTGAACGGGACAGCGGTTCCGCTCTGACGTGCCGTCACCGACGCGTCGTCCGTGCGACGGCCCCGTGTCGTGCACGGCATGTCCCGCTGCGGCGGGTCGGCATCCTCCACGCGTCGACCGGAGGGAATCTGATGCGTCGCAGCGCGGTACGCCCCGCGCAGCGACCATTGCCGCACCCGACGGAGGAGGCGAAAGTCGCAGGGCGCAACAGAGCCCGGCCACCCCAGTCACCCGGAACACCCCGACCGGCCCCTCGACCGACCGACGAAAGGTGAAATATCGTCGCTTTCCGACGACGACAAGGAACCCGTGATGAACGCACGAAGACGAACGGTCGGCGCCGCAGTGGTCGCCGGCACCGTGGCAGCTGTGCTCCTCGCAGCGACCGGAGCAGGTGCGGCGCGGTCGGGGAGCCAACGTGAGGTCGACTGCTCGGTCGCCAAGTGCGTCGCGCTGACCTTCGACGACGGTCCGGGTTCGCAGATCCCGCAACTGCTGCGCATGCTCAAAGCCGCCGGGGCCCACGCGACGTTCTTCGTGGTCGGCGAGATGGCGGCCGAGCGGCCGGAGGCCCTGAGGCAGATCGCCGCGGCAGGCGACGAGATCGGCGACCACTCCTGGTCCCACCCGCAGCTGACGAAGCTCACCGACGACGCGGTGCGCAGTCAGATCACCCGCACCGCCGACGTGGTCGAGCAGGCGACCGGGATACGTCCCGAGCTGATGCGCCCGCCCTACGGGGATATCGATTCACACGTGCGCCACATCCTGCGCGCCCGGGACTGGCCGATCATTCTGTGGACGGTCGACCCGCAGGACTGGAAGGACCGCAACTCCGACACGGTCTACCGTCGGGTCGTCTCGCAGACCTCGCCCGGCGCGATCGTGCTCATGCACGACATCCACCCGACCACCGTGGCCGCCGTCCCGCGAATCCTCGCGACGCTGAAGCACGAGGGCTACACGTTCGTGACGGTCTCGGACCTGTACGGCAACAACCTGATCCCCGGCAAGACCTACAGCGGCCGCGTGCGCGCCGACAGCGACCGCCGGCACACGAACTCCGACAGCGACGCCGGCAAGGCCGAGCCCGGCAGTGGCACGGACAGCAGCGACAGCGACAGGGACAACAGCAAGCCCGACATCAGCGGCGACACCGACAGCGGGAGCGGCACGCACAGAAGTTCGCCACGACCCCCGGCCGCGGACGCCGCGAAACCGACCGATGAAAGTACGGTCGGCGGACCGGAAAACGACCACTGACACGGGTCACGCCCGGAGCCGCCCAACGTAATCGAACCGATCACCTACGCGCCACGACAGGGTCCACCGGGCGCCGGGCCGACCCTCGGAAGATCTCTGACCCGCACGAATGTTCCCGGTCCGGCATCCTCGCCGAGGAGCGTCGACGTTCGGGGCGCATCTCGGGTACGCAACCAGCGGTAACTGACGGATCGTCAGGCATCCCCCGGGGCCCCGGGGGATGCCCGCGCCGGTGCCCTGGAGACCCTCAGCGGCGGCTCACCCAGTGTGCGCCGGCTCGGTCTCGCCGAACAGGCCTGCGCCAGGGTGTGCACCGCGCCGAGGACCCGGGTGGCGGTCGAGCGGATCAGCTCGACGTACACCTCGGCCCATCCGGCGATATAACCGATCGAATAGGCAGAGGAGTCGAGACCCAGGAGACCGGCCAGGACGTAGGCCACGGACCTGGCCTCGGTCTCCAGCACGCCCCGGTGGGCCGCGTATTCGGCGTGGTCGGTCTCAATGTGCCCGAGGGTCACGTGAGCAGCCTCGTGCAGGACGGTCTTGGCCGCCATCGCAGGGGACAGTGCGGAGTCGATGACGACGCGGCGGGTGTCGTCGGCGGTCGCGCAACCGTTGGCCCCGCCCGCGACCGGTTCGCGGGCCACCGTCCAACCGGATCCGGTCAGGTGCGCGGTCACCGCCTCGACGACGCCCAGTTCGTCGTCACCGACCAGTGGGTGGGCCGGCACCGACTGGCCCTCGGCCCCGGGTACGGGGTCGGTCGCCGAGATGTCGAACACCGACAGGACCGGGTAATACACGCTGCGGGTCTCCTCGCCGGTGGTCGGGTCGGTGTCCCCGGTCTTCCTGGTCGAGTAACCGAAGATCTTCAGCGCCTTGGCGCCGTTGCGGACCTGGCGGCCCTTGGCCTCCCACTGCCGGTAGCCCGCCACCCGGGTGACGTACGGGTTCTGGGCCAACATCAGCAGGGTGTTGTTCAGGCTGAACGAGTGGAAGGAGGCGGCGAAGTCCAGGAACGCCCGCCACCGCCCGGAGTCGCGCAACTGCTGGACCTGGTCGACGATCGAGGCCTGCAGCCCGGCCGCCCGCTCGCGACGCTTCTCCGGCGTCAGGGGTGAACGGTTCCGGCCCTGGGTGGTCGTGGTGGACATCGTTGCGGCTGCTCCCACCGGGCGGGGCCGTCGACCCGGATGGTCGAACCGTCGGGCATCGCCGACCCGAACGGAGCCACGACGGCGCCCGGTCGCTCCGCCGACGGGGGACCGGCGCCGCCGTTCTGACGCACCGTCAGTCCAGAGCCGGCGGCACAACCGCGCCGTTCTGTCACGTGACGAAGTACGTGCCCGCGGCGGCGAACGGCCACGGGTCCACCGAGCGCTCCGAGTCCCGCCGGCGACCATGCACCAAGGAAGCGCCCGAAACCGGCAAACCGGGAGGATTTCCCGCCCCGGGGACGGATGCTCGACGGTGAACGTTCCACAGGCCGGGCGCGTCCCGGTATCGACAGGTCCGGTGCGAACTGCGCGTCCCGGAAGGGTTGCCGTGTCCCTGCTCCCATCTCCTGCCCGGTACGGGGCGGTCCTGGCCGCTGCTGCGTCGGCCTTGTCCTGGTGGGCGAGCGGGGCGGGTACCGCCCTCGCGAGCGACACCGCGGAACCGCCGGGGACCCACCGGGAGGGAACCATGCCGCCGGGGCTCGACACCTGCCCGTACCACGGCACCCCGTGGGGCTGGGCCGCGAAGGTGCGCCCCGGACAGTCCCAAGCCGCACGAAAGGCGTTGGGATCCGCCCTGCGGGCCGAGATCCACGACCCGAAACTCGGCACCGTCGACCTGGTCCTCGGCGAGTTCCGTGCCGAGCCGGGAAACAAATGGAAGCCGGTCCACCAACCACAGACCCGGTTCTTCACCGGGTGGCGCACGGTCCTCCCCCAGTCGCAACAACGGGCCCTGCACTCCTGCGACTTCATGCTCACCGACCGGCCCGCCGCCCAACACCTCGCCCAGGTGGCCGACGCGGCGCTCCGCGCCCACCACCTCTACACGCCGTCGGCGACCGTGCACGTCTACGAGGAAGAGGTCTCCGACAACCCCTGGGCCCCGGGCACCGTCATCGTCACCGTGCATGTGGACAGCTGACGTTCCATCGACCGGTTCCACGACGGCGGACCACCCGAGGAGATCGACGACCCCTTCACCGTCATCGAGAAACAGTCCACCGCGAGACCCACCAGCCTCACCCGCGGCGGGCTGTGACCAGGCGCGAGGGACAGCCCTTGATGAGAACACGCCGCGCATGTGCACCCGTCGCGTTGACGGCCGGCCTGCGGATGGCCGGATGCACGAAAGGCAGCAGTGCGACGGTCGCATCGGGTAGTACAACAGTCGCATCGCGGGACCGCGGCGCGCAGGCGGATGTTCCCGCCGCAGGCCCTGGGATGACTCCGGCTTCTTCTTTCGACCCGTCGACGAAGCAGCACCCCACTGGACTCCTGCGCCTGCGGCTCCAGGAGAAAAAGTCAACGAGCGCACCTCCACCAGGACGCTGCCGGCACCGCCCGGAACGGTCCCGAAGATCAGCCAGGCGCAAGCGGTGGCAATCGCAGAATCCTCACCATGGAAGGGACATCTCACCAGGCAACTCGCCGCGGAACTACGCCTGTACACCAACGACGACATGCCGAACGTTGCGGCCAGAGCGCGCGACCCACACGCGGTGACGAAACAGCCGACATGGTTCCTCACCTATTTCGATTCACCCCCCACCGGCACAATGCACACCCAAAACACGTGCGACCTCATAATCGCCGTGAACGCCGACAACGGCACCACGATCGACGTCGACCAAATCTGCCCCGGGACGCCCCGGCGAACGACCCACCCCTACCCCGACACCGCGCCGGACTGAACGGGTTGACCGAGCCCCGCGGTCCCGGGCCGAGCCCTGCGCAGGTGCACGGCGGGCTTTCCTGGACAGCTTTCATCGGCAGGGCACGCGGCGTACTCTCGGTCAAAGACGTGCCTGAGGGGAAGCTGCCGGCCGTGGTCGCGAGCGCCCTGCTACTGGCTGGGTGCGGAACCGCTGACACGATTGCGCCAGTAGGGAACTCCCCAGCTGCGCCGACTGCATCGCCGACTACGCCGGCAGGGTTCTCCAACTGCCATGGCGATCCCGCACGAGAACACGGCGGCATCGGCGACGCCGGGTGGGGATGCGACGGAGTCCTCCCACAGTAGCGTCCGGGGCGCGGGAGGCGGTGCCCCCGGTTCACGGGCGATTGTTCAGCATGTCCTACTGCCGACAAACCCGCGGCGGCCCACGCAGTACCTGATGCCCAAATCTCCTACAGCGATCTGATCTGACGCCAAATCAGATCCAACGGTGATAATCCGGCAACTGCCGACGACCCACGGCGGGTGCCCTGGGTGATCATTCAAGTCACGCCCACCAGAGCAGCGGGCCTGCGCCACCGACACATGGGCCCGACGTGACGGCCCACCTGACGGTGGATCAGATAGCGGCGCGGCCCGTGGCCAGGACGCCGTCCGGACCGTCGGTGTCCGACGTGCAGTGATGCGAATTTCGCCCGCTGGCATCGACCGTCGTCGGCGCGCGGCCGAGCGCGCGCCCCGCGCCGGTCGGGTGAGCCGCACCACGGTGCCGAGCGGTTCGCCGGTCGTCGGGTCATGTGCGGCCAACCGCACCGGGATGCCACCGGGGTGTGCCTCGTTGGCGACCAGTTGCGCCTGCACCACGGCGGCCACTTCTTCGGCCAGTTCATCCGCGAGGGCGAAGCCGGCCTGAAGGTCGCCGTGGACGGCGAGGAGTTCCTCGGTGCGGTCGGGTGCCCCAGGGCGGACGCCTCGAGCGTCTTCCGGTGGCCCTGGCCGGCAAATGAAGGTGGCCCCGGCCAAGAAATGAGTGGCCTCCGCCCTCGTCGCCAATCGCCCGCTGCGAGGGAGCTTCCGCACCGACCTAGGGTGGGCCGATGGATCGGTGGCGGGTGCTGTCGTTGTTCCCCCTGCCCGCGGAGCAGATCCGGCCGTTGCTCGGTGACCTGCCGGAGCGGGTCGATCTGACGATGCTGCTCCACCCGTCGGTAGCGGCACTGCACGCCGCGTTGGCCGATGCCGAGTTGGTGTTGGCGGCCTGGCAGGGGACCCATCCGCTGCCGTTCGACGCCGCCGCGGTGGCCGCGGCCGGACCGTCCCTGGCCTTCGTGCAGCAGCCGAGCGTCGGCACGGACAGCGTGGATCTCGACGGCCTGGCCGCCCGCGGGGTCCCGGTGGCCAACACGGCCGGCGCGAATGCCCGCTCGGTGGCCGAATGGGCGGTCGGGGCAACGATCTGCGTGGCGCGGTCGATGGCCTGGGCCGACCGCGAGATCCGCGCCGGGGGTTGGCCGCAGATGGACGTCGTGACCCGCAGTCTCGGTGAGATCGCCTGCCTGCGCGTCGGCGTGCTCGGGTTCGGGGCGGTGGGCAGCCTCGCGGCATCCCTGTTCGCCGCCTGGGGGTGCCAGGTCGCGTACTGGTCGCGGCACCCGCGGCCGGAGGCCCCCTTCCCGTGGCTGGAGCTGCCTGCGCTGTGCGCGCGCAGCGATGTCCTGCTGCTGTGCCTGCCGCTGACCCCGGAAACCCGCGGCCTGATCGGTGATGCCGAACTGGGCGCGCTGCCCGCCGGGGCGATCGTCGTCGACGTGGGTCGAGGCGGCGTGTTGAACCCGGCAGCCCTGATCGCAGCGCTGGACACAGGGCACCTGTCCGGCGCCGCACTCGACGTCCACCCCACCGAACCCTTGCCACCGCAGGACCCGTTGCGCACCCACGACCGCGTCCTGCTCTCCCCCCACGCAGCCGGCGCAGCCGGCCAGGCCGTGGCCCGGGTCATCAGCCAGGCCGTGGCCAACATCCGCCGCGTGCTGGACGACGAACCGGTACACGACGTCGTCAACGGGATCGCCCCAACGGTCACCCGCCGCCGCTAGACCAACCGCACAGACCCGACCGCCGAGCACCCGGACCACAGCGCCGGCAGGGAAGCGAAAGACGTAGGCGTCCTTCCCGGATGTCAAAGTCCGAACCGCAGAAGGTCGTCGAGCGTGGGAACTCGCAGAGCACCAGTCCGCTCGGTCTTCAACCCGCGGCACGAGGACCCGGAACTGAGACAGGCGCAGAAGTTCGAAATAGATTCTCGGCCCGGCACCCGTCGATGGCGGCACAACCGGCGTCGGCCGGGATCGCGCAGGACCCCGAGGATCGCCCGCAATTCCCCGATGCCGTCGCGGCCGGCCTCCTCGATCACCGACAACGCGTGCCGGGCCTGCTCGGGACGGCTGTCCAACAGATGCCCGGCCACCGAGGCCTGGACGTTGATCGTGGTCAGCGTGTGCGCGATCACGTCGTGCAGGTCGCGGGCGATCCGTAGCCGCTCGTCCTGCACCCGGCGGCGAGCCTCCTGCTCCCGGGTCAACTTGACCAGCGCCAGCCGTTCGCCGGCCACCTATCGGTAGTCCCGGCGTGATCGCAACGTTTCCCCGGCCAGGATCGGCGCGACCACGCCGCCGGGCCGCCGGCGACAAGCACGCGAGGACGGACAAGACCGTGGCCGTGGGACGCGGCGCGTCGACATTGTGGGCGTAGCCGAGACCACCACGAACAAATGTCACTGTGCACGCCGCGTTCGGTCTGCACCGTCAGACGATGGTGCGTCGCTGAGTGCGAAGGTAGCGGGGCTCAGTGCTTCCGCGCCGGCTTCCGGGTGACCGGCTTCTTGTCCGCCGGCTTCTTCGTCTCGGACTTCTTCGGCTCGGATTTCTTCGGTTCAGCCTTCTTCGGTTGCGGGGCCGTCGGCTCGGCGGCCCGGCACTTCTGGCCGACCGTGTAGTCCCGCACCGGGCCGGCGGCGTCGTCGGTCTCCGGGACCACCAACAGCCCGCCGAGGTTGGTCACCAGACCCGACTGGACGACCGGGTACTCCAGGTGGTCGCCGAGATGCGGGTTGCCGATGTCGGACAGCGCCACGGTGAGGGTCAGCGTGCCTGTCGAGTAGGTCGCCGTTGCCGCCTTCTTGTCCGGCTGCGCCATCGGGTCCGGCTTCAACTCGAAGATCGCCCCGGTCGTGCCCGCGGGGTCGGTCTGCGCGGCTGCCTCGTAGGTCTTCCCGGCGTACACCCAGGCGACCTTGACGAAGCTGCCCCCGTACTCGATCGGGTACCCCGGCGCCAGGTGCGGGCCGTGGACGGTGATCACCAGGGACTTGCCGTCCGGGGCCAACGCCATCGAGGCGTCGGTCAGGTCGCTCGAGTCGTTGGTCTCGCCCAGCGTCGTCGGGTCGACGTTGCCGACCGGGGAGGTCCCGAACGGCAGGCAGCCGTCGGGGTTTCCGGGCAGGCTCCCGGTCGGCAGGTCGGGGACCCGCGCGGCCGCCGCGGGGTGCGCCGGCTGGGTCCCGCCGGCCAGGTCCGCGGTCAGCTTGGTGACGTCCGGGACGCCGTAGCCGGCGTTGTAGTTCCAGCCCGGACCGGGGAAGTAAAGGCCGTTGCCGCCGGCCTCACCGGAGGTGATGGCATGGAAATCGGCCTGTCGCTTCCCGCCGTCCATCGCGTAGATCGTGGCGGCGGCGGGGCCGAGCGGCTTCGCGGCGGCGGCGGCGACCCGCGCCCACATGCCCATCATCAGCGGGCTGGACAGGCTGGTGCCGCCCACCGCGGCGGGCTCGTTGTAGTTGACGATGCGCAGGCCCTCGCTGCCGTTGCCGGACAGTGCGGCGACGTCCGGCTCCCCGCGACAGATCTGCCCCGACTTCTGCGCTGTGCCGTCGGTCTTCATCGGCAGGCAGGGACGGTTGACGGCCGCCTCCGGCTTCTGCCAGTCCGGTTCCGGGATGAACAGCGACGAGCCGCCCCCGCCGAAGGCCCACGCCTGTTCGTCGCTGCGGGCGCCGTCCTTGCCCTGGGTGAGCACGGTGCCGCCGACCGCCGTTGACCAGGCACTGGCCGCCGGGTAGTCCATTGCCGGCACTACCTGGTTGACCTGGCCGTTGCCGCCGCCGACCACCGGCAACGACAACACCACGCACGAGCTGCCGCCGTCGCCGGAGGAGACGAACAGCGTGCGGCCCTCGCTGAAGGCCTGCATCAGCGACTTCTCGACCGAGTCCTCGGACAGGTTGGACAACCCGAACCCGAGCCCGCCCTTCCCGACCTGGCCGGTGAACGGGAACTCCTCGCACTCGCCGAAGCTCGCGTTCATCATCTCCGGACCGGAGGCGTCGTTGGCCCAGTAGGCGATCATGCCGACCAGGTCGGCGTCGCCCAGCGACTTGGCCGTGTACAGGTCCAGCTCCGAGACGCCCGGCGCCATGCCGGTCGAGGCCTGCGTGTCGAGCATCCACTCCCCGCCGCCGTCGTTGGTGCCGTACTCGTCGGGCTTCCCGGGCTCGGTGTGGACCACCCGGACCGGCACTCGCGGCAGGTTCTCCTGCTCCTCGAAGACCCGCAGGCTGCCGATGATCGGGTCGGGGTTGCCGGCCATGAACACGCCCATGTGCACGCCCTGCCCGGTGTCGGTGGCCGGGGCGTCGTAGGTGTTCCACAAGGACTTGACGTCGATCACGCCGGAGAACGTGCCGACCGCGGGGTGCACGGCCTTCGGCTTGGCGGGGGCGAACTTGTGCAGGTCGTTCAGGCCGAGGACGCCGACCACCGGCAGACCACCGGGCACCAGCGGGGCCAGGTCGTTGGCCAGGAACGTCTTCGTGCCGACGCGGTAGGTGCCGAGGCTGATGCCGAACGCCCGGTTCAGCGCCGACACCGTGCCGCTGGCGGTGACCAGGTCGCCCATGGGCGAGACGTAGTCCAGGTTGAGCCCGCCGTCGCGCAGCCAAGACCCGGTGGCCGCACGGACCGCGGACGGCAGCGCGAACCGGGCGGTGTACTGCGCCGGGGTCAGGAAGTGGTGGTACGTGGGCGAGGTGGGGTCTACCACCGAGTTGGCCAAGCTCCGCTGGGCGGCCTCGTTCGGGTTGGCCAGGACCACCGCCACCGTCATGCGCCGATCGCCGGCGGCCGCCCCGAGGCGGTCGCCGAGCAGGTCGGCCGGGAGCACGTCCGTGGTACGACGCGCGTCGGCCGCCCGGACGGAGGGGGTGGACGGCAACGCGAATACCGTCGCGGCAACCGCGAGGGCCCCCGCCGTCGCCGAGCCCAACAACCTGGCACGAGCACTCCGCCGCACAACGCCTCCGCTTCACAGGCCAACGATTGGATCACCGCACCGGGAGGCGGCGCACCAGCCCACCCCCATACGGGCCCATATTCGCCGCAACGGGGCAAGCGGCTTGTAACAGGGCACTCCGGTCGATGGGGAGACCTTGGCGCAAGTGAGGAGTCAGACGTGTTTCGGGCATCAACGCCCCCGCGCCCATGAAGCCAACCAATGCGCACTGCGGCGCAGGTAAGGCGCGAGGACGTCAGGCGACCGCGAAGCGGACCGCGCCGGAGAACGTGTTCGGGTCGTTGGTCCAGCCCGCCGACGAGTGGTGCGCATTCCAGATCCGGCCGCCGCACTCGACCGAGGACAGCCCCAGGGTCTTGGCCTGAGCGACCAGCCACTCGGCGGCGGCCCAGGCGCGCTGATCGGATTCCGGTCCGGCCGGCACGGTGACCACGACGGTGCCGCCGGTGTCCGGCGTCCCGGTGGTGAGCAGCGAGCCGAAGGCGTCGGTCAACGCGCCGGACGCGGTCTGCGCCCGGGTAGCGGGCGACGGGCCACCGACCGTCGCGGACACCAGTTGCGTGCCGGAGACGACGCAGTTGAATGCGGCGGCGGACTGCCCGGTCAGCGCCGAGGACAGCGCCCGGGCGGCGGACTCGTGCTGCGCGTAGCCGTCGGGGTGTCCGCTGTGCTGCACGTCCTGCGCGGCGGTGTCGATCGGCAGTGTCTGGTAGCCCGGAATCTGCACCAGGGCGTCGTAGAAAGCATTGGCCGCGTGGACCGGGTTCATCACCTGGGCCTTGGTCCCCCAGCCCTGCGAGGGCCGCTGCTGGAACAGTCCGAGGGAGTCGCGGTCGCCGTAGGAGAGGTTGCGCAGCTTCGATTCCTGCATCGCGGTGGCCAACGCGATCGTCGCCGCGCGCGCCGGGAGGTCGCGACGGACCGCGACGGCGACGACGGTGGCGGCGTTGCCCCCCTGCCCCAGCGACAGTTCCGCCTTGCGCGTCCCGACCCGAGCCGTGCACCCCTCGCCGAAGCCGCCGAAGCCGAACCGATGAGCCAGGACGGCGAGGCCGGTACCCGCCACCACCAGGGATCCGACCAGGACCCCGACCCGGGCGGCCGCGCGGCGTCTGCGCTGCCCCCACGGTGCCATTGGCTCTCCTAGACGCCGGGCTTCAGGACGTAGCCGGCGCCGCGCAACGTGTGGATCATCCGCGGGCGACCGGTGTCGATCTTCTTGCGCAAATAGCAGATGTAGATCTCGACGACGTTGTCCTGCCCACCGAAGTCGTAGTTCCAGACACGATCCAGTATCTGGGTCTTGGACAGCACACGTCGTGGATTGCGCATCAGGTACCGAAGAAGTTCGAACTCGGTCGCGGTCAGCTTGATCAGTTCGTCGCCCCGGCGCACCTCGTGCGTGTCCTCGTCGAGAACCAGGTCGCCGACGATCAGTCGGTTGCCCTCCGCCGGGTTGACCCCGGCGGTCCGACGCACCAGAGCACGCAGCCGGGCGACGACCTCTTCGAGGCTGAACGGCTTGCTCACGTAATCGTCGCCGCCGGCGGTCAGCCCGGCGATCCGGTCCGACACCGCGTCCTTGGCGGTCAGGAACAGCGTGGGCACGTCGCCCACCTCGGTCCGCAGCCGGCGCAGCACGGTGATCCCGTCCATGTCCGGGAGCATGATGTCCAGCACGACCGCGTCGGGGCGGAACTCCCGGGCGATCCGCAGCGCCGACGTGCCGTCGGCTGCGGTGCGGATCTCCCAACCCTCGTATCGCAGGGCGAGCTGCAAGAGCTCCGAGAGGCTCGGCTCGTCGTCGACGACGAGGACCCGGATCGGGGAGCCGTCCTCGTGGGACAGCCCCGAACGGCTCGGGTGGATCGCGGTGGTGCCGGCTGAAGTCGTCATGCAGCAAATCTGGACTTCTCCGCTTTGTCCCGCCCATGGCGTCGTTGTGTGGTTCCTGTGAAGTCTCCGAAGCATTTCTGAATGCTTGCTATGTGTTTGTTTTCGAAGGGAGAAAACGGACAACCGGGGTGAACGACCGTGACGGATGGGTCGGTAGGGTCGCGCAGGCGGACGGCCTGCTGTCCGGTCGCCGGGAGGTGCGGTTCGCGTGAAGGACCCGTTCGACCGTTTACGGAAGGCGTTGCAGGGCCGCGGGCCACGGCCGACGCCACCGCCGACAGGCGGCCGTCCCACGCCGCCACCGGTCGGCGGCACCCCGGCACCGCCGCCGCCGCCGGCCGGCCCCCCGGCCCAGCCCGCGCCGCCGGCCGCCTCGGCCTCCCCGGCGCAACCCGCGGAATCGCCGCCCGGGCCCGCGTCCGAGGAGACGGTGCTGCTGCCCGCCGGCGAGTTCCTCCCGCCGCCGGACCGGCCGCAGCCCGCCCCGCCGGTCGACACCCCGCCCCCGGTCCCGCCGACGGCTGCGATCCCGCCGCCCTTGGTCCCGACGCCCCCGGCAGCTGCGGCAGCCGCGGCGACCCCGAAGGTCCTGGTGGCGAAGCGGCGGCGCCGCCGACACCGGATCCTGAAGGCGTTCGTCGCCCTGGCGGGCATCATCGGGCTCGGCTTCGTGATCATCCTCATCGCCTACATCCGCACCACGATCCCTGCCGTCAATGCCAGCGCCCTGGAGCAGACCTCGCAGGTGCTCTACATGGACGGCAAGACCGAGATCGGGCGGTTCGGCGACACCAACCGGGTGATCGTGCCGCTCACCCAGATGCCGCAGAGCCTGCGCGACGCGGCCATCGCGGCGGAGAACCGCACCTTCTACACCGACAGCGGCGTCTCATTCAAAGGCATCGTCCGCGCCTTCTGGGTGAACCTGCGCGGCGGCTCCGTCCAGCAGGGTGGCTCGACCATCACCCAGCAGTACGTGAAGAACTACTACCTGACCTCAAAACGCACGCTGACCCGCAAGATCGAGGAGGCGCTGCTGGCGATCAAGATCGACAAGCAGCTGACCAAGGACGAGATCCTGCAGAACTACCTCAACACGATCTACCTGGGCCGCGGGGCCTATGGCGTCCAAGCCGCCGCACAGGCCTATTTCCAGGTCGACGTGGGCAAGCTGACGGTGCCTCAGGACGCCGTGCTCGCGGCCGTCATCCAGTCCCCGTCCCTCCTCGACCCGTCGACCCCGGCCGGCCTGATCGCCCTGCAGTCTCGCTGGAACTACGTGCTCGACGGCATGGTCACCGACGGCGCTTTGACGCAGACCGCCCGAGCGGCCGAGACGTTCCCGGTGTTCCCGGCGCAACCCAAGAACGCCTCGCGCTACGGTGGGCAGAAGGGATACATCCTCGACACAGTCGAGACCGAACTTGAGGCCCGTGGGCTGACCCAGGACCAGATCGAGAACGGCGGCCTGCACATCGTCACCACCCTCGACACGCAGGCCCAGGCGGCGGCGGAGAGCGCGGTACCGGCGCAGTTCCCGAAGACCAAGAACGCCGGGCTACGGGTGGGCTTGGCCGCCGTGCAACCGAACACCGGACGAATACTCGCGATGTACGGCGGGAAGGACTTCCTGGGCACCGACAAGTACGCCCAGGTGAGCATGGCGACTTATCCGATCGAACCCGGATCGGGGGTCAAGCCGTTCTCCCTGGCGGCCGCGCTGGAGAACGGGTACGGCCTGAGCTCGGTGTTCGACGGTAACTCACCCCTTTACATGAACGGCCAGCGCCTGACCCGGAACGAGTTCAACGAGAGCTACGGCTCCGCAGTGACCCTGTTCGAGGGCCTCACCGAGTCGATCAACACGGTGTTCGTGAACCTGGCCGTGGATCTCGGGCCGCCCAAGATCCGCAACGCCATGGTCCGGGCCGGCATCCCGAACAACGCACCCGGACTCGAGGACGTCCCGGACATCACGCTGGGCACGTACTCCGTGCCGCCCACAGTGGTGGCCGACGCGTACGCCACCCTGTGCGGCAGCGGCGTGCACGCCGACCAACACGTGGTGGAGCGGGTCACCAACCCGGACGGTTCGAGCCTGTCCATCACCCCGATCACCATCACCCCGGCGCCGGTGTTCAGCGCGCCGGTGCGGTCCGACGACCTGCGCGCAATGATCAACGTCGTCCAGAACGGCACCGGCACCGCGGCCAAGGCACTGGGTCGGCCCGTGGCCGGCAAGACCGGCACCCACCAGGACCTCACCGCCTGGTTCAACGGGTGCACGCCGCAGATCGCGGCCTCGGTGGACTACATCAAGGGCGACGGCACCGAGTCGCTCAACGGCGCGGCTGGGCTGTCCACATTCTTCGGAGCGGATTACCCGACGCAGACCTGGACCGCGTTCATGGAGCAGGCGCTGAAGGGCAAACCAGTTCAGAACTTCACCATCGGCCCGGGCGTGAAGGGCACATTGGACTTGGCTCCGGCCACCTCGAGCCCAGGGCCGAGCGGTAAGCCCGGCGGATCGACGACGGCACCGTCGAGCGGACCGACCAGCGGCACCGGTGGGGGCACAACGGGTGGGGGCACAACGGGTGGGGGCACAACCGGTGGGGGCACAACCGGTGGGGGCACAACCGGTGGGGGCACAACCGGTGGGGGCACAACCGGCGGCGGCACAACCGGCGGCGGCACAACCGGCGGCGGCACAACCGGCGGCGGCA